>NZ_JABANE010000027.1 GCF_012844305.1 Flammeovirga aprica JL-4
GAAAAACATTACTATAAATGTGGTAATTTTAGTAACGGATGTAGCTAGATCAACCTAAAATAGCCATCACCAATACTTTCGCTCGTTTGCTTTCTGAAGAGATGTTGATGATTATTGATCAAATTTCAAAAAACTGGTCTTTTCTTACCGCAAAACAAAAATATGAGGTCTTGCAAAGTTATTTTCCTCAGATAGAATTAAGAGTAAAGTTAGGGTTGATCGCTTCTTTTTTAGGGATTTCACAAGAGACTTTGAGTAGATTGAGAGCTCAGAAATAGTTTTTGATATAGATCAAAAAATCACATTTTTTCTACCTATACCTTTGAACTATCAACATAATACACCTGACAGAACATGAAATTATTGCATAAATCACTTTTCTATTCTTTACTATTCAGTATTGGAATCCAATCTTGTAAAACCATCAATACACAAGATCAGGATGTAGAAGTTCAACTGTCTGCTGTTTCTTATAATGGAAATATCAAACAGATTATAGACAACAATTGCTTTTACTGTCATTCGGGTGAAAGCCCAAGTGCGGGAATGGACCTTACCACTTATGATAATCTAGTAGAAGCTGTAAAAAACAGAGGTCTTCTCAATAGAATCAACAATGCTTCTAACCCAATGCCTCAAAGCGGTTTGATGATGAAAGAGGACCGCTTAAAGTTGAAGGAATGGGCAGAAAAGAATTTCCCATTAGAAGCCAATACTAATTCAATTACTGTAAAAACACCAACTATGTATTATAAAGCCCCAGAATTAACCCCAATCAATATTGATAATGAAGGATTTGATTTTATGACCAAAATGCAAGGACATTGGGTAGGAGATATCTTTCTCTTAGGTCAAAAGATTCCTTGGTTTGCCTTTGACTTTAGAGCGATCAACACTTCCCAAATTCATGGTTTATTTGAAGGTGGAACCATGGGAAACCTGTTCAATACTTTCTTTGTCGCTGAATATAAAGGAGTGAAAACAATCATGCTCAGAAACGGCGGAATCTTAGCAGATATCTATCGTACAAGTTACTTTGTATTAACCGAAGCTGAAAACAACGAATACCTTTTTGTAGATGCTTATGGTGGAAAAGACATTATGTGGGTAAAGGTGAGTTTTAAAGATAATAAAATGAAAATGGTTTCATACACCAGTAGAATGGGGTCCAACAAACCTAGTAAACACATGGAGTTTAATGGCTCACTTCTACATTCTGATTTAGCCCAAAAAGCATCTGAAAAATATAATTTCCCTACGAAAGAAGTAGTAAAACGTTTTCCAAATGGAATGCCTTTGGCAGATTGGGGAGAGCAATACCCTGTAGTGACGTCAGCAAGTTATATGATGCAGGCAGGGAACAAGAGTTATGCTGAATTAGGAGAGTTAGCACAAGACCCAATTCAAATTAATGATATTGAAAATATTGCAACAGTAGATTTATCCTTCAAAAGATCAGATTTGAGTAAAGACAATAAGATCAGTGTTTACTTATCAAGAGAACCGTTGACGGATAATAATGGGAACTTCAAAACAGAGTACGGCTATATCTCAGAAAAAATGATGAATGAAGTACTTCTTTTCCCTGAAATCTCAAAAAGCCAAAATAACTTTCAATTGACTTATCTTCATGAAGGAAAATGTTATCTGACTTTCGTGATTGACAATAACCAAGACATGACACCAGGAAAAGGAGATTATTACAGTGAAAGTCTAGCATTGGATTTGAAAGCTGGAAAACCTTTAAAAATTGAAGTGGATAATATTTTGAAGACGATCCAATAATTTATCTTACTACTGTAGAAGTTTTGTAGTACCTCCCCATTGGCATTGAAGGGAAAAGCGTTAAGAATTTTATGAAGAGAGCCGTTAAAAATGATTTTTTTGTTTGAGCAAAGCGAGTTTAAAATCATTTAGGCGAAAGGAATAAAATTTAGCTTTTGCCTTCATAGCCTTGAATTTTTGCTTCGTTTTGTTTCAAGACAAAATGAAGAAGAAGGAAGTTTGAAAGTAGGACCTCTATGGTTTTATAAGACAATAAATACAGCTAATCCCTCCCATTAATTTGACTTTAACCAAATAAATAGCTAAATAGTAGTGTCGAAACAAAAAAAGCTATTATAACCAAATTGACTACTGTTTAATTTAAAATTTTCATTAAGATGAAAACGATTAGTCATGTGCTGTTATTAGCAGTACTTTTGGTATCCCTTAGCTGTCAGAATCAATCCACAAAAAAAGAATCTACTATACCAACTCTTAAAGAAGCATTTGAAGGAAAGTTTCTCTTAGGCACTGCTTTGCATGTAGATCACACCAATGGAGTTCGCAAACAATCCGCTGATTTAGTAGAACAACAATACAATTCTATTGTCGCCGAAAATTGTATGAAACCTGAAGAAATCCATCCTTCTAAAGGCGTTTACAATTTCAAAGAAGCCGATCAATTCGTTGAATACGGAGAGAAAAACAATATGTTTATTGTTGGGCATACGTTGGTATGGCACTCTCAAGTTCCTGATTGGTTCTTTTTGGATGATGAAGGAAATACTGTATCTAGAGAACAGCTGATTGAAAGAATGAGAGATCACATTCATACCGTAGTTGGAAGATACAAAGGAAGAGTACAGGCATGGGATGTGGTCAATGAAGCAATTGATGATAAAGAAGGACTTCGTAAAAGTAAGTGGCACCAAATTATTGGTGAAGATTTTATTGAATTAGCTTTCCAATTTGCTCATGAGGCAGACCCTGATGCTGAGTTATATTACAACGACTATTCTTTGATTTTACCCCACCGAAGAGCAGAAGCTGTCAAATTAGTTAAGAACCTGATCGATAAAGGCATCAGAGTGGACGGTATCGGTATGCAGGCACATTATGGTATTGATTATGTAAAAATTCCTGAGTTTGAAAAGAGTATTACAGATTTTGCATCACTTGGTGTAAAAGTGATGTTGACAGAATTGGATATCTCTGTTTTACCTTTCCCAACGGAAGAAATCTCAGCAGAAATCTCTCAAAAATATGCGTTGGTACCAGAGTTTGATCCTTATACTTCTACGCTTCCAGATAGTATGCAGGCCAAATTGGCTCAAAACTATGTAGACCTTTTCAAAGTGCTTTTAAAGTATCAAGAGAAAATAGGAAGAGTAACGTTTTGGGGCGTGAATGATGCTCATACTTGGAGAAACAATTGGCCGATTGAAGGGAGAACGGATCATCCATTACTTTTTGATCGAAACAACCAACCTAAGAAAGCTTATCATGCAGTATTAGAATTGGCAAATTCACCAACAAAAGGGTAAATAATTACTAGAATAAGCGGTGATCACGATGAATAATGAATCAAATCCTACTTGAAATTTTATAAATGAGTTTATTCTCTGTATAATTATAGAGTACGATATGAAATGAATTCGTGATCACTTTTTATCATTTAGATAATAACCTTCACTTCAGTACTGATTTATGAATTATTATTTACTATTACTTTTAACTTTTTTATCCCTATCGGTTCACGGCCAGCAAAACGACTTTATTCAACTGAATTTAAAAGCCGATGGAAGGCCAATAACAGATATCAATAAAGATCAGCAAGGCTTTTTATGGGTGGGGACTTTTGGAAATGGTATTTATAGGTATGATGGGTTGAATTATGAATTGTTCAACTACACCTTTTCTGATTCCTCCAAAATCAATGATAATTTTATAAGATGCTCGATTATTGACCAACACCAACAGCTTTGGGTAGGAACCAATAAGGGGATCAGTTATTTTGATGCCCAAAAAGATAAATTTACAGCAGTTTATATTCCAAGTGAAATAGATGTTGTGACCTTCGGAATGATCGAAACTCCTGATCATTCGCTACTTTTAGCCACTAACACGAAAGGAATTTATATAAAATCAAAAGAGAACAAGATTGATTTTTATCCTTTGAATCTCACTATTGATGAGTACTTTAAAATTACCTCAATTGCTACAAAAGATAATAAACATTACTATTTAGCGACCAATCAAGGACTATTTGTTTTTGATTATGTTTCTAAATCATTTTCGAAGGTAAAACACCAAAACTTACCTTCTTCTATTAGCATTCAGAAAGTATATTTTTCAGAGGATGGAACACTTTGGATTGGAACAGTGGAGTCGGGTATTTATACCATAAAAGAAGACAAAGTGACGGTTTACCCAATAACCACAACACGTATCATGGATTTTTGTGAAAGTGATTGGGGTGTTTTTGTAGCTACTGAAAACGATGGAATCTTTATTTTTGATCAGAAAAATGGAAAGCAATACACTCATTTGGAGAGTAATGCCAAAGAAAATAATTCTCTCTCTTCTAATTCAGTTTGGTCGTTATATGCTGTTGATCAATCCAAAATATTGATTGGTTATTATGAGTTTGGAATAGGATTGTTTGATCCCAATTTTTATAAATTCAAGCATTTGATCCACGATCCTTATAATAAAAACTCATTGGCTACTTCTTCTGTCAATAGTATTATTTCAAATCAAAAAAATAAACTCTGGATAGGACAAGATGGAGGAGGAATCACGGTTTACGATCAAAAAAGAAATCAATTTACCTCAATCAATACCCTTCAAAATAACCTCTTTAAAGGATTAGGGAGTGATGCCGTTCAATCTGTTTTTAAGGACAGCAAAGGACAGACTTGGGTCGCTACTTGGGGCAATGGTATTTACTTGCTTCCCAAACATCAAACCTCATTTATCAACTACACTAAAGACAACTCTGATTTGTCTTCAGACCGTGTGATTTTCTTTGATGAAGACAGTAAGGGGAGAATTTGGATTGCCACTTTTGATAGAGGAGTCAACTATTATGATCCCCAAGACAATCAAATCCATTACCCTAATTACGGAGAGTTTGTGTCCAATAGTTTGTCGACGAAAGACGTGAGAAACGTTTGTATAGATCATCAGGATAATGTGTGGGTGGGAACGACAGAAGGACTGTTTTTTATAGATACACATTATCAAGAATTTAAAGTTCAAAAGGTACTTGATCAGCAGTTGGGTGGGGATAATATATTATCGCTTTATATCAGTAGTGCACAACAATTATGGATTGGAACCGATGGGGCAGGGTTGTTTAAGTACGATTTGAAAACTCAAGAATTGTCGCCTTACTTCAGTAATAATAAGGTGGACAGGAAGGTGATTTGTGGTATTGCGGAAGATAAATCCGGTAACATTTGGTTGACTAGTAAAAACGGAATTGCGGTCATTCAGAAGTGGAACGATTCTATCCGTTACTTCTCTAAAAAAGATGGTTTGGTGTCTGAAACTTTTAATTATAATGCTATTGATTATGATGCGGTCACCAATACAATCTATACAGGATCTATTGAAGGTTTAAATTACATCAACGCTTCCATCATTCAGCCTCAAGAGTGCGATGCCGAAATTTTCTTTAATTCAATAAGCATACATCAAACTAATTTTCAGAATGATATAGAACAAATCAAAAAGAAAATCAAGGATGGGGAGGAGATAACATTGTCACAAGAGGAGAACATTTTCTCTATTAATTTTACAGGAATTGACTTTCCATATTCAGATAAAATCGACTTCGCTTATTACTTAGAAGGACCTGAAAAATCATGGAATTATGTAGGAGCTGTCAGAAATGTGACCTACACTTCTTTGCCAAGAGGAGAGTATGTTTTCCATTTAAAAGGAATGGATAATAATGGTGTTTGGACGCCAGAGAAGACGATTAAAATCAAAGTCTTGCCGTATTGGTACCAATCCAATCTAGCTATTTTACTATACATATTATTGTTCTTGTGTGGCCTTTTCATTTTGAATAGATTGATGAAGGCAAGAGTACAAATTTTGGAGGAAGCCAAAGGTGAGCGAGAAAGACGATTGCAGGAAGAGGAGTTGACAAAGGCAAAACTTCAGTTCTTTACGAACATTTCCCATGAGTTTAGAACGCCACTGACATTGATTTTGAATCCAATTTCAGATATGATTTCCGGTCAGTTTTCTACTCAACAATTAAGGGAAAAGAATGTCTCTATTTACAGAAATGCGCTTCGCTTAAAACACCTTATAGATGAGTTGATGGATTTTAGAAAGTTGAATTCTAAGAATATTAGCTTGAAAACTCAATTGCTCAATCCAGAAGAAGCCATTGAAGAAGCGATTTTATTCTTTGAAGAAGAGGCAGAAAGTAGACAGATTGAAATTTCCATTACAAGAGATTATAATAAAGAAATCAAAATCTATTTGGATGAAAGTATGATTGAGAAGATCATCTTTAACCTCTTTTCAAATGCGTTTAAATTGATGGACCAAGAAGGAGAAATCAATATTAATCTTTCGCTTGTGGAGCATTACTTAAGGATTTCAGTACGCGATACAGGGCCTGGTATCCCAAGCGAAAATTTAGATAAAGTATTCGATCGTTTTTATCAAGTTGATTCACATCAAGATGCTTATTATGGAGGTACGGGTGTTGGTTTGGAAGTAGTAAAACAGTTTGTGGAATTACATAAAGGGAGGATCTCGGTAGAGAGTAAAGTGAATGTGGGGACGACCTTCCATCTTGATTTCCCAGTGGGGAAAGAGCATCTTTCAGCAGATCAGATTTTTGATAAAGAAGCTTTGAACAGAAAGAAATATGTGCTGGCTGTAGGAAAGCATAAATCTACGGCTACTACTCCTTCTTCCTCTAGCAAAAAACAATCTGTATTACTTGTTGAAGACAACTATGAGTTACGTTCTTACTTGAGGGAAGCATTACAAGAACACTATCAAATAGTGGAAGCTTCGGATGGTGTGAATGCTTTGGAAATCTTAGAAAGCAGGAATATAGATATTATTATTTCTGATGTAATGATGCCGAATATGGACGGTTTCACATTGTGTGAGAAAGTAAAAACAAACCTCAAAATCAGCCATGTTCCTATGATCCTTCTGACTGCCAAAAATGATCAGGAAGATAAGATCAAAGGGATTCATTTGGGTGCAGATGCGTATATCCAAAAGCCTTTTGATTTGGAGTTGTTGCATGTTACCATCAATCAATTATTGAAGTCAAGACAAGTGATTTTTGATCGCTTTATTGGTAAATACCAAGAGGAAGGGTTTGAACAAACAAATACCACTAGCGTCGATCAAGAGTTCTTAAAAACCATTACTGATTATATTTATGAAAACCTTTCTGATACGAATTTGAACGTAGAACAATTGGCTGAAGTACTACATTTGAGTAGAAGTCAGTTGTACAGAAAAATCAAAGCTTTGACAGGTTTAACAGCTACTGTCTTTATTAAGAGAATTCGATTGGAACAAGCCCGCAAATTGATATTGGCAGGGAATAATAATATGAGTGAAGTCGGCTATCAAACCGGTTTTTCTTCTCCATCTTATTTCACGAAATGTTATAAGGAGCATTTCAATATCCTGCCTACTCAGGAAATGAAAGAGATGGAAGATTAGCAACAAGAAACATATTTATTGTAAAGAAGAACTCGGTATTATATCGAGTTTTTTTCGTAGACCCACAACTGAAGTTGTGGGCTTATGGGAAGCTATTCCGTTTTTTATTTTTCACCTTAAAATTTTGAGTTGCTGAGTTGGAAGGAGTGGTAATACAATTGATCTACAAAAGTAAAATGAGGTGTCTTCCCATAAGCCCATAATTTCAATTATGGGTCTAAAAAAAGGAAGCAGGTTACAAAAGAAATAAACTTGAAATGATGCACTAATGTATAGCCACAATGCATTGTGGCTCAAGAACCACCATAAAAAACACTTTACTTATCTATCGAATATTCATCAACTAAATCACAACACGTTTTTAAAATGATTTTTTTAAGTGATACCCCTAAAATAAATGAAGCGCACCTTGTGAAAAATGTTGCAGAACGGCCTCTCAGCGTCATTATTGATAAATTTAGCTTCATTTTTATTATTTGTATAAAGTACAATTATACAACTTGCAGTATGAAAAAAAAGTCAAGCGAACAAAATGTTCACTCTAGGAAATTAGTAGTACTAGAGGTCTTGGTTATAACTAGTTTGGTTGGTCTTATTATTCTTTTTGTGTCATTGACATAGAAAATAAGCCAACAGTTTCGACACAATTAACAAGCCTATTGAAGGCATATTTTTTTACTATTATAAAGTTGATGAATAAAATGAAAAGGACTTTTACTTAAAAATATTTCGACTTCTGATGTATGCTAACTCTTACTATTCACTGTATTTTGAAAGTTTCTCAGTAAACCCACAAATACAGCTTCTGATGAATTTAACATAGAACATGAAATGAACAATTACTTATGTAGGGTAGGTGTTTCGAATAAGGTACGCCTCCTGATAACTCTATTTTGCATTCTTCTATTTCCTAAACTTCTCTATGCTCAAGATGCAAAAATCATTAAAGGTGTTGTTGTTGATAGCAGTAATGACATGCCCTTACCAGGTGTAAATGTCTACATCGTAGGGACTACTATTGGAACAATAACCAATTTTGATGGTGCTTACTCAATTGAAGTACCTGTAAATAAAACAGAGTTACGTTTTAAGTATATCGGGTATATTGAGAAAACAATATCCATAGGAACTAAAGCAGAAATCAATATTTCACTTAATGAAGATGTGAAACAATTGGAAGAAATTGTAGTGGTAGGCTATGGTACCCAAGAAAGAGCTAAAGTGACGGGTGCTATTGCAACGGTAGATTCAGAACTGATTACTTCTACTCCTGTTTATACTGCAGATCAGGCTTTACAAGGTAGAGCCACGGGTGTTTCAGTAACCAATAATGGTTCACCTGGTAGTGACCCAATCGTACAGATTCGTGGTGTGATGGGTACCAGTGGAAATAATCCGCTTATCGTTGTAGATGGAATTATTGTACAAGGTTTGGGTGATTTGAACCCCTCGGATATTGAATCCATGTCGGTACTGAAAGATGCCTCCACTACGGCTATTTATGGTGCTCAGGGTGCCAATGGTGTAGTAGTGGTTACGACCAAAAAAGGTAAATCAGGTGATATCAAAATTGACGTTGATGGCTATAGAGGTGTGCAATCTGTCCAAAACCAAAATGATGTAATGTCCCGTGATGATTATATCGCTTACTCTAAAATGTGGGGCAATGCAGCTGAAGGACGATTGGATAATCCTAAATATGCTGATATCAG
This sequence comes from Flammeovirga aprica JL-4, assembly GCF_012844305.1. Classification (GTDB taxonomy): domain Bacteria; phylum Bacteroidota; class Bacteroidia; order Cytophagales; family Flammeovirgaceae; genus Flammeovirga; species Flammeovirga aprica. The sequence continues at coordinate 9,192 of NZ_JABANE010000027.1, forward strand.
TAAGTATAATACGAATTGGCAAAATGAAATCTTCCAGCAAGGTATTATAGAGAATTATAATATTGGATTATCTGGAGGTGGTGAGAACACCAATTACCGTATCAGTGGTAATTATATGAACCAAGAAGGGGTGTTGAAAAATACAGGAATTGAACGTTTTATGTTCAGAGCAAACTCTAACTATACCAAAGGAAAATTAAAAGTAGCACAGACGTTCTCGGTTTCTAGTACAGAGAAAAAGCCAGAACAAACTAGTGCAGGACGTTCAGCATTAGAACATGCGATCAAAATGCCTCCTTACCTTACCGTTTACAATGCAAGTAATCTAGGTGGTTATCAAGGTACAGATATTCAATTGGATGGTCAAGATGCAGAAAACCCAGTGAGAGTATTGGAGCACACTGAAATCTCTAACCGAAGAGTGAACTTAATGGGTACGCTTTCCGCAGAATTAGAATTATTCCAAGGGTTCTCCATCAAGGGACAAGGTGGTATTGATTACTTCAATTATACCAACGAATTATTCTCTCCTTCTTATGATGATGGATCAGCATTGGCTCGCCCTAACCGATCATTGATAGAAAAAGGATATGGTTCACATGCGATGATGACATTGATCGGTCAGGCCAATTACAGCCGTCAATTCGGAAAGCACAATGTAAATGCAGTGTTAGTAGCAGAGCGTATTGAAAAGAAAAATATGAATGCGGGTACATCAAGTTTTAATGAGATCACAAACGAAATCAAGAACACAACCAATACAGATCTTACAGGTGGTTCTTTCGCGGTAGATTATGGAAAACTAGGGTATTTGGGTCGTGTGAATTATGATTATGATGGAAAATACTTATTCGCAGCGTCATACAGACGTGATGCCTCTTCAAGATTTGGTGCTAACAACAGATGGGCTGGCTTTTACTCTTTATCGTTAGGTTGGAATGTGTTGGATGAAGCATTTATCCCTGAAACCAACTGGATGTCTCAATTAAAACTAAGAGGTAGTTACGGTTCAGTAGGTAATGACAATATTGGTGATTACAGATACTCCGCTTCTATTGTTTCAGGAAATCACCGTTATGTATTTGGTGGAGCGAATGGCGTTTATCAAGCCTTTGGTACAACTGCAGGTAACTTGCCAAACCCAGATTTGAAATGGGAAACTACTTATATGACCAATGTTGGTGTGGATTTAGGATTCTTTGAAGACCGTCTGACTTTATCAGCTGAATATTATAAAAATGAGAGTGATGACCTTTTGATCAATGTAAGACAAGTGTCATCGATTGGTGGGGTAAATGCTACTCAAGCTAAAAACGCAGGTTCAGCACAAGTAAGCGGTTTTGAATTTAATTTAGGAGTAAAAAATCAGGAAAAAGAATTGCAGTGGGCTGTAAATATGAACATCAGTACCATGCAAAACAGAGTGAATGATTTAGGCGGTGAAACACTGTTTGAAGGCTATTACGAAAATAACGGATCTATTTTGAGAAGTGTTGAAGGAGAGCCATTAAGACATTTTTACGGTTATCAAACGGTAGGTATCTTTAGATCATGGGAAGAGATTTATACTTCTCCAATTCAAACCTCTAACACTGCTCCTGGAGACATAAAATTCAGAGATATTTCAGGACCTGACGGTGTACCTGATGGGGTAATTGATCATCATGACAGAACCATTATTGGTAACCCTACACCAGATGTTGTTTTTGGTTTGAATATGGATTTCAATTACAAAAACTTTGATTTGAACATCTTCTTCAATGGTACTTATGGCAATGAAATTTACAACACTACAAGATGGTACTTGGAAGGCGGTCAACGTTTCTTCAATGCCAATCCTATGATGTTGAATGCTTGGACTCCTGAGAATCCAGATTCAGATGTGCCAAGATTAAACGAGTCGGGTGACAACTTAAGAACTTCAGATCGCTTTGTAGAAGACGGTTCTTATATCCGATTGAAAAACGTGACATTGGGCTATACTTTACCGAAGAATGTATTATCAAAATACATCTCTAGATGCAGGTTCTATGTGAGTGGTCAAAACCTATTTACAATTACAAATTACTCAGGTTTAGATCCTGAAGTAGGTGCAGCGGCTGCAAGTGGCAATAACCCTGCAGAGACTGGAATTGACAGAGGTAATTACCCAACTCCTGTTACAATCATTGGCGGTTTACAATTAAACTTCTAGAATCATGAACACAAGAAACTCTATATATTTATCATTATTGATGATCGTTTTTGGAAGTAGCTGTAGTACAGATTTCCTCAACATCTCCAATCCAAATGAACTGACAGAAGACACTTATTTTAAGAATAAATCACAGTTGCAATCTTCTGTAGATGCCTCTTATGTCAACCTTCAGTCCAAAGGACTTTACATCCGTCATTTATTTTTTATGAATGATAATATGGGACATGAAGTAGACCTCAATCCTCAGCATGAAGCAGACAAACGTCAGTATTATAATTTTACGTTTGACTCCAATCACGAAGGTATTTTTACCTATTGGGACAACTGTTTCAGAGGAATTAATAAAGCGAATTTTGTGATCTCAAATAAAGATAAGTTTGAGAATGTAACACAAGGTGATATTGATAAAGCACTAGGAGAAACGCACTTTATGAGAGCCTTTTACTATCATTTATTAGTGACGCGTTTCGGTGGTGTACCGATCTACCCTGAGTTGACTTCAGTGCCAAATCCAAGAGCTACAAAAGAAGAAGTATATCAATTTATTTTAGAAGATTTAGAACTAGCCGCTTCACTTTTACCTACTCAAGGAGCTACTGATGGAGGTAGAGCAACGGCAGGCGCGGCATGGTCATTAAAAGGAAAAATGCACTTGTTCAGAAAAGAATGGCAAGAAGCAGCGAATGCTTTCCAAAATGTGACGGGCTATACATTGGTGGCTGATTATATGGATAACTTCTTGGAGGAAACAGAATATAATTCAGAGTCAGTATTTGAGGTAGGTTTCACACGTGAGTTTGGTTGGTCAGACCAAGATACTTGGTGGGTAGAAGATGCTTCAGGAATGCAGTTTGTTTCTTTGAGAGGGCAAGAATACGGTTGGAACGACTGGTTCAACTCTTATCCTGGAGACGATCTTTTGGACGAATATGAAGCGAATGATCCTCGTTATACAGCCAATTTTTATACGGACGGTGAGTTATTCAATAATGGAACTGAAGTTGTAAGTCTGCCAGACCACAGAGCGGCATGGAAGAAATACCAGAACTATTACCAACGCCCTAAGGAAGAGATTGCATCAGGAATCAATCACAGAGTCATTCGTTATTCAGATGTATTATTGATGTGGGCTGAGGCTGAAAACGAATTAGGAAATGCTTCAAAAGCCATTGAACTGATGAACCAAGTGAGAGCAAGAGTAAATATGCCTTTGTATGGTTCTAGTGAAATGAACGCTACTTATCCTGTAGGAAGTAAGTCAGAGATTTTCCAAGCGATTATTCACGAAAGAAAAGTGGAATTGGCAGGGGAGCAAGTGAGGTTCAATGATCTATTAAGATGGGATTTAGCATCAACAGTTTTAGCAGGAACAGGCTTTGTCGCTGGTAAGTCAGAATTACTTCCTATTCCTCAAAAAGAGATTGATGTGAATCCAGAAATCTCAGCAGCAGATCAAAACCCTGGCTACTAATAGTGTCTTGTCAAATTGAAATTGAATGAACTATGAAAAAGAACTTATTATACATATATCTTATAGGACTTCTTTCGATATGGGGATGTTCTAATGAGGATTCTTCTCCAGTGGAAGAAATGCCAAAAGCCGCTTTTACGGCAACTCCTTCAAGCGAAAATCCAAACTATATTGTACTGGATAATCAGTCTACCGGAACTTCAATTATGAGCTCATGGAAGTTCAAAGAAGATGGACCGTTTGTTAGAGGATCTCAAGATGTTGATACGACTTATTACCCTAATGAAGGGACTTACAAAATCACTTTATATACAGGAAATAATATGGGTGTAGATACGGTTTCAAAGGAAATTGTAATTGCTCAGAGAGATCCTGATTTACCACCAGTAGGTGGGGATGCGTTCTTGCTGTTAGGTGATTTTGAAGACGGAGAAGTTGGCGATTGGAATGCTTGGGGACAAGATGTTTCAGTGGTGAGCAACCCTTCAGGTTCTGCGGTTAACCCTTCGGATAGAGTATTAAAAATGACGCAGACAGAGCCTTGGCAAAACAGTGCAGTGAGAAATATTCCACAGGTTACGCCATTCGCTACCAAGATCGTAGTAGATGTATATATGGAAGTGGCAGGAGAATTAAAACTTCAAATTGAAGGTGATTTTGCTACAGGTTATTTCCAAGCGGTGCCAGCAGGTGAGTGGGTAACATTGGAGTATGATTTAGAAGGTCAAGTGGATGCGGCGAAAGAATACCCATGGATCCTTTTCCAAGGCAATACAGCAGGAAGTTATTACATCGATAATATCAAATACTATGCATTGGATATTGGAGGAAACAACGGAACAGTTTATGGTGATTTTGAAGACGAGCAAGTAGGGGATTGGAACGCTTGGGGACAAGATGTTTCTGTAGTGGCCAACCCAGCAACTGATGCTGTAAACGCTTCTGATTTTGTATTAATGATGACACAAGTAGATCCATTCTCAGTCAATGCCGTAAGAAACGGTCAGATTGTAGGTGTGGCGGCAGATAAAATAACGATAGATGTGTATTTCGAACAAGCAGGTTCCTTAAAATTACAGCTGGAAAGCGATTTTGAGACGGGCTATTTCCTTGATGTCGAACCGGGTAAATGGGTGACATTAGAATATGACCTCGTTGATCAGATAGATGGTAATACTGAATACCCTTGGGTGGTCATTCAGGGAAATACAGCAGGTAATTATTATGTAGACAATATTACCTATTTCGAACAATAATAGTGTAGACAAACAATCCAGGGAGCTATTCCCTGGACTGTTTCAAACTTAGAAAATAATAGAATCATGAAAAGAATTTTAGTATATCTATTGGCTGCATTAGTACTTTCATTACAGTCTTGTGTAGATAATAAAGAGCAGGAAGTAACACTTTCAGCACCTGATATTTATAAGATTTCAAACCTTAAAGCAAGTAGTTTTACGGCAGATTGGACAAGCGTTGTCAATGCTCAAAGTTATGAGCTGAACCTTGCTACGGATGAAAACTTCTCTAACCTAGTGGCTCCTTATGAAAGCGTAGTGACAAAGGATGACTTTTATACTTTTGAAGAATTAGCGAACGGACAGACTTTTTATTTGAGAGTGAAGGCTCAACTGAAGGAAAAAACTTCCACGTTCTCCAATTCCAAATCTGTAACTACTTTGGAAGCGGATGGAGTTGAGCCTGATACTCCTCTAAAAGATGTGGCTACTACCTTCAGAGTCGGGATGGCTACGATTGTGAACCGTTTGAATGGTTCGCATGACGAAATTTACAGAAGAGAGTACAATCAGATTTCTGCTGAATGGGAAATGAAAATGAACATCATGTATCCTGAGCAAGGGAGATATGATTTTACATTGGCAGATCAGTTGGTGGAATACGCTCAAAACAACGGAATGGAAGTTCACGGTCATGCTTTAATTTGGCATGCTGCCACTCCAAGTTGGGTAGAGAATTTTGAAGGAACAGATGAGGAATTCTCAAATATGGTAGAAGATTATATTAAAACTACGGTAACAAGATACAAAGGAAAAGTAGTGTCTTGGGATGTGGTTAACGAGGCTATTGATGATGCAGGAGGCAATTATAGAAACACTGTATTTTTAGAAAGAATGGGTGAAAACTACATTCAGAAGTGTTTCGAATGGGCAAGAGAGGCAGACCCTGATTGTCTCCTTTTCTACAACGATTACAACTTGTGCTGGGATAAGACAAAATTGAATGGTGTGATCAGTAAAATTGTGGATAATTTCCAAACGAATAATGTACCATTGGATGGTGTAGGTTTCCAAATGCACATCAGTTACAATGGTCCATCAAAAAGTGCGATTGCAGAGAATACAAAGATGATTACTGATAAAGGATTATTGATGCACTTCTCTGAATTGGATGTAAAAATCAACCCTGATAATGATCTTACTTCTTCAACGGAAGAAAGAGAATTTGCTCAAAAAGACAAAGTGAGAGAAGTGGTGGAAGTATACAATGCAATTCCAGAAAGCAGTAAGTTCGCCTTAACGATTTGGGGATTGAAAGATAATGAATCTTGGATACCAAGTGTTCAAGGACACGACGATTGGCCTTTATTATACGATAAAGATTTCGTCATCAAAAAAGCACATACAGGCTTCTTAGAAGGCCTTCAAGAATAGAGTTAGCAATGGGGAGAAAGCTGGGAATAGTAGTACCACTTTCTCCACCTAACAAAAACATTGAGGTAAGAGTTAAGAGGTAAGAATGAAGAGGGATATTGTGATTAACAAAGACATTATCAATAATTATTACCTCTATCACAAAAAAGATAAACCTACTCTTCTCTCATACTTCTTAAATCAAATTAATGGAGAAATGTCGTATAAATTCGTAACCTCTAGCTCATTGGTGATCTATCTTTTAGTTGTAGAACCTTCAAAGTGGCATTGAATGGAAAAGCGTTAAGAATTTTGTGGAATAAGCCGTGAAAAAATCTTCGTTTGTTTGAGCGTAGCGAGTTTTGAAGATTTTAGGCTTATGGAATAAAATTTAGCTTTTGCGTTCACAGCCTAGATTTTTTTGCTTCGTTTTTTCATCAATGGAAAAAATGAAGAAGACAGTAGCTTGGAAGAATTAAGATGGAGTTTTTCGACATTCTATTCTAGAATGGATATTACAATAACATACCCCTATTTTTTTAATGAAAATGAACGATCAAAAAGTATCTTTAAAAGAGAAAATTGGTTACAGCCTTGGTGATTGCTCCGTGAATTTTGTATTCCAGATCATGTTGGTGTTCCAATTGGGCTTTTATACGGATGTATTCGGCATAAAAGCCACCGCCGCAGGTACCATACTGCTTTTAGCAAGAGTGATTGATGCTTTTGTAGATCCCGTTGTGGGAATTATGTCTGACAGGACCAATACAAAGTGGGGGAAATACAGACCTTGGGTGCTTTGGACTGCCATTCCATTTGGCTTATTTTTCTTTCTAGCTTTTACCACTCCTGACCTTACAGAAAGGTATAAAGTCATTTACGCAGGTATCACATACACGCTCCTAATGGCTATTTATTCCCTTAACAATACACCTTATTCTGCATTGCATGGAGTGATGTCAAGTGATATTAATGAAAGAACAAACATTGGTTCTGTCCGATTTGTATTGGCTATGATCGCCTCATTGGTGGTGCAAGGTTTTACTTTACCATTGGTAGATAAGTTTGGACAAGGTGATGATCAAAAAGGATGGTCAATAACAATTGGTATATTCTCGTTAGTAGCAATTGTGTTTTTTGTGATTACATTCTTATCTACCAAAGAAAGGATCACACCACCACCATCTCAAAAGACAAGTATCAAACAAGATTTTAATGACCTGAAGAAAAACGGACCTTGGTTCTCGATGTTTATCGTGACGCTTTTCATTTTCACTACCTTATCATTATGGGGAGGAGGAATGTATTACTTCTTTAGCTATTACATGAAACCAGAAGCCATTTTTTCATTCCTCGAACAATTCAATTTAATTCAAAATACAAGTGGTGATCCTTCTCTATTACAAAAGCTGATGGGAACTTTTGGATTGCTGGCATTGCCGGATAAGAGTAATGCATTCAGCGTAGGGTTTAGCTTTTTCAATATGATCGGTCAGTTTGTGACCATCATCGGAGTACTGACATTATCAGCTCCACTAGCCAAGAGATTCGGAAAACGTAATACATTTATTGTTTGTTTATTTATGACAGCAGTTTTTACAGGATTGTTCTTTTTCGTACCAGAAGATAACGTAGGTTTAGCATTTACTTTAAATATTCTAAAATCCCTTTTCTATGCCCCAACGATTCCACTTTTATGGGCAATGATGGGTGATGTTGCAGATTATTCAGAATGGAAATACAACAGAAGAGCGACAGGTTTTGTATTCTCAGGGATTGTTTTTGCCTTGAAGGCAGGGCTTGGGTTAGGAGGAGCATTGTGTGGATGGATTGTATCAGTTTATGGTTACGAACCCAATATAGTACAGTCAAATGAAGCGATTTTTGGAATCCGATTAACAGCTTCCTTAGTACCAGCCACCACCTTTATGGTGTCTGTTATCTCTCTTATTTTTTATGTGATTACGAAAGACTTTAACATTAAAATTCAGTCTGATCTTTCAGAAAGAAGACAATTACAACAATCAGCAAGTGCATTAGAATTAGAAGATGTTTCAATAAATTAATTCAAATAGAAATACAATGGAATTAGTACAAAATAAACCAAAATATATAGCAGATCATATTTACTCCGCAGATCCTTCTGCGCATGTTTTTAATGGGAAATTATACATCTACCCTTCACATGATATAGAATCCGGAGTACCTGAAAACGACAATGGAGACCACTTTAATATGCAGGATTACCATGTATTTTCAATGGATGAAATTGATGGTGAAGTAACGGACCATGGGTGTGTTTTAAAATTGGAAGATATTCCATGGGCAGGACGACAAATGTGGGCGCCCGATGCCGCAGAGAAAAATGGAAAGTACTATTTATATTTTCCGATGAAGGATAAGAATGATATTTTCAGAATGGGTGTTGCCATCAGCGACAAACCTGAAGGCCCTTTTATTCCAGAAGCCACTCCAATGGATGGAAGCTATAGCATTGACCCTGCCGTATTACAAGACAATGATGAAGATTATTATATGTATTTCGGAGGTATTTGGGGTGGACAATTACAACGATACAGAGACAATAAAGCCATAGAAGTAGGGCAAGAACCTGCAGATCATGAAGATGCTTTATGTCCAAAAGTTGTGAAGCTGACAGCTGATATGAAAGGCTTCGCGGAGGAACCAAAAGACCTAGTGATTTTGGATGAAAACGGTGAGCCTTTGAAAGCTGGTGATCATGATAGAAGGTACTTTGAAGGGCCTTGGATGCATAAATACAACGGCAAATATTACTTCTCATACTCTACAGGAAATACACATCAAATCTGTTATGCAGTAGGTGATTCCCCTTACGGACCATTTCAGTACAAAGGAGTGATTTTAACTCCCGTAGTAGGATGGACCACACATCATTCCATCGTAGAATTTAAAGATAAGTGGTATCTGTTTTATCACGACAGCAAACCTTCAGGCGGAAAAACATGGTTACGAAGCGTCAAATTTATCGAAATAGATTATAGTAGTGACGGGACAATTTCAACAATCGACGGTCAAATGTAACGGATAGTTTAATATTTCATTTCGAAAAGCATGTCAATTTGATGTGCTTTTTTTGTTTCTAGACTTATTACTTAAATCTTGATAAGGCTTATAAACTTAGACCCATAATTGAAATTATGGGCTTTTGGGAAGCTTTCTCATTTTCATACCTACTGTTTTGAAATTGTATGACACCATTTTTTTGATTGTAACATTGATTACTAAAATAACTAACATCATAAACTAGGATAGCTTTCCAATAGTAAACAGTTTAATAATTTCCCCATTAAAAAACACAACACCCAACTTTACAATTACTGTATTTTAGCGACCGTATGCAATAACTATTACTTTAGCAATTTTAGACGTATACAAGAAATGAAGCACTGTAATGCAACATCTCTACTGCTTCATTTTTGATATTTTTTGATCACAATTTTATATTTTATAATTCTTCATTAGCATAGTTTTACTTTCAACGAGATATCTCTTAAGCTGTTGAGCATTTAAAATTGGGATAGATTGGATTAATATTTTTGAGTCTATTCAAGGCAGAGTAGAAGAGCATAGCTATAGCTACGAGATGATATTCTAACGTAGAATAGGCTCAAAAAGATAATCCAAAACTTCCTATTTTAATTGAACAATAGCTTCGATGAAATGAATTCAACTCTTCTACTTTCTATGTTGTTCCGGCTACCTCATTAGTAAAGAGAAAGAGTGCTAACTAAATCAACACACTTATTGAAATGAAATACTATTACAACAAAAGGACGAGCTTTAAAGCTTTATCCTTTGTATCACTCAACTTTATTAAATTAATTTCTTTGATAACGGTTATGCTATTCCAACTGAGGGTGGAAGGTGGTACCGTTATCAACAATGCAGAAATCAAAATCCAAGCGGAAACATTAACCTTGGGTGGGGCCTATGCAGGTACCACAACAACACCTTTTAATGGAATTATTCTTTATGCGAATGATGATAAAGGTTCAACGACCATTAATTTATCTGATGCTCCCGGGTTATTTGACATTGCAGTTAGAGGAGCTTCCACAAATAGTAGTGCGGCAGGAGTAAGCCTAGAAATTGATGGTGTTGAAGTCACTTCTTTTTCTTTCTCGGGTACTTCAGCGACCACACAAACTAAATCTGTTAAGATTGAAGGTAATCCAGGAAATAGAACCATAACATTAGTTTTAAAAACGGATGATGGCTCCAATGACACTATTTTAGATTGGATTTCTTTTGTGAGAACGGGAGATATTCCACCACCACCTGCTCCTCCTGTCTTACCCTCTCAAGGAGCATTTTATACAGGAAACTACAGAAATATGTTCAAGGAGGCAGGGTTTACGCAACAGCAGATTGATGCAAAAATTAACGAGGTCTACCAACAATTATTCTATGGTGATGATGCCACCGAAAGAGTGTATTATCCTAAAGGAACAGATGAAGCTTATATTCTTGATATAGACAATAATGATGTGCGATCAGAAGGAATGTCATATGGTATGATGATCGCCGTGCAGATGAATAAACAAGAAGAGTTTGACCGCATGTGGAAATTTGCTAAAACACACATGCAACATGGTCCGGGTAATCGAGAAGGTTATTTTCGTTGGATTGTAGATGCAAGTGGCAATGAACTAGATCCCAATACTGCATCTGACGGTGAAATCTACTTCGTAACCGCTTTGTATTTTGCATCTGTTCGTTTTGGGGATAGAGGAGGAATTTATAATTACCGTGCTGAAGCAGATTATATTTTGGAACAGATCATGAATAAAGGTTGGCCTCACAATCAAATCATAGGCTCAGTTCCAAATATGTTTAATGAGGAGAAAAAAGTGTGTTTTGTTCCTTATGCTAATGCCTCCACGTATACAGACCCTTCTTATTTCTTACCGTCCTTTTATGAAGTATGGGGAATTATGGCCAACACCAATCAGCAATATTGGAAAGATGCCGCTGATGTTGCCCGTGATTTCTTTCAGTCGGCCGCTCATCCCACTACTGGCTTAATGCCCGATTATTCCAATTATGATGGATCACCAACCGGAGGTCATAAGGAAGATTTTGTGGTGGATGCATGGCGCTGTGCAATGAATGTGGCAATGGATTATGCATGGTTTAAAAAAGACGAACGTGAAAAAGTAGTCACTGATAATATCCAAGACTTTTTCTACAGTGAGGGAATTTACAGTTACTCTAGTGGATATACTTTAAATGGCAATCCATTACCGGGCACAAATTACCAAGCGGTAGGATTAGTAGCTTGTAATGCCATGACTGCCTTAGCCTCTACTGATGCTAAAGCATGGGAATTTATCAATGCCTTATGGGATCGAGCACCTACCACAGGAAGATACCGTTATTACGATGGGCTATTACAAATGATGTGCTTGTTACATCTATCAGGAAATTTCAAAGCTTACGTAGATGGAACTTCAAATCCTGTAGACCCAATTCCAGTAACAGGAGTGACTTTAACACCATACACACTTTCCATTCAAGAAGGAAATGCATCGAACCTTAGTGTTGCAGTATTACCAACCAATGCAGATAATAAAGCCGTTTCTTATACTTCTTCAAATACCAATGTAGCAACTGTTTCTACATCAGGAAGAGTACAAGCCATTGCAGAAGGTACTTCAATCATCACAGTAACTACAGCAGACGGTGGCTTTACAGACCAAACTTCAGTGACTGTAACATCTATACCAGTATCAGAACAAACGCCTTATTTAGGAAGTCCACAAGCTATCCCGGGAACAATTAACGCGATAACTTTTGATAATGGAGGGGAAGGAGTAGCCTATCACGACACAGGAGTTGGGAATAATGGAAATGGTGATCGTCAGGATACAGATGTGGATACTGAGAGTAGAACAAACGGTGGAAATGTGGGTTGGATTGCCAATGGAGAATGGCTTGAATTTACCGTAAATGTAGCCAATGCAGGTGCTTATTCTATCTCCGCTGAGGTAGCTTCTGTTAATGCCAATGGAAGATTCCATATTGAATTCAAAGGAGTAGATCAAACAGGGGTAATAGCAGTTCCATCTACAGGAGCTTGGGGTACATTTACGAATGTCACGGCTTCAGGAGTGAATCTAACGGCAGGGCAACAAATTATGAGAATCGCCTTTGATGCAGGAGGATTTAACCTTGGAAATTTAGTCATCACAGCAGAAGGAAATAATGGCGGTGATAACGGTGGAGGCAATAACCCTAGTTGCTCATTTGGTTTACCAAGTACATCCGCATTCCCAACAACTAATACGAGTTTTACACATGCACATGTGTTAGGAAATGGCCCCGATTTATCTCAAGTCAATAATATTTCAGTGAATTGGTCAAAAGAAGGTAATCAAATATGGGATTTCTCTATGAGAACGAATAATGGAGTGCCCAATTGGTACGTGGACCTAAAAGGATCGATTACGCATACTTTAGGAAGTGCATCACCTTCTATCACTTTTACAAACAGTGGCATTAATGGATTGGATGGAGAATATTGGATAGGGAAAGAGGGCACTAACGTAGTCTTACTTTCTAAAACCGGAACACATACCATTTATTTCAGTAATTCATCAACAGCCCCTTCTTGTTCTAATGCAAGGACAGCTTCTCAAAATGTAGCTTCAAAAGAAAGTTTACATTCAGAACTGACTTTATATCCTAACCCTGCCCAAAGCTATTTCACGATAAAAGGAATGGGTGATCAATCTGCATACATCAGCATCTATACCATCAGTGGCGTAAAGGTCTTTACAACAGAACTTACTCCTGGTTTACAGAAAATAAGCACTCAAGGTTTTAAAAGAGGAACCTATGTTGTGCAGGTGCAATCTGATGGATTGAATCAAATAAGAAAACTAATTATTCAGTAATACTAAAAGGTATTAAGACAACAATCTTATCACAAATCAAGAGTCCAATTCACGCTATCTCTTTGTCTTAATATTGATTAGAAGTACTTAAAAATGCATCGTGCACCATGACTGAAGTCATGGGCAGGTGATACTGACTCCAATAACACTAAGGTGTTGTCTCCGTGATCAACTTTCAAGACTTCAGTCTTGATAAGGTTGGGGTATCACTTGCCCATAGTTTTAACTATGGTGTACGAAGCATTTGTCAATTTTATTGTACTCCAACTTCTTTTTGGGCTCTTGATCAATCTATGAAATGAAAACTTAATTACAATGAAAAAATTACTAAACTTATGCTCTATGATGAGTGTATTTCTCCTTCCACTTTTATGTATAATTACTCCCTTCTCTCAAGTAAACGCCCAAACCATTTGCAACAATCAAATCGGCAATCAAGGAGGCTACACTTACGAATATTGGAAAGACTCAGGGAATGGGTGTATTACTCTCAATAATGGAGGTAACTTCTATGTCTCTTGGAATAACATCGGCAACCTTTTAGCAAGAAAAGGGAAGCGTCCTGGAGTGAAAAATCAAACGGTGACTTATGGTGCCAATTACCAACCTTCCGGTAATTCTTATTTATGTGTTTATGGGTGGACAACAAGTCCATTAGTGGAATATTATATTGTAGAAAGCTGGGGAAGCTGGCGCCCGCCAGGAGGAACACCAAAAGGTTCTGTAACTACAGATGGAGGTACTTATGATATTTATGAAACTACTCGTATACAACAGCCATCCATTGAAGGTACCAAGACATTTCAGCAATATTGGAGCGTCCGTAGATCCAAAAGGACAAGCGGTACAGTGACATGTGCGAATCATTTCAATGCATGGGGATCATTAGGAATGAATATGGGAAACCTTTACGAAGTATCTTTTACTGTAGAAGGCTATCAAAGCAGTGGTACTTGTGATGTGTACAGCATGACCATGGGCACAAGTAATGGAAATGGTGGCGGAAGTGGAAACTCCAATACCATCAAAGTGAGAGCAAAAGGAATCAGTGGCCAAGAGAAGTTGAATGTGAGAATTGACAACCAAACAATACAAACCTTGTCACTGACCAATAACTTCAAGATTTATACTGTCAATACTAACTCTTCAGGAGGTGTCAATGTAGAATATTTCAATGATACTAACGGCAGAGATGTGCAGGTAGATTGGATAGAAATCAATGGAAGTCGTAAGCAAGCAGAACAGCAATCTTATAACACAGCAGTTTGGCAGAATAATACTTGTGGAGGCCAATACAGTGAATGGATGCATTGCAATGGCGTTATCGGTTTTGGAAATACATCAGGAGCAAGACAAAGAAATCTATCTAGCCTTGAAGAACATTCTGAAAGTATTATTTTTCCTAACCCCATTAAAGAGAATTACTTCACGGTGAAAAATATTGATTTGGGTAATATAAACGAGATTTTAATCTATACTTCCCAAGGTCAATTAGTAGAAACAATTACTACATCAGGAGGAACAACAACCGTCCAATTACCAGCTACACTGCACCAAGGAATCTATGTTTTTCATGTAGTCGGTACTGCAAATACTTTAACTCAAAGAGTGGTGATTCATTAGCACTCTTTGTAGACATGTAGCCTGCTACGTATAGATTGTATCATTTTTGATGAGATCTATAAACTCTCATGTTCTCCATTATTTCATGCAATTGCGTAGTAGGCTACGCTTCTACAGAAGAGCAATCAATAAATCCGAAATAAAAAAACCCGCTATTACTATGAAAAACCCCATAGCAATAGCGGATCATTTATATCCAAAGAAACAGACTATTTGATAATCTTATTTCCTAAAGGTAATACTACTTTACCAGCCAACTCATTGATGATAGCCGCTGCCATCATGTACCAAGCCGCACCAGCACAAATGATTAAATCAATTGCAGCGATTGGTTTGAAAGCTTCAGAAACAAAGTGCTCTAAAACTAAGAATAAGAATCCTAAAAGAAGCGTACCGAAAGTAAACGCCATAGCTGTGTGAATTCTTAAAGAAGCGATAAACATGATCAATGTATAAAGCATCCAAGCTAATAAGAAGAATCCTACATCAGAGTGTGAAGATTCATAAATACCGTAGTGGTTACAAAGCCAGATGATACAAAGACCCATCCAGAATGCACCGTATGAAACGAATGCTGAAAAACCGAAGCTGTTTCCCATTTTTTGCTCTTGGAAACCAGCAATAAACTGTGCTAATCCACCAAAGATGATACCCATAGCCATCACAGGACCTAAGCCTACCCAGCCTAAGTTATGGAATTGTAATAATAATGTCGTTAAACCAAAGCCAGCTAAACCTACAACAGCAGGATTCCCGTTTTTCATTGTTTTGTAATTAAGATTGTTAGATAATTGATAGAGATAAAATCTCCTCCATTTTTTGCAGTCGCAAATGTAGTGATATATCAGGCGATCATTCGTTAATGAGTGGTAATCTCAAGGCTTAATAATATAATAATTATCAATTGTAGTACATTTTTTATGCATACTCATTAGTGAAGTGTTTGAAGTAAAGAAATATTTTCAAAAAAGAGGATTAATATACGTCAAATGAACGGTTTAACGCCATGAACTAACTTTTTACTACTTTAATCACTACGTCATCACTACTCACCTATTGCCTTTCATGTTTGGAGTCGCTTAAATTATGATAACAAACAAAAGGAATGAAATGAAAAGACATTTACTAATACTCTTATTTTCTATACTTCATACCTATGCTTTCGCTCAGGTACAGGTGCGAGATACCACCCTTGTGTGGCAACATTATGATTATACTTTAGATGAGCATTATAGTATAGCTTCTTTTTCTACAACTGAAATTGTTGAAAGGGAATTTAAAGGAATTGTACTGGAAAATGAATTGGTGAAAATTACAGTAGTGCCTGAATTTGGGGCTAGAGTAGTCTCTTTTATCTACAAACCTACTGGTCATGAGCAACTTTATACCAATGAATTAGGAGTTCCTTATCTGATAGGGGACAATATTTTTTATCATGACTGGCTCATGCAGTACGCAGGTGTTTTTCCTACTTTTCCAGAGCCCGAACATGGGAAATATTGGTGTGTTCCATGGAACCAAAAAGCACCTGAAGTACTGAGTGATGGGGTGAGATTGTCAATGTGGTTACAAGATAATTTAGACAATCCTCAGCGTCCTTCACAATACAACAATGGAGTAACGAATGTGACCTGTTACTTTGATGTAATTCTTAGAGAAGGAGCGTCAAATTTTGAGGTCAATGTACGACTGGAAAATCTTGCAGTAGATAATAATTTGGAATATTGGACATGCGTCACTTTTGCTCCAGGTTCTACAGTTGAAAATCCTCGGACTTCATTTAATTCAGAGATGATTGTTCCTATTGATCAATATGAAGTAGGATGGAGTCCCGGAAATTGGTTAACGAGTATAGATAAACTTGTTTCGAATGGACCGAGAGTGCAAGAATATACAAATTTACCATTACTCAAAAATTGGGAAGAGCAAGGCATCGCTTATGCTTACCCTAGCTTCAAGAAAGATTTTTATGGGGTGATCAATCATGATAACGAAGAAGGGCTTTTTAGAATTTCAAACGATCAATCACTCACTCCCGGATTGAAGTTCTGGGCATGGGGAGAGCCAGGAGAGAACGTTGATGTCAGTGATTTTTATGCTTATGAAAGACCTAATGTTGAATTATGGTCAGGATTATCACAGCAGTTTTTTAAGGATTATAAAATGGCTGCTTATGAGCGATTGGAATGGACCGAGACTTACATGCCGTCAGTGGGTTTAAGTCATGTTGATTACATCGATAAACATTTTGCATGGGATCTGGAACAGCCTTCTTTGAACAGAATTAATTTCACCACTTTCCAGCCTCTTGAAAAAGAGTATAAAGTGCAATTGTTGGTAATGGATGATGAGGAGGAAATGTACCAAAAAATTTACACAGTTCAGTCGTCCACAGTACAGTCATTTAAGGAAGAGATTATTTTTTCTGAATTGAATATTCCAGTCGATAAGTATAAAGCGAGCCTTTCTGTAATAAAAGAAGATAAGGTGTTGCACTCTGAGACATTTAATGTAACGGTTGGTGATGAAAGAGATCCATCAGAAGAGGATGTCATCAGCAGTTTGGAAAAGGAGCTTGTGGTGCAATTTAAAAATCAAAATACAGGACAAATTGATATTGTTTTCTCTGATCACTCACAGCGATTGATACAGTTATATGATTTGGAAGGAAGAGTAGTTTTTCAGCAAAACACCAATCTAACTGAAGTGAAAATAACAGCATTGACCAAAGGTATTTATATCGTCAATATTCAAGATAATAATCAAAATAAGCTGACGAAGAAAGTGGGCATATTATAAATTTTTTAGAGCTACTATTATGAGAGGATTACAAGGTAAAAGAGCATTAGTCACTGGAGGAGCACAAGGAATAGGAAGGGCATGTGTAGAAGCATTTCTTTCTTATGGGTGTTCGGTGGTGATTTCAGATATAGATAATGAAACAGGTTTGGCCACAGTAGAAGAACTGAAGGCTAAAGGTGGTGACATTTATTTTATCCATGGAGATATGTTGGATGAGAAGTTTTGTGAAGAACAAGTTGCTTTTGCCATTGAAAAAATGGGCGGCATAGACTTTCTGATCAATAATGCCTTCTCGTTTATAGCTGCAGGTTTAGAGGCAACGAGAAATGAATGGCAGCGCTCTTTGGAAGTAGGGCCAATTGGTTTTGCGAAGATGACGCAGGAAGTCAGTAAACTAATGGAACAGCAAGGTAAAGGTGCTATTGTCAATATTTCAAGTATTTCAGCACATATCGCTCAGCCCGGAAGATGGACTTATAATGCCGCTAAAGGTGCGGTGAATCAATTGACAAAATGTACCGCTTTGGATCTTGCTCCGATGGGTATCCGTGTCAACTCAGTGAGTCCGGGTTGGATTTGGACTAGAGAAGTTTTAAAAGCTGCCGGATATGATCAAGAGAAATATGAACCAATTTGGGGTAAATATCACATGATGAGAAGATGTGGTCAACCTGAAGAAGTGGCAAGTGCATGCATGTTTTTATGCAGTGATGAGGCAAGCTTTATCACTGGAACAGATCTGCCAGTTGATGGCGGTTATTTAGGGTTAGGTGGTGAAGGAATAGGAGAAGACGCAGAGTATGCAGGCAGTAATTAATAGAAAAATAGAGTCGTTGGAATGCCTTTGGGTAATTCCTGCCACACTTGGAGAAGGACCGCTTTGGGTAGAACATGAACAGGCAATTTATTGGCTGGACATTGTAGAAAAGAAAGTACACCGTTACTCTACTTTCAATCAATCTAAAAAGTCATGGCAACTGAGTTTTGAGTTGACAAGTTTAGCCTTCAGAGAAAATGGTGGTTTTATCGGTACCGTTCGAGATGGTTTTGCTTTCATTGATTTTGAAAACGATGATTATAAAATGATTCAGTCGTTGGAGGAGCATCTACCGGAAAACAGATTTAATGATGGAAAAGTAGATACTTACGGCAATTTCTGGGCAGGGTCAATGGATGAAAAAGAGAAGAAAGCATCAGGAAGTTTATACAGGTTAGGCCCAGATGGGAAAGTAGCACATTTAGACAGTGATTACATCATTACTAACGGCCCTGCATTTAGTCCTGACGGAAAGACACTCTATCATAATGATACCATTAAAAGGGTGATTTATGCTTATGATATTGAGGATGAAAGCATTAAAAATAGAAGAGTTTTATACCAGCTCAACGATCCCGAAGGTTACCCTGATGGCCTCACTGTAGATGCTGATGGCAATCTATGGCAATGTTCTTTTGCGGGAGCAAGAATCACAAAATTATCACCACAAGGAGAGGTGCTGGAAGTGTATGAAATGCCAGTGCCTAATATTACAAGCTGTACGTTTGGAGGAGAGCACCTTGATACTTTATACATCACAACAGCAAGGTACCTTATGACAGATGAAGACAAACAAGAATTTCCTCTAGCAGGAAGTCTATTCGCTTTTAAGCCTGGCGTAAAAGGGCTTCCAACATCATTAGTTCAATATTAAAAAAACAAACAATACAATGAGTGATTTGAAACAATACTTACCTGCAGATCAGTTTGAAGGTACATTAATAGGAAGAGTTTGGATGGTGGGCGTTGAAACGGGACCTGCTCCTGTTATCATCAAAGAAGAAGGAGTATACAATTTGACAACATTGGCACCTACTACCTCTGATCTATTCAATCTCAATATTGATTTAAGTACAATAGATGTTTCTTTATTGGAGAAACTGGGAAATTATGAGGAATTGATGGAGAATGCTCTTGAAGGGAGTGTGGACAAAACTCATTTTATTTCCCCTTTTGATATTCAAGCGATCAAGGCATGTGGTGTGACTTTCATGGTTTCAATGCTGGAAAGAGTGATTGAAGAAAGAGCAGGAGGTGATGCTTCAAAAGCAGATGCATTGAGAGGAATGATCAATGATAAAATTGGTGGAGATGTACGTGAAATCGTGCCAGGTTCTAAAGCTTCAGAAGATCTGAAAGAAGTATTGCAGGCAGAAGGAATGTGGTCACAATATATGGAAGTAGGGATTGGGCCTTATGCAGAGGTATTCACTAAAGCACAGCCAATGTCTTCTGTGGGTGTAGGTGCAGAAATTGGAATCTTGCCGATTTCAGAATGGAATAACCCTGAACCGGAAATTGTATTGGCTGTAAATGGTAACGGAGAGGTGATCGGAGCCACATTGGGCAATGATGTAAACCTAAGAGATATAGAAGGAAGAAGTGCTTTACTATTGGGTAAAGCCAAGGACAATAATGCATCATGTGCTATCGGTCCTTTTATCCGCATTTTTGATGATTCATTTTCTCTAGAAGATGTACGTAAGGCAGAAGTGAGAGTGTTAGTACAAGGAAAAGAAGACGGATTTATTCTGGATGATAAAAGTGATATGACGCAGATCAGTAGAGATGTGTTGGATTTGGTAGGACAGACTTTCAGTGACAATCACCAATACCCTGATGGCTTCGCACTTTTCACAGGGACATTGTTTGCTCCTACTAAAGACAGAGGAGACAAAGGCAATGGTTTCACACACAAAGTAGGTGATGTAGTTTCTATTTCTTCCGCGAAGTTGGGGATGCTTACCAATACGGTAAATCATACGAACAAGGCACTAAGATGGACTTTTGGTATTTCAGAATTGATGAAAAACCTGACCAAAAGAGGAGTATTGACAACGTAATGTGTTGAAATAAAATTAAGCAATAGTTCGTACACCATAGTTAAAACTATGGGTAGGTGATAATCAAACCTAATCAAGACTGAAGTCTTGAAGGTTTAAAAACGAAGACATCACTTTAGTGTTGTCGTAGTCAGTATCCCCTGCCCATGACTTCAGTCGTGGTGCATGCTTCACAAATATAAAACGATGAAAGTAGTAATTTCAGACTGCAATTTTGCAGGAGCCTTTGAAGAAGAAAAAAAAGTATGTGATAGAGCAGGATTTAATCTTGAAATCTATCAGCATAAAGAAGAAGATAAAATAATAGAAGTAGCAAAAGACGCAGATGCCCTTTTGGTACAGTACGGTATTTATTCAGATAGAATCCTTTCTCAATTAAACAACGCTAAAGTGATAGTGAGGTATGGAATAGGGGTGGATAATATTGATTTAGAAGCGGCAAAAAAATATGGAATAGCAGTGTGTAATGTTCCAGATTATGGTATTGCAGAAGTTGCAGACCATGCAGCATCATTAGCCGTTTCACTAGGTAGACAACTTCCTTTTTGGCATGACTCTATTATAGGAAATCAATGGCCTGCCTCTACGCCTACCACACTGAAATCTTTTTCAGATATGAACTTTGTAGTATTGGGTGCAGGGCGTATAGGAAGAGAAACGATAAAAAGAATGCAGGTTTTTGGCTTCAAATGTTATGCATATGACCCTTATGTATCACAGGCTGTTTTATCAGGTATGAATGTTCAGAAAGTGGAATTAGAAGAAGCAATTAAAATGGCTGATATTCTTTCTTTGCATTTACCTCACACACCTGAGACACATCATTTGATCAATCAGCAAAGGTTGTCAAAAATGAAACCTACTGCAACTTTGATTAATACCTCAAGAGGGGCATTGATTCATACAAAAGAGCTAGCAGAAGCATTGAATCAAGGAGAAATTGCCAATGCAGGAATCGATGTTTTTGAGGCAGAACCAATGGAAGGAGATCATCCATTGAGAACTGCAAAAAATATTCTGATGACGCCTCATATTTCTTATTATAGCGAAGCAAGTGTAAGAAGATTGCAACGCTATGCTGCCGAAGAAGTGGAGCGTACATTAAATGGGGAAGCACTGCGATGCCAGGTGGTGTAGGGGTCGACCTACGTGTCGACCCGCCTCACGTAGGGGCTGACCTATATGTCAACCCGCAAAAAATATTCATATTTTAAAAAAAGAAGAAATGACAAAAATGATTCAAAATCCCATCCTTAGAGGGTTCAATCCAGATCCAAGTATTCTAAGAAGAGGGGATGATTATTATATAGCAACATCAACGTTTGAGTGGTTTCCAGGATATCAAATTCACCATTCCAAAGATTTGGTGAATTGGGAATTGATCACAAGGCCATTGGATAGAGCATCACAGTTAGACATGAGAGGTGTGCCTGATTCAGGTGGAGTTTGGGCGCCTTGTTTAAGCTACAATGAGCACAATGAAACGTACTATTTATTGTATACCAATGTTTTAAGTTTTGATGGTGCAACATGGAAAGATACGCCGAACTATGTAGTGACAGCAAAAGATATCATGGGACCATGGTCTGAGCCAGTGTATTTGAATTCAAGTGGATTTGACTCATCATTTTTCCATGATGATGACGGTAAAATATGGTTAGTCAATATGATTATGGATCACCGTAAGCGTAAGTTTTTCGGTGGAATTGTATTGCAGGAGTATTCAGAAGAAGAGCAGAAATTAATAGGTGATATTCACTATATCTTCCCAGGTACAGAACTAGGAGGAACGGAAGGACCACATATTTTTAAGAAAAATGGCTATTATTATTTATTGACTGCTGAAGGGGGAACGGAATTCAACCACGCCATGACTTTAGCAAGATCAAAAAGCTTATTTGGGCCTTACGAAGTGCATCCTCAAAACCCAATCATTACCTGTAAAGATACTCCTCAAAACTACTTACAAAGATCAGGTCATGGTCAGTTTGTAGAAACACAAAATGGAGAGTGGTACGGTGTGTTCTTAGTAGGAAGACCATTGACAGAAAGAGGCAGATGCATTACAGGTAGAGAATCAGCCATTGAAAAGTTTGAATGGAGAGAAGATGATTGGCTGTATAAAGTGGGAGATAATAATGTACCGAGAAAAGAAGTAGAAGCTCCTCAACTTCCAGAACACAAACCAAAGTCTAAGGTAGAGAAAATCACTTTTGCTCCAGATCAGCCATTGGATATCCACCTTCATGCCTTAAGAGTACCTATGACGGAAGATTGGATTACTCAAAATGATAGAGAAGGCTATTTGAGATTGTACGGAAGAGAATCATTAAGCTCAGTATTCAGACAATCATTAGTAGCGCACAGAGTTCAGGAACATCATGTAGTGGCGGAAACGTGTGTGGAATTTGATCCTGTATCATTCCAGCAAATGGCAGGATTGGTAGCGTATTATAATACATTCCATTATCACTACTTACATATAATGGGGAATGATGATGGCACCAAAAAAGAATTGTACATCATCACTTGTGATAAGTATGATCAGCAAGAACCAATTGAACCCATTGATGTTTCAGACGCAGAAAAAGTGTGGATGAAAATGGATTACAATGGAGCTCAATTACAGTTCTACTATGCCGTAAAAGAAGGAGAATGGCAGAAAGTAGGGCCTGTTTTGGATGGAAGTATTCTATCAGATGAGTATGTAAGAGATGAAAATGTACGCTACAGAGCAGCATTTACAGGAGCGTTTGTAGGTGTTTGCTGTCAAGATTTATCAGGTAGAAGACAGCACGCCGATTTTGAATATTTCAGCTATAAAGAATTAACTAATGATTAAAGAAAAAACTATTTCGGGAAGCTCTTATATAGGAGGTGTTTGGTTGAAACCTTCTGGAGAAAAATTCTCTTCTATTAACCCAGTGACCTCTGAATCAACGGGCAACTTTTATACTTCGGAAGAGAAAGAAATTGAATTAGCAATGCTAAAGGCACAAGATGCCTTTGAAGAATATAGAAATCTAAGCGGAAAAGAAATCGCATTGTTTTTAAATGCAATTGCCGATGAAATTGAAGCTTTAGGAGATACACTTTTAGAAGTAGGACACAGAGAAAGTGGATTGGGAATTCCAAGATTAACGGGTGAAAGAGGAAGAACGTGCGGACAGATCAGAGCGTTTGCCAGTATCGCTGAAGCGGGGCAATGGACTCAGCCGAGTATTGATACAGCAATTCCTGACCGTCAGCCAGTACCTAAGCCAGATATCAGACGTATGATGCGTCCCATCGGGCCAGTGGTTGTTTTTGGAGCCTCCAACTTCCCATTTGCATTTGGTTCTTTAGGTGGAGATACAGCGTCAGCATTAGCGGCAGGAAACCCTGTAGTGGTAAAAGGACATCCATCTCACCCGGAAACTTCTGAACTATTTGCACAAGCTGTTGCAGTTGCCGCATTGAAAACCAATATGCCAAATGGTGTATTCTCATTGTTGCAAGGTGTAGGCAATGATCTTGGGGCAAAGCTTGTACAACATCCAGCAACTCAGGCGGTAGGTTTTACGGGTTCATTTAAAGGAGGAAAAGCTTTAATGGACATTGCTGCTTCTCGTCCTGATCCTATTCCAGTTTATGCAGAAATGGGAAGTATCAATCCTGTTTTCATTGGCAAGAAAGCATTAGAAAATAAGAAGCAAGAATTGATTGCAGGGCTTTCAACTTCTGTTTGCTTAGGTGTTGGGCAGTTTTGTACCAACCCAGGTTTGATTGTGACATTGGCGGATGATGAACTGATCAAAGGACTTTCCTCTCAATTGAATGATAATAGTAGAGGGGTAATGCTGAATAAGGGAATTCTTTCTGCTTACTATCATGGATTAGTGAGATTGAAAAATAACCCTAATGTACAATGGATCAATGAGGTGGAATGGAACGAAAATGACAAAACACCTCCTAATGCCTTATTCAAAACGACAGTAGATCATTTTGTCAATGACAAATCACTCCATGAAGAAATTTTTGGACCAGTGACTCTAGTGGTTGAAGTAGAATGTGAGAAAGATATGCTTCGTTTGGCAAAGCATCTTGAAGGGCAACTGACAGCCACTATACATTCCGACGGTGATGATGATTTGTCTTCTAAGCTGATCAGCCTTTTGGAATTAAAAGTAGGCAGAATCATTTTCAACGGTTACCCAACAGGTGTTGATGTGAATCCTTCTATGCAACACGGAGGACCGTATCCAGCTTCATCTATTGGATGGGCAACAAGTGTAGGAGGAGAAGCGATTGTTCGTTTTGCAAGGTTTGTAGCCTATCAGAATATTCCAGATGCACTATTGCCAGACACACTGAAAAACAACAATCCTTTACAACTCTATAGAAAGCTTAACGGTAAATATTCAGATAATGTAATTTAGATAAGTACAAATTCAAAATTATCTAATACTAATTCTATTTATTGTTTTGCGATTACGTCCTTCAAAAAACTTTTAATAGAACCACTATTAATACGTTTTTTAGCGTTGTACTCACAAAAAATAAATTAGAATTGACTATGATTTATTTTTGACTTAGTACTTAATTCAGGTAGATTTGATAATTAGAAATGGAAAGACACAGCATTTTTGTTGTGTCTTTTTTTGTTGAATATACTCTTAAACCAAGCTCTTGAGAGTTATTGATACTTCTTGTAAAGTTCCCTTCCCTCCACCGACACGTGCCACTTTCTAAAAACACCCATTTATTATCCATCGGAACGCATCACAAAACCGAATGTGCTAACATTGTAAAAACAGCTTGAAGTGACTTTCCGGAAAGAATAACAACAAGTACTTTGAGTACAAAAAATTAACTGACTTGATTATTACTTAAAGTAGCAAACTGAATGTCAATAAGGGAATTAAGCACCCTGATGATAAAAAGGGCTCTACTTGGTAAATAACTAAAAGTATGAAAATGAAATTTACAAAATGGCTATTGACGCTCTCTTTATGTATGAGTGTAGGGATCAATACGCTTTTCGCACAAACTGATTTTCGCGAAGAAACTATTTACTTCTTAATGACCACTCGCTTCTTTGATGGAGATCCGAGTAATAATGTTCCCAATGAATGGAGTTCTTACAATCCAGATCCAGAAATTAATCCTTCTATTACAGATCCCAATGATGTCACTTGGAAAGGTGATTTTAAAGGTTTGATTCAAAAACTGGATTATATCAAAGACCTTGGTTTTACCGCTATTTGGATCACTCCAATTGTTCAGAACTGGAGTCCTTTGGATTACCATGGCTATCACGCTTATGATTTTACAAAAGTAGACCCTCGATTGGAATCTCCGGGTGCCACTTTTCAAGATCTGATCAATGAAGTGCATGCCAGAGATATGAAAATTGTGTTGGATGTGGTGACCAATCACGCTGGCCGTTTTGGTATTAAAGGTTTAGCTGAAATAAAATATAATACAGATACTTCAGAAGTCTGGGGACAGGATTTAAATGGTAATCCATTGCAACCTAATCCAAATTGGGAGTACGATGGATTGACACCAAACCCTGATGATGGCTTGATTTGGAGTAGAGCGAACCTACCTGAATTGCCAGCACCTTACAATGAAGATCTTTCCAACTACAACTGGCCTTCTACTGTTTCTTATGTCAATACAACAGATCCGGATTGGTACCACCAAAGCGGTAATGGTTTTGCTCAAGGCTGGGACGATACTGAAAACCTTTACAACAGAGCATTGGCAGGAGATACACCTGATTTAAACACATCAAGTCCACTAGTAAGAGAGTATTTGGTCAATGCTTATAAGACCTTTATCGAAATGGGTGTAGATGCGTTCCGTTGGGATACCATCAAGCACATGTCTAAAGAAGATGTACTGTATTTCTTAGATGCTTTTAAGGCGATCAATCCAGACCTTTTTGTTTTTGGTGAAGTAGCTCAGAAGCGTCACGAATTACACAGTATCGAGGAAATTAATCCACACTGGTACACTTGGAGAGGGGCAACGAATGCATCTGAACCATCAGGAATGGCTGTGATTGACTTTTATGCGGAAGCAAGTTTCCATGGTCCTTTTGAATATGGTGAAGGTTTTGGAGGTGTGAAAGCAGCATCACGTTATGATCACTTATATGCAGATCCGTCAACCAACTTATTATGGTTAGATAACCATGATTTTGGTCCAAATAATGACTGGAACAAGCGTTATGGTGGAACGGATGAAAACTTAGCGGCCTGTCTGAATTTTATGTTTACTTGGAGAGGTATCCCGATTGTGTATTATGGTACGGAAATGCGATTTATGGCAGGGGCCTTTGCGGATATTCATGATGCAGAAGGAATTAAAAAATCCATTAATGAAACAGGTAGAGCATACTATGGTGATGTGATGGATCAAGCACCAAGTCACAAGATTTATCAACACATCAAAAAACTGAATGCTATGCGATCAGCAGTGCCAGCACTTCAAAAAGGAGAGTGGCGCTGGAATGGTGACAATGGCGGAAACGGCGTTGGTTATGTTCGTGTACATGGAAACAGTGAAGTGGCGGTAGGTCTAGCAAAAGATGGATCAGCATCATTCAATTTTACAGGTTTGACCAATGGTGTTTACAGAGATGCAGTGACAGGAGCAGAAGCAGTGGTTTCTAATGGAACTTTAAATTGTACTGTAGAATCAGGTTCGGCGGCTGTCTATGTTTTAAATGGCCCTGGTATGATCGGTGGCAATGGCGTTGGTTTCTTCCAGCCGGGAGAAGGTGGACCAAGCTTGCCATTTGTAAGTGCATCGCCAGCACCTCAGAGATATGACAACCCTGTAGAAGTAAGTCTTTCTGCTTCATTAGGAGCAGGAGGTCCTTATACTATTTATTATACAACAGACGGTTCTCAGCCTTCGTTTTCAAGCAGTCAGTACAACAATACAAAAATCGCTGTCAATGATGATATGGACATCAAATCATTTGCAGTAGATAAAGATGGAAATTCGTCTTCAGTGACTACTTTCTCTTACAGAATCGGTGAGATTGAAGGACTGGAAGTGTATTTCAAAAAGCCATCCAATTGGAATGGTGTCAATGTACATTATTGGCAAGAAGTACCTGCTGGGGCATTACCTGCAAGCACTTGGCCTGGACCAAATATGACACAGCATGATGGTGATTGGTATAAATATGTATTTGAAAATACAGAAAGTGTCAATCTGCTTTTCAGTGACAATGGAAGTAACAAAACCATTGACCTTTCAAGAAACTCAAACGGTTGGTATGATGGAAATACATGGCACAACGAATGCCCTGATTGCTCGGTAATAACACCTCAAGTACCAACTTTAATGCTCACTCAAAATAGCAATAGAGTCAGTGCATCAGCCACTGAAAATGGAGTGATTTATTATACATTGGATGGAAGTACTCCAACTGCTTCATCTTCTCAATACAATGGGGATGTAGTGTTATCTGGAAACGCAGGTGATGTGATTACTTTCAAAGCCATTGCTATTAATAGCGTTGGTAGTTCAGCCGTTAAAACAGTGACCTACACTGTTCCAGAACCAATTGAAGGAGGAATGACCGTGTATTTCAAAACGGACTGTTCAACACCAAGAATTTATTTCTGGAGTGTAACAGGAGGAACCATGACAACAGCATGGCCGGGAGAAAATATGTTGGCTTCAACAGATTACCCTGGATTCTATGAGTACACGATTGACGGCACTTGCACTAATTTGATCTTACTTTGCGGTGATACAAAAATCACTGGCGACGAAATGAATATTTGTGGTAACGTTTGGTATGATAACGGATGGATTGATGAACCAATCACAACGCCTGATACAGAAGCTCCAACAGTTTCTATTTCACCTTCAGGCAGTACTTTTGTAGGCTCTGGAAACATTACAATTTCCGCTTCAGACAATCGTGATGCATCACCAACGCTCTATTATACTTTAGACGGATCTACACCAACCTTATCTTCAACTTCAGCAGAAGGGCAAGTCACCTTATCGATTTCCCAAACTACTACTGTCTCAGCTATCGCTGTTGATGATGCCGGCAATACTTCAACGGTAAGTACCGCATCATTCACAGTGACTGCACCAAGCGGAGGTTTCACCGTTTATGCTAAAGACTATACACATATTTACCATTGGAACGCCTCTCCGACGGGAGCATTGGCTAATGCGACTTGGCCAGGTGTAAGTATGTCACAGTCGAATGGATGGTACGCTTTCACTTTCCCAGAAGCCGTGACTTCTTCAAGTATTATTTTCAGTAATAATGGAGGAGGACAAACTTCTGATTTGACAAGAAACAAAGATGGTTGGTATGTAAATGGGCAATGGTACGATCAAAACCCTGATGGCAATACAGTAACACCAACAGGATTGACAGTTCATTTTAAATCGACTTGGAACAACCCACTCATCCACTATTGGAATACAGATAATGGAAGCTCATCCAATTGGCCAGGAGTAAGTCTAACCAATGATGGAAACGGTTGGTACAGTTATACAATCACGAATACATCTTCTGCTAGTTTACTTTTCCATGATGGAAGTGGAAATCAAACCTCTGATCTATCAAGAGCTACTGAAGGTTGGTATAAAGACGGACAGTGGTATAATTCAAATCCTGAATCAAGCAGTGCTCGCAATGCTACTTTAGGACTGAATTTGGAAGAAGATTTAAAACTGTATCCAACAATTATTGATAATCAATTCTTCCTTCAGCTGACACTTGCAGAAAGTAAGACAGTTGGTGTTCAGATTTTCAATTTGAGTGGACAAGAAGTTTATCCTCTACAATTGAAAACAGTGCAGTCAGGAAAGCAACAATTGACATTTGATCAATTAGACCTGCAAGCAGGAATGTATTTGGTCAACATTTCAATTGATAACCAGAGAACGGTGAGGAAGTTGATCAAAAAATAATGACTCTAACGTAGTTCGAAACACTATCACTACTTTTTCATCAATAAGTACTAGGAAAAAGAAAAGGGATAATTTTAGGTTGTTATTTTTTATTCTTATCGAGGCAGATTTGCAGAGCATAGCATAGTTATGTGATAAAAATCTAACGAAGAGTAGGATAAAAAAGATAAGATAAAATATTCATTTACTTTCGTCCTGGTACTAAAGTAGAACTATCATAGCCTGTAGCATTTTGTTACAGGCTATTTTCGTTAAAAACGGTCATTAACCTGTTCATTACGTGTGAATTATGTTCGTAAGTGAACAAGTGTAAATAGTAGTAAATGGGTGGCTATGTATTTAAATATCTGTAAATCAATAAGTTGTAATTTTTTGGCATAACTATGGAATTACTATTGGCATATTAACTAGTGTTCAAATTAATTACTTTTATTACCATGAAAACCTTACTTATCTCTCTAATCGGCTTGTTCTTTTCTTTGAATTTATTTGCGGCAGTACCTGAGTATCCTGAATCAAATGAAAACTCTGAATTAGTGAAAATGGTCCAAAAAGCAGAAGCAAATGATTGGGCTACTTATACAAAAGCCGCTCAATTGTCAATCAACTGGAATGCAGATTTGGAATTAGCAAAAGAATGGATAGAACATGCTATTTCCGTTGATGAAAATCACGACACATTGGAAGTGTTGGGTGATTATTACTTAAGAACTGGAGATGTACAAAATGCTTATGCAACTTATGAAAAAGCACTTTTGAAAGACATCACTTCAATAGATTATAATAGCAAAGCAAGACTTCAACGTAAATTACTTGTGTTTTCAAAACAATTAAAATAAGTATTTCATTATATACATATCCCTTTTTCGTCTATGCATGCACGAAAGAGGGATTTTTTTTACCCCAATTTCATGTTACAATTTATTTCTCATTGCGCAAAGTATATTAATATTACTATTGAAGATGTTGCGGTGATCAACAAAATTTTCCTTTCCCAAAAAACAACCAAAAACACTCATTTACTTCAAAATGAAAAGCATAATAAGTGCTTTTATTTTATTGAAAAAGGGAGTGTGAAACTGGTCTCAAAATCGTCCAATAGGAAGGAAGAATTTTTCTTTCAGAAAGGTGATTTTTTCAGCACTTATCATATTATGCAAACCAAATCACAGGTTTTTGATATTGTCTTTTTAGAAGACACTCACTATATAGAAATTCCCTTAGAAAATCTTTTCAAGCTCTTTGATCATAATATCAAGTTCAAAAAGCTTCAAGAGATTATGCTTTTTAAGAGGGAAAAAAAGTTTGAAGAGATTAATTCTTAATAACTTCCTTTATTTTCAATGCCTTAGGAATCGTATTTATAAAAGATTAAAATTTTGAATAATATTTTAAGGTATTAAATTATTGTTTAATTCGTTGGTTATGAGCTCTTTCAAATCATCTTTATTTTAAATAATACTTCTGATATTCCATTTTTTCAATAGTAAGTTTGTGAGTGTGAAATCAAAACAATAAAAATTGAGTTACAAAAATAAATGAACTTAAACTGCTATTAAAATGAACAAAACAGTTAAAAGGAATGAGGAGGCCAAAACCGTTTTTGATAGAAGGTCTTTAGAGGTTGATTTTAGACATTTGAAATCCATTTTAAAAGAGGGAATGACCGTCTTGGATATTGGTTGTGGAACGGGTGCCATTACAAAAGATATAGCGAAGTTGGTAGGCCCTTCAGGAAAGGTAATTGGTATTGATAATACATATGCTGTGATTGAGCATGGAAATGTAGTGTACAGCCACATTTCTAATTTAGAATTAAGAACAGTAGACCTTTTTAACTTTGAAACAGAAGAGAAGTTTGATTTGATAGTAGGGGCAAGAGTATTGCAGTGGATGACCACCGTAAAGGAGGCCTTGCAGAAAGTAAAGTCACTTTTAAAGGACGGCGGACAAGTGTCCTTTTTAGATTACAATCATAACCGTTTAGAATGGGTGCCACAACCGCCTTTAACCATGACGCGTTTTTATCAAGCTTTCTTAAAATGGAGAAAAGATGCAGGCATAAATAACGCTATTGGTTCTGATTTGCCACATTTATTAAAAGAAGCAGGGTTTAAAGAGATTGAAGTGATTCCTTCTAATGAATTGTATGATCATACAAGAGAAGATTTTTATGAGCGAGTCAAAATATGGTCTCAGGTAGCAGGTTTGGAGCAGATTTCAACTGAAGGATATATGTCTGAACGCGACCGTTTAAGAGCTATTAAAGACTATAATAAATGGGTAGATGAGAAAGCGGTGTCCATGACCATGATGTTGAATGAGGTAAGGGGGAAGATTTAATTATTTGAAATTTGAAGTGAGTATTTCTCCTCAAACTAAAAAAATGTAGTAACAAAAAACGGTTGTTTTCTAGCTTTGTCGTAAAAGTGTCGTAATGAAAAACAGGTGATTTGATGGATGATTTTCAATATTTGTAGTCTATCCACACGAACAATTGCGATAGACTTGTAAAGCTATGAGAACATTACTTTTATTGGTATTTTTTTTAACTCAACAATTAGCCTATGCAGACAACAACGGGAACTGTCAGACAGTAAACATTCCAGCAACAATTCAATCTGAAAATTTTTGTGCCATGTCAGGCATTCAGACCGAAACAACTCAAGACGAGAGTGGAGGGTTGAATATCGGGTACATTGATGATGATGATTGGATGAGCTATTTCATTTCTGTTCCTTCAGATGGTATTTATAAAATAGCATACAGAGTTGCTTCTCAAAATGGCGGGAACCAACTGCAAATCGATAAAGATAAAGGGGCCACAATTTTAGGTGCTATAGCTATTCCATCAACAGGTGGCTGGCAAACTTGGGAGACCATTGAACATGAAATTCAGCTTTCTGCAGGTGAGTATGAAATTGGTGTAAAAGCCATTACAGGCGGTTTTAATATCAATTGGTTTAGTATCACTCCAGTAACGATTCCACCTGCAAACACCGGATTCCTGCATACTTCAGGTAAAAATATTGTAGACGCCAATGGTAACAACATTCTTCTAAAGTCAGTAAATCTTGATGGTTGGATGGTACAGGAAGGCTACATTATGGAAGTGCCTTTTGGTCCTCAATGGGAAATCATGAATGGTATTACAGATGTAATTGGAGCACAGAACGCACAGCAATTCCATGAGGCTTGGTTGGATAATATGGTCACGGAAGCCGACTTTCAGCAAATCAAAGCATGGGGCTTCAATAGTATTCGAGTGCCGTTGCATTACAACCTTTTCACGCTCCCTATTCAAGATGAACCTGTGGCATTTCAAAATACAGTTTTACCCAGAGGATATGAATTGGTGGATCGAATTTTGGCTTGGGCTCAAAAATATGAATTGTATTTGATCTTGGATTTACACGCCGCCCCTGGAGGACAAGGTGAAGATCAGCCTATTTCTGATTACAATCCTGCTTATCCGTCTTTATGGGAAGAAGGGGAGAACCGATCAAAAACAGTGCAATTGTGGAAAGAAATTGCCTCAAGATATGCTAATGAAGAATGGATAGCAGGTTACGATTTAATCAATGAAACCAATTGGGATTTGGGAGAGAACAACCAAATGCTTTTTGAATTATATGAATCTATTCTTTGGGAATTAAGACAAGTCGATAACAATCATATTGTATTTATTGAAGGGAATTGGTGGGCCAATGATTTCAGAGGTTTAACACCCGCTTTTGATGATAATATGGTTTATGCATTTCATAAATATTGGTCAGATGTAGACCAAGCTTCTATTCAAGAGTTTGTTGATTTAAGAAACACAACCAATACGCCAATTTGGTGTGGTGAGACAGGAGAGAACTCTAATCAATGGTATGCTGAGAGTTTTGAACTATTGGAAAGCAATAACATTGGATATGCTTTTTGGCCCTTGAAAAAGGTAGAGCAGATTCAAGGGTTATTAAAGGTGGAAAAACCGGCAGGTTTGCAAAATGTAGTAGATTACTGGAACGGTGAGGGATCTAAACCTTCAGTGGCCGAGGCCAAAAGTGCTTTAATGCATTGGGCTCAAAATACAAGAATTGAAAATTGCATTTATAATTATTCTGTGATTGATGCCACAACAAGAATGGTAGGTACTAATGCAACAATACCTTACCAATCCATTTCAATTCCCTCTGATATAATTCAAGCTGTTCATTATGATTTAGGTAAACAAGGCTTTGCTTATTATGAGGTAGGTGATCTTGGAGATTATGGTAACGGTGTATGGTGGAACAACAATTGGACGTTTAGAAATGATGCCGTTGATATCTATCAAATTGGTGGCAATGGCGATTTATATATAGGTTAAACGCAGGATAATGAATGGCTGTCGTATACTGTCAATGTAGAAACGTCAGGTAGTTATCAAGTAAATGTGGAATTGGCATCAAACAGTGCAGGAAGTGCTTTTCATATTGAAATCGATGGACAAGACATTACGGGAACTACTGCTGTACCAAGCACAGGAGGTTGGGAAGCCTTCAGTACACAATCGACCAACAGTTTTATTCTTTCCAATGGTCAAAAAGAAGTGAAATTTGTGTTCGAAAAAGGAGGATTTAACATTAAAGCACTCCAATTTGAGTTATTAGAAGATACTGAAGAAGAAGAGGAAATCATTGAAGATGACTGCCCTCAAATACAGCTTGATTTCTCTTATGATGGTATTGAAGAGAAGTGCTGGGTGACCACAGAAAATATCAGCTATATTAATTCATGGGGTACAGCGTCAGTGACCATTAATGGAATGGATATTACAAATACCTGGGTCAATAGTTTCCCTCCGAAAGAGAATGGAAAATACCATATTACTTTTAAAGGAGTAGAATCATGGGCACATATAGAAATCATGGGTGCATCTTCAAATCAAAGAGTTTTAGGTGTAGAGCCATTGAATACCACATTTGAAGTTTATCCAAATCCTGTAAATAAAAAGGATGTGACAATAGAGTATTCTGAGGACAATGGAGAGGCGGTATTGAAAGTGTTTGATATGCAAGGTAGAGAAGTGTATTCTCAAAAAATCAACGCTAGATATTCTAAAATACCAGCTCACCTCTTTGAAAAAGGAATTTATATTATATCAGTAGTTGGTGGATCAAAAACTGAAAAGTTAAAATTGATTGCATTGTAGAAAAATCTGAATCCAACAGATTTTAGTGGAACTTCCTTTTTGTTTTACAGAAAGGAAGTTTTTTGTATTTGATATCATCTATTTCCCTTTTCCTTCATTAATCACTGAGAATGTAATTCACCACCTAATATTTTTATATCCACCATATTTTTTCCATATTGTAATAAAATATTTAGTATGCATGCATACTATTTTTAACCAATACAACACACACTATGGAAAAAATTTCCACACCACTAACTGAAATGTTGGGTATTGATTACCCGATGATTATGGCTCCTATGTTTTTAGTTTCTAATGCTGAAATGCTGATTGCCGCTGCACAAAGCGGTATTACAGGGACCGTTCCAGCCTTAAACTACAGAACTGACAAAGATTTTAGAGCAGCTATCCACGAGATCAGAACTGCAATTGGCGATAAACCTTTTGGGGTAAATTTAATTGCCAATAAATCCAATGTCCGCTTACAAGAACAATTAAATACCTGTGTGGAACTGGGCGTAGATTTTATCATTACTTCTTTGGGTTCTCCACGCAAAATCATAGAGAAATGTAAACCTGCAGGCATCAGAGTTTTCTGTGATGTAGTAGATACCAAGTACGCATTGAAGGTACAGGAATTAGGTGCAGATGCCGTGATTGCAGTAAATAAAGAAGCTGGGGGACATGCAGGGCCAACATCTGCCAGTGAATTAGTACCTGCTTTGGTAAAAGCTTGTGATATACCTGTGATTTCAGCCGGAGGTGTTGGCAACGGAGTGCAATGGAAAGAAAAGATAGACCTTGGTGCGGTGGGTATTTCTATGGGAAGTCCATTCATCGCTACGCATGAGGGTGGTGTCAATGACGCTTACAAACAGGCCTGTGTAGATTATGGCGCTAAAGATATTGTGATGACCACAAAGCTTTCGGGCACGCCATGTACGGTGATCAATACTCCTTACATGCAGGAAATCGGTACAAAACAAAACTGGCTGGAATCATTGCTCAACAAAAACAAAAAGCTAAAGAAATTCGCCAAAATGCTTACTTTCTATAAGGGTATGAAAATGCTTGAGAAGTCGGCTTTCGGTGCCACTTATAAAACGGTGTGGTGTGCAGGCCCATCCATCGAATACGTAAAATCCATCCGTTCTGTAAAAGAAGTGGTGGAAAGTATGGTGGAAGAGTATACTTCTACAACAAATGTGGTGGAAAGGTAAATTATAGCATGTTTGAGACCGCTCTTTTTAAAGAGGTTGATCAGGTAAATTGTTATACAGGCAAGGAAAATATAGCATAAAAAAGAAAGGCTTAAAAGTATCACACATACAGTTAAGCCTTTTTATTTCAATATTTTTTTCCAGTCGATAGAAGGGCAATACTGTGAAATTTTATCGATCTCGTAAATCGACTCTATTTCATTTTCTATATTGTTACCGTTCTTATAATTGACCTGTATGTAGGCACCATCGTAATTATAAAGTTCAAATTTTTTACCTGTCTTGTACATTGAGGTAAGGAAGTCTGAAAAGTATTGCACGATCTCTGCTTTCTGGATCAAGCTCAGTTTGTTGAAGGTAATATGTTGAAGGCGTACCATTAGTTTTTTTGGAAGTAATAATTAAAAATCTACTTTCTATAAAGTTAGTGCTTATCTTTAAAAGTTGAATATAAAACGCTTATTTATTTTTATTAACAAATGAAGAAATTGATATTACTCAGAGGTTTACCCGGTGCAGGAAAGACAACCGTTGCACAAGCAATGGGAGGCTCAATTGAAGCGGATGACTTTATGGTCAATGAAAAAGGTGAATATCAATTTGATCCTAAAAACCTACCTTTTGCCCATAAGCAGTGCGAGGAAATGGTAAAACTCTGTATGTCTAAAAATCAGGAATTGATAGTGGTTTCCAACACATTTACTACGGAAGACGAAATGAGAAATTACTTTATCCTAGCGGAAAAATACGGTTATCAAGTGTCTACCTTGGTTGTAGAAAACAGGCATGGAAGCCAGTCTATTCATAATGTACCGGATAGTAATATTAGAAGAATGATGGAGCGGTTTGAGATAATATTGTAAACTAAATTATCGTCGACTTTCAAACGACACTTCTACAAACTTTCGATGATCTACTTTCAAGCTTCCTTCTTCATTTTTCCATTATTGAAAAGCAAAGCAAAAAATCTAGGCTTAGAAGTCAAAAGCTAAATTCCATTCCTTTCGCCTAAATGATTTTAAACCTAAATACCATCAATATTCGAAAACTTAGTAAGCCAAGTATAAAATACACTCGGCTTACATCATTTACATCGGTTTTAATCCTGACTAAGTTGATGTCTGAAGTAAGACATCTTTCTTCTCTTTTAAATATTATTGTATTTTGAATGAAGTAGTTTGTGAGGACGTCGCATTGCAACGTCCCAACAGCCATAATAAAGGTTCTTCATTCTTTATTTTTTACTTAGAATTCAGCTGGTTCAAGATGGCAGCCGCTCCAATACCCGTTCCTTTTTGTCTAGAAGGGAAGGCTTTCATACTTTCAGCAAAAGCTTTTAGTGGAGGTGCAATTGTTGGCAGCACCCATGTTTTTTCTTTCATCCAAAGGAAATGACCAGGTGTGTCAATTGATCTTTCATATGGATCTAATTTCAAGTTAACGATCATACCTCCTGGTAGTTTTTCAGAATCTTTCAGCCATTCATCTTTCACTGCCAGATAGATTTTCCAGTGGTCTACACGGATGGCTTGAAGTTCATTTTCGGCATAGAAGAAAAACTC
Source organism: Flammeovirga aprica JL-4 (assembly GCF_012844305.1). Lineage (GTDB taxonomy): Bacteria > Bacteroidota > Bacteroidia > Cytophagales > Flammeovirgaceae > Flammeovirga > Flammeovirga aprica. The sequence continues at coordinate 46,640 of NZ_JABANE010000027.1, forward strand.
TCTCCTTTTCGATTTTCCATTTTGAAGAAGTATATCCGTTTGATTATAACCATCGATATGTACTTTATAATCATTGCCATTGACTTTCTTACCTTCTAATAATTCTTCTTTCACATCTTCCTCACCAATCATTGCCATTAAAGTAGGCAACCAGTCTTCAGCAGTAAACAGCTCACCGCTATAGGTCCCAGCAGGAATATTCTTAGGCCATTTAACCAGCATTGGCACTCTAAAACCACCATCCCAAGTAGTTCCTTTTTCACCTCTAAAAGAAGCTGTACCGCCACTTGGCCAATGGGCTAGGTTAACGCCATTGTCAGAAGTAAACATTACAATGGTATTGTCAGTCTCCCCAATTTCATCCAATGTTTTCAATAGTTCGCCTACTAAGTAATCAAGGTGTAAAAGGCCGTCGGCATAAGTACTATGTCCACTTTTTCCTTTCCATTTCTCACTTACATAAATCTCCTGATGCATTCTTGATGGATTGAAGAATAGGAAAAACTCCTCGTCTGCTTTTTTCTTTTCTTTCAACCATTTTTGAGAGTATTCCAATACCTCATCATCAAAAGTTTCTTGTCTGAGTTTACCCAATTCTCCTCTGTCTTCTATTACTTGTTTACCTACTTTTCCCCAGCGAGGATCTACCGTTGTATCATCCTTTAAAGTTACTTTACTGTAAATGACATTACGTGGTCTCCCCACAAAGTTAGGGTCATCTGGGAATTCAGGTTGTTCTGGCATATCCATCATATTTAAATGATATAAGAAACCATAAAACTCATCAAACCCGTGTACCGTTGGTAAATGTTCATTTCGGTCACCAACATGACTTTTTCCAAAGTGTGCTGTTGCATAACCTTGATCTTGTAATAATTCTGCAATAGTTACATCCTTCTCACTGAGTCCTAATTTTGCTCCAGGCTGTCCTACAGAGGTCAAACCGGTTCTAATAGGGTATTGACCTGTAAGGAAGGAAGATCTTCCGGCAGTACAACTCTGTTGCGCATAATAATCAGTAAGCATCATTCCATCGTTACCAATCTGATCAATATTAGGGGTGTTTACCGCACCCAATCCTCTATGATAAATAGACAAATCCTGTGGAGCCACATCGTCTGTCATAATCATGATAATGTTTGGTCTTTTGTCTGCATAAGTCATTTCACTTAAAGCGAAAAGAAAGACAAGAAATAGATATTTTCTCATAATTTTTTCTGATTGATTGTGATACAAAACTATAAATTGAGACGCTCAAAAATGAGAGGGAAAGCATGAGTTTAAAAAACTACGTGAATCACACAGTTTTATCCTTAGTTATAAAAAAAGCCCTCTCTACAAGGGTAGGGAGGGCTTAAAACCAATTAAAATAAATCATACGATAAGGTGCTGAGTGGTGATGGGAGAAATGAGTAATACCCACTCAGACCAAATCCTTTTATAAGTTTAGCATCTTGAAGATTTCGCTTACTAAAACCATTAAGTTACTGTTTTCAATTACTGCTTTTTCCTTATTTAATAACAACACAAAGGTAGGAGTGTGGTAGGAGAGATAGGTCTGTAATTTCGGTATAAATGATTTTTACGTGTTTCCCTTAGTTTTTATCAACTGCTAAATAAATTGAATGTAAAAACCTGGTTAACAGTGTTGTGGTGAAGAGAGACGAAAGTTGATAGCACACAAAAAAGCCTTCACTACAAAATGTAATGAAGGCTTCAGTTACTTTCTATCCCTTAAGAACCAAGACAAAATGTCCACATTTTTTGTCCTAGTACTTACAATTTACTTTGAAAATGGAGTGGGAGTAGGATCAACAATTGGATGTTCCGGTGTAATTGGTCCTAACTCTTCATCTTGACTGCTGCAAGATGTCATGGCAGTTGTACCTAGCAATGAGATCACTAAAACGAATAATTTAAATTTTTTCATGTTTGTACTATTTGTAATATTTAAAACCGATTTTTCATATTACAAAGGTAGAGTACAGTGCTGAGGCATAGGTCTGTATAAACCGGAGTTTTGATTTTTGCGTGTTTCCCTTAGAATTAAAATTGATTTATAAATCATCAAAAAGCTTTCTCTCAATGGCAAACAAAACAAGACCAGCTACGTTCTTCACACCTGTTTTCTCCAAAAGATTTCTCTTATGTGTTTCCACGGTTCTAGTTGAAATAAACAGCTCATCAGCAATTTCCTGATTAGAATATTCCTTACAGATCAAGTGCAGTATTTCTTTTTCTCTTCCTGTCAATGGAATTTCTGATGACACTCTTTTTTTAGAAGAAGGAACACTAGATAGCCCTTCCATAATGATGTTAGTGACTTCAGATGAATAAAAAGATTTCCCTTGTGCAACGGTTTTGATGGCATTTCTCAAATCATCCTGCGTACAATCTTTCAACACATAACCCTTCGCACCTGCACTCAGCATTTTCTTGATGTTGTAATTTTCGTTCATCATAGTCAGGGCAAGTATCTGCACTTCAGGATATTCTTTTGTGATAGCTTTCGATAATTCAATGCCGTCCATTTCAGGCATCATAATGTCTGTTACCACTACATTGACCTCGTTTTCTTTCAGAAGTTCCAATGCCTCCTGACCGTTGTTAGCTTCTCCTACAATTAGAAATTGGTCTTGATGTAAGAACGATTTCAACCCCTCTCTGATCATGATGTGATCATCCACCAATATTAATTTGATAGGTGTATTCATATTATATTCCAAGTTCAAAAATAATTTCTGTTCCTTTCGTTTTTTGTGAAGAAATCTGGAAATAGGCCCCCACAGCATTGGCCCTTGTTTTCATACTATTGAGCCCAAAAGAATCTACTTTTGTATTCAAATCAAACCCCACTCCATCATCTTCAATTGTCAATACAATCATATCCGGATGCTTCAACAACTGTATGGTACATTGAGAAGCTTCTGCATGTTTGATCATATTATTAATACTTTCCTGTACAATTCTATACAACGTCATCTCCACAGAAAGTTTCACTCTTTCCTCCCCTAAATTTTCATAAAAATGAATTTCCGTAGAGGTGGTGCCCTGCAAAGCAGAAATCAATGCTTGAATTGCCGATACCAAACCATTGGCACTAACTACTTTTGGCATTAAGTTGTGAGCCAACGTTCTGCTCTCTTGAATAGCTTTTTTGAGATAACTATAAGCAATATTAAAATGCTTTTTCTCCTCCTCATTTGTAATCACCGTTTCTGCTCTTACTTTTTCAAGGTTGAGAATGGCCGTTGACATGGTTTGTTGCAGATTGTCGTGAATCTCACGAGCGATACGACTCCTTTCTTTATCTTCCGTTTCGAGAATAGCATCCACTATTTTTTCATCCTGATGAAGTTGTTCAGTGATATCATTAAAAGTACCGACAATGCGTGCGAGTTCCCCTTGCTGATACACGGGAGCACCGTGACATCTGTACCATCTCAGTGTTTTATCTTTTGTATAAAAACGGGCATCAAAATAGATTTTATCCCTTGTAGCTTTATGATGTTCAATCTGTTTTTGTAAAATCTCCAGATCATCTTTGTGTATATGTTCTCTCAGAAAATCCAGCGTTGGAATGATCTCTTCATAAGGATAATCAAACAAACAACAGCCTTTAGGGAACCAATTGATGGTTTTATTTTTTGTGTCAAAATCCCATATCAAAAGACCAGTTCCTTCTACAGCCAATGTAAAACGCTCATCACTTTTTTCAAGTTCCTGTTTGACCTTTTTGAGATCCTCAACACTTTCCTTGAAACGAAAATCAATCACTTCTTGACGTTGTAATCTCTTTCGGATCAGATAAAATGAAATACATGAAAAGACGAGTATGAATAACAAAAATGTAAGGGAAGAATAAAAGTATTGGAAGCCTTCTGCTCTGTTTAATTCCCACACGCTTTGGGTTTTTTGAATCATATCACTTTCAAACTGATCCAGCTCAACATGGATTGTTTTGATGAGTTGTTCATAACTTTCCTGATAGAAATAATGAAGTGCAGCATCTTGGTTATTTTCTTGATATTGCTGTAAAATATGCTCTTCCTTTTTGACTTGCTCCTTAAGTAGTTTTAGTGTTTGATTGATTTTATTTTGTTCTTCCTGTTCAAGCTCCAAATTATCAAGATTGATATGCTGAATACTAGTTTTTAGCGTGTTATACTCATTGAGATATTTTACGTTTTCACTTGTAATATAGTGTAACAACAACTGATGCATTTCACGGCTGCCGTCTTCCATTTCATTTTTCACTATGATACTTTTGTGGCGGCTGATCTGCATTTTACCAAACGCTTTTCTATTGCTCAGTAATGCTAAAAAGAGCATGGAGAGCAATAGAAGTGAAATAATGATCACTCCAAAAAGACTGGTAAAAGTGGTTTTGATTTTCATCGTGAAATTCAGCTTAAAATATTCAGAATAGAAAGTTACTATAATTGTGGTGTAATTGATGTTACAGTCTTTGTTTTTTTCTTATTCCAAAGTATAAGAAAGGACTTTCCTCCATTTTACCTTTTTGATAATTACGTATTAAGTTAAGATACTTCAATCAACTCTCCACGTTTATAATTTGTGTATTGACTGATTTTCAATTACCTTAATTTCACAAACATGCACTTCGTAAACAGATACAATGAAGCATAGCTATTTCTATCTGAAAACTTAGCGCTGATGAAGTACTAAATCAATTTTTTACTAACTATTTAATTCTATAAATAATGGATTATAAGCAAACCGCCGTAGTGCTCATTGAGTTCCAAAATGATTTTGCAACTCCAGGAGGCATATTTCATGATGCAGTGAAAGAAGTAATGCATCAAACTGACATGCTCTCAAAAACAGAAGCGGTCATCAAAGCGGCAAGAGAAAAAGGGATAGAAATCATCTATGTTCCCATTTCATTCTCCAGCGACTAATAGAGAATTGACCCAAACACCTTACGGCATTTTGAAAGGGGTGGTGGACAACAATGCTTTCCTAAAAGACCAATGGGGTAGTGAGTTGATTGAATTTATTAAACCACAACCTGAAGACATCATTATTGAAGGAAAAAAAGGATTGGACACGTTTTGCAGTACCAACCTTGACTTTATCTTAAGAAGCAAAGGGATTCAGAATGTGGTATTAGCAGGTTTCTTAACCAACTGCTGTGTAGAATCGACAATGCGTACTGCCTATGAAAAAGGGTACAACGTGATCACACTGACCGATTGCTGTGCTGCTACTAGCGTGGAAGAACACGAAAATGCGGTGAAACATGATTTCCCAATGTTTAGTCAACCACTTGCAGCGGAAGCATTTATCCATTCTTTAGAAGAAGGAAAAGAGATTGCTTTAGTGGGCAGAGGCTATGAGTAATTTTGAATGAAGAATGAAGAATGAAGAATGATGGTTCGTGTTGTGGTCATACAAAACGACACCACACCTTCTTAATTTATTAAATTGAAAGGTTACCTCTGTTGAGACGCAATGCCTTGCTTCTCACGAACCTCCATAAAAAACACCTTAAGAACCATCATTCTTCACTCTTAATTCTTCATTAGAATGGTTTCATAACTTTACTTAAGTCAGACTTAACCCCTTTTTTGCAAACCATCTTAGCTCTTAACTTTTAAAAAAAGCAATGTACCCTCCTAACTGACCTCTATACCTCCAATTCTCAACTTTTTGTACCCATTCATCATAAAATAAATGAGATTGATGACCTCTTAAATGTACCCCTTTCTAATTTTTTTACTCTTCCAATACCCCCTAGTTTTAGCTAATCAAAGCTTCAGCAGTAAGAAGCTACTATTTCAACCAACTTATTATTACTACTACACATGAAGTTTATAACAACACTATCAATGTGTGTGTTAGTCTTTTTACTACCTTCAGTATCTAACGCACAAAATCCACTGACCGAACAAGAATACAATGAACTTTTCCCTTACCGATTTGGCACAGAGTCGGCTCCAGATGGAGGGTATGTATTCAATCCAGCCAATGATTTTTATACGTATGCAAGTTTTTTGGAAGCCATAGAGCGGATGAAAAACATAAAGGTATACATGGAAAGAAGAGAAGGAACCAATCTTTACAAGGTCACAAGAGAAGATAAAACCACGGGAGTCACTAAAGTCATCAGAACAGATGCAGGGTTTGATGATTCATGGAATTCGCAGAAAAGCATCATCATGAAAGAGGTGGATTATGCTATGTTTTTAGCGGAAGGAACACAAGAACAACGTCGTAGAGAATTGTCGGCATTTTTGGCCAATATCTCACAGGAAACAACAGGAGGATGGGCCACTGCTCCCGGTGGAAAATATGCTTGGGGATTGTATTTCAGAGAAGAGGTGAGCTATGCCGGCACAGACTTGATTGGTTATGTAGAACAGAACCACCCAGATTATCCTGCAGTACCCGGCAAATCGTATCACGGAAGAGGACCAATTCAACTTTCATGGAACTACAATTACGGGCAGGTCAGTCAGTTTTTATACGGCGACAAAAATGTATTATTAGCCAATCCTGAAAGAGTGATTGAAGATGGTGCTTTGGCATTTCAAACTGCCATTTGGTTTTGGATGACACCACAGTATCCTAAACCTTCTGCTCACGATGTAATGGTGGGAAATTGGGAGCCGACATCTTATGATTTAGAAAATAATAGATTTCCCGGTTTTGGTGTAACGGTTAATATCATCAATGGTGGACTGGAATGTGGTTCTGGCACTGAAAAGGCGAAAGTACTGAGCAGAATAGGGCATTATGAAAGACACTCTTCCATCTTGAATGTAACGACAGATTTAGACGGTCAGTCCACTTGTAATACCTGCGGTTGTGCCAATCAACGTGCCTTTGGTGGCAATGAACCAGAGCCAACTCCAAAGCAACCGAGAATCTCATTGCTTTCACCTACCTCAAATGAAGTGCGTATGGAGACTTTTTCAGCGATTTCAATTGAAGCAAGTGTATTGGATAAAGAGGATCAGGCAATAGAAAATGTGTCTATTGCTGTTGATGGAACTGTTTTATCGACTACCGGAACAACAGCTTCATTTACGCCTTCAGCCTATGGTGTTTTGACTATCACAGTTGTTGCTGAAGATCGTTTTGGAGAGCAGAGTACTTTAAATTATGCTATTGAAATCATTGACCCAAAAGTCAACTGTGGCACAGCTTGGGAAGCAAAAGTCTATGTTACGGGTGATGAAGTAGTGTATGAAGGTATTGTTTACAGTGCAGGATGGGAGACGAAGGAAACAGATATTCCTGGCTCATCCAATGTATGGAAAATCAAAGCAACTTGCCCTGGATATACTTTTGATTGTACAGGAGCGGAAGAGTGGAGTGCATCAAAAACATATCAAACTAACGGTATGAAAGTGGTTTACAACAATCAGATTTATACATTCCAAAAGTGGTGGTCTACAGGAAATCAACCAGATCAAGATCCTTCTACATGGCAACTGTTAGGAACTTGTTCAGGTGGCGGTGAAGTGGATAATCCACCAGTTGTTAATTTTATTTCGCCTGCAAATAACACGACTTATACATCATTGTCAGCAGTGAATATACAAGTGGAAGGAACGGATGATAAAGGGGCTTTGACTTGGAGCATTACAGCAAATGATCAGGAAGTAAGTACAGCTCCACAATTTACCTTTACACCAACTGCCTTCGGTCAGTATACCATCACAGCAATTGCCACTGATTCCAAAGGGCAATCTACTTCGAAAAGTATTCAGCTCCTTTTCAAAGAAGAGACAACAGAAAATCAATTGCCTACAGTAACTATTGTAGTTGACAGCAATATCGAACAGGAAACATTATCTCCAGTCAGCGTTTCTATTGTAGCCAATGATACTGATGGTCAAGTGACATCCATTGTTTCAACGGTTGATGGTGCAACTTTCAATCAGTCTACTTTTAATTTCACTCCTTCTTCCTTTGGAAATCATACGATCAGTACCACTGTGACGGACAATGAAGGGGGACAAGCTTCTGCTTCAGTAACCATCACAGTAACCCAAAAAACAACAGGTGGAGATTGTAATGGAGTAGAGGAATACACAGCTTACCCATCCATTTATCAAAGTGGTGATGTGGTGAGTTACCAAGGAAAATTGTATGAATCTGTAGTGAACAATTTATATAATGTAACGCCAGGAACAGCAGATCATTGGTGGAAACCTATTGGAGAATGTGGTGCTTCGAATGCGAGAAAAATCACAATTGGTAGTAGTCTTCAGGATGATATAAAAATCTATCCGAATCCTGTGGTCAACCGCCTTCATGTACAATTGATACAAAACACTACCTATCAAGTAGCATTGTTTAATGGAAATGGGCAAAAAATCCTTTCATTAGAGGATCAACAATCAAAGTTGGATATTGATTTCTCTACAATGGAAAAGGGGATGTATTACCTTCTTTTGGAATCTTCTGAAGGAAAGAAGACTTGGAAGAAATTGATTAAATAGAAAAGTAATTTTGAGTTAAGAATGAAGGTGGTTCTTGTACCATAACAAGAACCACCTTCATTCTTAACTCTTAACTCATATTATCTAAACCAATTACTACCTACAGTCAAGTACCAAGCCCATATCTCAGGACCTCTTGCAACATCAATACCTGCATGCAAACCATAATCAGAGGCAATAAAATAGCGGAAACCAAATCCTCCAGCCACTCTTGATTGTGTGAAATCAAACTCTTGAATTTTAGGAGCAGTGAAGCCAGTTCCTACAAAACCTACAGCGCTCCATCTGCTGAACACTTGCCACCTCCACTCAGTTTCTAGCACCAATGCATTATGATTCTGATAGCGGAGAGCAGGAATACCTCTTAGGCTTACAAATGGAAGTTCGAAGAAAGGAACATTATCACCCCATTTTGCTTGATATTGCAAGCGATAACCGGAGAAGAGTTTTTTCTTTTTGATGGGCAGGTAGAAATAGGTTCGGTGAGCGAAATTGGTGTAATCATTATCACCTCCCAGGGATTTATCAAATAGACCAAACTCCGTTGCGGTCATTATACCTTTTGTAGGAGTAAAGGTATTATCCCTATTGTCCCACATCAGTACTACATTCATTCCCCCAAGATTTGTAGCTTCTTTCAGCGGTTCAGTTTCAGGCTCATTATCGATAAACGTTACGTTATTATTAAAGAAAATATAATTAAGGCCTGTAAAAAGTGGAAGATCTTTTTTGGGCCTGAATAGGAACTCGTGAAAAGTCATCAAGCCCTGCATATTGAAACTGTATTCTCCATCATCAATTACACCAGAGCCATAAAAAGTGAGGTTGGGAGAGAGATAGGCTAAAGCACCCAAATAGCGGAAACGGTCATTTTTATAAGATCCTTGATGGAAAAGAGCTCCTAGCCAAGTACCATTTGCAGTATAAGCTCCTGCCACTCCTGTGGTAATAGGAGGAAGGTCTTTGCTCTGTGCATAACGATTTAAGGTGTCAAGGTTTTCTCTTTGTTTTTTCTGTCCATGAAAATAAATAGCAGTCAAACCTCCACCAAATCCTACTGCGGGTTCGGTGATGATGATAGGTACTGGTAAAAAACCAAAACCAGCATTCAAAAAGTTACTGACATCTACAGCATTGTCTACTGAATCAATAAAGTATTTTTGAAATGTGCTTTGAGCAGATGCATTTTGATAGATGAAAAATAAAGATAAAAAAGAGAATAGTTTGAAATATTTCATGGAAAGAGAGTCAAACGAATTTGAAGAGTTAATAAAGAAATTGAACTGTGTTATTATGCATAGAAATCTAATAAAGACCTCTAAACAAAGATATTATAAATTCTGAGTAATCAATTGCTTTAGTCATAAAAAAACACCTCAAACATTAACGTTTAAGATGTTCTCGCATTTCCTACTTTGTATTTTTATTGTTCTTCAGATTATAAACTTCTGCTGAAATAACAGCCGCTTTAATCCCTAGAACCATAATTTTTCTGCAGTTAGAAAGTATCTTTTTCATAGTGTTTCTTATTTCTATAATTAAACTATTAGAGCTATAATAAAAATGTACGGAATATATTGAACGATTGTTCAGTTTTTTTGATTTGAATTTAATATATTAACAATTTTAGGTACCTTTATGCTATCACTTAGATGAGTTGATTTCTGAATATACTTTTACCATTCACCACTTTTCACTGACAATATGCGTGCATTTCAAACAGACAGACTACAACTAGAGGTTATTCAGCCTTCTGATTTTGATGAAATATTAGAGATTTTCAATGAAGATGACATCTTCAAATATATTACTCCCCTTCAAGGATTAAGCCGTGTTGAGCATGTTTTAAAATTGCATCGCAAAGTCAACGAGGCCAAAAACAGGGAAGGATATATCTGGGCAGTGAGAGAGCATGACTCTAAAGAATTAATAGGCCTTATCAATTTAAACCAATTGCCGGATACTCATGATATTCAGATTGGGTGGATTTTAAGCCAGAAGTTTCAAGGGAAAGGCTATGCTTATGAATCTGCGAAAGTGGTTTTTGATTATGGAGTCAATGAATGGAAAGTAAACCCTATTTTTGCCGTAGTAGAAGATGGTAATATTGCATCTGAAAAGATTGCTTTGAAACTGGGATTGGAATTCAGACACTATTTCACAGAAGATGATGGTATACAGCTGAAGATGTTTAGTTATTGCAAATAAAAAAGTCCATCCTTATTACACACTTATTCGTGTACTAAGGATGGACTTTTTTAGGTGAGAGTTAAGAATTATTTCCCTTTCTTATCCTTCTTTTTGTCTTTTTTTCCTTTACCGAGTTTGATATTGTAATCATCCACAGTACCCTCAATTCTTACAGCTACATATTTACCACCTTCATCCTGTTGGATTTCATCAGGCTCATCGTCTTTTTTCTTTTTGCCACCGGTTAGTGTATTCCAAGCGACAGAGCGGACGAGTCGGAAAGGTACTTCTACCATATATGCCATCTGCATATCCAAGTGTTGTTCACCCGACATGTAAATCTGACCTATTGTGGAAGCAATACTCATACGTGGAATATAGAAAACGCCATTTTCAACTGTGAATTTATTTTGTAAAGTATCAAAACGGATGTTGTTCATATCCTTGTTTCCAAAGTAAGTAGCCATTGCTTCTAATGGAGCAAAATCAACCACACGTCCATTCAATAGCGTCATATCAATATCGGCTGAAGTCTGAGCAATATCGATCGTCAGGTCATTATTAATATGTGCTTTGGCGGTCATTGTTGAATTCAAAATACCGTCAAAGTTTTCAGAGATATTGATTTTATCCCCTTCATATTCCACCTCAAAATCTACTTGAGAAAGGTCCACATTTTTAAGCTTCGCTTTTCCATCCATGATTACTTTTTGAGGATCTTGTAAGTTGGCTAATCCCGAAAGTTCTAAACCTCCTATATCTCCCAAGCGTACTTGTACATCATTCAGAGCAATCGTCTGATCCGGTGAAGTAGTCACTTGTCCTTTGAAATTTTTGATGTTCATTTCCATCAATTTCATTTGGTCCACTTTCACGTCCAACTCCAGTTTAGGGTATTTGATAGCAAAAAGATCAACAGGTTCTTCTTCTTCAATCTGCTGTGCTCTTGATGCAGATGATGCCTCATAACTTTCAGCCGGCAAGGTCAGTTTCAATAGCTCATTGAAGTTGATCATTTTGGCATCTACTTGGAATTTGCCATGGAAATCCTTTTTAGTAGAATCAGTGATATTATACAATTGAGCATTGAAAGTCATATCACTTTGCCCCACTTTCCCTGTGAAATCATTCAGCATGATATTGTTATCATTTTTCACCAATTCAAATTTGAAGTTTCTGAATAGCAAAGGTGAAATACTCAACCTCCATTTCAGACCCTTCATCCACAAACGGAAGTTAGGGATTTTCTTACCAGAGAATAATTCTTGATTGACCACATCAACACCTCCAGCAATTTGGAAGTTGTTCATTTTTTCATTTTTGAATGTCTTCGGTACCAATAGAGAATCACCATACGTAAAGAAATCTACTACACGCATGGAGTTAGATTGTATGTTGAAACCGGATTTGATAGTAATTGTTGAATCTTTGTATACCAATCCATCATAATTTTCAAAACCGCCTTGGAATTTGAAATCACTCTCCCCGATATTTCCTTTCAGATATTTTACACCAATGTGTTTTTTGGTAATCCCCATCAAACCTGTGACGCTGTGAACAGGCTGGAAGTTTTCGAAGTGTGTTTGGAGGTCATTGATTTGAAGCGTACCGTAAGGTAAAAGCTTATAATTACTGATACCTTCAGAGGTTGTTTTTAATGTGAAATCAATGTTGATATCATGGAGGTTTTCCGCCAAACTAGAATCAATAGAATCGGAGTATTCTAATAACTCTTTTACCATCAGATGTTTTGATTCCAGTTTCACATCAGCAATAATATCAGTTTTCATCCCCAATGCATAAAACAGTAGGTTATCAATATTACCATTGAATTTAAAATCACTGCCATCCAACTGTCCTTTCAAATCTTTTACCCCAAGGTGATTGTCCCAGATGTAGAAAATACCGCCCATGCTGTGAGGTTTCATTCCGGTAGGTTTATGTTTGAAATGAAGGTTATCCACTTTCAGTGCAATCTTCTGTTCTGCTTGATTGAGGTTTAAGAATTTCTTCTTTTCAATATCAATATCATAAGTAACATCTGCTTGGAATTCTACCTTACCGCCTAAGCTGTCGATGGGCAAATCAGTCAGCAAGTCATTGAAATCATCCAAGCCCATATTAGCTTCCCATTGCAGGTCAATATGTGGTTGTTTAATACCGTTGGAAACCGCAAGCTGACCTCTTGTATCACCATTGGTAGATTCAATCACAAACTTGCTCAAGTCAAATTGTAGTTGTGAAAAGTCTGCAGAGTCACCTGTATTGAGGTAAGCCTTGAAGCTGAAATCATTGATAGCATAAGGTGTTTTTAAACTCTTTAATGTGAATTTTTTCAATTCTACATTCGCTTCTACTTTAGGAAGTGTAGAGGCCGATTTACCAGTTACCTTAGCGTCAAATTCAAGGCCGTCTAATGTACTTGAGTAATTTGATTTTAATTTTTCAACATCAATCTTTCCATTGGCTAGAAGATTAATAATATTCAGGTCTTTTTGTGAAGCATGGATATCAAGATCCAAATACATTTCGTTCGGAATGTCGACTGTTCCCGAAAGGGCAAAAGCGGCGCCTTCCAATAAAGCATCACAAGTGTCTATGGTAATGAATTTACGTTTTCTGTCAAATCTTAAATCAGATACAAACTCCAAGTTTTTATTAGGCCAGAGAATCTTTTTCTCTTTCAGAATACCTAACAGTTCCACATTAAATAATAAGTGATTGGAAATGATATCTTCATTGTATTCTAAGGAAGTTGTGATTTGATGTACCTGCATTCCCACGCCCACTTCGGTCATTCCATTATAAGCGGTGATTTTAATATTTTTCAATGTCAGTTCATCCAATGCAATATTAAAAGCAGGAGGAGCTGATTGTGTAGTATCTGCCGGTTCTTCTACTTTAGTAGTATCAGAAAGGTCGATGCCCAAGGCGTTGACAAGGTTAAACGTACTGTCTTTATAAGTACGGAGGTTTACCTCTCCATCTTCTAACTTGATAGCACCAATATGTACATCACCGTTGATCAGTTTCATTATGTTTATAGAAACATAAAAGTTACTCAAAGCGGCAATAGGCTTTGCGTCTTCTTTTCTGACTTCAGGTTTCTTTTCATGATAAACAATATCTTGAAGCTGTAAAGTAAAATTAGGGAAGTCCTCAAAAGGTGCAATACCGATCTGCCCGATTTGAAGTTCACCATTCTGTTCCTGATTGGCGGCTTCCATGACTTTTTCTTTGATTGTTTGTCTATTGGCGTAAAATAAAATAACCCCAAGGATTATTATACCCACAATACCTAAGAAGATATAACCAGACCATTTTAATATTTGCTTTCCAATTGGTGTTTGATCTTTCACTTGCAATACTATTTTTATTAAGGGAAAAAGGAATTGATTAATGTAATACTCAGAAATGTCTAATATCCGATGTATACGATCAAATGAGAGAATAGATTTTTTAGAAAGATATAAAAAAAAGCCGTAAGCCTTAATTTATCTAAAAAGAAATATTACTCTTATTAAAATAAAACCTTAAAATGTTCAGTAGTAGTCATATACCTTGAGGGGGAAGTTGGAAATTGTAATTCTCTTATTCTGTTAACAAATACGAAGTATTGCCTAATCTTAAAGTGTCCTATTGACATTAATAGAATTATTAACTTGTTTTGATATGTTCAAACATATGAACATGAATTATGAATATACTTATCAACCATACCTCATCAGTACCTTTTCACAAGCAGATTGAAGAGGAATTAAGAAAACTCATCGACACCGGTGAATACGACAATGGTAAACTTTTTCCTAAAGAAGTGGACATCAGCAACCGTGTGGGCGTTTCGAGAAACACAGTAAGGCAAGCAATTAACACTTTAGTAGGAGAAGGATTATTGGAGCGAAAGAAAGGTGTAGGGACTACTGTTGCTAAAAAGAAAATAGGCACAAAACTATCTGAATGGCATAGCTTCACGCAGGAAATGAGTGCGAAAGGGATTCCATTTAAAAATTACATGGTCAAGCACGACGTTGTAGATGCAGATCATTCCACGGCTGAAAGATTGAATGTAGAAGAAGGTAAAGAAGTGCACCGTTTAATTCGTTTAAGAGGTGATCAGAACGATCCTTTCGTCTACTTTATTTCATGGTTTCACCCTAGAGTAAGCTTCAGCGAAGACGAACAGTTTGATCAGCCTTTATATGATATTATTGAGGAGAAATTCAACATTGTCTTGACAAAATCTTCTGAAGAACTGACAGCCATGATTGCTGATAAAGAGTTAGCTGCATTATTAAAGATTGAAGTGGGAGCACCCGTTTTATTCCGATCAAGAGTAGTTTCTGATCCGGGGGGAAGAGTGGTGGAAATCAACCATGGATATTATAGAGCCGATAGATTTACGTATCAGATTGAAATTAATAAATAGATACAGAAATATCTATTGACAAGTTTTAATAACCCATAAGTCAAGTTCCGAGTAATAAGAATTGCTTGGAGCTGACTTTAAACTAGACCACTAAACAAATTCTACAAAGAAGAAATGAAAAAATTTATACTAACAGCAGATATAGGAGGAAGTCACATTACAAGTAGTGTTGTGGATTTTACGACTTTAAAAACCATAGAAAATACAACTTCCACTGTAAAAGTAGATAGTCATGCTTCGGCTGAGAAAATCATTACAGAGTGGACAAGTGCCTTAAGTGAGTCCATTGAAAAATTTGATGGAGTGATTGAAGGAATTGCACTTTCTATGCCCGGACCTTTTGATTACAAAAATGGTATTTGTGAAATCACTGGCCTAGGTAAATATGAAAATTTATTCGGATATAACATTAGGTTAGTACTGTTTGATAAATATAATTCTTTTATCACTGATCCTTCAAAAATCATCTTCTTAAATGATGCCGATGCCTTTATTTTAGGAGCTGTTCGTATGCAGAATTACCAGAATGAAAAGGTCATTGGTTTGACACTAGGTACTGGCTACGGATCTGGATTTGTAGAGAACGGTCAATTGTTGACAGAAGACAGCAGAGTACCTGAAGGTGGTTTGATGTATTGTCAGCCTTTCAAAGAAGGAATAGCTGAAGACTATATTTCTACCCGTTGGTTTGTGAAAGAATGGGAGAAAAGAGAAGGTAAAAAAGTGAAAGGCGTAAAAGAAGTTTCTGAAGCGGATAACATTACTTCCAAGCAACTTTTTGATGAGTTTGGAAACAACCTTTCTGCTACTTTAAAACCATGGAAAGAGACTTTTCAGCCTACCAAAATGGTGATTGGTGGCAATATTACTAATGTGCTTTCCAAGTTTGTGAAGCCCCTTAAAAATGAATTGAACATTGAAGAAATCATTGCATTCTCACATACTGAAAAGGCAGCAATGATTGGTGCGGCTTTGCATTACCAGAAAGAATCTAAAATACAAATGAAGAATAAAGGTACACTGTAACTTAAGTAAGTTTTTAAATATTTGTGTTGTTTAGAAATCAGGAGATTTCTGATGATCTATAGGACACGAATGACGCTAACGCTTAACATTCGCGCCAGGGGGCTTTCTACCCTATTAATTTGGTAGTGCTCTCCCGGCCTTGAAGGGAAAAACATTGAAAGTTTGCAGAAATACCGATTGAAAGTTAACCATATTTTAGAATGTGCTGAAGTTGTGTCCTTAGAACATCCTTAGCATAAATTCTTTATTCAAAAAAATCCATTAAGAAAATCCATTATCAATATAAAACAATGACTAGAAACACGAAACAATACCTGATGCCATCCTCAGTAGAAAAACCATCGAAAGGGATGTACAACATTTATCCTTCGCATACACTAAAAGAGGGGGCAATTAATATTGGGTATACCTCATTGGCTAAAGCATTTCAACAACATTCATGTATTCTATTAGATGGATATGTGGGGGTGAATTGGGAAACAGTCACTACTGAATTATTAGAAGCATTTAAAGCGGAGGGATTGACTAAAATCCGTTTCTTAAATATCAATGCGGCTTTGAAATCAGAAGAGGAAATCGATGAGATGATCGCTCCATTCTTGGGAGGTGATGATCCTATTTTCGGTAAATTATTCGAAGGTAAAATCAATGACTTTTTTGATGTATCAAAACTAGAAGCGATTAAAGCGTCAGAAGATGCATTGACTGTGATTTACGGCTGTGGAGCCTCTTTATTGAATGTTGAGAATGCCGCTTTGGCATATATTGATGTTCCTAAAAATGAGATTCAATTCCGCTCAAGAGCAGGTGGTGTTTTAAACTTAGGTGCTAAAGAAAGTATTGCTCCAAAACCACAGTACAAGAGAATGTATTTTGTGGATTGGATCGTATTGAATCATCAAAAAGCAGACATTCTTCCTAAAATCGATTACATCATTGATGAGCAGAGAAGTGATGCCATTACTTGGACTGACGGTGATACGTTTAGAAAAGGATTGGAAGATATGTCGAAAAATGCCTTCAGAGTGCGTCCTTGGTTTGAGCCAGGTGCTTGGGGCGGTCAGTGGATCAAAGAAAAAATTGGCGGACTGGCACAAGACGTACCAAACTATGCTTGGTCATTTGAGTTGATCGTGCCTGAAAATGGTATCGTATTCGAAGCCAACGGACATTTATTAGAGGTATCTTTTGACTTCTTGATGTTCCATAATAATAAAAATGTATTGGGTGAAGCAAGTGAGCGTTTTGGGTATGATTTCCCTATCCGTTTTGACTTCTTGGATACTGTTGCTGGAGGAAATCTTTCGGTACAATGCCACCCAAGACCGGAGTATATGAAAGAACACTTCGGTCATACATTTACGCAAGATGAAACGTATTATATGCTGGATGCCAAAGAAGATGCTAAAGTGTATTTAGGTTTCCAGGAAGATATTGTTCCAGAAGAATTTGAAGCGGCATTGACGGATAGTTTTGAGAATGCAAAAGAACTTCAGATTGAAAATTATGTACAGGTGCATCCTGCGAAGAAGCATGATTTATTCTTGATTCCAAATGGTACAATCCACTGTTCGGGTACTAACGGTATGGTACTTGAAATCAGTGCTACGCCATATATCTTTACTTTCAAAATGTACGATTGGTTACGCCTTGATTTGGATGGTAAACCAAGACCAATGAACATCAAAAGAGGAATGGAAAACTTGCATTTTGACCGTAAAGGAGACAAAGTAGAACAGGATTTAATTTCTCATCCTAAAGTAATTGAAGAAGGCGAAGGCCATCAAATCATCAACCTTCCAACACACAAAGATCATTTTTATGCGGTGGATCGTTTGGAGTTTGACCATGAGATTGAAGTAGCATTAAACGATCAGTGTCATGTGATGAGTTTGGTGGAAGGAGACAGCATTACGGTGATTACCAATGACAACACTTTTGAAGTGAATTATGCAGAGACTTTCGTTATTCCGGCGGCAAGTGGAAGCTATAAATTGGTGAATACTGCTGGTGAGCGAGTGAAAGTAATCAAGTCATGGGTGAAATCAGAAGAATGCTAAGCCTATGAATGCAAAAGTTATAATTGTCACTTTTATTGCGGCATTGGCAGGGCTGTTATTCGGCTTTGATACTGCTGTAATATCAGGAACTATTCCTTTTGTACAATCTCAATATGAGCTAACAGCTGCCCTTACGGGGTGGTTTGTTAGTTCAGCTTTATTGGGGTCTATATTAGGAGTAAGTGTATCGGGGTGGTGCAGTGACCGTTTTGGTAGAAAGAATATCTTGATTGCATCGGCTATTTTATTTTTATTATCGGCAATCGGTTGTGCATTATCAGACAGTTTTCAAACCCTTGTAGTGTATAGAATTTTGGGTGGAATCGCTATCGGTTTTGCTTCTATGGTGGCACCACTTTACATCAGTGAAATTGCCCCCAAAAAACACAGAGGCAGACTAGTCACCATCTATCAATTGACCATCACACTGGGTATTTTGGGTGCTTATTTTTCTAATCACCTTGTACAGGATATTGCTTTAAACACCACTTCTTTCAATGGCGCAACCCATGAACTGATTGTCAGCGAATATTGGAGAGGGATGTTTGCTGTAGAATTGTTTCCGGCACTATTGTTTTTAGTGGGAATGTTTTTTGTTCCGAAAAGCCCACGCTGGTTGCAGATCAAAGGACAGATAGAAGAGGCAAGAGCAGTTTCAAAAGAGTTAGTAATTGACCTTGAAACACCTGATAATAACAAAGAGAAAGTAGCTTTAAGTACGCTTTTCAACGGATGGCTTAAAAAGCCAATGGGCATTGCCATTTTCCTGATGATGTTCTCACAGCTTTGCGGTATCAATGCCATTATCTATTATGGCCCGTCTATCTTGGCAGAAGCTGGTTTGAGTATTTCAGATTCGTTGGGAGGACAAGTAACCATTGGTATCATCAATTGTTTGTTCACGTTTTTAGCCATCAAACAAATTGATAATTGGGGAAGAAAACCTTTATTAATGATGGGAGCAATTGGCGTTACGATTGCCTTGCTGACCACAAGTGTATTATTCTTCCTTGACCTTACGAATGGTCTTTGGGTAGTGGGAAGTATTCTTTTATTTATTGCATGTTATGCCTTTTCACTTGGACCTGTACAATTTGTTGTGGCGGCAGAAGTGTTCCCAACAAAATACAGAGCCAAAGCCATGTCCATCAGTACCCTTATCCTTTGGGGAGCCAACGCCGTAGTAGGACAAGTTTTTCCAATTCTCTTGGAAAGTGGAGGAGCAACATTAACCTTCCTAATTTTTGGATTGATATGCATACCATGTGTCTTCTTTATCTTCAAACATATTCCTGAAACCAAAGGAAAATCTCTAGAAGAAATTGAAAAATTATGGACCTCGTAGGGGTAGACCTACATGTCTACCCGAAAATACCAATGGGTAGCTCAATAAAAACATTTAACTCTAATGACGAATGAAATCGTCACCCGACCAAAACAAACAATACAGTCAACCACAACGCACATTACAACCACAAAATAGAAGAACGATGAAGAATTATTTACTAATAGGTTTAGCTTCCTTAGCCATAGGATGTTCAAGCCAGCCTAAAGAAACATTATCAGATCAAATCGCAAAAGATCAACAACTGCCGGAAATCAAAAAAATGGGATTAAACTTGATGAAGTCAGGTTTCAATGCCGGAGATGGTTATGCGGAAGTTTGGATTAGAGATTTCAATACTTTTGTAGCACAATCGGCCAAAGTTGTAGATCATCAATTGATCAGAGAAAATTTATTGAACTTTTTCTACATTCAGGAAGAAGATGGAAATATAGCGGATGGTTTTGTGACCATCAAAGGAGAATTTAACTCCAATTACTATACGCAAAGTGAACACAAACCTACTTTAGCTTATCATAAAAATACGGTAGAAACGGACCAGGAAACTTCCCTTGTACAAACCGTTTATAATTACATCAAAGCCACTGGTGATGTGGCAATTTTAGACGAAGTAGTTGTAGGCAAAACAGTAGCAAAACGTTTGGAGGAATCCATGCAGTTTTTATTAAACGAACGTTTTGATGAAGATTACCAATTGCTTTGGGGTGCTACTACTGCCGATTGGGGAGATGTACAGCCTGAACACGATTGGGGAGTAGCGTTAGATGAAAACTCACACCTTACCATTGATATTTATGACAATGCCATGTTCGTCATCGCATTAAATAATCTGATTGAAATGGGTGGAGACAAGATTGATCAAGCAAAATGGACGAAAGTAAGAGATGATATTACAGCCAATGTTGCTAAGCACCTTTGGGATGAAAAACGTCAGAAATATCATCCGCATTTATACATCACAGACTCACCATTCCCAGCAGATTTTGATGAGGAAGAAGTATTCTATCATGGTGGCACAGCTGTTGCAATCCAAGCAGGTTTCTTAACGAAAGCACAGATTAAATCACAATTGGATAAAATGATCCAAAATGTAAAAGAATCAGGAGCACCTTCTATCGGTTTGACGTTATACCCTGTTTACCCTGAAGGCACTTTTAAAAATGAAGGTATGCATCCTTACGGCTATCAAAATGGAGGTGACTGGACATGGTTTGGAGCAAGAATGATTACGGCATTAATCGATAACGGATTTGAGCAGGAAGCATGGGAACAAGCACAGCCAATGTTCGATAGAGTCATCAAAAATAAAGGCTTCTTTGAGTGGTATACGAAAGACAATAAACCGAATGGATCAGGTATGTTCAGAGGTTCTGCAGGTGTCCTTTTAGATGCTATCGATGCTTTTGAAAACATTGAAAAGTAATCAATAATGAAAGCGAATAGTCTATTAATGCTTATTACTTTCTGTGCTGTCTCTTTTAAAGGGATGGCACAGAAAACACCATTGGAGTGGGTTGATCCTAATATTGGGACAGTGCATTCTCGATGGTTTTTTTATACGCCAGCGGCTCAGCCTTTTGGTATGGCAAAACCGGCCCCATCCACCAACGGTCAAGACGGCAACGAGTGGGGATGGGAAGCAGTAGGTTATGACGGTACCCACAGTTCGATTGAGGGTTTTGTCAATTTCCATGAGTTTCAAGTGGGAGGTATTGCATTGATGCCTACCACAGGACCATTGAAAACAACTCCGGGTAAACTGGAAGATACTGAAAGTGGGTATCGTTCTCCTTTCCAAAAAGAAAATGAATTTGCACAGCCCGGTTATTACTCAGTGCTTTTAGATAAATATAATGTAAAAGCAGAATTGACATCGACTCCACGTGTAGCTTTTCATCGTTATACCTTTTTAGAAGATACAGAAGGACGCATTCTTTTTGATATCGGAAACAAACAAGGGGAAAGCGGAGAAGTGATGGATGCGGCAGTACAACGAGTGGGAGAAAGGACCATAGAAGGTTTTGTGATCACTCACCCTGGCTATGTAAAATACTATCAGCAAGGTAGCAATGTCAAGATGTATTTTGTAGCTGAACTTTCTGAAACCCCTTCTAAAGTAGATGCATTTCATAAAAATGATATTCACTTAGGAAAAGAAGCGGCCTTGGGCAAAGGTGCTGGTTTGGCTTTACAGTTTGAAGATCTGAAAGGAAAAAGTATTGAAGTAAAAATAGGACTTTCTTATACTTCTATTGAACATGCAAAATTGAATTTAGCTACTGAAGCATTAGATCTCAATTTTGATCAAGCAAAACAAGAAGCACAAAACAAGTGGTCTGAAATGCTGGGCAGAATTGATGCGAAAGGAGGCAGTGAAGCACATCAAACAAAATTCTATACAGGACTTTATCATGCCTTGTTGGGTAGAGGACTGACCAATGATGTAAACGGTGCTTATCCTGCAATTCATGGTGGCATTGGTTATATTCCTTCAGATAAAAATGGAATTCCAAACTACAATCACTACAATACAGATGCCGTTTGGGGTGCATTCTGGAACCTTACACAGCTTTGGGCATTGGCTTATCCAGACTATTACAATGAGTTTATACAATGTCAGTTGGACATCTACAAAGACGGTGGATGGCTTGCTGATGGAGTAGCGGCCAATAAATATGTATCAGGAGTAGGTACCAATTATATGGGCTTGGTGGTTGCCTCAGCTTACAATAGAGGCATTCAAAATTACGATGTTGAAACAGCTTATCAGGCCGTTTATAAAAATGAATTGGGATGGATGAACCGTCCGTTGGGAGCCGGTAAAGCAGATACCAAAATTTGGACTGAAAAAGGATACGTGCCTTTAACTTCCAATTCAGAATATTACTCAGCAAGTGATGCCAACGGATCTCAGTTCTCCGCTTCACACACTTTGGAATACAGCTTTTCAGCTTATGCGGCCGCACAAATGGCTAAAGCATTAGAGAAAGAAGAAGACTATAAAATGTTTATGGAGTACTCTAAAGGATGGGAAAAATTATTTGACCCAAGTACCGGTTTTATCCGCCCTAAATTACCGAACGGAGACTTTATTGAAGAATTTGATCCAAAGAAAGTATGGACCGGTTTTCAAGAAGGCAACGCTTGGCAATATACCTTCTATGTCCCTCATGATCCTCAAGGCCTGATGCAAAAAATCGGTCCTCAAGAATTCGTAGATCGATTGGATGGAGTCTTTGAAACAGCAGCTATTACAAAGTTTGGAGGAGGCGAAGAAGTCAATGCATTTGCCGGATTGGAAAATGTATACAACCACGGTAATCAACCCTCTTTGCAAATTTCATGGATGTATAATTTTACCTCCGAACCATGGAAATCACAATATTGGGTAAGAGAAATTTGTGATGTCTTCTATGGTACCGATGAAACCCACGGTTACGGTTATGGTCAGGATGAAGACCAAGGACAATTAGGGGCATGGTATGTATTGGCAGGTATAGGTCTATTTGATGTACAAGGTGGTACTGCTGCTGATCCAACATTACAGATGGTATTGCCTCAATTTTCCGAAATTAATATTCAGTTGCATCCTGATTTTTATAAAGGGAAGGAATTGAAAATTATCACAAAAGGAGATGTATCAAATGATCATTATATCAAATCTGCAAAATGGAATAAGAAGGATTTAAAGACCGTTTTCCTTCCATGGAATGAGGTAACTGAAGGAGGTGTACTGGAAATTAAATCTTCAGATAAACCGAATAAGGAATTGGTGCAATAATAGAAATGGTTTGTGTTGTGGTCTGTAGGGATGTTGCATTGCAACGTCCACACAGACCACAACAAGAACCCTTTTTTACCAATTAAAATAAATAATACGATTGATTAAACAACGACTCAATTGAAATGAAAAACCTAATTTTATGTCTATCCCTATTCTTTATATCAGCGGGAGTAACGGATAAAAAGCCAGACTATAAAAAGGCAAACTTACCCATAGAAACAAGGGTGAAAGATTTAGTGTCAAGAATGACATTAGAAGAAAAAATCCAGCAATTGGATATGTATTCCGGTGGAGACCTCACCAAAGAGGGGATATTGGAAGTAGAGAAAGTAAAACAAATACTAGGGGATAAAAGCGTGGGGTCCATCCATGATTATTATCCTGAAAACGCAGCTTTATCCAATAAAGTCCAAAAGTATTTTGTAGAAGAAACTCGTTTAGGTATTCCAGTGCTTTTTATTGAAGAAGCATTGCACGGTTACCAAGGTAAAAAATCAACAGCTTTTCCTGTACCAATCGGAATGGGCAGTATGTGGGATGTCGAATTAATGGAGAAAATCGGTCATGCTGTTGGTAGAGAAACAAGATCAGTAGGTGTACATATGGTCCTTTCACCGGTATTGGGTATTGGTAGAGAGCCACGTTGGGGCAGGGTGCAGGAAACCTATGGAGAAGATCCTTATTTAGCAGCAAGAAATGGAGTTGCCATTATCCAAGGTATGCAGGGCAATGATCTTACAAAAGACGATGCGATTGTAGCAGAGCCAAAACACTTTGGTGTACATAGTATTCCTGAAGGCGGAAGCAACACTTCCCCTGTTTACATTGGCGAAAGAGAAGCAAGAACGAACTTCTTATATGTTTTTGAAAAAGCATTTACGGAAGCTGAAGCATTAGGAGCCATGGCGGCTTACCATGAATGGGATGGTATTCCGGCGGCCGCTGATGAGTGGTTATTAAAAGATTTATTAAGGGAAGAATGGGGTTTTAAAGGAATGGTGATTTCAGATTTAGGTGCCATTGCTAAGCAACAAAACAGTCACTTCACTGCTGCCACTCCAAAAGATGCCATCGCCAATTCTATTAGAGCTGGTTTGGATATGCAGTTCTATGATTACTCACATGAAGTATTTGAAACTTCCATTAAAGAAGCTTTGGAAGAGAAAACACTAAGTATGGAAGATATTGATAGAGCAGTATCAAGTGTATTGTATGTGAAATTCCGATTAGGCTTATTTGAAAATCCATACATCGACCCTTCATTAAAAGAACAACGTTATCATACTCAAGAGCACCAAGAATTAGCCTTAGAGTCAGCGCACAAATCCATTGTATTATTGCAAAACAACAAGCAGATCTTACCTTTTTCAGAGAACATTAAGAAGGTTGCAGTACTTGGTAAAATGGCTGATGAAGTGAATTTAGGAGGTTATTCTCCAAAAGAAGTAGAAGGAGTATCCATTGTAGAAGCCTTTCAAAATACAAATTACGATGTGACCTACGTGAATCCAAAATTACCTGCCAATGCGTTTGAACATATTGATCCAGAAGTTTTAGTATCAATGGATAACAAGCAAGGTGGATTGACAAGACAATTCTTTAATACACCTGACCTAACAGGTGAAGCAGTAGTGACAGAAGTAACATCTGAATTGATCAGAAATTGGCATAACCTAAGTCCTGCGGCAGGTGTTAGTGCATCTAATTACTCTACGAAATACGAAGGCTATATCGTTCCGAAATACTCAGGTGATTATACTTTCGCTTTGGTCGCTGATGATTTAGGAAGAATGTACTTCGGAGATGAATTATTGATTGACTGCTGGAATGAAGAGTCATGGAATGTCACTCGAACACGTACGATCAGATTAGAAAAAGGGGAGCAATACAAAATCAGAATTGAGCATGCAGGTTTGGAAGGTTCTAATGGAATCGGGTTGCGTTGGCAAGTGAAGCCAGACCTTGAAGTCAGTAAATTCTCTATGTATGAAGAAGCTGTTGAAGTGGCTTCGGAATCAAATGTAGCGGTTATTGTAGTGGGAGAATCTTTGGAAGAATCTGGTGAAGGTCTTGATAAAGTAAGTTTGCGATTAAGCACCTACCATAAAGGATTGATTGATGCAGTGCATGAAACAGGAACGCCAATAGTGTTGGTACTTCAAAATGGCCGCCCAATGGTACTGACAGAAGAAGTGAATCAAGCCACAGCGATCTTGGAAACATGGTATGCTGGTGAATTAAGCGGGCAGGGAACTGTAGATATCCTTACAGGAAAAGTAAATCCTTCTGCAAAACTTCCAATCACTTTCCCAAGAAGTGAAGGACAGCTTCCATTGTATTACAATCACAAAAGGTCATCATCTCATCATTACGTAGATGAAGCCAGCACGCCACTATTTGCCTTTGGTCACGGACTTAACTATAGTTCATTTGAATACAAAGACCTTTCGTTAGCAAAAACTCAAATAACAAAAGACGAAAACCTTTTGGTGAGCGTAAAAGTAAAAAACACTTCAGCGGTAGACGGTACAGAAATCGCACAACTTTATATCCAAGATATAGTGAGTTCAGTAGCCACACCAATAATGCAGCTTAGAGGATTTAAAAGAATAAACCTCAAAGCAGGACAGGAAAAAACGATTGAGTTCATTCTTACGCCAGACGATCTAAGTTTGTGGAACAGACAAATGAAACGAGTGGTAGAAGAAGGTACTTTCAAAGTAATGATCGGTGCCGCTTCTGATGATATCCGATTGGAAACTTCTTTTGAAGTGAAATAAATACGAAGCAGTAATATAACGTACACAACTTTTATAGAAATCAGGAGATTTCTAGTGATCATTAGGTACGGATGACGCTGTCGCTTAACATCCGCACCAGTGGTTCTGATTCTTACCTAGCGCAAATGTTAAGCGATAGCGTCATTTGTGCTGGACAGATCATAAGAAGTCTCTGACTTCTAGTTCAAACACTACACATGTTAGCTTAAAAAAGTTAATATCGAATAAGTTTGATATATGGTGAGTAGCTTGATGCTCAAATGAAATGTGAAAATCAAACAGAACCTCAAGGTAACCTATCTTGAGGTTTTGTTTTATGATGGTTCGTGAACCATAAGGCATTGTGGCTCTACATAGCGGTATCTTTCCGATTTAAGTATCGCATTGATTGAAAGAGGTTTTGTAGGGATGTTGCATTGCAACGTCCACCGAGCCACTATAAAAACCACTTAACGACCCACAATAAGAACCATTTTCTTATTTAGATCGAAAATGAAATACGAATTTAATATCTGTGTTGTTTTGTGTTATGCATAATTTAATTAAATTCACACAACTTTTACAAAAACTAAAACAGCAAGCAAACTTATATTGAATTTTAGCTAAAGATTTGGTGGGTTAGTGTAAGAGTTATAACTAATTATGAATCAAAACTATTGTACAAAAACAACTACAATGTGACAGGTTGTACAAAATGAATATTGTGCAAAGTGGAAATGAAAGCAGGTTATTATCATAGCCTATACAAACGTAAATATTTAAGAAAATGAAACAAACTTTTCTAATTGTCATTGGACTAATGCTCTTTTCTTGTTCTAAAGAAAAAACACAAAACGAAAAACTAATTGATTTGCTTGGGGTTATGCCCGAAAAGCCTGAATTACAAATCGATACCTTAGAAACGGTAAAGCTAGAAAATGGAACCAGGTATAAAATTAGCTATCTGAGTGAACCTGCCGGAGGTGTTTTTGATGAACCTGAGGACAGAATCAAAGCTTATCTCTTTGTCCCCAATGGAGCTGAAAATAAAAAACTGCCAGCAATGATTGCCATTCATCAAGACGGTGGCAGTTCACACATCGGAAAACTTGAAACGGCAGGTCTTGCAGGACAAGAAGATATGCATTACGGTAAAGAACTCTTTGACAGAGGCTATGTTGTAATTTGTCCAGATCGATTAAACCATGCAGAAAGAAGAAGAATACATGAATCTGACACACTAGAAGTGAATGCCGACAGAGATATGAAACTATTTGAATTTTGGGGAGCACAACTTTTGCTGAAAGGACGTTCTGTTCCAGGCAAAATGGCTTACGATTTATCAAGAGCAACAGATGTTTTATACACTATGGATTGCGTTGACAAAAGTAAAATTGGAGCAATCGGTCACTCAGGCGGAGGTGTTGCCTTATTATACTTTATGGCCTACGATGAAAGAGTCAAACTAGGTGTTTCTTCATGTGGTTTAGTAGAGTTTTTAGATTACTTTGATCAAAACAGTGCCCAACGACCACCTGCAGCTATCGTTATCCCTGGACTAGCAGAAGCAGGAGGTGATGTTGCCTATTTATCAAGTATTTCACCACGACCAATGTTGTTAACAAGAGGTAAAAGTGAGTATGGTAAATGGAATGATATGCAGATTGAGTACAGTAAAAGACATGTAGCCTCAACAGAAAAAATGGTTGCACAAGCAAAGACCACCAACAGTGAGAAAGGAGTTGAAAATAACATAGAAGTAATTTACTTTGATGAAAATAATGGACAGCATTCTTTCCCTCCAAAAGTAAAAGAAGAAGTTTTTAACTGGATTGATAACAAAATATAAGCACCAAGACAAAGGTAATCGAGTGTTTCGTGCACCATAGTTAAAACTATGGGCAGGTGAAACAGTAACCTAACCAAGACTAAAGTCTTGAAGGTTGAAAACGGAGGCAATACTTCAGTATTGTCGGAGTCAATATCAACAGCCCATGACTTGAAGTCATGGGCTTATGGGAAGCTATTTCATTTTTCAACTTTCATTATAAACTTGATATGTCTCAAGGATTTACAGTTTTTATATCTATTTAGATACGAATACGTCAAATATTATAATCAAATGTTGATCAATGAGTTATCTTTCCAAAAGCCCATAATTTCAATTATGGGTCTACGAAATACCCGTTTACTTTTGTCGCAGTAATTAAAAGCAAATAACTAGGTTGATTAATAATGTAATAGTTCGTAGAGTCTACCATCAGGTGTCACTGCGAGCTTAAGGGTAAAACTTATATCAATACAGTTTTTTTAATTATCTATTCCAAAACGAAATTGCATTTACCCTCGGATTGAAAACGAATTACAAATTTCATGTTTGTTTTATTTTGTGTTGTGCATAAATTATTTAAATTCAAGCATCTCTTACAGAACAACTAAAACAGCAAGCAAACTTACTTTGACATTGAGCAAACTCTTGGTGTGTAAGCGTAAGGGATTTTTTTATTAATGGATGAACGCTATTGTGTGACAAAAAATGTGATGTGACATGATAGTATTAACTAAACAACAAATATGAAAACTAAATTACTGATCACTCTTATCTTTTTTGGCTTCTTCTCTTGTTCCACAACCAAGAACGTATCCAAGTATACTAAACAAACATTGTTAGACGATAACACTTTCGTGGTTACAGGAATTTCTTCAGACCCTTCCTATGGATTCTCTCCCCAAAAACCGATTGAGGTTGGTAGCGAAGGTAGCGGACCTAAAAATGAAAGAAGATATTTAAATGCTCTTACTGGCCCTAACGGTGAAGCGATATCATATTATAGAGCTGGAAGTTGTTGCCCAATTAAAAGTGATATGGCTCTTTTTGGTGATAAAGTTATGCTTGATAATTATAGAGTGACTTGGGAAGGCTCTAAGGACACTGTTTCAATTTACATAAACATGTATGATTCAGGTGAACTTATGGCACCTAAAGGATTTGGAATCAAGAAAAACTAATGTCTTCAATCTAAATTTCATTGAAACTCAGTATAGCTAAGCTAAATCGTAGTAATAAAGAATGACTCCTAAGTATTCATAGACAGAATTAGCTACAATATCAGATAAACGTCAAAAACGGAGTGTATCCGTTCAAGTGTTTATTGATCATGCTATCTTTAAGTACTACAATAGATACCTCTAAATTTGAAAAAATTAATCAGTATTATGAGAACTTTTAAAAACAGTAAAATGTAATCCTTAGCGTCCAAAGTTGAATTTAGAATTCAAGCAATCGAAAAGAGTGAAAGCAAATCATTTAAATTAATACAGTAAAATGAGTAAAATATTTTTTACATCAGACCACCACTTTGGACATAAAAATATAATCAAATTTTCTGAACGTCCTTTTAAAGATGTTCATGAAATGGATGAAATATTAATCCAAAGATGGAATGAGAAAGTAAATCCAGAAGATGAAGTTTATCACTTAGGTGATGTTGGACTTTCTTCTTCAGGAAAACTAAGGAAAATTCTTGACAGACTAAATGGGAAAATTTATCTGATTAATGGAAATCACGAAAAATCAGCCCAATCTTGTCACTCAAGATTTGAATGGATAAAAGATTATTATGAGCTCACCATTAAAGATGATGAATTCGAGAGAGGCGAACAATTAATAGTCCTCTTTCATTATGCTATGAGAGAGTGGAACGCTTCGCATTGGGGTACATATCACTTGTATGGCCATTCTCATGGAACATTATCTGATGATCCAACTTCACTTTCATTTGACATTGGAGTTGATTGTCATAATTTTTATCCGCTATCGTATGAGGAGGTTAAAGCAATTATGAAAACTAAAAGCTGGAAACCGCCATTTGAAAAGGAAAATAGATAAAAATGCCTCATAATATTTGGGTTTAATTTAACCTAAAACCAATCACTGTTCCTAGAGGTAAGTTAGATGTCATCTATCTCTATGAACAGTGTTTTGCATAAGTATGACCCATAGATATTAAAGTTGATTTAAAGCAAAAGGCTAGGTAATACTATTTAAAATGCATTAAAACACATTTAAATTAAATGTTATAAGCAACTATGGAAACGAGGAAAATTTATATAAACTTTTCAAGACTAATGAATAAAAGTATCCTATTTTATGGCTTGTTGCTCCTTTTATTTTCATCATGTAAAGAGGGATGTCAAGATTGTGTGGGGGATGGAAATTATCCAACAAAAGCCATTGTATTCTACATTAATGACACAGATGATTGGATCATTTCAGAATCAGTTTGTGATCGAGATATTGCGGCAGGTGACACTTTGATCATTACTTTTGATGATGTTTTAGGTGTTAAACCTAGTGTAGATGCTTTTCCTACAAGTGTTTTTTATTGTAGTAAAATGCAATATAAAGAGGGGTTGACATGTGAAGATGGTATAAATAATATTCAGTTTTATGAAGATAGAAAGGAGGTAGAGCCTTTGGTTTTTGAATTTACTTTTAGGTTTACCGAAGAGAAGAAAATGCAATCTGAAGTTTGTGATTAATACTCATCTGCTTGGAAATATTGAACTGAATAATATTTTTGATGTTGATGGGTATGCCTATCTGAAAAGTATTGAAGAAATTGAAACTTACTTTGATGAAGAAATTCACACAAGGATTGAGAAAACAAAAAATGCAGATAAATTCCCAATCTTAGGTTTTATGTCAAAAAATTTACTCTCCATTGAAGCCATCAAATTATAGCAATGACTAGTAAAGCAAGCTACTTATGTAGATATTAAATTCAGCATAGAGAGGATAGTTAGTTCTAACAAGAATTTATATTTAGAAAAGAAGAAATAATTATGGAAATAGAAATTGTAAAAGGAGATATAACTGCAATAGAAATAGATGTGATAGTCAATGCTGCGAATACATCTTTATTGGGTGGCGGTGGAGTAGATGGAGCTATTCACAGAAAAGGAGGGAAAGAGATCTTAGAAGATTGTATGAAAATAAGAAACCGCCAAGGTGGTTGTAAAGTAGGAGAAGCCGTAATAACTAATTCTGGTAAGTTGCCTTCTAAAAAAGTAATTCATACTGTAGGGCCACGTTGGAACTCAGGAAATTCAAATGAAGAATTAAAGTTGCAAATGTGTTATGAGAACAGTTTGAGGTTAGCAGAAAAGGAAGATCTAAAAAGTATTGCTTTTCCAAATATTAGCACAGGCATTTATAAATTCCCAAAGGATAAAGCTGCTCAAATCGCTTTAGAAACTGTCAATAAGTGGAATAGTGAGAAAATAGAGAAAGTAGTTTTTGTTTGTTTTGATGAAGAGAATTATAAGATCTATAAAAACTTAGAAGAAAAGCTGTAGACAGTAATACAGTTACAAATATCAACACATTGATAATTAGTTTTTTTCTTTTCTGCAGAATGTTTCTTTATCCCTTCAATATGTATATCCAATCGGGTTTTACTGTTTGTAAATTTGTTTTATCAGGTATTGTTTTTCAGGAAATGGTTTAGCGATAGAATATTTGATAAACAAATTATGAACATGGTCAAGAGCATGACTAAAAAAGTATAAATCATGAAAGTTATTATCACAGGATCTACCGGAATGGTGGGCAAAGGAACGTTACTGGAGTGTTTGGAAAGCTCGAGGGTCGATGAGGTGCTAGTCGTCAATCGTACTTCGATCAATATGACACATCCAAAACTGAAGGAAATTCTATTGAATGACCTTCATCAAATTGCAACAGTCAAAGATCAACTCATTGGATATGATGCATGTTTCTACTGCATGGGTATTTCAGCGCTAGGATTAAGTGAAGAAACTTACACTCATATCACTTATGATATTACCAAAGCATTTGTTGACACTCTATATGATGTAAATCCAAATATGGTATTCAACTATGTTTCAGGGATCAGAACCGACAGTAGTGAAAAAGGAAATACTATGTGGGCAAGAGTGAAGGGTAAAACTGAAAATGCCGTATTGAATAAAGGGTTCAAAGATGCTTATGCCGTACGGTTAGGTACAATTCTTCCAGAAAAAGGAATTCAGTCCAAAACCAAGTGGTATAACACTTTTTATATGCTGACAAAACCATTATACCCATTATTTAAAAGATCTTCCAATATTACAACAACCACTCGTTTTGGTCAGGCCATGATCAGTTCTGTATTGCATCCTAGAGAAAAGAAATATCTTTATAATAAAGATTTAAATGAACTGGCAAACGCATAGTTAATATGGAAACTCTTGAATTTAATACCATATCAGCATTGCACCAAAAGTTCGGACTGTCACAACCAGAACATCCTTTGGTGTCTGTTTTTGAGCACCATAGCTATGGGAATACAGAAATGATAGAACCAGTAAAGGTACAACTCAATTTATATCAGGTAAGTTTCAAGAATACTAAAAGTGGCTTTAAAGGGTATGGTCGAAATTCTTATGACTTTGAAGAAGGATCGTTAGTGTTTACTAAACCTGATCAGGTATTGATTGTTGGAAGTCATGAAAAAAATGTAGCCCCCGAAGGAGGGTGGACTTTATTATTTCATCCCGATCTAATCCGAAAGTCTCCCTTGGGTATGAGTATTGAAAACTATACCTTTTTCGATTATGATGTCAATGAAGGGCTTCATGTTTCCGAAAAAGAACGTCTTTCCATTCAAGAATTAGTTAGTAAAATTCAGACAGAAATAAATCAAAACCTTGACAAACACAGTCAAAAACTGATTGTGTCAAACATCGAGTTACTGTTGGATTATTGTATGCGTTATTATGATCGGCAATTTTATACCCGAACCAACCTCAATCAAGATTTTGTCACCAAGTTTGAACTCATACTCAAAGCGTATTATGAATCAGAGATGCAGCTCACATCAGGTATTCCTTCTGTAAAATATTGTGGAGCAGAAATGAATATGTCTGCCAATTATTTAAGTGACTTACTGAAAAAAGAGACTGGAAAAGGTGCTAAAGAACATATTCTTAAATATGTTCTAGACAAAGCCAAAACAAAACTGTTAGGCTCTGCAGAACCTATAGGTCGAATTGCGTACAATCTTGGATTTGAATATCCTCAACATTTCAGTAGGTTATTTAAAAAGAAAACAGGGCTGAGTCCGGCTGAATACCGCTCGATGAGTTGAATCTAAAAATAGATGAAAAAGCTTCTTATTGTAGTCTGCAAAGTGGTTTTTATGGTGGCTCTACAGAACGATATTTTTTCAAGCTACTCTTTTAGATTGAAAGTATAACACTTGTAAGGAAGAAATGCCTTACCGAACCACAATTCTTCATTCTTAACTCTTCCCTCCTAAATCACCTTATGATTCTTGTTTCTGTATTGCAAAGGCGTCACCCCAAACTTCTTTTTAAACACACGGAAAAAGTAGCTGTGATTTTCAAAGCCGGCATTGGTGTAGATCCCTTTGATGGTGGCGTTGGTCATGGCGAGTTGATGGGCGGCGAAGTTGAGGCGTTCCTCGTTGACAAGTTCTGTGAGTGTTTTTTGGAACGTTTTCTTTACCACTCTATTGATATAATCACCCGAACGCTGGGAGAGTTGGATAAAGCCGTCGATTCCCATTTTGAGATAGTGGGGTGAGCGGAATTCCTGCAAAGTATAATTCAGCCAAGGAGGAAGATGACCGTCTTGGAACGAGCGTTTTTGCAGTAAGGCAAAAAGGTGAAGGAGCAGGAGGTCCAAAGTGATCAGGGAGTTTTCGCTGATACTCATTTGTTCTAAATGTCCCAAGAGTGTTTGCAGCTGGTTTTCGCTGAAATTGCAAGAAAAGGGAAGCGGGTCCTCATTCCAGAAACATAGTTCAGGGCTGTCGAAATACCTTTGTTTGTAGTGAGGTATGCATGTGGCCTTGATGGCAAGATTAGTAATCACTAATTCCTCTTTTGATGTTTTTTTGAAAGTATGCACATCGCTTGGGCGGATAAAATAGGCACTTCCTTTTTGGATAGTAAACTCCTCCTCATTGATAATATGAATACCTTCACCTTCGGAAATTACAAAAAACTCAAAATAGTCATGATAGTGCATAATTAAGTCTTCATGATGATCTATACTTGTACGGGCAAGGTGGAAAACATCATCAGGTTGCAGTGCAAACGTCTCAAATAAGAATTTTTTGGTGATCCTCTGGCTCATTATTTTCATTTTGGTATCAAAGGATAAATTACTCTTATCTTTCAATAAATGTCAATTATCTTATAAAAATATAATATTGCATCTTTCTTCTTTGTTTCTCCGTATCTAAAAATTAAATTTCATAATGATATGATTTAGTGAAATGAACTACGATTGAAAATGAAAAATATCAAAATAATGCTTGGCACTACATTGTGGTCAATTGTAATGCTTATTTGTATTCCTATCGTCCTATTATCATTTAAAGTAGAAGAAGAGGAGGAAGTAAAAGAAGAAATTAAAGTTGAGCAACAAGTTCAGCAAGAAGATTCAGAGGAAAAAAACTCTGATCAAGACTAAAAAATAAAGGCTACTGATGAGGTAGCCTTTTTTAGTTAAGAATGAAGAGTTAAGATAGTTTTCTAAGATATGGTAATACAACGTCTCAATAAAAATGCTATCTATGTTCTAAATGATCACTTTTGCGAACCACAACACGATCCATTTTTCTTCATCCTTAACTCTTCATTCTTCATTAAAAAAACTATCCTTCAACTTTCACACCTTTCCAGAAAGCCACATAATCTTTGATTTCACTTGCCTTTTCTTTTGGCTGTTTGTAAAACCAAGCCGCATCCACATTTTTCTGACCGTCTACTTCAATGGTATAATAAGATGCTTCCCCTTTCCATGGGCAAGTACTATGCGTAGAGGTTTCAGAAAAGAATTCTTTTTTGATAGAAGAAGGAGGGAAGTATTGATTACCTTCAATAACGATCGTTTCATCGCTTTCCGCTAGAACGACATCGTTCCAAATTGCTTTTTTCATAGCTTTTAAAAATTAATTAGTTTGAGAGTTTTAAATGAATAATATAAAGACTGAGAAGAACTCAGATTGTTTTTGCCGGTTTTGAAATATACACATAATCTTCTTGCCTTTACCCTTTTTCATCTTTAAAATCCAAAAACAAAATAGCAATCTAATCTTCGGTATAAAAGCTTCTTCAATATGTTTATGTAATGCTTCAATATGTATACTTTTTCCATTTTTGGTTACTCTAACTTTGTAATATCAAGAAGGATAAAACTTTAAATTTCCAAAACCTTGTTGACCTCATTTCCTATTGTATAACACTAAAACTTACGATGATGATTGCTAAGATGATGATGAAAAGAATAGTTCCTATGATTGCAACTGTTCGACGTTCTCCGATTTTAAGAAGACCCGATGAATACGGGATGCAATTTGAAGATATATCGTTTACTTCTACTGATGGTATCGTGTTGGAAGGATGGTATATGCCTGCTAAAAATGCATCGGATAAAATAGTGATCTGTAATCATTTTTCTCCTGGAAACCGATATGGTTACGCAGGACATATTAAGCCGTGGACTAATGCAGGTGGATTTGAGGTAAATTTCTTACCGAAATATAAAGCACTAACTGATGCAGGCTATAATGTTTTGGCTTATGATTTAAGGAATCATGGATTTAGTGCTCCTGCACAAAGCAATGCTTATAACCCTAGTCTTTTTGAATACAAAGATGTGATCGGTTCATTGAATTATGTGAAGCAGCGTGAAGACACTAAGCATATGGATATTCACCTTCACAGTATGTGTCTTGGTGGGAATTCTACATTAGTAGCCATGAAAAAACATCCTGAAGCTTTTGAAGGAGTGAAATCAATGATGCTGATACAGCCAATATCAGGGGAAGCAATTGTCAAAAAGCTTTGTAAAAATATGTATTTGGGTAAAAGCGGAGAGAAAGCTTTTGAGGAGGTGTACCGTGAGCAGTTTGGGTTTAGAATAGAGGATTCATCACCTATCATCGATGCAAAGTATATTAAAGTACCCACTTTTGTGACTCAAGTTCGTGCCGATAAGGCGACTTTTCCTGATGATGTACAGGCTATTTATGATGCAATAGAGGTTACTGATAAAAAGCTATACTGGATTGAAGGGACGTCACAACGTTTTCATGGTTATACCTATTATTCTGAACATCCAGAGCAAATGCTGGATTGGTATAATAAACATTAATTCATCATTCAATTTAACGTACAAGAAAATGGCAAATAAAAATGTTTTATGGTGTGATACCGCAACACTTCAGAAAGACTTAAAAGGAAAAATATACATAGTGACAGGTGCAAATTCAGGTGTAGGACTTGAAACTTCTAAACAGCTTATAAAACAAGGAGCACATGTTATTATGGCTTGTAGAAGAGTGGATGCAGGTACTCAAGTAGCGAAGGCTTTTGATGATTTTAAAGGAAGTTATGAAGTGATGAAAGTAGATTTCGGCGATTTGCAATCTGTCAGAGATTTCACTGAAAATTATAAAAAAAAGTATGACCGTATTGATGGTTTAATGTGCAATGCCGGAGCTTTATTTTCCGGCGATGAGGCGCAATACACCAAAGATGGAATAGAAATGTCAATTGGAGTGAGCTACTTTGGCCACTTTCTTTTGACAGAACTCCTATTAGACCTTCTGAAAAAAAGTGCTCCTTCAAGAGTAGGTATTTTATCTTCAGTAGGGCACGCTGGAAATTCTAAAAACCGCTATAAGGTACATTTGGAGGATATCAACTGGAAAAATAGAAAATACAATGGCGTAGATGCTTATTGTGAAGCAAAAGTGGCTGTTAATTTATATGCCATGGAATTAGGTGAGCGATTAAAAGGAACAGGAGTAAGCACAGCATCTGTTCACCCGGGGTGGGCTAGAAGTAATTTTGGAGGAAGCGGAATGATGATTAAAGTATTGAGGGTGTTTTTATATCCTTTCAGAAATTCAATCACTAATAGCAATGAAGAGTCTGCTCAAACTTCCCTTCATGTTCTGCTTTCTGATGATGCCCCCAATCATTCAGGAGCCTATTTCAGTCAGCACAGTGTCCTGTATAGAGACAAAGAATGTAAAAAAGGAGGTTGGCCTATGATTTCGCCTAATCCAAATGTAAAAGATAAAGTAGCTGCCCAGCAATTAGTTGAACTAAGTAGAAAAATGGTGGCTTTGTAAAGCAAGAAGTAATAACACTTTTAAAATATGAAGATTCATGAGAATGCTATACTGTAACATTCTTATGAATCTTCTTTTTTATTTCTATATCGCTTAAGTATTTAAGTACAAATTCAAAATTATCTCATGCTAATTCTATTTATTGTTTTGCGATTACTTCCTTCAAAAAACTTTTAATAGAACCACTATTAATACGTTTTTTAGCGTTGTACTCACAAAAAAATAATTAGAATTAACTATGATTTATTTTTGACTTAGTACTTAGCATAAAAAAAACTGATATTTGAGCTGATACATTTCAATATGATACTAACAATGAATTAAACCAATACATTACCACTTGTTCATTTGATAGCCACCACAAGTTTTTTATCTTTGCGTTTTATTTAAAGTAAACGATCTAAAAACTACAAAATGAGCTATCAGAGCAATTCTTATTCCTCTTATCAGACGGATGTATCACCTCAAAAGAAATTTTCATGGAAAGGAGCACTGTTTAAATTTTTCTTTCTGATTGTCTTCTTCCTCTTTCTCAGTGTATTGCCTTTTACCATGATGATCAGAAGCGGTATTTATATGTATCATACCTATGCCTTGGGAGTTTGGTTTGGATTGTCGGCCGGTGTGTTGGTACTGACATTGATATTATTATTCTACCTGCTGGTGGGCTATTTATTTTTCTTCAGAAAGTATAAAGCCAGTTTTGTGGCGATTAAACGTATTGTCCTTACCGTTTTCCTCTTCGTAATATCTTATACAGTTTTTGCATTGTTCTCATTTACAGGAAAAAATGCCAAGACTGATCAAATCAAGCAGGAGTATGCGCAGTTGCATCCATATTTGAAAATCAGTTTAAGAACGTTACTCCTTTTAGATAAAGATGTATTGATCACTTCAGTAAGCAGGCAACCGGAAGATTATACCAAGATGGGATTATCTTCAAAATCAAAGTCGTTGCATTTCGTTCAAAATACCGGTTATGTGCATGCTATGGACCTTAGAACAAACGGAAGACCAGTGTGGATGATTTGGTTTAGTCAGATTTATTTTAATACTTTGGGGTTTAATATAGTAAGACATGGTGGTACTGCGGATCATCTGCACGTTTCATTGTCAACTTACGAGCGACAACAATCCTGGTAAATCTACTACCACAAATTAAATCGATGTGATCTTTCAATTAACACTATCTATACTAAATATCAGAAGAAAACAAATCAGTAGAATCCTAATGGATTTGGGCATTCTGAGACTGCTCATACTGTGTGTGTTCTATTGTTTTTTTCAGTTCTTTTTAATGCACATCAAAGAGCTTCATGCCTTTTTTGTTGATGCGGCCTTACTCTCTCTACTTTCAGCAGCTCAAGCCAACAGAAAAGACGAGAAAATATTATTGCAGTTGATGAAGTTTCCACCTTTATATTATTTGCTAGAAAACTTTATTTGGGTGGTTGTTTTTACATGGGGAATAGCCTTTTCTCCTTCCAATTATGTATATCCTTTGCTTGTCTTTTTACCTTTGATGGCTAGTTTTTTGCCGACCAACAGGTCCATCGAAAATCAAGGTTTTGTGATTCCCGTTCCTTTTTCTGCAGCCGCTTATGATTGGAAATCCGGCATGAGAAACGGTGGAGCATGGGGCATAATTATTTCAATTGTTCTGGCTGTAGTGGGGCTTTTCAGGTTTGAATTTTTGTTAGTAGGTATCGTAGTGTCAAGTATTTCCATTTTTGGGTTTTATACTCAAAACGAACCAAGGCAGATTCTTTATGCTGTGGCAGATACTTCATCTTCCTTTCTAAAAAAGAAAATTAGTCAAATGGCACTGTTGTTCCTGATGATCAACAGTTTTGCATTGATCATAGGTTTAGTTTTTTACATTCATGTATTTTATGTTATCGCCTATCTCTTTTTAGGTTCGTTTTTTGTACTTTTCCTGATGATCCTTCAGAAATATATTACATATGAGCCAAATACCAATTTTAGGGCTAATACCTTTATCATTGCGTTCTATTATATAAGCATTTTTATTCCCTTCCTCGTACCTTTGCCTTTGGTGGTGGGAATAAGATCCTGGAGAAGGGCCAACCGTCAATTGTCCTATTATTTTTAATGAGTAAAATATGTTAGAGTTAAAAAATATTTCTTTCGCTTATGGAGAAAAGCACGTGCTCCAGGATATCAATATATCCATTGAAAAAGGAAGTATTATTGGCATATTGGGTAAAAATGGCGTTGGAAAGACCACTCTTTTTGAAATCATTGCACAGTGGAAAAAGAATTTCAAAGGAGAAGCATTACTTGACAGTGAAACATTAGTAAGAGCTCAAGTGGGGTATTTAGAAGCGAAACCGACGTTTTACTCTATGATCACAGGGCGGGAGCACCTTAATGTATTTAAAGTAAGATATCCTGATTTTGATATTGAAGGCTGGAATACCATTTTCGAGCTTCCTCTGGATGAAATAGTGGATTACTATTCTACAGGAATGAAAAAAAGGTTAGCATTGATGATGTTGCTCAGTGCCGATGCTCCTGTTATTCTTTTAGATGAACCTTTCTTAGGTTTGGATGTGGAGGCTTCCATTGACTTAGAAAAAATCATCAATACATTAAAAGAAAGAGGAAAAATTATCCTTGTGGCGTCTCACACTTTGAGTGCGTTGCAGAAACTTTCTGATAAAATATACCACTTCTCGGAAGGTAAAATTGAACAAACTTTTGAGAAAGAAAACTTTGATCAATTAGACGCCTACATGAAAGACTATTTCAGTAATAACCATCAGGATATTGTGGATAAACTTCTTTAAGCTGACACTTTATCTTTCCACACAGGATGTGAATCATCCAAGCAAAACCCATTAATTAATTTTATAATAACAGCCTGAAATAATGGAGATAGATTTAAAAGAAGGAAGTGCATCTCAAATGTTAGAGCAAGTGTATAATCATTTGGGAGGTGAATTATCAGCTGAAAAATATGAAGTGAAAAAAGATGGTATTCATATTCTTTCTCATGTCTTCTCATTGGTGAAAGGGACAGATATAATGATTCATTCTATTCGTTCTAACGAAGACCTCTACTATAATATAGAAGGTGATGAAAGTGATGAACGTTATTTAAACTTCCGCTTTGAATATAAGGCTGATATTATGAAAAATACGGAAGACCATGAGGAGGGAATGGATTTGCAGGCAGTGGGTATGGCAGTGTATGATACTTCCTATTCTTTTAAGACACACAATAAAGGAGGGCAATTAAACCAATGGATTTCTATTCGTATATCCATACAACAAATGTCAGATATTTTTACTCAGTTTGGAAAATACTTGGGAGGACTGTTTCCTGAAGGCCACAACTGGGTGAGGTATGATATTGCACCTTTGGAAGTGCATTTGTTGCTGAAAGATATTTTTGATCTAGATTTGGATCAGCGTAATCCAATGACACATAGTGTCGTTTTGGCGAGAGTGATAGAATGTCTGGGTGTTTTTTATGATCGATTATTGAATAAAGGTTTCCAAGAACAGAGTAATGTTCACCCCGACGATTTACAACGTTTAATGGAGTTAAAAGACAAACTGATCAATCCATTTGAGCCACTTCCTTCACTTTCTGTGATTGCCGATGAATACGGCTATTCTTTATCCAAATTGAAAAGAGATTTTGGCAGTGTCTTCGGAAGCAGTATCAAAAGATTCCATACCGACTTACGACTAGAGAAAGCAAAAGAGTTGCTTCAACATGAGAAAAGAAGTATCACTGAAGTAGCAAGATTGGTCGGCTATAATAGTGTTTCCAAATTTTCTTTAGGCTTTAAAAAAGCGTACGGTATTACTCCGAAAGAGGCTTCATTGAAATACACAAAGAATTAAACTTTTAGGTATAAACTCTGGCCTAAAATCATAAAAACTGAAAACAACAAAGGCGTTTATAGTTACATAACGAATTTTCAAAGAGTAAAAAAATACGAAAATGAACTGTAACACACCTACTATAAAAAGCCTTTCTTCTCGAGCGTTTATGCTATTGGTTAGCATATTTATGTTGAGTCAACCTCTTCAAGCACAGGAAGATATTACTTCTACTGTAGAATATAAACTTGCTTATAATCTTGGCGTTCAAGCTACATTATACGGTTGGGCACCGGTAATGATGGACGTGGCATTGGAACATCAAACTTCGGTAGACGCTCCAATGAACAACGGTCAAGCACCGTTAAATCAATTAGGGCCAATCACAAGACTTTGGGATTATAGAGACCGCTCTTATACTACCCCAAACAATGATACTTATTATATTCAAGGTTGGGCATATTTAGAGAATAACCCTATGGTATTGTTTATTCCTGAAGTGAAAAACAGATACTTTATCGAACAAATTCTAGACATGTACACTGAGTCAGTTGTGGATTTATGTAATGCTACTATTGGTGATAAAGGCGGGTATTTTATCCTTGCCAAAAGAGGAGAGACGTTTGAAAATCCAGACAACTTACCTGTACATTATTCTAACACAAGATACATTTGGTTAGCGGGTCGTTTAGGAGTAGATGCTTCTGAAGCAGATCATAAAATTGCTCAAGAATTACAGAAGGAATTCAGATTAATGCCTTTGTCTGATTATCCAAACGGTGGTCAAAACCCAGAGCCATTAGTGGCTGTTGGAGCTCCAAAAGTCAACTTCCCGAAAGGAATGGACTGGTTTGAAAGATTTGATAGAGTGTTAGCTGAAAACTATCTTGAAGAAGATAGAAGCTTAACAGATCAATTCAAATACATTGGTATTGGTAACGGTAAAATGGACGAATTGACTGAGGTTCAAAAAGAAGCGATGGTCAAAGGTTTTGGAGATGCTTTCCAAATGATTTTACACACAGCGAAGAATACTAATACTCCTGTCAATGGATGGAACTATGAGTACAATGCTGGTAAATATGGTGCTGATTATCTTCAAAGAGCAGCAATCAATATGAACTCAATTGGTTTGAACTCACCAGAAAGAGCTATGTATCCAAAAAGATATTTTGATGATAAAGGTGAGGTGTTAAACGGTAAAAATGCTTACGAAATCACATTGCCAGCAGATATGGCAGTAAATAAAGAAGTTGGTGGTTTCTGGTCAATCACTATGTATGACGCTGAAGATCGTTTTATGGTGGATAACGAAATTGACAGATACAAAGTAGGTTCAATGACTGAGGGAATGGTTTATAACAAAGATGGATCTTTGACGATTTATATCTCTCACGAAAAGCCAAAAAATAAAAAACAACTTAAAAACTGGTTACCTGCACCAAATGCAGACTTTATGTTACAGTGTAGACTGTATGAGCCTAATGAAAAAGTCGTCATCGGTGAATTTCATTTACCTGAATTATATAAGGTAAAATAGTAAATTGTGTTTGTTGAGCTCTAGAGGGAAACCTCTAGAGCTTTTTTGTTTGCCCTGCATGCAAACTATCCCGACAGCTTGAAAGAAAGCTGTTTCGCCCCTCGGAGGGAAGA
>NZ_JABANE010000270.1 GCF_012844305.1 Flammeovirga aprica JL-4
TTGGTAAACAGTTGTTTCTTCAATTTTCAAAAGCTCATTTTTAGTTATACTTTAAAATGTCTCAATACTTAGGAAATTTAAAATAACAACTTTTCTTCCTTTTTAGAAAGTTATCCAATTATCATCGGGTAGAGTATAAAACAGATAAAGTCAATTGTTGAAAGTTAAATAATACCATTCAATATTTTGAAAACAAATATTAATAACACTGCTTCAAATCCTTAGTTGAGTATAAACAAAATCGCTAGTGTTTTTTGTAACTTTTTAATCAATTACATTTAAATTAAAGGCATACTCTATGTGTTTTTAGACAGCATTCTACACACTCAAAGAACAATCGTTACATTAAATGAAACAACTGATTTTAACATTTATCCTCTTTCTAAATTTTTATTATGCTAATGCACAGAGCAATAAAATAGATCATACAAAAATCAAGGAAGATCTAAACGAAATCTTAACTAATATCTCTCAAAATTACATTTATCTACAAGAAAAAGATGTTGATTTAAACTGCATCAGAGAATATTACGAAAAACAAATTCCAAACATAAAAACAGAAGAAGAAATAGTTCTATTTTTTGAGTACCTGATTGATGAATTTTATGATAGTCACCTCATCTTAAACACCAATAGAAGTGCC
Organism: Flammeovirga aprica JL-4; assembly: GCF_012844305.1. Taxonomy (GTDB): domain Bacteria; phylum Bacteroidota; class Bacteroidia; order Cytophagales; family Flammeovirgaceae; genus Flammeovirga; species Flammeovirga aprica. The sequence goes on from NZ_JABANE010000270.1 coordinate 644, forward strand.
TCATTTAGGTTATATTCACCTTTATATGTGACTATTGAAAATGGAAAACTATTAATATCAAATGTTTGGCAAAACCAAATAGAGAATCTCGAACAAAATATAATTGGAGCAGAGTTATTAAAAATAAACGGTATTGATATTGACAAGGCAATCGAACAATTTCCGACACATTGCCATAACAAAAAATCCCAAAGTGTTAGAGAGTGGATAGCCAATAAACTTTTGGCAGGTCGTTATAATCAACCAAGAATTCTAACCTTAAAATTGAATAGTAAAGAAACCATTGAATTTGATTTGGGGAAACTAAAAATCAAACAATCTTCTGAACTTCTAACATCTACTGTAGTAAATGACATTGGAATAATTACTTTAAACAATTCATTGGGAAATAACAGCTTAATTAATGCTTTTGACAAAGCACTCGACAAGTTAATGAATACCAAAGGACTGATAATAGATCTTAGAAATACCGTAGATGGTGGAAATTCATATGTGGCTCGTGGAATAATGGGACGATTCATCAATGAAACTAGACCATATCAAAAACATTTGACAATAGAGCAGTATGATGGAAACCCAATTGTTGAGAGAAGTTGGATAGAGTTTGTCAACCCAAGAAAAGAACAATACAAAAATAGTGTTGTGGTTTTAGTTGGACGATGGACAGGAAGTATGGGAGAAGGACTTGCTATAGGTTTTGAAGGGATGGAAAGAGCAGAAATTGTGGGTTCCGAAATGGAAAGACTAGCTGGCGAAATGAATGGGTTCTCGTTTAAAAATCAAAATTTTGGTTACCGTCTTTCTACAGCTAAACTATTTCATGTGAATGGAACTCCAAGAGAAAAGTACGTACCTACCAATTATGTGAAACAAACGACAATTCAAAAAGATGAAACTCTTATAAATGGAATTGAAATAATTAACAATAATCCAGAATAAAAGATAAATAGAACAATGTAAGTTCTAAATCAAAAATTAATCGGTGATGGCTATTTTAGGTTGATCTAGCTACATCCGTTACTAAAATTACCACATTTATAGTAATGTTTTTC
>NZ_JABANE010000271.1 GCF_012844305.1 Flammeovirga aprica JL-4
ATCTCATGGAAGGAAAGCCAAAAGTTTATTTAAATATGGCTTAGAGAAACTTTCTCAATGCCTACAAAATAAATTTTATGAACAGCTAGAAATGCTGTTCAATCAATTTTTGTCATATACTTAGAGAAACAATATAAAATGAAGTGATAGAACGGACACATTTTAATAATTAAATATATCTGAGCTCATATTTAGGTTATTCATAACAATTAAAATGTGCGAACTTTTTCATAACCATTTTTAAGTTGGTCTTATTAAAAATCTTTCATTTCTAGTTTCTAATTTTTGGATTCTAGCCTTTACCATTTTCACCCTCCCCTATACCAGTATAAGGCATATACCTAGGAACATCTACAGTGTCTATTTCAATACTTTCATACTGATAGTCAACCTTTTCTAAAGGTTTCATTTTAGTGGATGGTTCAAATTCTTGGTTACAAGAAGTGAAAAAAATAGATCCCAAAATCCCAATAAATACGATAGTCTTTTTCATAACATAAATAATTAATACAGTTGTTTTTGTTTTGTTTGACTATTTGATCTTAGTTTTTTCTTTTTGTAATCAACACAGGTTGTTTTTTTTTACAAAAAACCATAAACACTTGAAATACAATTAATTACATTTTTTTTTGAAATAGTATTGAAATAGAGAAAAATTTTAATCCTGATACTCTACCAGCGAACATAAATGCAAATATTAATAGAAGACATTCTCCCTTTACTAGACAAACCTTTCAAGGATAAAAATAGTAATGCTTTATAATTTTTACCACGACTAAAAAGGACGCTATTAAAAACGTTATGGATTACTCCTAATGTTTAAAAACTAATTTGGTAATGATTGTAAAAAAGAGGGTTAAATATCTTCGAACTTAGAGGATAATCTTCTTGTTTTATTAGAAAAAATAGGTACTAAATATACGTTGTTATTTTTGTTTAAAAACCTAAAATACAATATATTGCATGGTTGTATTTTGTCTTACAACAAAGGAAATGCTTGAAACTAAGTACTTTATTTAAACTTTGATTTCCGACTTCAACAGCTAAATGAAACATGACTAACTTTTTAATTATTGTCACTCTACTTCTCAATATAACTTTCTTAGGTAATGATGAAACTTTAAAAAATGAGGCCATTGACGCATTCTATAAAAAGAAGTTTGATTATTCTATTAAGCTATTCAAAGAACTCGGTCACAAAACAAATGATCCAAATACTAGAGTATTTGCTGAATCATGCTTGGGACACATATATGCGAAAGAGAAATTAGATATCCATCAAGGTATTTATCACCTTAGAAGGGGTGAATCTATTATCTCGGAAACGGGCACAGAGTTTAATAAAAACCATTTAATAATATATAATTTTCTAGGTACTTCTTATGAAAAATTAGGGCTCATTGATTCTGCGGAGTATTATTTCAAAAAAGGAACCCGACTTTATCAAAAACACAAGTCAAAAACTGTTATTAAAAACTCAATCATTAATAATCACGGCCTGCTATTCGTCAGAAAACAGGAATATCACCTAGCAAAAGAAATTTTTGATTACTTCAATCTTAACACATCAAACAACGACTACACTCACTTATCTAATTACCTAATGATCAATTGGATACACCGTTCGCCGTTGTGCCACCCATTTCACTCATATTGTGCCAAAAATTCACACGCCATTGTGCC
>NZ_JABANE010000272.1 GCF_012844305.1 Flammeovirga aprica JL-4
CTTTCCGTCCTCTCCTAATGCATCCAGCATCAGTTCATCAAACATCTTTTCTAAGTGCGTAATTAAGAATTCCTTCATCTCCGCTTTTCCTTCGCCTAAGATTAATTTGCCCAATAGTTTTCCGGCAATTGTGGGGAGATCCGCTCACATTTTCCCTAACAGCTTGTCAAAGTTTTCAGGTTTCACCAAAGTGACCGCCATGATATAGCGGGCTTCTTTGAGTGATTCCCCTTTTAAAGCATTGATGTAATTTTTAAAACCTTTAGTCAGATTGCTGTAAAAGGAATTTTGAGATTTTTTTGTGGATGAAACCTAAATCTTCTGCCCATTTGATAAAAATTCACCTCTTCCTCACTTATTTAAAATAAGTTGGGAAGAGGTGAATTGTATATTCTACTTCTAATTATCAAAGTACCTGTTATGGTTAACGTTCAAACTTACAACCAAAAACGGTAATGGCATATTCTTTATATCACCGCTTTTGGATCTGAATAAGGATCATAAATATGAGGAATTGGTGGCACTCCTTTTTCTTCTATCAAGTATTTAATGTAGGCGATTTCGTAAGCTTCTATTCCTAATATTTCTCCTGTTTGTTGTTCTATTTCATACATTTTTTGAACAAAATTATCATCCCACTCTTTATCAAGATTATATTTATTTTGATCGATATAAAATTGATAAAACTTAGCCCATGTGATTTCTTCGAAAGATTCAAAATTTATATAATTATACTCCTCTTTACCTTTAAATTTAATCCCATTAATAAAACCCTCTTTTATTCCTCTTCTCATGTGCATTTCATGGTGATTCTCTGGTCCAGAAAATTGCACTTCATACTCACTAGGGTCAACTCCCGGCTCTTCCTCCTCATCTAAGGAAATAGGATTTCCATAATCATCCTCATCTACAAATAACCCTTTAATTTTATAAATATCTGCTTCATTATTATCACAGTTCATGAAAATAAATTCACCCTCATCATAGGGTGAATACCACTTTAGTGGTAAAATACATTTGATTTCAGGTAGATTTGATAGAATATATTTAGAACGTATTTCTGGAATATTTTCAAGTACTTCTATAGCTTCTTCTATTAAGAAAAACTGATAAAAGCTACCATTCTTATAATACCTTAAACCATTGCCTCCCCATATTTTTAAAGCATGATATACTCTTTCAGGTAACTTAAAACCTAGTCTTTTTTCAAGTAAATTAATTTTTTCATCACTACCTGATTTTGCAATTTCTTCCGTAATACAATCTGTCTTATTTAAAAACTCAACTGCTAATTCGTAAAATTTTAAATATTTATTTTTCATTATTAATCTCTTTCTAAATTATGAAACTCTGTACCATATTCATACGTCATGACAGTAGGGCATTTTTTATTATATTCATCAATAATGTTGTGACAAGACTCACAAGGATGCATTTCTGATACAATATGAAATTTAATGGTTAAACCTCGAAATAATTTATTTTTCTCAATTAGATCTGCTCTTTTCCCATTTTCTTTTAAGGTTAATCCCTTCATCTTTCTTATTTGTTCACAAATATATTCTACAACTTTTGCTTCTGAGTCAAAATGCTGACCTGCTTTAGCTAGAAAATAACGATCCATATTGGGATTTATTTCTCCTTTTAATTTATTTGGAACACG
>NZ_JABANE010000273.1 GCF_012844305.1 Flammeovirga aprica JL-4
CGTATGAATTGAGAGGTTCACGTACGGTTCTGTGAGAAGTTAGGGGTGAGATTCCCCTAGCTTACTCGACTGTGTGTTCGGCTTTTATTCACTCCAGATTCCATTCTTAAACAATTGAAACCATTTTTCAATTTCATCATCAGGTTTCAGTTGTATTTTCTTAAAAATTTCAACTGCAAATTCAATTGGAGCAATTCCATTTGCAGTAATGATATTTTTGTCGGTCAAGGCTAATTGATTTTGATATTTTCCTTGTCCATTATATTCAGGAACAACTGCTTTTAAATATCCTAAATCATTACTTGTATGGAGTACATTATCCAAAAGACCTAACTGACCTAAATAGAAAGTTGCTCCACAAATTGCTGCAATTGACTTTTCATTGTCAACCAATTCTTTTAGAAGATTATCAATAGCATTTATCTCTCTCTTTTCCCAAACTGTACCTCCAGGAAGAATTAATAATTCAACATTTCTAGTATCTATTTCTTTGAATGATGATGTCGGCTTTACCTGTAATCCTCCCATTGATTTTACAAATTTCCCATCGACAGAGAAATAAATCAATTCAAACTGCTCACTTTTATTGATTTCAGGGGTCAAGTAAGCAAGTTCCCAGTCAGAGAATCCGTCAAATAAAAACACGTATATTTTTCTCATATTCTTTCCTTTAATTTTTGTGACAACTTTAGAGGTTAATAGTATTTTTCAATTCCCCCAAAGCCTTTAATTAGCTTATTGTCTTTTGCCTTACTGATAAAATTATTTAATCGCTTTTTAAATTCATCAGGTCTTTTTCTTCCACTTTCAATATACGCAATTCTAATGCGTTTATATGGTTCTGTAAAGTTCTGATAATTTTCCCAAACTTCAATATCTGCTCTGAGCTTAGTTACTATATCTTTAGGAAAAATGAAATTTTGCTGAACGATACGTTTAACTTCTTCTTTAATTGAACTGTGAACTAAATTGTTTCCATATAGCCATTTTAGGCGTTCAATATTTGGTTGTGAGAAAGTAGAACTCTTTCTTCTTTTACAAAATCGTTGAATAGATGTTGTTTCATTTAACGACTTAACGGTGCTGTCAATCCAACCAAAACAGAGAGCTTCTTCAACTGCATCATTATAAAGTATTCGTTTTTTATTACTTTTCTTCAACGGATACTCCAACCAAATTTCATTTTCAGTCTCAAAGTTTACTTCAAGCCATTTCCTCCATTCTTTCCTGTCTATGAAATATTTAGTTGTTAATTTCTTCATTTTTTACTTTCTGCTAAAACTTGTACGGTCTCTTTTTAGCTGACACACAACGGATCGGAGCTAAATTTAGTAAAAAATACGGCGTCAGCCGTAAATTTTTTATTGAATTTAGCTTCCTGTTCTGCGCATGTCGACCGAAGGGAGAATGCGGGGAACAGGAGCCTTGGCTCCGATCCGTTCGGATGCAGACCGACCGGAGGGAGGGTTGCATCCGAACGGCCCGTGTAATTGCCGTGACGAAGCAGTCGCAAGGCATGGACAATTACACCTTGTGTGTGCCCAAAATGGGCACGATCTATATTTTTCTAAATATAGTTCAATCTTCTAGAGGGTGCAAGTCCCTTATGCACGGAGTACGATCCCGAAGCATTAGCACGTGACAAGGTG
>NZ_JABANE010000274.1 GCF_012844305.1 Flammeovirga aprica JL-4
TAGATATGTCAAACAATCTAATCTAGCTTTGTTGATTTTGATCTGTGAATTTATTTTTTCAAACAATTTCGTATATTCGTGTTGACTTTCCATAATTGATAAATTTTGTATGTCGAAATTCAAATTTAATCAATTTCATGGAGAGTCATTTTTTTGTCATATACTTAGATCTACTAGATAAAATTTCATATTTCAATACTATTCTTACAATAAATGTAAAATAATATTTTATGAAACCCTAGACTAATATGCCTCAATAAATTCAGCTTTACCACCTTCCACTTTAAACACCCAATACCTATGATACAGACAACCTGAAGGACAATCCCAACTTCCAATACTAAAAGTAATAGTTCCTGAATTACCAGTTCTTTCCAAATTTATTGCACTTCCATCACCATTACATCCTTTGCTATCTATGTTCATCGAATTGAACGGCATCCAATTGTGTAAACTCCTTTCCAATAGGTATAATATTAAATTCATTTTTAGAATAAACCGTCAACAATGGAAATTCTGGATATCCAAATGAAGTGCTAACTGAATCAAACCCATATTCATTTAATATATGATCTAAATTTGGTTCTCCTGTAGGTATTACTCCATTCGCTAACTTTTGAATTTCTTCTGCATCTGTGTTCACCTGTAAACTCAATGAGTTGAAATTATAACAATAATATCCATGAATCTGATGGATATCAAATACTGTATCTCTTTCAGGGGAATTAGAGTTATAAACGGCTTGAATAATTTCTAGAATCTTATCCATTTCATTTGTATCAAGTTTAGCATTGGCATAGTTAGGATGATTACTGTCGCGAATGATTTAATGAAAATATAATTGTTTTACATCTTCTGAATAATTTTCAATGACATAAGATTCAGACCTTTCATTCTTATTGTCCATGATGTTGTCTTCCTCATTGTTACAGTTAATAAATAGTACTGCTAAAAGCGATAGAGTTAAAATGTTTTTCATATTAATTTTAAGGTTTTTCTCCTTTGAGAAGTTATTATTGAGTTTTGTTTTAATTTTTTTTGGGATACACCTCTTCAAATATTCTCTACTGACTGTAGTTTACTTTACGTAAAAAAATAACCTAAAAAGTTTACATCTTATTAATTCTAATTTTTTTACCATAAATCTCTGAAGTAGTATAGCAGTCATAATAATCTTCAGACACTTCTGTCACTTTTACTTTCATATTATGTCCTTTCTCAGTGAGTGGAAATAATTCATATTCACATGGTCCAACCCACTTTATATCATATTCATTCACCTCACCACTTATCTTATCTGTCTGTACCTGATAAAAAGTTGATCTTTCGATGATTAAACTATCTGTTTCGAACTTCCCGTATTTTATTTCATCACATATTAAGTCTTCGGGTTGTTTTATATCAGTGTAGGGTATAATAGTATTAAAATCTACACCTTTAACTTCTTTCAAAAATACTAAGTACCCGGAGGGATAAATAACATACAATATAAAAGGTATTGCTACTCTACCCGATGATAATTGGATAACTTTCTAAAAAGGAAGAAAAGTTGTTATTTTAAATTTCCTACAAAATAAAACAAACAACTTTTCATGAGCCTTAACTCAGTAGCAAATCTACGAAAAACATTTGATGAAT
>NZ_JABANE010000275.1 GCF_012844305.1 Flammeovirga aprica JL-4
TGCAAATACCTGTATATCAATAATGTATGAACACATCTGGTACATCACCGTAAGAATCATGGAGGGACCTCATGTAGCGGAGTACCGCAAGTCCTCCAAACAGTAGCAAGAAGTAGACTGACATGTCAAGTTGCTTTAGCTCCCTTCCAAGGTAGGTTTCTGTAATTTCATTGACTACATCACGGTCCAACAGAATATAGTTTTGCAATAAAATATATAGTAACGTAAACCAATAAAGTTACTTATACTTTGTTATCTACATACATTAAACTATTAAAAAGATACATCGTTACATTTGTGTATTATTAACTTAAATAACAATCTATATGAAACGATTTTTATCTTTATTTTTCCTATCTGTTTTAGTTTTTAGTTGTACAACTAAAGAAGATGTAGAACCAAGTAAAAATGAACCTAGAACAATAACAGTTCGATCAATAGTTGATATGGTGGTATCTCCGATGAGCGGTAAGCATGAAGCTCAAGACGGTCTAATATTGACAGACTATGAAATCCAGATAATTGATGAATTGGGAAATCCCCAAACTCAATATATTGATGTTATTTATGAAGGTATGACTTTCACATTTGATAATGTAGTAGGAGATGCTCATGTAATTATCTATAGATATGATGGGCAAGAGCCGTTCTTGACTGATAATTATGTCTTAAGAGGAGAAGATACGATCCTTTCAGGGAACTCTAGTATTTCTGTAGAAGTAGAGAATAAAGAATATTCTTATATAGTTATTCAAGGTCCGAAAGATAGTATCAAGGATGTTTATTTCAAAGGGCAGAAAGGGTCCGGTAATGAGTATCTAACGGATGCTAATTATCCGGAACATGATGCATATTATGTTTATTCGTATTCGTATCATTTCTCCCATATGGAGGTTATTGTAGAATACAATGACGGCAGCTTTGAAACTGTAAAAGGTTTTCATACTCAACCTAATTATCAGTATACTTATACTCTTAATGGTCCAGGTGAACCTATTGGGGATCCTAGTAGAAATATCGGATTAGTAATTAATCCTGGTTTTGAAGGATCTCCTATAGAGATGAATCCTGGAAATCTTCCACATTTTGGAATTGTGGGAACTCTAACTGAGTGGAATCCAGAAATGAGACTTATGCCTTACGAGATTATTGACGATTCTGCACCTGCAGAAATCAGATATTATTTTGATGTGTCTGAATTTGAAGGAAAGCACGAATTCAAATTCATATCTGAGAGTCATTGGGACTGTATAAATTTAGGAACTGATAACGAAACTAACAGCAATGGCAAATTTCTTTTAGATAAAGGGGCAGGTAATGTCCTATATACGGATGCTACTACAATAGTTCTAGTCTACGATAAATTCGAAGGAGACTACTATGTAATTATAGAAGGTATGTATGTACCAGCAAGTAAATAATATTCAAATGATCTGATCATATTTCAAATATAAATTTAATTTATATAATACAATGGAAAACTATAACAATTTCAATCATTCAAGGATCATTTTAACATCATTGGATACACCGTTCGCCGTTGTGCCACCCATTTCACTCATATTGTGCCAAAAATTCACACGCCATTGTGCC
>NZ_JABANE010000276.1 GCF_012844305.1 Flammeovirga aprica JL-4
AGCATGAACCTGCCGTTGCGATCTTTCCCGCTGATGTGCGTGAACCCGAGGAAGTTGAACGTTTCTGGTTTGCCTTTTCCCCTGATGGCACGGTTTTCGGCAGCGAAGCGGCCGAACTCCATCAGACGGGTTTTCTCCGGGTGAACCGTGAGTCCGAACTCCCTCAGTCTGCGCTGCATGGCTATACGGAAGCGCCGGGCATCGTATCGTTTGTCGAACCCGATGACGATGTCATCGGCGTATCTGACCATTACCACATTGCCTGTGGCATAGCGACGTCGCCACTGATGCGCCCACAGATCGAAGACGTAGTGGAGGTATATGTTTGCCAGCAGCGGTGAGATGACCGCACCCTGTGGGGTGCCTTCCTCCGTTGCTCGCCATTGACCCTCCTCCGACGTCCCGGCTGTGAGCCACTTACGTATGAGCCTGATTACCCTCCGGTCGCCGATCCGATGCTCTGTGAACCTGATCAGCCATTCGTGGCTCACCCTGTCGAAGAACTGACTGATGTCGGCATCCAGTACCCAGTTTACGTTAGTGCGTACCAGCCCTGTGGCCAGTGCGTCCAGTGCATCGTGCTGGCTTCGCCCGGGTCTGAACCCGTATGAGAACCCCATAAAGTCGTTTTCATAGACTGCGTTCAGGATTTTCACCAGCGCATACTGGACGATCTTGTCCTCCAGCGAGGCGATGCCGAGCGGGCGTTGTTTTCCATCCGCTTTTGGGATGTAGTGACGCCTGCCGGGCTGCGCCCTGTAGCTGCCCTGATGTAGCCTCCGGTGCAGATCTGTTATGTTGTTCTTCATGTTTCCGGCGTAGTCCATCCACCTGATGCCATCCACTCCGGCGGCCGCTTTCCTGCTCAGGGAGAGGAATGCGGCTTCCAGTGCTTCGACTGTCAGCAGGTGGAACAATGCTGTAAACCGTTCTTTCTTCCGCTGCTTCGCAGCTTCCCGCACGCGTGACAGCCTCTGTGACATGCTTTCCCGGCTCTGTGTCCGGCGCATGTGTGGCTGTTCCGCGTTCCCCTTGGCCCCGCTCCTTCGCTCCACTGACTCCGCTCCTTTCGGGTTGTTCGCCTGCTTCGCCGCTACTATGAGCGAGTCCGACTTCTCCTCTCCGTACATCACCGGCTATGACTCCTCGTCTTCCCGGTGCGGGCCATCTCCGACACTGGCAGATGGTCAGAGGGGAGATCTCCCGGTTCCCGCGTAGAGATCGTATTGACATGCCAGGGTCTCAGACCCCGCCGGGTCCATGTGGCACTCGCAGTATCGCACCCTATGATGTTGCCTTCCGTTAACAGTACAACGTCGGCACCCGGTAATTTAATATACATTTCGTGGCTCAATGGCTGGCCTGTCAACACCCCTGTCAACGCTTCGCCCCATACCTCGCGGTATGCAACGCATGACTCGGGGACCTTGTGGATTGCTGGTCCTTCAATGGTCGGGGACTTTCACCCCTTGATCTCTAACCGGTCTCCCGGCGCACACTGTTTTTATATACAGTTAAATTTAGCCCTCTGATATGAG
>NZ_JABANE010000277.1 GCF_012844305.1 Flammeovirga aprica JL-4
AAAAAGTTAACCGAACGGTAATCAACCGCCGTATACGAGGTCCGTACGTACGGTGGTGTGAGAGGGTCTCCCCGTCATTTATTGACGGGGCAGTCTACTCGATTGTAAACCGTTTTTATTTTATCATTTTTAATTCTTTTCCATCATAAATCCCGATTCCATTATTTGAAGTCAGGAAAACAAGTCTATTGTCTTCTGTGAAGTCTAATCTCTTTACGGACATTGAAACTCCAATTGCCAAAGGTTCTCTATCCCAAAGTAACTCAGGTTTAACAATCAATTCAGGGTTTTCTATTCTTCCTTCGCTCGGAATTGTGGCACGATAAAATCCATCTGTTGTGGCAAAATAGATTTTGTTGTCAAAAGGGTTATATGTTCCTGGTCCAACAAAAACTCCACCGCCGAATGGATTAGTTTCTAAAGTGTCACTGAAATCTTCGCTGTCATAAATTTTGGTAGCCGTATTGTTTATAATTTTAAAAATGTCGCCACTATTCATAAAATGTTGAAGACCTGAAGTGATATAAACGTTTTGGTCTTTATCTTCAAATACCGACTTTGGAAAGAGTAAACCAAAGTTTAGACTGTCAATGTCCGCACTTAGTTCTGTCCTATTTTGAGTATCGAAAATCTGTATTGAACCACCAAACTCTCCAAAGCTCTTAGTCATCCAAATTCTGTCTTGACTGTCTATGAATGTATATTGTGGCATGTCAAAGTATTGGTTTGTCCGTTTCCTAAAGAAGAATAAGAATCGCTTTGACACAATCATACCATTTGGCTGGTGTTTGAAATCTGTCCAATTTTTATCTTTTATCGGGTCATAGACAGCGTAAGGAACTATTAGAAAGATTTCATCTGAAGAGTTGAAAAAGATATCAGTGACACTGAAGTCCTTTTTTAGTTCAAGGTGTAGGTGAATTGAATAGTCGTTTTTGTCAATCGTGAAAATTTTCCCTTTTGCTGTTCCTAGGTAGATTTTATTTGAGTTGTCTTTGGCAATGGAGGTGTACTTTACAGCTGTGTCACTTGTAAAGGTTCTAGTTAATGACTTTAAATCCCAAACATGAAGTTGCCCACTTGAATTTAAAGCGTAAATATTCTCTTTTCCAACAAGCATTTTAGTAAAGCTCGGATTTACCTTTTTCAAGCTGTCAGTTTGGGCAGAACTGTCAAGTGCAATGGAAAAGAATAAGAATATTAGAATTATTTTTCTCACGTTTTTTAATGGCTTACAACGACCCGGCTAAGAAACGTAGAGGAGCTTGAAACACCTCCCTTTCAGTTTACCACTTAGCCAAGCCAAATATTTTTATAATTTAATTACTTTTTTCATTATTGAAATTTTGGATTGGCGGACTATCCATAATCTCTGAACTTCCGAATACAATCGAACCCCTATGTTTTCTTAGCCCTTGTGTGTGCCCAAAATGGGCACGATCTATATTTTTCTAAATATAGTTCAATCTTCTAGAGGGTGCAAGTCCCTTATGCACGGAGTACGATCCCGAAGCATTAGCACGTGACAAGGTG
>NZ_JABANE010000278.1 GCF_012844305.1 Flammeovirga aprica JL-4
GAGCGAGTTTACAACTTTGAGGTGGAAGGTTATCATAGTTATTATGCGGATGGTATTTATGTGCATAATGAGTATGAGTTGCCTCCGTCCATAGCAAAGAAGCTTAAGTCATTAGAAATAAATGGTGAATTAAAAGAAGCTTTTGAATTACAATATAATGCTCAAGAAAGTTTCAGGGATGCTATAGCTGGAAATAGTAAGGTTGTTGATGTGTGGATGGTGTTGAAAAAAGCTAATTTAGATGCATCTAATATCAGTTATTACAATAAACTAACAAGTTTTTTACAAAGTTCGAGAGAAAGCTTATCTAGTATACTAGCTAATAGAATGCCTGAGGCAAATAAAGCCGAAGACTTAGTGAGATGGTTTAAGCTATTAGATAACTCTGGAATTTCTAGAAATGCTTCTAAAGAGTTAAATGATTTAGCAGAAGAAGCATTAACAAAATACTCAAACACCAAAAGACCTTCGGTAGCAGGTGTCATGGAAGGTTCCTTTGGTGTTAGAACAGGAACCAGTATAAAAAATGGTAATGTTGATTATTTTGAAGGTATTAATCCTAGGGTTAAAGAATTCTTGAAGAGATTGATACTGAATTAAGGTCAAGTGGGCACGGAAAGTGTGCAGAAGTACAGATATTATCAGAATTATTAAATGATCACTTCAAAAGAAAGATACCAACAGTTGAGGAAGCTATAGAATATTTAAGAGGGACAAAATCTAAGGCTATAAATTTGAAGGGGTCTGCTAAGACTAAAGGTTCACATGGAAAATATAAATGTGCATGTACTTCTTGCTTTTATTTATTAGAATTATTACAGATTCAAGAAGTTTCACATTAATAAAAGATAAATTCAAATGACAAAATTACCAGTTGAAATTATTCCTTATTTTGAACAAGCAGGATGGATGAAAGGGCGTAAAATAGATTTATCAAATTTATTAAAAAATGAATTTGGTAAGTATCCTGACAACTACCTTATTTTCATTTCTGAGTTTCTAGATTTGAAAGTTCATAACATAGGTGAACGAGAAATTAGAATTAGAGGTGAATCAAGAAAAATCAAGTATGACAATTATATTCATTTTGATTTAATGTATGACGAAGAGTTAATGATTGATAGTGAAGGGGAAGATGGAGCAATTAAGTACTACTCTGATTTAATGGGAAAGAAATTATATCCTATCGGTATGGTTAGAGATGATTTTACAGCTGCTGTTGATGAATCCCTAGCTATTTATATATTTAATACTGGAATTCTAGGATGTGTAAAAGTTCATGATGATCCTTATCAAGGTCTTAAGAATATATTAAAAAATGATTTATATACTCATGCTTATATTCTAGAAGAGGAAGGGGAACATAAGGGGAAATGGTTTAAACGGAAAGTACCAAAGAGGTGACTGTCCTAATAGCTGAATATAAGTTAATCGAAGACACTAATAGAGGATGTAAACTCAACGCTGTCCACAGTAACCCTCATTCAGAACACTTTTCTGAATGAGGGTTTATTTTGGTAAAT
>NZ_JABANE010000279.1 GCF_012844305.1 Flammeovirga aprica JL-4
TGGGAAAGAAGCCACAGTTGGTGCCTTTTGTAGGAGGAAGAGTGGGTACATCAAAAGCCCACGATTTCAATCGTGGGGAAACAATAGCTCCAAACATTGCCCCTTATCTCACTGCAGGTTCGTTTCTTTGATGAAAATGATCAGCTAATCAGTAAAGAACGATCATTTATTTCTAAAGCAGATCAAAGGCAACAACTTCAATTACCACTCACTGCTCCTGAACATACGACCTATATGAAAATAGGGATCTTCAATCAATCTGAAGAAGTCAATGCCTATTTTGATAATCTAAAAGTCACTTTCAACGATTATATCGTCCAAGAAAACCACTACTATCCGTTTGGTATGAATATGGCGGGTATTGAGAAGGAAGGTACACCGGATCATAAATGGAAATTCCAAGGTCAAGAACATCAAGAAGAGCTAGGATGGGATTCTTTTAAATGGAGAAATGCAGATCCAACAATTGGAAGGTTCTTTAATATTGATCCTTTAAGTGAGAGCTTTTATTATAATTCAACTTATGCTTTTAGTGAAAATAAAGTAACAACTCATATAGAATTAGAGGGGTTGGAGGCTTATTTAATTCATGGCACAGCATCCACAGTTGAAGAGGCATTTGGAGAGATGACCAAGAGTCAAGTTTTAGGTTTAACAGGGAATAAAACAGAAAATAGGGAGTTTTATTGGCATGATCAAGATGAGTATTCCAATGGAGTTTATAATGATGAAGAAGATAGAAGAAAGGCAGCTATTGATTTAGCAGATCATGTTATGAAAACTAGGGACAAAAATAAAGCTGAGCCTATAACCCTAGTAGGTCATAGTCATGGTGGAAATGTTGCAATACAAGCAATTGATATAATTAAATCCAAACTTGGTGATGAAGACGTCAAAGTTAATTTAATTACTATAGCCACACCAGCTTATAATGGTAATACTGATGCTGAAAATCCTGCAAATACAAAAGTAGATGATCACTTCCATTTTTATAGTGGTAACGATGCAATTCAGGTGACAGGAGCTAATCAATTTGGAAAGAAAAATGCTTCTCGAACTTATAATTACTTGCCTGAAAGTAAAAATATTGAAGTTAAAGATTATAAAGCTGAAAGGTATAGAGGTAATACAAGGGAAAGGGTATATACACATGGGTCTGCTCAGTCTCACTCTATTCCTTTTTATAACCCTCAATTATTGAAGAAATGAAAAAATGTATAGTTTTTTTAATTTTATGGAATATATTCTTGATTGTTTGGAATTATTATATTGTAACCGGCACAATACATTACGGGATGGGTTTAGGTGATGGGTATGTTTTTCTTTTTTCTATTTCTATTCTTACTATCATTGATATTATTATACTTATTTTTAGATCTAGAATTAGTATATTATAGTTACCCCATCAAAATGGACTGCAATCTAAATTAATAATTAAGTAAATTGCAGTGTTATGAAAAGTAAAAGAAAATTCACCTCAGAA
>NZ_JABANE010000028.1 GCF_012844305.1 Flammeovirga aprica JL-4
TACAAAAAACAAAACCAAAATAAAATTTGGTTGAATTATGAAATAAATTTGCTTTTAAACACAGTTCGTCACTTGGAACTTACTATTGGTGAAGTCTCCTGACTTCGAATAGTAAAGAATGTGTTTCATTCATTTCGAAGTCGGGAGACTTCGCCAATGATTCATCACAAGTGGCTCCTATCGGCTTAACACTTGCGATATAGAAGCTGAGAATTTTAGTTCTATTTCTCAAAGTCCTGGAAATGTTTTTTGAGATAATAATGTAATTCGCTTACCCCATGACTATCCGAGTGGTCAAAAATATCTAACTTCTCCTCTTTGAAATATAATACCACTCGATTGTAATTTACTCGATATGTATTTGATAGATCTTCCCATCTGATCAACTCATCAATTTTATAAATCTTTGAGCTAAAGAATTTCTTTACGTGTAGCGTTTTATCTTTTCTATTCAAATCCACTTTTACATAAATCTTAATTACTCTTATCAATAGATATAGAAAAAATAAGGCGAAAAAAATAGTAAGATATTGAGTGGTTTCATCTGTATCAGAGGTCCAAATATTTACGGAAATAAGTAAACTAAAAACAAACAGTAAACTGCTTATCAAAAATAAAAAAGAATAATTCATTAGTTTAAACTCTAGTTCAATTAACCCTTAACTCTTCCCTACAAAGAACCTCTTCTTTTCATCAAAAATGGAACCTTCACACTCTCCAGCTTCTTATTGATAATCTGAAGCGCGGCAATTTTCCCCATATCTCTAAAAGATGCTGTAATCACAGTGATACCATCACCGCCAACCACTTCTTTCAATGGAGAATCATTGTAAGAGATGATCCCTACATCTTTGCTCAATACAAAATTATTGGCCTTACAATCTTTGACGATGTTAGTAAGGTCTTGATCATCTGTGCTTATGTATAAGGTGTCTTTTACAATTTCCCCCACATTAAACTGAGAGGTGACTGTGTAGGGTATATTAAAGTGGATGCAGAAACGGACAAAGCCAGACCAAATATCTCTTAAAGCACGAGTGCTGTCTTTTGCAATAACCAAGTGCAGTTTCTCGAAATTTAAAATAGGTTTGATGTTTTGCTGAAGTGTATTGAAAATATCTTCTGAAAAATCTTCATAAACACTAGGTATTACTTTACTGAGGTTGTTTTCTGCTCTTCCTAAAAGTAAAAGTTGGTGGGAGGGTAAAAGTTGGAGGACCTTTTCTACATCAATATCATCAACTTGATTGAAAATGGGGATGATACCAAAATAATGGTAATTGTTTTTCTGATCTGAGATGATTTTTTTCAGATGTGATAAACTGCCGTTGTGTAAAAGGAGGTCTGTTTCCAGATGGTTTTCAGAAGTTTTGACAAAAGACTCATAGAGCTTCTTTTTGGAACTACTCATTTTATTGAAGATGAGCAATACCTTCGCTTTTCCTAGAGAAGAATTACTCATGACAAAAGTACCCTTGCCTCTAACACTGATAATGTAATGTTCTTCTTTCAGAATTTTATAAGCTTTCTCTATCGTATCTTTTGATACATCTAAATTAAAGATCAGTTCATTGAAAGAAGGCATGCGGTCCTCTGATTGCAGGACGCCAAGCTTGATTAGGTTTTTGAACGTATTACTTAATTGAACATACTTGGGTACATTCTGTTTACTTTCTTCTTGAAAAACGGTATATAACTGTTCAATGTAATCAGCCATTATTTATTCGGTAGGTGTTTATTGATAGTTGAGTGTTCCAACTCCATTTCGTTATGCTATGAAGTTAAGTAGAAATTTTCAAAAAGAAATAGAAAATAATATTCGGAGTATAAAATGTACGATTTTTTATACTTCGAATATTATTTTATCAAAATTATGCTAGAATCGTATCATCTTGAGGGACAAAATTGGTAAAACTATATTGATAATTAGATCTAATAGTCTCAGCAGTTTCATCAAATAAGAAGAAAGAAGCACCTAATACGGTTGTTTCTTTTTCCTGAATGGTTTGGATATTCAAGTTGGTTTCGTTCGACTTCAATTGATTCCAATAATCGTTTTTGGCACCACCACCTACAACAGTGATTTGCTCTACTTTGAAGTTGCCCACTTCTTCCAAGATGCTTACTGCTTTTTTCAATTGCTTGCTTAAGCTTTGCATGCATGATTTGAAGATGTCACCACGATTAGAAGAAAGCTCCAATGAAGAAATATTGATCGTTTGATCCGGCTGTAACTTTGGTTGATAAACGTCAGTTTCCAAATCAGATTTCATGGCTTCCGCAATCATCGTTTGGTACACCACATCATCAGCAAGGTCAGCAAAGAAAGTATTTTTCACCCATTCGATATTGGCAGATGCCATCCACTGAAGACCAATGTTGTATTGTCCTTTGGCAGGGTCAAACTCTACTGTAATTCCGTGCTCCGCTAATTCCGGTTTTAGGTTTACCTCTTTGGCTTGTACCATTAAGATTTCCCATGTACCCGAACTTAATACAGCATTTGTCAGGTCAACACCTGCACCGAATAAGGCAAACTGTGTATCGTGACCAATACTCTTTACAGGAATTCCCTCAGGAAGACCTAATAACTGAGCACCACTTTGGTTTAATTCACCCACTTTTTCTCCTGCATATTTCATTTCAGGGAAAAGGTCGCGGTCTAAACCAATTTTATCTAAAATCTCTTGATCGAAATTTTGAGATACTAAATTACATAACTGAGCAGTACCGGCCATAGTGTGATCCGTATAGAACTGATCTGTCAATTTATAACCAATCAAAGAAGAAATAAATAACCAGTGCTTTGCATCAGCAATCGTTTCCGCTTGGTTTTCCTTGTACCAGATCATTTTATTGATGGTATTAAAACTGAATGCTCCCACACCTGTTTTCATCAATAAATCTTCTTTAGAAAAATACTTATCTATATTGTCAAGTACTGGAATGGTACGTTGACATTTCCATGAAATTACTGGGCTTAATAACTGTCCATCTTCACCCACAAAAGCACCATCTACACCGAATGTACTGATACCAATGCTTGCAATTCTTTTGTGATCTACTAATTCAATTACTTTTTGAGAACAATAGCTTAGCTTGTCCATGATTTCCTCGATGTCCCAGATCGTATAATCTTCATTAGAAGGATCAGGTCTAGAGTTATTATTCACAGCGTATTTTGCAACTACTTGCCCTTCTTTATCAAGGATAATGGCTCTGATGTTTGTTGCTCCACAATCCAGAACAACGGCTAAATCTTTAGTCATAATAGAATAAAATTTTGAATGAAAAAAGGCTACCAAAATTGATAGCCTTTAGTGATGATAGTCTTCCTATTTATATAAAGGCCCGTAATTAGAGCAAGCTCTGTAATCGGCCCCTTCAGCATCCATTCCATGACCAGCCCATGAGCTAGGTCTGAATACATTGTTCGTATCCACGTTGTGCATACAAACAGGGATTCTAAGCATTGACGCTAAAGTGATTAACTCTTCGCCATAGTGACCGTAAGAGAATGCACCGTGATTTGCACCCCAGTTCGCCATTACTGAATAAACATCTTTAAACGCACCTTCACCTGTTAATCTTGGAACGAACCAAGTAGTAGGCCAAGTTTCGTTAGTTCTTTGGTCTAATGCTTTATGTACATGGTCAGGAAGATCAACACTCCATCCTTCAGCCAACTGAAGTACAGGACCGATACCTTTGATGATGTTGATTCTCGCCATAGTGACAGGCATTCCACCTTTCGTTAAGAACTGAGAAGAATAGCCACCGCCACGGAAGTACTCGTGAATGGCGGCAGGCCATTTCGTATTCAGCAAGCATTTTTCTTTTTCCTCTTCTGTAATATCCCAGAACGGCTTCATTACTGGGTTTCCTTCTGCATCTGATTGCTGACCAGTACCATCTAAAGTAGCAGAACCTGAGTTGATCAAGTGGATCACACCGTTACCTGCTAAACCTTCTAAACGCTCGCCAGTTACTCTTTCGATTGAGTCCGCAGACCAGAAAGTTCTAACGTCACAGAATACTTGTGCTTGGTTGGTTAATAGGTATCCGAATAGCATAGAAACACCGTTTAAAGCGTCATTTTCTGTAGCCATCATGTATGGATTTCTAATACCATTCCAGTCGAACGAAGAGTTTAAGATCGCTTCCATAAAGTCACCGTTTGGTTGGAAGTCAGTCCATTGTCTTTGTCCTTGGAAACCAGCGGCAATGGCATTGTGACCTAAAGCCTCTTCACCAAATCCTGCCTCTTTTAATTTATCGTTGCCTTGCATTAAATCTTTACAGATCAAAGTCATTTTCACAACTTTCTCCCAGATTTTCGCTTTTTCAGCATCTGTTCTCTTAACACCTTCTTCGTTTAAGTCAACACCTTCCTCACAGTATTCTTTTGTCCAAGCTAATGCTTTTTCGTATTCTGCTTGATCGAAAATGTTTTCTTCGATACGTCTTGAGATCTCAGACATATCTACATATTCGTTTCTCATGCCAAGGTATTCTTGGAAGAAAGTCTCATCCACGATTGATCCAGCGATACCCATTGATACCGAACCAATAGAAAGATACGACTTGCCTTTCATGATAGAAACTGCTAAACCTGACTTCGCAAACTTTAATAATTTCGCTTGAACGTCAGAAGGAATATTTGTATCACCTGCTTCTTGTACCTCATGAGAGTAAATACTGAATGCTGGAACACCTTTTTGTGAGTGACCCGCTAATGCCGCCGCTAAGTATACAGCACCTGGTCTTTCTGTACCATTGAATCCCCAAATTGCTTTAGGAATGTGTGGAGTCATATCAATTGTTTCACTACCATAGCACCAGCATGGCGTTACAGTGATAGACACACCCACGTTTTCTTTTGCGAATTTTTCAGCGCATTCTGCTGCTTCTCTTACTCTACCAATTGTCGAATCTGCAATCACACATTGTACAGCTTCACCTGTTGGGTATTTTAGGTTTTCTTCTAAGAACTTCTGAACGGTTTTCGCCATTGCCATTGTTTGTTCTTCAAGGCTTTCACGAACGCCTCCTAGTCTGCCGTCAATTGTAGGACGGATACCAATCTTTGGTAAGTTAGATGCTGTTAAGATCATAATTGTATTTATATATGCAGTACCAAGGCAAAATCATGAAATCCTTTTGACTTAGTACTTAGTTCCGATGTTCTCCTCAAAAACTTAGTATATGTTTTATACATATGCATTTGATCAACATTTCATTTCAGATTTTTGAAGAGTTACCTATTGTTGTTTGTTTCGTGTTGATGATACAATTATAGAGGGCTGAAAATGAAAAGACAATGCAAAGGTTTGCATTTTTGCGCTTCAAAACGTATCATTGAGCATCAAAATCTATTCATGACCGATGAAAAAATCTAGAAAATCTACACTGACAGACTTAGCCAAAGCGATGGGAATGAACGTGTCTACTGTCTCAAGGGCACTAAATGACCATCCTAAAATCAGCAGTAAGACCAAAGCAAAAGTGAAAGCGTTGGCTGAAAAGATGGACTATAAACCTAATCCATTGGCTCAAGGGCTCAAGAAACAGGATACTAAGACCATCGGTGTGATTTTCCCAACTTTCGATACCAACTTCTTTTTTAGAGTATTAAAAGGAATAGAAAAAGTGATGCATGACAAAGGGTATCAGATTATTATCTCTACAGCGGGTAACTCTTCGATACATGAAAAAGAAGCTTGTCAGGCTTTATCCTCTTATCATGTAGGTGGTATTATTATCTTCCTTTCTTATGATCATGATGATCCATCTTTTTTGATTGATATTCAAGATGAAGGTATTCCACTTCTGTTTATGGATCGTATTTATGAGGAGATTGATGCCAATTATGTTGTGAGTGATGACTTTAAAGGAATGTTTGAAACGGTATCCGACTTTATTGATAAAGGGTGTAAGAATATTGTACATATCAAAGGAAGTGAAGAAGTGTCAACATCATTCAGTCGTCTACAAGGATATCAAGAAGCATTAAGAGAAAAAGGAATAGAAGTCAACCCAGATTTTATTATTAAGTGTGAGCACGAATCTGAAGTGAAATCCGGTCTGAGAAAATTACTTTCAAAATATAGTATTGAAGACATCGATCTTATCACTTGCTTCAATGATTATTATGCATTCCAAGCCTTAGAGCTTTTAAAAGAAAAAAATATTAGTGTTCCTGATGATGTATCTTTATTAGGGTTTGCCAATGACCCTTTGTCAACCTACACTTCCCCAAAACTTTCCACCATCAATCAACCAGCGGAACATATGGGTGTTCAAGCTTCTTATTTATTATTGGATGAAATTGACAAAAATAGAAAAGGAGAAAATTATCAGTATCAGACAAGCATGGTCAATACTTTTTATCTGAAGAGAGAAAGCACGAAGTAACAGGGAAGAGGTGTTGATTTGATGCCACTTGTGATAATGATTTGGCGATGTCTTCCAATTTCGAAATGAAGGAAAATGTAGTTTTTAGAAATCAGGAGATTTCTGATGATCTATAAGACACGAATGACGCTAACGCTTAACATTCGCGCCAGGGGTCTTTCTATCTAATTCATTTGGTAGTGCTTCCCCGGCCTTGAAGGGAAAAGCGTTATGAATTTCATGTATTGAGCCGTTAAAAATGATTTTCTTGTTTGAGCGTAGCGAGTTTAAAATCATTGAGGCGAGAGGAATGGAATTTAGCTTTTGACTTCAAAGCCTTGACTTTTTTGCTTCGTTTTTGTGTTAAGACAAAAATGAAGAAGAAGGAAGCTTGGAAGAAGTACCTTAAAAGTTTGCAGTATTATCAATTGATAGTTGAGGATAATCTAGTTTACATAGTAGTAAGATTTAACCTCCTTTATTCTTCAAAAAATGCTTTTTTCTACATAATAGACATGTTTTTTTACCCCTGATAGAAAAGGACAATTTATTGAAACTTTTCTCCAACTATGTTTTTTCACCTGCTTGTACTTTTGAACTAATTCTTTGTGACTGCAATTGCAGAAGGATAAAATAAGAACGTGTGTTTTGAATTAAAATCAATTTTAAAAAGAGCCTAGAACACAAGTAAACTTTCAATTTTCTTCTGCCACAACTTTTAATAATTTTAATAAAAATTGAAATGAAAAAATACTCTATATTACTTATACTTTTCCTCTCTTCATTAGTGATAAATGCACAAGAGAAAGGAATGGATGAGCTTTGGGGCGAGCAAGCAACCAAAAAAGGAAACAGTGTAGATAAGGATAGTCAATGGTATACTGAAGCCAAGTTTGCTATGTTTATTCACTGGGGTTTATATGCACAAATGGCTGGTGAATGGGATGGTGAACACTATTTCGGGATCAATGAGTGGATCATGAAAAGAGCTCAGATTAAATCCAAAGATTACAAGAAGACAGCGAAGACTTTTAACCCTACGGAATTTAATGCGGATGCCATCGCTCAATTGGCGGTAGATGCTGGGATGAAATATTTAGTGATCACCGCAAAGCACCATGATGGTTTTGCTATGTTTGATTCTAAAGTCAGCGATTTTACCATTACTAAAGCAACCCCTTATCAAAAAGACATTGTAAAAGAGCTATCGGAAGCTTGTAAAAGAAAAGGATTGAAGTTTGGTTTTTATTATTCTCAGACGCAAGATTGGATTGAAAAAGACGGTTATGGAAATACGTGGGAATTTGATCCTGAAAAAGCGGACTTTCAAAAATATTTAACGGAGAAAGCGTTACCTCAAATTGAGGAGTTATTGACGAATTATGGTGAAATTGGTTGTATCTTTTTTGATACACCTGGACCAATTCGTGAGGATCAGGTGGTACAGTTGAAAGAAATGGTGGAGAAATACCAACCGAACTGTTTGATCAATTCAAGAATCGGGCAGGGTTTAGGTGATTTCACTACGTTAGGTGACAATGAAATCCCAGCGATGCCAATGGACGGTCTTTGGGAGACTTGTGATACACACAATAATACTTGGGCTTACAGTAATTTAGACTTCAACTGGAAAACCCAAGATGAAATTGTTCACCGTTTGATTGATGTGTTGACGAAAGGAGGAAACTACTTATTCAATATTGGTCCTAAAGCAGACGGTTCAGTTCCTGAAGTTTCAGCAATGATTTTAAGAGAAACGGGGCAGTGGATTCAGAAATATCAAGAAGCAATTTATGGTACAAAACCGCTTTACTTAGGTGGTCAGACACAGTTTGCTTCTACTCAGAAAGGAAACAAAATGTATCTTTTTGTGAAAGAATGGCCAGAGAATGATGTATTGAACTTGCCTCTTTTTGAAAATAAAGTAACTAAGGCTTACTTCTTGGATTCTAATAAAGATGTAGTGGTAGTGAATGAAAGTTTCAGTACTTCGATTACGCTTCCATTAATGAAGCATGATCCTATTGCCTCAGTGATTGTTGTAGAATTTGAAGGAACGCCAAAAGTAGCGACTGACAAAGTGATCAACACTGGTTTGGAAACAAAATTATTACCTCATGAAGCAGAAATAGTAAATGTAGAAGTAGGGAAGAAAAGATGGATGGAGATCTTTGGAGATTGGCATTCAAAACCAATTTTAACGGATTGGAAAAAGAAAGGAAGTAAAGCCACTTGGGAGGTCGTAGTACCTGAACCGGGAATGTATATCGTTTCTATTGACTATGCTTGTGATCAGACATCTGATATGGAAGAAGGTTTACTGACAATTAATAATCATGCGTATAACTTTGTGCCTACATACAGTGGAGAAACTCCAAAAGTAAAAAATCAGAAGGAAGTAAGAAGAATGAATGTTTTCAAGCATAGAAAACTAGGTGTGATTCATTTCGATAAAGCGGGTAAGCAGGAAGTTTCAATACAGTTAAACGATAAAGATAAGACGGGATGGATTCATCTTGCATCTATTTCTTTTGTGCCCGTAGTTTCTTCATCTCATATTTTAGAAAACTAATTAATGTTGAAATGAGAGCTAAAAACAGTATTCTTTTAGCAGGTATCTGTTTCCTATTTTTCTCCTGCTCTGTAAACAAACAGGTACAGGAGAAAGAATTGGAAGAACAGCCCAATATCATCTTTGTATTTGCAGATGATTGGGGATATGGAGATTTAGGGTGCTATGGCAGTGAAGAAGTTGTCACGCCTTATCTGGATCAGTTGGCTAAGGAAGGAACGAAGTTTACTCAATTTCATACCACAAGTGGCGTTTGCTCACCAAGTAGATCCTCTATCATTACAGGGCATTTCCCGGCGTTTCATAATGTGCATGCTCATTTTGCAGGAAATGAAAGAAATGCCAAAAGAGGCATGCCGAATTGGTTGGATGAAACACTACCTCACTATTTACCATCTCTGATGCAGAAAGCAGGTTATACCACTGCTCATTTCGGAAAGTGGCATTTAGGTGGTGGCGGTGAACCTCATGGTGACCTCTCTGCTCCAGAACCTAAAGTTTATGGATACGATGAAACAAGGGTATGGAATGGAAATGGTCCTACATGGAAAGGAGATCAACATTTCCCAACGACAAGATTCATGGACGATGATACGCTTTGGGTACAGAGTTCAAGCAGAATTGTGATTGATGAAACCATCGATTTTATCAAAAGACAAGAAGGAAAACAAAAGCCTTTTTTTATCAATCTTTGGTTGAAAGACCCTCATACACCGCTTTGGCCTTCAGATGAACAGAAAGCACCATTTAACCATCTTTCGCCTGATCAAGAAACCTATTTTGCAGTTTTGACGGATGCAGATAAACATGTAGGGAGATTAATGAAGGCATTGGATCAAATGGAATTAAGAGAAAATACCATCATTGTTTTTAGTAGTGATAATGGACCGGCAGGTTATGGTTCGGCTTTGACGGCAGGAAAAACAGGTGGTTTGAAAGGTCGTAAAGTAGATGTATTTCAAGGCGGTGTCAATGTTCCTTTTATTATCAGTTGGAAAGGTCATGTCAAAGAAGGCATTACGGATTCTACTAGTGTATTATCAGGAGTGGATATCTTACCAACGTTCTTAGATTTGGGAGGTATGAAAGAGCTTCCAGATAACTATAAAGTAGATGGAGAAAGCTTTGCTTCTGTTTTTGAAAATGTTCCTTTTAAAAGATCGAAACCTATTTTCTGGGATTGGCGTTTTTCTTATTCCAATGAAAAACCAACCAATAATAAGTGGGTAGCCAATGCCGTAAGGTATGGAGATTGGAAGCTCTTGGTGGATAAGAAAGGAGAACGGAAAGAACTTTATAATATCACAGAAGATCCTTTTGAAAAATATGACTTAGCTTCTGATAATGAAGATAAAGTCATCAAGCTGAACAATATGATTAATGCTTGGATCAAAACTTTGCCACGTAAAGAAACAATATAAAAATTGCAGAATATTTCAGCTCAATTTGTATTAAATTGAGCTGATTTTTTTTAAGACAAACAACGCATTATGAAGAAGCTTATTATTACTTTTTTCCTTTTTACAATTAGTACAATCCATATATTTTCTCAAGAACACTTTTCCATTGATCCTTCTATCAAAAGAGTAGTTTTCCTAGGAAATAGTATCACGTATGCAGGGAGTTATATTTCCTATTTCGAAACCTATTTTAGACTCAATTACCCCAATAGAACCATAGAATTTATCAACGTAGGCTTACCCAGTGAGACCGTAACAGGTTTATCAGAAGAAGGGCATGCCAATGGTGAGTTTCCAAGACCAGACCTGCATGAAAGATTACAAAGAGTGTTGGATCAATTGAAGCCTGATTTAGTTTTTGCCTGTTATGGAATGAACGATGGGATTTATTTGCCGTATGACGATCAACGTTTCGCAAAATATAAAGAAGGAATGGAGTGGCTTCATGAAGAAGTAATAAAATCAGGAGCCGAAATCATTCATCTTACACCTGCTATTTATGATCCTATTAAAGGAGAAGCCTATGCGAATGTCTTGGATTTATATGCAGATTGGGTGTTGAGCAAACAATATACTGCGGATTGGAAAGTAATCGATATTCATTTTCCAATGAAAAAATATTTAGAAGAAAAAAGAGTGGAAGACCCTCAGTTTGTATTAGCTGATGATGGTGTGCACCCGAATCGAGAAGGGCATTGGGTGATGGCGCTTCCTTTGATCAAAAAGTATAATTTACTAAATCAAAAGAATACAATAGTGCCTTATCAAGAACCACAAGAATTACTGAAAATCGCTAGCGTTTTTACTTTAGTAGACCAACGTCAGAAGCTAATGAAAGATGCTTGGCTAAATCAGACAGGGCACTTAAGGCCAAAGATGAAGAAAGGGTTGTCAATTGAAAAGGCCGATAAAAAAGCACGTAAGATTCAGATAGAAATAGATCAGGAATTGTTGCCCTTGAAATAGTAGAAAACTTGCATTAGACGATTTAAGTTGTCATATTTCGATCACCTATATTTTAAATAAATACCCATTTCTGGACTGTTATCGATGCTTTTGAAAGAAATGAACAATTTTTTGTTATTATTCACCGACAGTTTGAAAAAGGTGAATTGTAGTTTTGATAACAGTAATAAGTGATTTTTTGCACCTTCCATTTACATCATGGAATCGTGATTACAAATTGAAATGATAATGCAACAAAGACATAAAATATACCTGCTTTTTCACCTTCTGTTTATACCTTTTTTAGCAATAGGACAAAAGAACGTTCCTTACTTTAATAGATTGACAAATGAAGAGGGATTAAATCAAAATACCATTATCACTTTACATCAAGATGAATTTGGTTTTATATGGATGGGATCCCCCAATGGCTTAATTCGTTATGATGGAAATGAGTTTAAATCTTATGTTCATGAGCCCGGAGATGAAACGTCTTTATTGAACAGCTATGTTTATTTAATTCATAATGACAAAAACGGAAACCTTTGGTTAGGTACCAATGCAGGGTTGTGTATTTACTCTATAGACGATAATTCTTTTACTGAAATTAAAGAGATGAACGCTTTTCTTTCGAAGAGCAATGTGATTGAGAAGATTATTGATGTTGATGATAATACGAAATGGATTTTAGCAAGAGGTGGGCTATATCAATTGACACTTAAAAACGGTGTATATACAGTAAAGGAATTAGAGGTAGAGAAATCAAACAAAAGGGTAAAAGGTTATTATGTTGATTTAATTCAAGTCAACTCCACTTATTATTTCCTAACCCATAAATCCATTATCGTTAGTCGTAAAAGTGAAAACGGTTCCTTTCATGTGAAAGAAGTACATGATATTATGAAATATGATGATTATTTCTGTTCCAATATGATTTTAGAGGAGAAGACTAATATGCTTTATGTCTCAACGAAGACGAAGGTGTTGAAGTTTGATTTGAATTGGGAGAAAATGAAGCTGGTGGCTCAGAAGTCTTTTAAAGAGTATATTTCTAGTGCTCAGCATTTTCATATCACGAATATCAAACAAGACCTACAAGAAAATATCTGGGTGACGACTTTTGGTGGAGGAGTGATAAAATATAATTTTAATAAGAACAGTGCTCAGCATTATTCTCACTCTAAAAAGAACTATAGTTTGAGCAGTAATATTGTCAATGATATACTCTTGGAAGACTCTGGGGTGGTTTGGTTTGCTACAGGTCATGGAGGAATAAGTATTTTAAATCCTCATAAAAAGCTATTTCACAAGCTCCAGAATAGTGTATCTCAGGAAGAAGTTTCATTGAAATCCAACTTGACCAATAACCTTTTGATAGATAGTAAAAATAGGCTTTGGGTAGTGCACTTTATGGATGGATTAAGTATCAGTAATGAGCCTTTTAGTTTAGAAAATGTTGATCATTTGACCTTTAGAAAAGAATTAGAAAACCTTAATGTAACTGGGATTTGTGAATTGAATGGCCAAATTTTTATAGCGAATGATAAAGGAGTGAGTGTATATGATCTTGATTCAGGAAAGTTTATTCATGCTAGAAATGTTCCCAATAAATCGCAGTATATAGAAACCATAGCAGAGGTAGATGGAGATATTATTCTTTCTTCTTTAAGGAAAGTTTACAGGTTGAGGTTGAATGGTAAAAAAGTAAGAAAACAGGAAGATTTAGTATATGAAGAGTTTGATGAAAAATTAAAACTGGGGTCCAATGTCAATCATTTTTATAATGATAGTGAAACGAATCTTCTTTTTGGAACGAACCATGGGTTGATCCAATATGATAAGAAGACAAAACAGTTTACTACTTTTTTATCGGACCGTAATGACGACAATTCGTTAGGTGGCAATAAGATATTTTGTATTTACAGAAGTGAGACGGGTGTTTTATGGATTGGTACTTTTGGAGGAGGACTGCACCGATGTATTGAAAAGGATGGTAAAATTGTAGGTTTTGATAGAATCACGATCAAAGATGGTTTGCCTGATAATGTGGTGTACAGTATTTTGGAAGATAAAGAAGGGGAGTTGTGGTTGACGTCTGATAACGGAATTGTAAAATATAACCCCACCACAAAAGCCGTAAAAGTCTATAATACACAAGATGGCCTTAGTACGAATAACTTTAGAAAATCGTCTTATTATAAAGATCAATATGGTTCTTTATTAATGGGTTCTCTCAAGGGATTGGTAGTATTCAACCCACTTGAAATTCAAAATAATCCATTTACTCCAAATCCTCAGATTTTAAAACTGAAAATTCGAAACCAAGAAATTCTTCCTCAACAGAAATATGAAGGTAAGATATTACTGACCGAACCGATTTACAAAACGGCAAGTATTACGCTTCCTTATGATATGAATCAGGTGACTTTGGAACTGGGAGCAATGAACCCAGAAGGAATTAATAATACAAAGTTTGCTTATCGTTTGAAAGGAGTAGATAAAAATTGGATGTATACTGAAACCAATCAGCGACATGCCAATTATATTAAACTGCCATTAGGATCTTATACGTTTGAATTGAAGTCTTATAATAGTGATGGAGTGGAAAGTGATAAAGTAAAAACGCTGGAAATTATAATTGAGCGTCCTTGGTATGCTTCCTATTTAGCCTATCTGATCTATTTTGTGATATTGGCTTTGATTGTATTTAGCGTTACAAAGTATCTGACAAATATGATTAGACTGCGTCAAAAAGTATTGGCGGAGCAGAAAGACAAAGAACATATTAAAGAAATTAATGAAGCGAAACTGAAGTTCTTCACCAATATCAGTCATGAATTGAGAACGCCTCTAACATTGATTTTGAGTCCGTTGGAAAAACTAGCGTATGATGAAAGACTTCATCCTGATTTGAAGAGCTTTGTGGATAACATTAATATCAATGGACAACGCTTGATGAGTTTGACCAATTCTCTGATTGATTTCAGAAAAGTGGGACAAGGGGAAATGAAGTTGAAGCCGATCCAGCAAAATATTATTCCATTTATCAGAAAAACAGCAGAGGCGTTTGAAGATTATGCTCAAGATAAAAATATTAATTATGAGATTGATATTGATGATGAAATGATCAATGGATGGTTTGATAAAGCGGCCATCGAAAGAATTATGTTCAATTTACTTTCCAATGCCTTTAAGTATACGCCGAAAGGAGGGGATGTGAAAATTGCTGTTTTCCAAGATGGACAGGAATTGAAAATGAGAGTGGAAGACACCGGAATCGGCATTAAGGAAGAGGAAATAGATAGAATATTTGAACGCTTCTTTAATGGAAATAACGAGGATACTGTTTTTGGAAGTAGCGGTATTGGGTTGTACTTGGTAAAAGAATTACTAGACCTGCATGGAGGACAAATTAGTGTGGAAAGTTCGCCGGCTCAGGGTACGACATTTGATGTGGTGATTCCTACCAAAGTAGCTGAAGAAATAAAAGAAGATCTTCCACAAGAAAATACGATTACAAAAGAAAAGGAGAAAGAGCCTGAGCAGATAGTCACTATCAATAATAAGCCAAAAATCATGGTGGTAGATGATAGCCTTGAAATTCGTGAGCTGATTCATCAATTATTCTCCGATAAATATCAGGTTTTTGATGCAGAAGATGGCATTGATGGTTATGAAAAAGTAGGAAAGATTCTTCCAGATGTACTTTTACTGGACATTAATATGCCGAATATGAATGGTTACGAATTGGCAGAAAAATTAAAGGCCAATGTCAACACCAATCATATTCCAATTATTTTCCTGACAGCCCTTGTGGACTTTGAAAGTAGAAAACAAGCCTTAGAAAAAGGGGGGCAATTGCATATCGGAAAACCTTTTTCTCCTTATATGTTGGAGTTGCAGGTCAACAACCTTTTAAGTCAGAAAAGTAATGAAACGGAGAAGCTGAAGAAGAAAATAATCATGAGTCCTGATAAAGAAGAGGTGTTGACAAAAGATGAAACACTTCTGAAGCAGATCAAAGACTTGTTAGAGGAAAACTATGCAGATGATCAGTTTAATATTGAGAAAATTGCGGATGCACTGAATATGTCTTACATACAGTTTTACAGAAAGTTCAAACAAATCACGGGTGCGAATTCTAATGAATATTTAAGAGAGTATCGTTTGAAAAAAGCAGCGCATTTGTTAGAACATGATCATTCGTTATCTGTAAGGGAAGTGATGTTTTCTGTAGGTTTTACCAGTCCATCTTACTTTACAAAAGCCTTCAAAAAGCAGTTTAATATTACTCCTGCAAGCTTTAAGAAGCAGTATAAACAAGTAGCAGATTAAAATAATAGGGATTCCTAGCATAATGTCACAAAACAACAAATCATTGTCATTTTTAACCAATAGAAAAAAAGGCTTTTCACCTACTTTTGGATCGTGACGATGATTTACTTTAAAATGAAATGACAATGAAATTTTTTTATACGAGTCTACTTTTTTTGTTAGCCTCTTTATCGGTTGTAGGGCAACAACTGCCTTCCACATTGTGGGATAATGCGAGTACTTATAGTTATATGTATTATCCTAAAACACTAGATCAAACGAGTACATTCCATATTCAAACCAACCATCACTTTTTAGCCTTTAATTATAAAAATGTTCATTTGGAGAAATTAGATTTCTTTACTAATCCGATGAATATTCAAGAGGCTCATCATCAAAATTTACCTGAAGCTTCTTTTAAAAAAGACCAGGATTTATTGGGGTTGTATTTGGTGTATGATGGTGTTAAATATAAAGTAGTGACAGGTGCTGATATTGCTACCAATAATGAATTAATCGAGAGTGGTCAGTTTTTTCACCGAAGATATATTACAGGCTTGGCTTTAGAAGATGGACCTGATTTTCCCTTCTCTTTAGAAATTGCTTCTTGGAATGATGTAATTTCTTTTGAATTTGAATTTACAGGAAATCAAGTTCCTGAAGACGAGATGGAATTAGTTTTGGAATTGGAGTTACCTCAAAAAGAGGTGAAGTCAACAAAATTGATCTCAAAACAAGTGAACATTCAGACTAAAGCAGGAAAGAAATTACGCTTACTTTCTGCAACGGAAAATGGAGCTGTCACTTTTAAGAAAAATAAATTTTCAGTGTCAGCACCAATATCTGGACGAAAAGTATCCGCAACGTTGATCACAGCAAATACGGAAAATGAAGTACATCAATTACAGTTTAGTGCAAAAGAGAAAACAAGTCCATTTAGTGATTTAGAAATAAAAGAAGATCCATTACATCAATCTACTGTAGTGTCTATTAATGATAATATCGAAGGTTTGGATGGCATGGAAAGAATCGATCTTTCTTTCAAAAATAATTCTGCTAAAACGGTTTTCAGAAGATTGGTTTTTGAGAAAACAGATGCCGTACAAAACATTACAGGTGTTTCGATTTTACTTCGTGACAATGATGGAAACCCATTGGGTATTCCTGTACAAATATCGAAAAATTGGCATATGGAACCGGCAAAGTTTAATGGACCTTGGCTAAGAGCCTACACCAAAATTGCTATTCCTCCTAAATCTGAAGTGAACATAGAGTTTACAAGAGTTTCGGGTTTCTGGGGAAGTTTGCCAGCGGCATCGCATTCTCAGCTTTCTTTGGTAGGGTGGCCGAGTGCTCAGACTAAAAACAATCAATTGTGGGAACAATCTGCCATTGGTGCTTTTGGTGAGAGTATCTGTTATGAACCTGATGGCGGACAGGCTTCTACAATGATGACAGATGTACGCCCGTTGATGATTCAAAGCACAATAGAAGGTGTAGCCAACCCGAAAGTCTGGAATTGGACCGGTAATGTAGGTGGTGGAGATTTTATGAGAGTGTATGATATGGATGGTAAGAAACAGCAAATAGCCAACATTAAGACGCGTCATAAACGATTGAGCCCAAATATGACCGAAGTTGTCTATGCAGGAGTAACAGAAGGTGGTGAGGCGAGTTATGAATTAATGACTTCGATCTATAGAACTGACGATTATAATAGAGGTACTTATACTTTGAAAATAAAAGTGGACAAACCACTTCAATTCAGTCGATTGGCATTGGTACAAGTAGGTTCAGAAACCTATGCGTATTCTACAGAGAAGATGTTTGCGTATGGCAATGAGAAGGGATTGATCAAAGAAATGGAGAATCAATGGGAAGACAAAAAATACCTTCAAAAAGAGATCAAGATTGAAGGTGAAACTCCTTGGTTAAGTATGCATCAAGCAGTCAATCCAGTTGCAAAACAATGGGGATCATGGGCAAACAAAGGCTTGGTGTTAAGGGACTGGAAAGCTGTTATTGGTGGAAAAGAAGTTGCACCTCGTTTTTCTACTTATGGTATTCATAGAGGAAGAGTAAATTCAAATTTGATGGAGATCAACTTACCATCGGATATTAAAACGTTACAAGCAGGAGATAGTATTGAATTCACAGTTGTGATGTGTATTATTCCGCAGGAAGCAGAAAGTTATTATGGACCCAATCAGGCCTTTAAAGCTTTTTTGGAAGAAGCTGAAGATACATGGAAACCGATTTTCAGAGAAGCTCAACAAAATAATTTGGAGTTAGAGGTGAGCAATGGTAAGGTAATCAGAAAATGTCCTTTGAAAATAGAGGTAGAAGACGAATCAAAAGCATTAGAAGTGAATTTCAAAAGCGGTGTCGGGTATATACCAATGACAGTAGCCGGTTTGAAATCTTATAAAGACTTGAAATTAGTCTTAAAGAGAAATGGCAATCCTATCCAACTTGAACAAGAAAAACATGGTAATGATTATTGGCAGACAGACTTTGAACCTACTAGCAAAACGTGGGAACTGACGTACAGTATTCCATTAGATGTGACACTTCAACCATAAGCAGTTATCTAAATGTTTAACTGCTTAATTAAAATCAGAAAAAAATATGAAACAGTTATTATTATTCCTCTTCTGTTCATTCTTGACGTTATCATTATCAGCAGAAAATCCTCCAGTCAAAAAAGCAAAACCACCAAGAGTGATGAAGCATGATTGGAGTAGAATACCTATGTTTTTTCACTTTGGTAAACCAAAAGATACATTAACGGAGCAGGAAGCAGAGTTTGTAGCACAACGAACAGATATCATCGCATTAGAGAAAATGCACGGATATTATAAGTTAAAGAGCACTGAGAAGGGGACTTATCTTGATGCTGAAAAATTAAAGAAGTACAACAAAGATGCGAAGGTAATTTTCTATTGGAACACCTTCTTGAACTACTCTTTTTACGATGCCAATGCCACTTATGATCAACATCCTGAGTGGTGGTTGAGAGGATTGGACGGCGAATTGGATTATAAACCGCATACGAAGCACCTCAAAAGATATGACCTTTCGAATGAGGAAGTGAGAAAATGGTGGGTGAGTGTAGCAGTGGAAGCCATGAAAAATGATTGTGATGGTGTCTTTATGGATGCGTTTATCCAAATCATTTCTCCTGCAAACAAAAAACTATGGGGAGAAGAAAAATTTAATGCGATTCAAGATGGTTTGTTCTCCATTTTAGAAGAAACAAGAGAGGCTTTGGGCAAAGATAACATCATGATTTGTAATGGTATACGATCACTAAGAGGTACCACTAAAGGGATGGAATTTGTGAAGTATACAGATGCAGTGATGATCGAACATTTCGGACATTTCCATAGTGGCTCTAAAGAGATGCTTTTAGCCGATATCAAAGCGGTACAAGAGATTGGTAAGCAAAAGAAAATGGCTTTAGTCAAAGGATGGCCCAACTTTTCATGGATCGATAAAGACGTGATGAAGGAATCTTTTGAACATAAAAAAGCATTAGCAATTGAACACCTTCCGTTCTCATTAGCGTGTTTTCTGATGGGGGCCAATGATTATTCTTATTTCAGTTATTCATGGGGATATGAATTTAAGCATGGCTTTCAACTTCAATATGATTTATTGGAAAAAGATACAGGAAAACCTCTCAATGAATTTACTCAAAAGGGTTGGGTTTTAACACGAGAATTTGAGAAAGTAAAAGTGACAGTTGACCTAGAAAACAGGACATCAAATTTTAGTTGGAAACAACAGTAGTAATTTTTATACACTATTTTAAAGCATCTTTCCCTGAGAGATGCTTTTTGTATTTTTTAACCATCATTTTGTAAGAATTGTGCAACAGATCTTGGTGCGTTCAACCTACTTTTGGGATGTGTAGATGCTACACTTTTGAAAGAAATGAAATTATTACTAACTACGAAATGAAAAGATTTTTACCATTACTTATCTCTCTTCTTCTTTGCAACTTCAGTATGATTTACGGCCAAGAACTAGAGGTGAGATCCATCCCTTTTTCTCAGTTTGCTTCTCCCTACAATGGCGAATTTATAACGGAAGTAGATAACCCTAACCCAACAACGGGAACCTCCGAAAAAGTAGCTCGTTTTACCAGAAGCAGTGGACTCTATGCCTCTATAAATAGTGATTTAACAGGAGGTATTTATATCGACCATAACAGTACATTTAGTTTGAATGTATTGGTCTCCTCTATTCCTGAAGGTGTTACTGAAGTGCCCGTAATGTTGATCTTGAGAAAAGACAATACCACGTTTACGCAGTTGGGGAATAAACAATTGATCACTACTGAAAATGAGTGGCAGACACTCCATTTTGATTTTAGCACCGTACCCACAAGAGAGGTTTATTATAACCAAGTATTTTTGTTTTTCGGTTCTCCAGATACCGATCAGCAATATGAAAATATTTCCTTTTTCATAGATCAATTGAGCACACCTCTTATCACAGAGACGGAAGTGTTAGAATCTTTTACAGGAAATTTAGATCATTTAAGTATCCTAACGGGGCAATTGGAAAGTCAGGTAGCTAACCCATCTATTGATAATATTAACTCGAATACGACAGTAGGAAAAGTGATTAAAACAGAAGGAGTTCACACTTCATTACAGTTTGATTTGGAGGGATATTATTTACCAGAGGATCAACCGGTTTTTAAGCTGAAAATGTATATGGAAGATCCACAAAGAGAGGTCACTTCAAATACGCTGAAATTATTCTTGAGAAAAGATGGATATGGCAGTACGCAGTTGGTCAAGACAAGTGACATTACTGTCTTTGATCAATGGGTAGAGTATACTTTCGATTTCAAAGACATGGTTTTTAAGGAAGCGTATTACAATCAGGTGTTTCTGTTTTTTAATTCAGCAGATACAGATCTTGATGCTACAGGAAATACTTTTTACCTGAGTGACTTAACTGTACCGTTACAAAGCTACCCGAATCAAATCAGGGTAAGTGATATTACCACAAATACGGAAGGTACAGCCATCCAATTTCAACTCAATACCCCTGATCTTTTAGCACTTGAAGGCGTAGAAAATAATTTTAAGGTATCGATTAATGGTAATGATTTTAATATCGCTTCCGTTGTTCAAGACGGTATTAACATGACGCTAAAATTAGACGGTGTCACACATATTGCTCAAGAAGATCAAGCAACATTAAGCTATACAGGAGTAGGGATTTTTTCAGCATCGGGCCAATATATTCGAGCATTCGAGCAAACACCAATTCAAAATAAGGTGAGTGTTGAAAAAGAATTTCCAGCACGTTTTCCATCTTTCTCCTGGAATCAAATTCCCGTTCATTTACACTTTCATAAACAGAGCGGTTTACTTACTCCAGAAGAAGCAGATTTTGTTATCAATCATTCCAACTTTATTACGCTAGAAAAAACACATGCCATCACTCCCTATGGAAATACAGAAGCTGGAATCAAAGCAGAAGTGGAACAGTTAAAAGCTCTAGACCCCGACTATAAAGTGATCTATTATTGGAATGGCTTTGTGCATTATAATGTGTACCAAGCGAGTGAAGAATTTCTTTCTCACCCAGAATGGGTATTGGATACAAGAGAAAATGGAGAAGGGGTTGAAGTGGTGCGTTATGATATTTCACTCCCTGAGGTGAGGGATTGGTGGATCACATCTTTGAAAAATACTTTGGATGAAACTGGAGCCGACGGC
Organism: Flammeovirga aprica JL-4; assembly: GCF_012844305.1. Taxonomy (GTDB): domain Bacteria; phylum Bacteroidota; class Bacteroidia; order Cytophagales; family Flammeovirgaceae; genus Flammeovirga; species Flammeovirga aprica. The sequence goes on from NZ_JABANE010000028.1 coordinate 21,426, forward strand.
GTATTTATTGATGCTTTGATTCAAGTGACGCTTGAAAGTAACATCAATTTATGGGGACAAGAGAAGTACGATGCAATAGTTGAAGGGCTAGATATTATGCTTAAAGAAACTCGTGAGGTAATTGGTGGTGATAAGTTTATTATTATCAATGGCTATAGATCAGAATATAATGAAGGAGTGATCAAAGGATTGCATTTAGCACAATATGCAGACGCACTTTTGGTAGAGCATTTTGCATTTTTGGGAAGTGAAAGCAAAGAAAACATTCTGATGGATATTCAGACAATGGATAATCTTGGCAAGATGGGCAAGTCCGTAATTATGAAAGGATGGCCGGGCTGGTATTGGCGTGATATCGACTTTCTCAATCAATATACAAATGAGGAATTGATCTCTATCTCTAATGACAATATTGATTTTCCATTAGGTTGTTTTCTGATGGGAATGCACGAATACTCTTATTTTATTTATGCATGGGGTTACGCAAGTGTTGATGGTGGTTTAGGGTCCTATGATAAGTTGTTTCAGAATTTTGGAAAACCTTTGGGCAACTTTAAAAAAGAAGGATGGGTACTGTCAAGAGAATTTGAACATGGAAAAGTAACGGTGGATTTAGAAAGTAAATCTGCTAACATTGATCATTATTTAACCCCTTATTGGAGTAACGGACATTTGCATCACAATATAAAGGCAATGGAAAGTGAGAATTTAGGAGTCAAAAAAGAGACGCAGACGTCTCCATCCACAGCGGAATTCACTGCTACAAGAGCTCACTTTTTTCAGAAGGAAAATGAAAACGTTTCTTATATAAAACTTCCAATAGACGGTCAGATTCGAGCAGAAGATTTAAAGACTTTTCAGTTGAGTATGATGGCGGGGAAAATCAAAGAAGTAGCAGGTGCCAATACACTTTTGACACTTACGTTGAAAAAGGATGGAAACTCAGCAACTCAACTTTCTCAAAGTACAAGTATTCTGACGTATGACAGCTGGCAAAATTATACTTTTGACTTTGAATACTTGACAAAGCTGGAGGACTATTATAATGAGGTTTATCTTCATTTTGATGGAGCAGACTTCAACTCAAGATCAGAAGAATATTATGTTGGTAGTTTGATGGGTTCCGCAATTGAGAAAGATGACTTTATACTCTGTGCCAGAACCAATCAATACGGAAATCAAGTGGTTGTATCTCTTGAAAATAACCATGATTTTGATACAGTACAGATCAATAGTCTTACCTTAAAATTGGAAGAAGAAACGGTGTCGCTCACCCCTGAATACAATGCTTTTAAAAAAGAAATTTATTTCGATTTACCGAAAATAATGATCAACCATGAGATGGATAGTATTTTCATTACTTCCATGGAGGGAAGGATAACAGATACTTTTGGAAATGCATTAGAAAACGTATTGGAGATCAATATTGAAAACCTAACTTCCATTGATCTCAATGACTATTATTTTGCAGAAGGTACCAACGCTTTGATTGATTCTATGTACCCTTTTATGGGAGAAACTGAATTAGTAAACAACCCTAATCTAGAATGTATAGTGGAGGAAGAGAAAGTTTTAAAGTTCACAAGGTCAGATAGTACAGTGCATTCTACGATGGTTTTTCATCTAAAAAATGATATTGACTTTTCCATTTCCAAAGTGTTTACACTCAAAATCTTTCAACCCCAATTAGAACAGCCGATCACAGAGAATAGAATCAGTTGTTACTTGAGAAAAGATAATAATGTGGAGACTCAAATTGCCGTTCATCAGAATATTGAAGTACAAGAAGAATGGATAGAAGTTGTTTTTGATTTCTCTGATGTAGGCTTTTTAGAAAGTGATTACAATCAGGTGAATCTATTTTACGCTTCGCCTGATACAGATTTTGATGCATCCTCTTTGTCTATCTATTTTACAGCATTAAAAGGTCCCTCCGTAATAGGAGAAAATAATAGAGTCAGTACGGACAATGAGATCATTAATGCAATAGATTTAGATTCGTATGAATCTTTTTCGTTATATCCAATTCCTGCAACATCGATAGTACACTTTTCAGAACCATTACAGTGGGTGAATATTACAGATGTTTTAGGGAAAAACAGCGTATTAAAATCAGGATTGTCAACTCATATTGATGTACAACAACTTCCCAAGGGAGTGTATGTATTGCAAGGCAAAAAAGTGAACGCAGAAGTGGTCACTCAAAAATTTGTAAAGGAATAAAAGTAACGGAGGTTTCGAGTAAATTGTAATGATAAGGTACTCGAAACCTCAAAAATTGAGGCGTTTAGTACTTGAGTTTATAAAAATATTACTAATTTCCCATCAATGATTTTTTAATATTTATTTCACCTCGCTTTTGTAACAGAAAACCTGATTTTAACTGCTTTAGACCATAAATAGACCATAGTTTGTAATTTTTGGATAACATTTTACAGAAGCGTAACCTCTACATTTGCTTTACAAGCAAGTAATTTTTTATCATCTATTTAGAAATTGAAGTGAAGAAAGATTATTACAAATCAAGCCTCTTTCTATTTTTTGTTCTATTCGCATTACTATCATTTGACGCACAAGTTTTCGCTCAAAATTTTACTGTAGAAGGAACGATCAATAGTAAAGACGGAACATTGCCAGGAGCAATGATTACAATTAAAGGAAAGTCCGGTATGGGAACTGTTACAGACATGCATGGACGCTATAAACTTTCAGCAAATAAAGACGATATACTCGTAGTATCTTACTTGGGTTTTGTGACGAAAGAAGTACCAATAAATGGTAGATCTTCAATAACGATCATAATCCAAGAAGAATTCAATGAATTAGAAGAAGTCATTGTCATTGGTTACGGGACGCAAAAAAAGGAAGATCTTACTGGAGCAGTGGGGAGAGTAGGAGAAGATGTGCTGGAAAAAACGTCGCAAGCCTCTTTTGAAAATGAATTACAAGGTAGAATGGCAGGTGTACAAGTAACCACCAACTCCGGACAACCTGGTGCATCTTCTTCCATTCGAATCCGTGGTGTCAACTCATTGGGTGGCAATTCAGCACCTTTGTATGTGATTGACGGTGTGCCTTTAGCTTCAGGCACCAATGCAGGAATGGAGCAAGAAGAAGGAGCACAAATGAGTGCATTAGCAGATTTGAACCCTAAGGATATTAAATCCATTGAAGTTTTGAAAGATGCATCTTCTACCGCCATTTATGGAGCGATGGGTTCTAATGGTGTTATTTTGATTACCACTAAAAAAGGTTCAGCAGGAAAAACGAGAGTCAATGCCTCTGTCAATTATTCAGTGCATGAAGTAGCTCCTTGGTCATATATGGACATGATAGATGCAAATGACTTTGTAAAGTTACGTAAGGAAGCCGGTCATAATGTTTCGGATTCATTATTAGCCGTAGCCAATAACGGTCAGATGTCAAGTACGGATTGGCAAAAGGAATTTTATCAGCAAGGACATACTGTAGACGGAAACGTTACAATTTCTGGAGGTACACAGAAGTTTAACTTTTATACTTCGGCAGGTTTGTATGATTCAGAGGGTATTATTCCTAACTCAGGATTCTCAAGGTTTTCTTTGAGAGGAAATATGAATGCTCATTTATCTGAAAAGGTGATGTTTGGTTCTACCTTAAACCTCACACGAAGTGAATCAAAAGTAGTGAATACAGCCACTAGTTTTAACGGAAATGAAGGACAGTCGAGTGTAGTATATCAAACGTTAAGAACGCAACCAACGATGACACCTGATGGGAAAAACTCATTAGGTTCTGATTCTACAATCGCTGATTTACTCAATACACCTACTACTTATGTCAATAGTAATACCTATGATTATATCAACAATAATCTTTTAGGTAATTTCTATTTAAAGTATAAAGTGATAGATGGATTGGAAGCGGAGTCACGTTTTGGTTTCTTTCTTAGCCAAAGAGAGAATTCATTTTACAGAGACAGAAGCTTATACATTCAAGGTTTCAATGCTGGATGGGCCAGAAGAAGATATACCAATGTAATGACTTGGAACTGGGACAATATGATTCGTTACAACAAGTCATTCGGTAGGTTGAAAACCCAAAACTTAATCATGGGAAGTATGCGTTATTTGGGAGTGGATTGGAGTCAGCAAGAAGCCAAAAATTTCCCTACGGATAATAACTTATACTATGATATGGGAGCCGGTTTATTACAGCTTCCTAATATGTCAGGAAACCAAGAATCAACATTGATGTCAGGTGTAGCTAGATCAATCATCAGCTTTGATCAGAGGTATTTCTTAACCTTATCATTAAGAGCAGATGGAGCTTCACAATTTGCCAAAGGAAATAAATGGGGGTATTTCCCTGCTGCCGCCGCATCTTGGAAGATTAACAATGAGAACTTTTTAAAAGACAACAAAAATATTGATTTGTTAAAACTGAGAGTAGGGTATGGTACAAACGGTAATCCGGCTTCAACGGTCGGCCAATCACTGAATACCTACACCACTAACAGAGTTATATTAGGAGATCCGGCCAATCAGTACTCTGTATTAAGAGAAGCTTCTTTTACCAACGATGAGTTGAAATGGGAGATGACAAAAGAAATCAATTTAGGATTGGATGTAGCAGTGTATAAATCGAGACTTTCATTGACGGCGGATTATTACAACAAAGATACTGAAGACCTTCTTTTGGTGACCAATGTACCTTCTTATTCAGGATTTCAGACTGGTTTATTGAATGTAGGTTCTATCAATAATGAGGGTATTGAATTGTCATTGACAACGGTCAACGTAGAGAAAGAAAACTTTACTTGGTCAACCACTTTGGCTTATACGCAGTCTAAAACCATGATTACATCACTCAGAACAGATACACTAAGTACAGGGTATCAAAACCCATGGATCACTGGCCCAACACAGCGTTTGATTGTCGGTGAAGAATTGGGTGCATTTTGGGGTTTCAAAACAGATGGTGTATATCAGTACGAAGATTTTATAGAGTTTCAAGGAATGACGCAAGCTGAAGCATCAGCAAAATACAAGTCAGATGTAGAACAGCATGGTTATAATGTGACGTACACACCTTGGAAAGAAACAGACAGATTGCAGGCACAGCATCCTGGACAGCAGAAGTACAAGGATTTGAATGGAGATGGAAAAATATCCGAAGATGATAAGACAGTCATTGGCAGGGCACAACCTGATTTTATTTGGTCTATGGATAATAAATTTTCCTATAAAAATCTTGAGTTCAGTTTCTTTATAGTGGGAGAACACGGTCGTGAAATGGCGAACTTAACGGATTGGAGATTATCGTTTATGGATGGAAACTCGAATGTAAAACAGGAAAACTTTGATAACCGATGGACACCTGATAATCCAAGTGAAACCCATCATGCACCAAGAAGAAGTAACTCACAAAACAATATACTTTTCAGTGATGCTGTTATTGAAGACGCTTCTTTTATCCGATTGAAAAGAATCAATTTGAGTTACCGATTCAAGTTAAAAGAAACACGAGGTACACTTACTTTATCAGCCAATGATGTCTATACTTGGACCAACTACAAAGGGTACAATCCTGATGTGTCATTGGGAGGAAATAATTCATTGATGATGGGACATGATTATGGTATTTACCCATTACCGATTACATATACTGTTGGATTAACTTTAAGCTTATAAACCATGACGAACTTTACTAAATATAGCTTACTGCATTTTTTAATAGGCGTTTTTATTTTTTCAACTTCATGTTCAAATTTTCTAGTTGAAGATCCTAAAAACCTGATCACAGAAGACGAGATACCACAAACTGCAGAAGGGGCTCAGATGTTGACATTGGCTCCTTATGAGAATTGGGTAGAAGGAACGAATTTATACGCTCGTTTTATTCCGTTATGGGATGTTGGGACAGATGATATGTCTGCCTCTTTCAACTTAGGATCAATTGTCGATACCTATGTTTTGCATAAAGTGAGTTCATCTCAACCTTTTATGTATTCGGGAGTTTGGACGCCACTTTGGAGAGGGGTAGCCGACTGTAATAAAGGAATGGAGTTGATCAGCAAAATGGATGCTGTAGATCCAAATATCCGAAGCAGTCATATTGCCGAACTGAAAGTGATGAGAGCCTTATATTACTATCATTTAGTAAGAATGTTTGGAGACGTGCCTTCAGTGACGAAATCTACAAATAAGCTCAGCGAAATCACATCAATCTCAAGAGTGAATGCTTTAGAAATATACCATACTATCATTATTCCTGATTTAAAAGAAGCTTTAGAAGATCTACCAGAGAGTTATTCAAGTGAATTTAAAGGAAGAATGACAAAAACGTCTGCCAATGTGATTTTATCAGAAGTCTATTTGACTTTGGCAGGGTGGAGAAAGACAACGGAAGGAAATATGGTTCTTGGGTTGGCTACAAATTATGATTCAGCAATGGTTTATGCTGAAAAAGCAATTCATAACAACGGAGGCTTTGATATTTTCGAGCAAGGTGACGGTGAAACGCCAGCGTGCGGAATGCCATGGAGAAATCGTTTCTCGAAAGAATCAGTTGTTGAGTTCGGAAATATATCAGGTGTAAATGAAGGACTTTATTTGGTGACAGAATCAAATATGGGAAGCAATTCACTTTTCTGGGGTGTAAGAGGCCCTTCTTTCAACGGAGCACAAAGAGGCTGGTATATTCCTACTCCTGATCTATATAGAGCATTTGAAGAAGATGATCAAAGAAGAGAATGGAGTATGTTGACCAAAACTACTATGGCCAATGGAGAAACAGGTTTCAGTAATCCTCTTTTTCATAAGTGGTGCGACCCTAATCTTTACAGAGGTGTAGATGGAGCATTGAATCATGATGGTAATATCAACATCGTGTTATATAGAATTGCAGATGCAATGTTGATTTATGCTGAAGCATCAAATGAAGTCAACGCTGGACCAACTGCAGAAGCTTATGCACAGCTCAATCGTTTAAGAGAAAGAGCAGGTCTTTTACCACTAGCGGAAGGTCTTTCTTATGAAGAATTTAGAGAGGCAGTGTGGAAGGAGAGAAGAGTAGAATTGAACGGAGAGGTAAAGAGGAAGTTTGATTTGGTAAGAACCAATCGCTTGAAAGAAAAGTCAGATGCAAGAGTGATTTATTATCATTCATCTGATAATCCAGAATGGCCTTTAAATGTAGAAAAAGACTCTATTTTGGTAACCTATGAGCCTTATCCTTACCCAAGACATGAGTACATCTGGCCTATACCAATTGAAGAATTGACCATGAATAATTCTTGGAAACAAAATAGCGGGTATTAATCATGATAAATAATATGAAAACATATAGTAACAGCATTATAAGCTTTGTCATGATTCTCCTTTTAGGAAGTTGTGCACAAAAAGAGGAGCAAAAAGCAATGCAAACGGTCACAGAAGTGTACATCAGTCCATGGCAGGAGCCGTATGGATTACAAGTAGAGGATTCACTACAGTTTATGGCTTTCGTTCAGCCAGAAGATGTAAGGTCAGAGGATGTTGTTTGGTCGGTGCTTCAAGGAGACGGCATTGTAAAGGTAGATGAAACGACAGGATGGGTAGTAGCTCAAAAAGAAGGATGGACTTCTCTTGTTGCGGAGCATGTTCCGTCAGGTATTCAGGATACTACATTTATTGTAGTTGGAGAAGAAATAAGTGAAGTGGAAACGATTCAGTTTTCAAAAAGACTTTATGATGTAGTAGAAGGAAGAAGCATTCAGGTAATTGCCAATACCAACCCTTTTGATGTAAATGATTTAGGGTTGATCCGATATGGCGTAGAAGATGAAAGTATTGCGAATATTGATGGATCAGGCTTAGTTTCTGCGCATTCACCGGGTTTGACTGTTTTGACTTCCTACACTAATAACTTTTTAAAAGAGCAAATTGTCAGTGAAGCAGTTTTAAAAGTACACGAATTGATTCCTATTACGGCTATCAATGATTTGCCACAACAGGTAATTATAGATAGAGGAGCAGACCTTAAATTAGAGTTTACTTATCTCCCAGAAAATGCAAACGATACTATTTTTGACTATTACACATCGGACAGTACGATTGTAGTAATCGAAAATCAAACATTGAAAGCAGTTGGAGAAGGAAAAGCTTTTGTTTTTATCTCCAATGGAAAAATCACTGCAGGACCTGTTACAGTCAATGTTATTGCACCTGTTCCTGCTGAAAGTATGACCATCAATATTCCAGAAGAAACTGTATTGCCTTCATTTGGAGAGACACTTGCATTGACCACTACTTTCATACCTGAAAATACGACCAACAAAAATGTAACTTGGAGTTCTTCAGATGAGACGATTTTAAGTGTCAACGAAAAAGGAGTAGTTATGGCAATAAGCGAAGGTGAAGCTATCATCAGAGCTGTTGCTGAAGATGGAGGATTGACAGATGAAATCACGATTAAAGTAGAAACAACGGTCCAATATTATGTAGAAGGAGATGATGAAAATAATCTTGCTGATTTTGGCGGAGCCTACCAGTTAGATGTAACTACCGTGATTGATGATTCAAGGTTAGGTGAAGAAGAGGAAGTGATGCAAATTATAAGAAATGACAATCCTTACCCTAATCTCACTTTTGATCTAGATCAGCCACTTGATCTACAGAAAAATGGCGTTTTCAAACTATGGTTGAAAACTACGGATCCAGGAAAAGTAGTTAAAAATAATATCATAAGCCTTGTAGTAAGAAATACTGCGGGTGAAGGAGCAACCCAATTGAAATTAGATCAGGATATCGTAACAGACCGTTATGGAGAGTGGGTAGAGTATACTTTCGATTTCTCTCACCTCACTGCCAAAACTGAGTATCAAAAAGTTGTGATCTTCTTTGCTATCAATAGTGATGATGGATCAGCCGTTGGTATGGAATATTTCCTCAATGATATCAGAGGACCTTATTTACAATAATAAAAAGAGGGAAGAGGGATGAGGTAAGAGGGAAGAATGAAGAATTAAGGTCGTTAAGTAATGAGATTCATGTGATTTTCAATCAAGTATATGATCTTTTATAGATACTACCCACGATACACTACTCTTCCCTCTTCCCTTTTCATTCTTATCTCATCCCTCTCCCCTCAATCTACGATAGTATGAAACAAATAAGACTAACTATACTACTTTATGTAGCATTGTTGCTGAGTCATTGTGTCTCAGCCCAAGTAAAATCCTCTTCAAAAGCGGAGAGCAATTTATCCAGTACTTCCAGCAACCTCACTACTCTATTTAATTTTGGAGTACCTTCAATTCTATCACTAAGTACGTTTACTTCAGTAGAACTTGATCAAAATTTTTCCAATCCATTTGAAGAACTTGAAGTAGAAACCATCGCAAAATTTCAAAGGAATGAAAGTGTTTGGTCTGAAATACGATGGGTGATACCTGAAGAAACAGCCTTTGATTTTTCCACTGAGAAAAGCTTTTCAATTGCCCTTTATTTTGATCAACCAAGCAATGACAATGTGAATAAAAATATCTGGTTGATCTTAAGAAAAGATGGTACTACAACTGATCAGAAAGTGATGAGAACAGAGATTATCGCTTTTGATCAATGGGATGAATACAGCTTTGATTTTTCTAATTTTACAGCAGAAGAATTAGAAGGATTTAATACCGTGTCTTTATTTATAGCACCACAAGATACAGAAGGGCTTTCTACAGGATTATCCGGTTTTATTGCTGAAGTAAAAGGTCCACTTATTTTTTCTGATTTTATAATGACGAGTAATGTACTGTCAGAAGATGGAAAAAGCATTGCATTGAATGTATTAAGTGCTCACTCCATTTCATCTTCAGATAATCCTCAATTTGAAGTGAAAATTAACGATGAAATCGTAAATGTAACATCTATTGATATTCAAGAACAGTCCATTCAATTACATCTTGAGCAAGAGGTCATTTATAATGACAAAGTAGAATTAAGTTATAAAGGAGGAAGTATAGCGGATAGTGAAGGAAAAGTGTTGAGTTATTTCGAAAATCAATTACTTATCAACACAGTAAGTTATCAAATAGAGGAAATTTACAGTTTTGGAGCTGAAAATAATTTCCCAACACTCTCCAATTTCAAGTTACAAACCAATATTGTTGATAACTTTTCAATTACTGAGGATGTTCCCCAACAAAAGATAACTGAAATTGTGAAAGAAGAGGACTTACATTCTTATCTGCAGGTCGATTTAAATGGAGTGATTTCCATGCAAAAGGATAAAGTTTTTAGATGTTATATCTATCAACCTTCACAAGACAATATTCCGACAAACAACAATATCAAGTTGAGGGTTTTGAATACAGAAGATCCGTCTGATTTTTATACAATTACCCAAAACATCACTGTACAAGACCAATGGGTAGCCTATGAATTTGACTTTTCACAGATCCATTTTCAAGGTGACAGCTATAACCAATTAAGGATTTTCTTAGGTTCACCAGATATAGATTTTGCAGGAACATCATGTGTTTATTATTTCTCTACTTTAGAAGGACCACCTGTAGCGTATATCAATGATGCTACATTGTCAGCGATTTCAGTTGATGGACAATCGATAGAAAATTTGGATCCTTATCTATTTGAATACGATTTTGAGATACCTTATACACAAGAGGAGTCACCTGTAATAGAAGCAATGCCAAATAATGCAAAAGCGACAGTAGAAGTAATTTCAGCAGAAGAAATACCAGGAATAGCCTCTATACAAGTCACTGCAGAAGATGAAACGACTACATTGACTTATCAAGTGAATATTACAAGGGCACTACCTTCCCAAAATACAAATGTGACGTCACTTTCTATAGATGGAAATATATTTACAGCGTTTGATCAAGATACTGAATCCTATACATTAGAGTATCCTTTTGGGACGACTTCTATACCTGTTTTGGACTTAAACTTAGAGAGTGATGTAGCTACTTACAATATTACTTATCCTGAGTCATTGCCAGGTACAATAGAAGTTGTAGTAACGGCTCAAGATCCTCTAGTAAAGAAGGAATATAACTTTGAATTGACTATGCATCCTCCTTCTGATAATGTCAATCTTACAGCTATTTATATTGACGGTAAAGAACTGGAAGGTTTTTCTAATGAAGAGGATAGTTATAGTATAATGTTTGATGTGTCAAATTCATCCGCACCATATATCACATTTGATTTGGAGGATGAAACTACTCACTTCGACATACAACAAGCATGGGAAATTCCGGGAGTAGGTGTTATTGACCTTACTGCGCAAGATGGAACGAGAAGAGAAATTACAATATCATTTATAGTAAAAGAGTTGCCTTCTTCAGATGCATTAATCACAAGCCTGCATTACGATGGAAGCTCAATGGAAGAGTTTAACAGTACAGTATTTGACTATTACTTTACAGTTACTGAAGAAATGCTCCCCGAAAATTTACCAGATATAACAGAGATTGTAAAGAGTCATTCAGCCTCAACTTTTACGGTGACAAAAACGGATTTTATTCCGGGCACTACTAAAATAGAAGTGATTGCTGAAGATGGAATATCGAAAAATACCTATCAATTTCATTATGGTTTACCAGTCCTTTCGTCCAATGTTCTACTAAAAGAAATTAGAGTAGGCGGTCAATTATTATCAGACTTCTCCAATGAAATCAACCATTATAATTTGACAGTAGAAGGAACCACAATGCCGGAAATAACTGTTGTGACAGAAGATGAAAAGGCTGAAGTCAATATCATTAAAGCCACAGCTTTTGGTCAATTAACCTTAATCAATGTGCTGGCAGAAGACGGGGTAACAAAAAATGTTTTTGCACTATTGATCAACAGTACAGCCGATCCTATTTTATCATTGGATAGTAGGGATAATGGGATTAAAGTTTACGCAGAAAATGATCATTACTTGATGATTGAACAGACTTCAGCTCATCAAAAATATCAGGTGTTGGTCTATGACAGCAATGGCAAAATACTGTATCAAGGAGAACATCATCAACCGAAAAATAGAATACCAATCAATGTGAAAGGAGTGGTGATTGTGCAGGTGATGTTTGAAAGGAATCGGGTAGTAAAAAAAGTTTTGTTATAGGAATGGTCAATTATAGCTAATTTTCAAACGACTAAAACATTGGGAAGAAGCTTTGAATATTTAGATGAGATGGAAAATAGCATAAAATAATTTTGAGTTAGATGTAAGGTATTTTGGAAAATAAAATTTCAATAAAGCCCCTTATTTCACTATAAAACCTTAATTTTACACGTCTTTTTAAGCTTTTTCACCTTATGTATTTTTAGACCACTCTTTGTAATTTATAGACAATAAAGTTTGTAGGTGTGTGAATTACATTTGTTACATAGGAAATCAAAACAATAGGCAAGTTTTAGCCGAACTGTTTAAGAAATAATATTAGATTTTTTTAATCTTTCAATGATTTAACTGAAATGAAGAATTTTATCTATTTATCACTATTCTGTACTTTTTTACTTTTATCAAGTCAGTCTATTTTTGGACAGACAGTATATCACGGAAAGAATGGTATTGCTGGTGATTTACAACCTTTCTTAGGAAAACTAAGTACTACACCTTCTCCACTAAATGATGGGGAGTATTCAATGTTTGAAAAAGGTAAAGGTGCATACGGTGGAGTAACACTTGATTTGCCGGCATTGCTAGACTTATCAGGCAGTAAAGTTTTTAAGGTGACAGCAATGGTGAAAAGCCCTAAAGGTCCACTTAAAAATAACACGCTTTTATTGGCAGTAAGAAATGAAGCTAACGATGGAATGACTCAGTTAGCCCAAATACAGAAAGTGACAAAATATGATGAGTGGGTTACTTACTCATTTGATGTTTCTGGTAAACCACTTAAAACGGATTACTCGAAATTAGTGTTGATCATGTCTCCTAAAGATGAGGAAGGAGAGGCAGTAGGTGTACAGGTTTTCCTAAAAGAAATCAGCGGACCTGGCATTACTTCAGAAAATGTATTGCTCAATGCGAAAACAAATTTAGAAGGAAATCAAGTGATCTTAGATGTAGTTACAAAAGATGACTTAGATACTAAAACTAAAAAGCCTGTCTTTAAAGTGATCAAAAATGGTTATAAAAATGTAGCTATTGAAAATGTAACTGTAGAGGCAAAAAGAATTGTCATTGATTTAGAAAAGCCATTTAAAAGAAGTGAAGATGTGAAAGTGTCTTATACAAAAGGTAAAATCACAGATGTAACTGGCAAAGAGATCAAATATTTCAAGAATCAAGTAGTTAAAAACGAAGTAGAGTTAAAACTATTGAATTATACTGATTTTGGAGGGAATAACACCCACATCAATGGATTAGCCGCTTATGGGGGAGACTTTAGTGAAGGAGTTGCAGACCCACTTGATGCCAATGCTAAAGTAGGAACTTTCACAAAAGGAAGTGAAGTTTGGTCAGCAATCCGTTTCAAATTGAATCAAGAGATTGACCCAAAAATCAATACCGTTTTTAAAGTAAAAGTGTATTGTAAAAATCCAGGCAAAGAGGTTACAAATAATAAAATCTTTTTGACACTTCAGGTTGATAATACAGTAAAGAATCAACTAGTACAAAGCACTAATATTAAAGTATTTGACCAGTGGGTAGAATATGAATTTGACTTCACTGGAATGTCACCTAAAGAAGCTACATTTAATAGTGCTTCGATCATGTTAGGAAGCCCTGATAAAGATAGCGACGCTGTAGGTGTTGTCTATTACATCAAAGACTTAAAAGGTGGAGAATTTATCATGAACTAATTGGTAAGGTATTGAATCCCATCTGAAATAGATTTTGAGGGTGGGATTCAATATTTCTCATGATTTGACCTTGCTTATTTCTCTACTTTTATAATATTAAGTGTTTTGTAAACTACGTCTTTGAATATTTATGATATCAGGAAATAAGGAGACTTCCGATGATTTGAAGACATGAATGACGCTTACGTAATCATTCGCTCTAGCAGGCTTTCTACCCAATTCATTTGGTGGTGCTTTTCCGGCATTGAAGGGAAAAGCGTTAAAAATTCCATGTATTGAGCCGTTAAAAATGATTTTCTTGTTTGAGCTTTAGCGAGTTTAAAATCATTTAGGCGAAAGGAATGGAATTTAGCTTTTGACTTCTAAGCCTTGAATTTTTTGCTTCGTTTTTGTTTCAAGACAAAAATGAAGAGGAAGAATGCTTGAAAGTAGTCTATAGAAAACCGGTAGAAACAAGGATTGATAGTTTACAAAGTACCAAGTTTGTGTAATCACGAACGCTATTTATTGAAAGAACTTTCATCAAAAAAAGTAAACCTTTCAAACCCTATAAATTACACAACACTATTCTTCAACTCACAAAATGAAGAAACTATTGAAATGAAATTTTTTGAGCTTTTTTGAATCTCAATTCTTCCCAATAATGAGTTTTAAAACTTTGCTCTATGGAATCATAATACCTAATGGTTAAGAAATGAAATTGAACTTTACGAAATCACTTAAAAAAGACTTTTTAAAATTACTCTGTTTCCTCACGGCTATTGTTATGACCAATGCGGTTCAAGCACAAGAGTATACAGGACCGTGGGATTTAGATGTAATAAAAGCAGTTCCCAACTTTGAAACAACCACCACTTCTGCTGTTGACGGATTAGAAAGTATTTTCTATGAAAGCATCGATTACAAAGGAGAGGTATCAAAAGTGTATGCTTATTATGGTTTACCATCAACACCAAAGCCAGAAAATGGTTATCCTGCTGTAGTATTAGTACATGGCGGTGGCGGTACAGCCTATGATGACTGGGTAAAACTTTGGAACGATAGAGGATTTGTCGCTATCTCCATGGATTTAGAAGGGCACATTCCTTCATTAGATGATTCAGCAGAAAGAGCAACTTTTGATGGAGCAGGTCCGGCAAGGACAGGTGTTTTTCATGACAATGCATTACCAATCGATGAACAATGGTACTATCATGCAGTAGCACAAATCATCAAAGCACATTCGTTAATTGCCTCTTTTGATGAAGTAGATGCCACTAAGATTGGTATTGCAGGCGTAAGCTGGGGAGGTATGTTGACGAGTACAGTTGCAGGTTTGGATTTACGTTTTAAATTCGCGATCCCAATCTATGGATGTGGTTTCCTAAAAGGAACGGACGGACATATGGGTAATAGTTTGGCTTCTACTGATCAAGATTATGTA
Organism: Flammeovirga aprica JL-4; assembly: GCF_012844305.1. Lineage (GTDB taxonomy): Bacteria > Bacteroidota > Bacteroidia > Cytophagales > Flammeovirgaceae > Flammeovirga > Flammeovirga aprica. Next base: position 36,624 of record NZ_JABANE010000028.1, read on the forward strand.
AACAATGCCATGACAAATTATGAGGCATCTGCATATCTACATCAAGCCACTATGCCAATGCTTTTCATGAACGGAGCCAATGATGCACATTTCCCATTACCTGCCACAATGGATTCAAAAAATGCCATTCAAGGTGATGCTTATACATTTATCAAAGATGGTTTTGGTCACGGGCATTCGGTAGCATGGAACGAAGAAGAAAGCTATATTTTTGCAGATAGAATTATCAATGGCGGTACACCATTATTAGAAATTGATGTACCTGCTTATACTGATGGAACCAATACAATGTCGGTCAATGTGACGGATGCAGGTGCAGGTATTCAATCCGCAACATTCTATTATACAACGGACAGATCGGAAGTATGGAGTAGTAAAACATGGAGTTCCATGCCTGCAACGGTCAATGGTGCTACCGTTTCAGCCGTAGTACCTGACAATACTTACGCTTCTTATTTTTTAATTACAGATAATAGTACCTTCAATTTAACATCAGATGTACACCGTTTTAAATCATCAGATGCTTCTATTTCAGGTTTAAAAGTAGGTGAAAGTACAATCGAAAATTTTGATGCAGGAACTTCAGCCTATACTTTTGAATTACCTTATTCAACAAGTGCATTACCGGCAATTACAGCAATCACAAATGATTACAGTGCTACGGTAGAAGTAACTGCAGGAGAGGAGTTGCCAACTACAGCTACAGTAGTGATCACATCAGAAGACGGAACACAAGAATCAACGTATACGATTGCACTTACTATGGCTTCTGAAGAAGATGTATTGTTTTCTTATTATGAAGATGGACAATCTGAAATTGCAGAGGTAAGCTATATTTTAATGACGCAAGATACAGAAGCACAAGACCCAACTTTAGGTCCATGTAGCACAGCCAATTTATTAACAAGATTGGATGGAAGGTATGCTAATGTGGCATTTACTATTGATGGAAAAATTGACTTTTCAGAAGCGACTCATTTCAAAATAAGAATGTATGTCGAAGACCCTGGTAAAACGTTGACCAATAATGAATGTGCAATTGCATTACGTCAAGACAATGAATCAGCAACTCAGTATCTCCTTAATTTCCCAATTGAAAAATTTGATGAATGGGTAGATTACACCATCGAAGTTAACCCTAACGCTTTCAAGGAAGAGGTGGAGTATATGAATACGTTCTATTTCTTCCCTATAATTAATGATCTAGCGGAAGAAGGAGGTGGAATGAAGTTCTATATTGACAAAATTCAAGGGCCAAAAATTCTGCAGGACCAAGTGAAACTGAAAGGTGAAACTTCGGATGAAGGTAAGATGATTACGATTTCGGCCCAATCGCATACACCTATTAGCAATATTGAGAATCCTGAATTCCAATTGATGGTCAATAACGTAGCAGTAGGGATAGAAAGAGTGAAGGTGAAAAATCAAATTATTGAATTGATTCTGGAAGAAACGGTAAAAGCAGGTCAAGCGATACAACTTACTTTCACAGGTGGAACTATTACAGACGAATTAGGAAATTCAATTGCGGTCAACACCATTCTACCAGTAGAAAATAATACATCAGCAGATCATTCTTTATATTCTCTATACAATGTGGGAGGAGCATCTATTTTGGATTTTGCTTTTGTGAGTTCTGCAACGGTCGACGAAAACGCTCAAAACCCTGATACAAATGGTTACCCTGAAGAAATTGTAGCCAAATATGTAAGAGAAGACCGTCAATGGTCAGAGATGCGATGGGATTTGCCAGCAGGGTCACAATTTGATTTCACAAGTACAAAAACAGTATCGATTAAAGTTTATGTAGAAGATACTGGAATTGAGAATTTGAATAAGAATGTTCAGATGATCTTGAAAAAAGACAATGATTCACCTACACAAAAGTCTCTTCTAGGGACATTAAGATGCTTGGATACATGGCAGGAGTATCAATTTGACTTTTCGAATTTTACCACTGAAGAATTAGAAGGTTATAATTCCATTTCCTTTTACTTTGGAGCAAATGATAGTGATCCAGATTTTACTGCCACAGGCATGGTGACTTACTTTGATGACTTAAGAGGACCAAAAGTAATATCAGATAATATTATTACTTCTTTGAATACTGATGTCAGCGGAGGAAAAGTGGTGATGGATGTAGTAAGTTTAGCATCGTTAGCGAGCATAGAGAATGCTGTATTTGAGTTGAAGGTGAATGGTTCAGCAGTAGCACATCAAGTCGTAGAGTTGGAGAATACAATTGAATTTAGAGTAGAAGAACCGATCAGTTATGGTAGTGATGTAACTTTAAGTTATGTATCAGGTACAATTACGGATCAGGACGAAAAGACACTGAGCTATTTTAATGATAGAGAAGTGATAAATAGAGCACAAGCTTATACTGAGATAATCTACTATAATGATGGTTCTGACAATGAGAACTTGTCTTTCTTTAACCCTTATAAGGTAGTCACTTCATCAGCGGATAATCCTTCATTAACTGGTATCTCTCAAAGTGCTAGAGTGACAAAAGTGGTAAAAGAAGAAAACGCACACTCACAAGTACAGATTTTATTCAATGGTCATTTCGAAACGGATATTGATAAAGTAGTCAAACTAAAAGTATATCAAGAAACCTCTGATGATGGTTTATATTCGGATAAAAATAGTTTGAGAGTGAGATTAAGAAATAATTCGAATAATGCTAATATTACATTATCTCAAGATATTCTAGTTCAAGACCAATGGGTAGAATATACTTTCGATTTTAAAGACTTGCTTAATGATGGAGATATTTTTGATCAAATGATCATCTTTTTCGGTCAAGACGCTTCACCTTTCAATGGTAACGATAATGTGTATTACATAGATAATGTTAAAGGACCAAGAGTCAGTTCTGATGATGATAAAAGATTATCCGCATTGATTGTTGATGGTGAAGGCATTGAAGATTTTTCATCAGATCAAATTAATTATGCTATCGAACTACCTTATGGTTATGAAGGTTTTCCAAATGTAGTTGCTAAAACGGTCAATGGAGAAGCATCTTATGAAGTGATTCACCCAGAAACAATTCCGGGTTCAACTGCAGTAAGAGTAACAGCAAAAGATAATTCAACTCTTGATTACAATCTGTCATTCAACATTGCAATCCCATCAAATGATGCTACAATCACAGAGTTACTTTTGGATGATGTACTAATAAATGGTTTCTCAGCAGATGTTACAGAATATAACGTTGAATACCCTTATGGCTCGACTAATATTCCTACTGTTACGGCGGAGGCAAATGATGATTTGGCATCATTAGAAGTAACCAATGCGGTTGCTCTACCGGGAAAAGCAGAGGTAACTGTTACAGCACAAAGTGGCATTGAAAAAGTATATACGGTGAACTTTACCGTTACTCCACCTTCAGACGATAACACATTATCAACGTTATTGGTAGACGGTACATTGATCGCAGATTTTGATGCCTCAACAGAGAGTTATACTATAGAGTTACCTTATGGATCAACAGAAATTCCAGTAGTTACAGCGACAAAAAATAATGCAACGGCGTCATTGGTGATCTCAGAAACGACAGAATTGCCAGGTGCATCTACAGTGATAGTAACAGCACAAAGTGGAGCCGAAAAAGTTTATATTGTAAACTTCACATACACCGCTCCATCAGAAGATAATACATTATCAGAATTGTTGGTTGATGGTACATTGATCACGGATTTTGATGCCTCAACAGAGAGTTATACTATTGAATTGCCTTATGGCTCAACAGAAATTCCTGTAGTTACAGCGACTTTAAACGATGAAACGGCATCATTAGTGATCTCAGAAACGACAGAATTGCCAGGTTCTTCTACCGTAACAGTGACAGCTCAAAGCGGTGCAGAAAAAGTTTATACAGTAAACTTCACTTACACCGCACCATCAGAGGATAACACTTTATCAGCTTTATTGGTAAACGGTAATTTGATCGCAGATTTTGATGCTTCAACAGAAAGCTACACTATAGAGTTGCCTTTTGGAACGATTGAGGTACCCGTAGTTACAGCGACAAAAAATGATGAAACAGCTTCATTATCAATTTCAGAAACGACAGAATTACCAGGTACATCTACTGTCACAGTAACAGCTCAAAGTGGTGCAGAAAAAGTATATACAGTGAACTTTACCATCACTTCACCATCAGAAGATAATTCATTAACAGCCTTGTTGGTCGATGGAACATTAATTACTGGTTTCGATCCACTAGTTCAAAACTATACAATTGAATTACCTTATGGAACGACAGTAACCCCAGTAGTGACAGCCACGAAAAATAGTGAAACAACTACGCTTGTAATAGAAGAAACAACAGAATTGCCAGGTACAACTACTGTAACTGTTACTGCTCAGAATGGAGCTGAAAAAGTATACTCTGTCATCTTTGAAGTAGCTGATCCTTCTACAAATACAAACTTGACATCCTTATCAGTTGATGGCGAAACAGTTGAAAACTTTGATCCAGCGGTATTACAATATACCGTAGCATTACCAATGGGAACTTCAGAAGTGCCTCATTTGTCAGCTGTATTGGAAGATGAAAATGCTAGTTATACCATAGAAAATACAACAGTGCTTCCAGGACAATCTACGGTAACTGTGGTTGCTGAGGACGGTGAAACACAAGCAGTTTATGTAGTAGAATTCATTTATGATGAAACGCTATCAAGTAATGCATCATTGAAAGAACTGCTATTAGACAATACTTTGATAGAAGGTTTCGATGCAGATGTAGTTACGTATACTGTTCATCTTCCTTATGCCTCTTCTGTACCTGTAGTAACTGCTAGTGCTGTTCACGATATGGCAACCGTAACAGTTGGCGAACTATCAGAAGATAATAAGGTATTGATAGAAGTTCTTGCAGAAGATCAGGTTACAATACAAGAATATAGCATTCAGTTTACATTCGAAACAGCCTCATCTAATGCGAATCTAACCGATATTCTTATTGGAGGTACAAGTTTAGAAGGCTTTAAAATAGATTCACTCAACTACTCTTATCAGTTAACTTCTTCAGTGATTCCTTCAATTGAAGCGGTGTTGGAAGATGAATTAGCAGATGTCGAGATCTCTGAAGTAACTGAAGCAGGAAAAGTAGCAATCATTACAGTGACGGCACAAGATGGTGTGACTAAGAGTGTTTATTCAATATTATTCTTAGAAAATCAAGAACCACCACTTTCTGTAGAAGAAGAGTTGGCTAATATCAAAGTATATAAAATGAACAATAGACTTCATATTAGTGCAGACCAACCGCTCAGAGGCAAGCAAATTGTCATCTCAGATGTGCAAGGAAGAGTGATTCTGGCAACAACAATACAAGAAGAAAGATTTAATACACAAATTGTAGAAAATGGTCTACTAATTATCCAAATTTTAGGGGATAATTGCAGATATATTAAGAAGGTAGTTTTTTAGAGCATTATATAGAAAGCTCTGGACCTCAACTTGGTAGTGCTTTGTGTGTGAGGTCTCAAAATACTAATGTAGTATCAATTTTTTAGTGGAGCATCAGGACATCAAACCTGTCCTGATGCACACTTAACTATAAACTTCTTATTACTTAATACAATGTAAACTAAGTTATTTGAATATCTATATTTTTTAGAAATCAGGAGATTTCTGATGATTTGAAGGACACGAATGATGCTAACGCTTAACATTCGCACCAGTGGGCTTTCTGCCTAATTCGTTTGGTAGTGCTTCCCTCGGCCTTGAAGGGAAAAGCGTTAAGAATTTCATGTATTGAGCCGTTAAAAATGATTTTCTTGTTTGAGCTTTAGCGAGTTTAAAATCATTTAGGCGAGAGGAATGGAATTTAGCTTTTGACTTCAAAGCCTTGAATTTTTTGCTTCGTTTTTGTTTCAAGACAAAAATGAAGAAGAAAGAGGCTTGAAAGTAGATCATAGAAAGCTATGAGAAATGTAGATTAAAAGTTGACAATAATTTAGTTTACTGAACCTATTAGATTAAACAAGACAAGTATGAATATTAGAGTTTTTATATTGGCAATTTTTACTGTTTTATCAATAGCATCTTTTGCACAAGAAAAAAAGACGAACGTTATTTTTATCTTCGCAGATGACTGGGGATATGGTGATTTAGGCAAGCATGGAAGCTCTTTTTGTAAAACACCAAATTTAGATAGGATGATAGACGAAGGCACTGACTTTACAGAGTTTGTAGTCAATAGTCCTGTTTGTTCACCAAGTAGAACAGCTGTTATGACCGGTCAATATCCCGCAAGACTCAGCGTACATCAACATTTCGCAACACCTAAACATCATATAAAGGCGGGGATGCCTGATTGGTTAGACCCCAAAGCTACAACAGTTCAAGACCTCTTTAAGAAAAACGGATATGTTACAGGTCATTTTGGAAAATGGCACCTAACAAATCGTAGCATCAAAGATGCACCAACTCCTTATGAATACGGCTATGATGAGTATGCGGCCTTTAATCTTCCTGGAGAACAAATTAAGACAGAAGAAACAGTACCGAAAGCCATTGAGTTTATAGAAAAAAATAAAAATAAGCCCTTTTTTATTAATCTGTGGTTACATGAACCACATACACCCCACTTTCCTCAACAACATTTCTTAGAGCAATTCAAAGATCTTCCAGAACAACAGCAAGTATATGCAGCCGTTATTGCAGAAGCTGATTTTTATGTAGGAAAACTATTTGAGAAACTGAGGACTTTAGGACTGGATAAAAATACTTTGGTCGTTTTCTCTTCTGATAATGGCCCTGAACATACACACGGAGAGGGTAAAAAATACCATCAAGGAAACAAAAAAGCTTTAGGATTGTACTATTGTGTTGGAGAAACAGGTGGATTGAAAGGAAAAAAGAGGTCTTTATTCCAAGGAGGTGTAAAGGTACCTTTCATAGCATGGATGCCAGGAGTAGTGCCAGCAGGAAAAGTAGATGAAACATCTGTAATCACTGGGGTAGATATGCCTGCTACGTTTTTGGATATGGCAGGGCTGTCTATCAGTGGTACGAAAGAAATGGATGGAGAGTCAAGAGCGAATGTATTAAAAGGAAAACCGTCACAGAGAAAGAAGCCTGTTTTTTGGGAGTGGAAAGGTTTTCATGGAAAAGATTACTATTGGCCTCATTTAGGAATACGAAAGGGAAAATGGAAAATGATGATGAGTACAGATCATTCTAAGGTTGAATTGTATAACATGGAACTCGACCCCAAAGAGCAAAATGATCTGGCATCTGAATATCCTAAAGTGGTAGCAGTACTGAAAAAAGAAATGTTGAATTGGCAATCAGAACTTCCAGAGTTACCTGATCCAAAATGTATTTCTGAGGTACGACTTTAATCGTTATTAGAAATGAAGTATTTACTTATTCTCCTTCTTTGTTCACCCATTTTTCTTTTCGCTCAAAAAAAGAAGAGTACTTGGGACCTAGAACAGTTATTCAAAGCTCCTAAATGGGAAAAAACAGAAATAGCCCAAGTAGAGGGAATGCAAAGCATTTTTTATGAAGGTATTCCTTACAAAGGAAATCCAACAAAAGTTTATGCTTATTACAGCTATCCAAAGACACCTAAACCCGAAGGGGGATATCCTGCAGTTGTATTAGTTCATGGAGGAGGCGGAACAGGATATCCTGCCTGGGTAAAGAAGTGGAATGAGCAGGGTTTTGTGGCTATTTCCATGGATTTGGAAGGTCATATTCCTTCCAATAAAAAACATGATGAAAGAGATACATTTATAGGATCTGGCCCACAACGAAAAGGTGTTTTTCATGATTATGACCTGCCTTTACAAGATCAATGGTATTATCAAGCCGTTGCTCAAGTGATATTAGGACATTCATTGCTTCGCTCTTTTGAAGGTGTCAACCCTAATAAAACAGGGATTACAGGTATCAGTTGGGGAGGAATGCTGACGAGTTCTATTTCAGGAATTGATGACCGTTTTCAGTTTGCAGTTCCTATTTATGGCTGTGGTTATTTGAAAGATACTGACGGGCATATGGGTAGAGCATTAGCTTCTGATAACGTGGCTTACCTAGAGAATGCAATGACTTATTTTGAAGCTTCAGTGTATTTGCCTCAGACACAAATGCCCATACTTTTTGTCAACGGTACGAATGATGCACATTTTCCACTTCCTGCCACTATACAATCTAAAAAGGCAGTGAAAGGAGAAGCGTTTTTATATCTCGAAAATGGACTAAAACATGGTCATGGCTCTGGGTGGAATGTAAAAGAAAGCTATGCTTTTGCAGATCAAGTGATCAATGGGGCACCTCACTTTGCCCAACTTACAGCTCCCAAAGTTAAGAAAGGGAAGGTTTCTATTTCTATTTTGAACAATATCAATATCAAAGAAATACAACTTTTCTACTCCACATATGAGAGCAGTGAGTGGCTTAAAAAAGAATGGAATACTGAAACGGTTGAATGGAAGGGGAAAAAGATCCATCACCTTTTACCTGAAAATACGTACGCAGCTTATTTCCAAATCACTACAGAAGAGGGAATATCTACTTCTTCAGAAACAATTATTTTATCTAAAAAACAGCTATAAAATGCTAAGATTAATGATACTATTTTTCCTTCTGCCCTTCATGACAATTGCAGGAGGGAAATATGATAAAGAAGGCATAAAACCTGGAGAAGAGCTGAAATATGGCGACAAGCTTTTCAAATGGCAGGAGGATACCAACGGCAATAAAGTAATGGATTTTAATGAAGTGCTTTATTCAGAAAATGGTACCTGGAGGGCATTGAGAGAAGGAGATCAAAAAGACGAACATCTTTTTACTGAGACAATTGTTTACAGAAGACAATTACGCTTTGTAGACAGTGATGCTTTTATCTATAAATCTACACCGAATCGTGACCTTGCTTTATTTGTAGATTACCCTTCAGACTGGAAAAAGTCAGATAAGAGAGTAGCCATTATATGGTATTATGGAGGGGCTTGGAGCTCTGGAAATATTCTTCATTTTAAACCTCAAGCAGAATATTTTACACAAAGAGGTATTATTAATATCAGAGTAGACTATAGAGTGGTACAGAGAGATGGTATTTCAGACGGTGGTTTTACATCAGCACAAGATGCCAAAACAGCCCTGCGTTGGGTAAAAAGAAATGCAGCAATGTTGGGTGTTGACCCTGATAAAATAATAGTAGGAGGTGGTTCCGCTGGAGGACATCTTGCTTTAGCCACACAATTGAAATCTGTCGATGATCCGCACGATGATTTGAGTGTAAATACAGATGTGATTGGTTTTATATTGCATAATCCTTATGTCGTTTATCTCAATGAAAAGTCATATATCTACAACTTGGATTATTCTAAATTGGCACCTGTTTGGGTCGCTTACGGCCTAAAAGATAAAGCAGCTTATGATGATGATCCAAGTCAGAAAAGAACAGAACGTAATGGAGAATCTTTTGTAAAATTATTAGCTGAAAAAAATAAAGGAAGTTACGCTTTCATCAAAGAAAATGGAGGACATGGTTTTTGTTCATCCGCAGCGTTTTTAGAAGAATCTACTCATTCTACAGATCAATTCTTACAGTCTTTAGGAGTGCTGGATGATCAGTTGGGAAAAGTAACTTCTAAACGCCAAGGAATTCTGAAGATCGAAAGGAGAAAACAAATTATTTCTGATAATACTTTACGTTTGACTAAATATCGTAAAGGGCAATCAGTAAATAGTTTTTCACCTGATCAGTCGCAATAATTACAGGTAAGAGGTATGATGTTGGAATAGCAACTACCCTCATCCCTCTTCCCTCTTACTTCTTCCCACTTCCCTCTAAATTTTAACCCATATCATCTCATTTTTTGATTCACTATTCCAAAAGTTATAAATAATGAAATCACTATTATTCGCTATTCCTTTCTTCTTATTGGGAGTAATGACTAAAGCACAACCATCACAAGTTTTTCCAGAGAAGCTTGTCATGGCATTAAATCATCCTTATTCTTTATACAGTGCACAATCACCTTGGTTTGGATTCTTTCAGTATTCGAATTACGTCAATAAAGAAATAGGCGTGCATACCACAGAAGCTACTTATTTACCATTGATCTCAGAAATTACCAACCCCTTATACATAGATGATGCGGTGAAATTTGAGATGTTGTCAGCACAAGCATGTGGAGTAGATGGCTTTCAATTTGTAATCAGGTATACTCCTTTTAGTGATTTAAAAGTACTTTCAAGGATCATAGAGGCTTATCATAGAGTAGCCAATGAAGAGAATATAGATTTTAATTTTTCACTCTACCTAGACTTCCATCACCCAGCTTCAGTTAAGCAGGATCAGATGATGGATATGATGAAAATGCAATTAAAATACGCATTGGAAAATACGACTTATAGTGCGAAGTGGTTGAGGTCAGAAAGAGGAGAAATTATCACGCTGACTGGAAATACGGAATCAATTATTGATGAATTAAATATCTCAAATGTGTCATATGGTACTATTCAAACCAAAATAGAAAATGATTTGAGTTATGTAGAAACCGTTGATTCAGCGTTGGTTTCAATTGAAAAATTTATCAATGAACCTTTAGAATATATTTATCAGACTCGATTTCCAAGAAGCAAGAATTATATCAATAAAGTATTATCAAAATACGCTGGAATCTGGAATATTCATGTCAACAACAGTACAGTAGATGAGATTATTCCTTCACTGGCAAAAAAACACAATAAACCTTATGTACAGTTTTTATCGGCGCAAGAAAGTCAATTTATGTACAGAAAGAACAAACCTCATGATTTGGTGATTTCAGCCAATAAACAGACTGGGACGTTTAGAGGTGAACTTGAAAATGCTGTGAAATTTGATGCGCAGATGATCAGTTTAAACTCATGGAATAATTTAAAGAAAGGGAATTTTATTGCACCTGAACTAAATCATGGTTTTGGCTTCACTGTTTTATTAAAACACTATAAAGACAAATGGAAAAATAATGAAATCAGTGAAGATGAAATACTTTTATTGGCTTACAATACTACAAAAACAACTACTGAAGTAAAGTCTCAACTGAACTTGATCATAACAGAGAGGCATGCTAAAAAAGAGGAGATGGATAAGGTAGAAATTGTTACTTATTTAACCTCTGAAGGTGATGTGTACTGTAATAAACAGTTTGTAGGTAAGGCCCAAAAAGGGATGAATAATTTTTATGTAGATATTCCTAATGGTGTAGTGACTGCTGAAGTGAAAAGAGAAAATAAGAAGGTATATACAGTCACTGGAACAACACCGATAAAAGATAAAGCCTACCGTTATAACTTTTTAATTAATACTTACACAAATCAAGATCAGAAGTATTTAGATCAAATTATTGATTTAGCAGTTGACCCTGTAGTAAGACAAAACACGATGCGGTTTTTACTCACTCAAAAACAACAGCAAGCTTATAAAGAAGCAGTGAGAACTAAAGTGATGGAGAATATAAACACATTGAAAGAGCATCAAATTACATCATCAAGCTTAAGCCAAAAAAGAGCAAAAACTAACAAGAAATATAAAAAAGAAATAGCTCGAATTCTCGGTAGTCAAAACTATTCTATTTGGGAAGAAATAGAAATGGAAGCAGAGGAATTATCAAGAAGGAGACATGCCTCTTATAAAGAAGGAGAGGTGAAAGGTCAGCTACTACAGCCTTTTGAATTTTAAAAATTACACACTTAAGCAGTACTTGAATGAAAAGATTATTATTTACTTTACTACTATTCGGGCAAGGGTTCTTATTTCAACTCACCCATGCCAACGATCTTAATATCACAGTAAGTGATCCTGCTATTGGTACACGTAATGCGTTGACCAAAACTGTTCCTATCAACTTTACTGTAAGTTGGAAAAACTCATGGAGAGTGAATGGAGGGCAAAACAACTGGGATGCCGTTTGGCTTTTTGTGAAATTCAGAAATTTGAATCACGATTACTGGCAACACGCCTCCTTGACGTTTGATTCGGGACATTCTGCCTCTGGAGGAATTATCGAAAGCAGTGATGATACAGGGACAGGTGTTTCAAAAGGAGTGTTTTTATATAGTGCAATCGAAAAAAGTCAAGGGGATGCTTCTTATGATGTGACTTTGCAATGGGAATACGGAAAAGACAATCAAGGGGATAACGATACCTTTGAAGTACAAATTTTTGGGATAGAAATGGTGTATGTACCTACTGGACAATTTTACCTTGGAACGCCTGATAATGAGAGTTACTCTTTCCATATGTATTATGAAAATGGAGTAGGTACAATTCAAAGAAATATTCCCTATACCGTTGGCTCTGAAGATGCAATTACGATTGGTACTACTGCAGGTAATCTGTATTATAATACGTCTAATTTATCAGGTACACTTCAAGACGGTACTTTGCCTGCCGACTATCCTAAAGGTTATCAAGCTTTTTATTGTATGAAATATGAAATTACACAGTCCCAATATGCTGATTTCCTCAATACATTATCATCAGGGCAGTTGGTAGAATGTCATATTAATTCATTTGTCCTTTACAGGAATAATTTAGAGAAATCAGGAGATACCTATTCTTCTTCCACACCAAGTGTGCCACAGGGTTTTATGACTGCTAATAATCTTTTATCTTATCTGGATTGGGCTGCGTTGCGTCCTATGACAGAACTTGAGTTTGAGAAAGCATGTAGAGGCACACTTCCTGCTGTCGGATTGGAGTACCCTTGGGGGACAGCAGATGTAGTCACAGATATTTTGGAGATTTCGAGTGGAGGAACAGAAAACGAAGTGATTTCAACTGGATATTCTACAACTGCAGGAAATGCAAATTATTACACCATCACAAAAGATAATATCAATAGCCCTACTAGAGTGGGAATTTTTGCAGACCACGCAAGTTCGACAGGAAGAGTGACTGCTGGTGCTACTTATTATGGTATTATGGATATGGGAGGAAATATTTTTGAAACATGTGTATCTGTAGCACATGCTGATGGAAGAGCATATACTGGTATTCATGGTGATGGTGCCTTGGATAACGCAGGAAACCATAATACAGAAAACTGGCCAGGCCCATATACTATTTCAGACCCGAATGATACCTCAGAAACAGGAGATAAAGGGCTAGGACAAAGAGGAGGTGGTTTCAGGACAATTGAAACCTTTATGTATACATCTGCTCGAACCTACGCGGCGTTTTATAACGGTGGAAATGGTTACGGTGGTGGAAGAGGAGTAAGAACTGCACCTTAAAAAAAACAGGTTATGGATACCATAAAAGATAAAATACTTCTTCCCTTTTTAGTTCTTTTTGCTTTGAATTTAAAAGCTCAAAATATCTATCAAGGAGGAGGAGGAAATGGCTTTGGAAATGTTGTGATTACAGAAAGTGCCATCAGTCTGCCTCTTATTTACGGAGGCGGGCAAGGCATTGGAAGTCAATCACAGGTAATAGATGAAGGGATTGCATCAGGAATGGCCTTGATTTATGGAGGTGGTGGAAGTGCCGGTAATGAACTGGTAGTGGTCAATGAAAATACTCCTTTAGACCTATTTTCCATTTATACAGGTGGAGCCGCATTAGGTTATAGCTCAAGCACCTTAATGCTGGATGAAGGGTTTGAGTTGCCTATTGAACTGAGTTATTTCAGAGGGATAAAAGTAGAGCAAATAGTAAGGCTTGAATGGAGTACTCTTACTGAACTCAATAATGATTTTTTCACTGTAGAAAGAAGTACTGACCAACGTAATTGGGAAGCTTTGAAAGAAGTGAAAGGGGCAGGGAATTCTTATCAGTCTTTAAATTATCATTTTGATGATGAAAAACCTCTGAATGGAATTGCTTATTACAGGTTAAAACAAACGGATTTTGATGGTCAGTACAGTTATTCTTCTATCGTTATTATTACAAATAATTTAGAAAATGAAAGAGAATTAGTAGCCTATCCTAATCCTTTTACGGATCAATTAACACTATTACTAGATGAAAAATATCACTCAAAATTAAGAGTGTTTTCTATAGATGGTAAAGAAATATCCTATGATGTAACTTCCTCATTATCGGACCAGATGACATTAAAACTAGTACATGGTCCAAAGGGGATTTATATTTTGAAATCAATGGAAAAAAGTGTAATTATGGTTAGAAAATGAAAGATTTGAGATACTTAAAACCGCCACTTAGCAGGAAACCCAAGGAAACTTTCCTGTATTGCTTTTACTACTTTTACGGTATACAATTTTTGATCAATCTACTCAGAAGTACAAATTACAAAAACACTTTTACGCACTTTAGAAATGAATGAATTATTGACCGATCACGTAGAAACTCAAGAGAGTTTTGAACAGAAAATTACGCCCGAGAAAGAGCAGGTGGTAGAAAAAAAATACCTTGTGCCTTTCATTCTGATATCAAGTTTATTTGCCCTTTGGGGATTTGCGAATGATATCACAAACCCTATGGTTTCGGCTTTCCAGACAGTAATGGAAATCACAACTTTTAAAGCATCATTAGTACAGTTTGCTTTTTATGGTGGATATTTCACAATGGCATTGCCGGCGGCGATTCTGATCAAAAAATATTCATATAAATCTGTAATTCTAATAGGCTTAGGGTTGTATGCAACAGGATGCTTATTATTTATTCCGGCGGCACAATTCCAGCTATTTGGCTTCTTTTTAATTTCCCTTTATATCCTGACTTTTGGTTTGGCATTTTTAGAGACTACTGCCAATCCACTGATCTTATCACTGGGAACGAAATCAACATCAACTAGAAGATTAAACCTTGCACAATCTTTCAACCCTATCGGGTCAATCACAGGTATGTTTGTGGCACAGCAGTTTATCTTATCACAATTACAGTCAGCCGAAAAAGCAACGGATGGGTCGTTAATTTATACGACGTTAGGCGTAGCAGAGAAACAAGCGATCAAGATGCACGATTTAATGATTATCAGAGACCCTTACGCATTATTGGGTATTGTAGTAATTGTGATGACGATTGTAATTGCGATCACAAAAATTCCAAACAACAAGGAAGATGAGCAATTCAACTTAAAGGCGACTTTAAGCAGATTGGTAAAAAATAATATCTATAGAGAAGGTGTTTTAGCACAGGTGTTTTATGTAGGTGCGCAGATTATGTGCTGGACATTTATCATTCAATATGCTGAAAACATCGGATACACAAAAGCAGATGCACAAAGCTTGAATATCGTAGCAATGGTAACGTTCTTACTTTGTAGATTTGTGGCCACAGCCATGATGAAATATGTAAATTCAGCTTTATTGCTAGCCGTTTTTGCACTAGGTGGTATGACAACCATAGGTATTACAGTATTTGTAGGAGGACAAACGGGACTTTACGCTTTGGTTGCTACTTCAGCATTTATGTCATTGATGTTTCCTACCATTTACGGAATTACTTTAGAAAATTTAGAACACGATAAAGAGTTTGGTGCGGCAGGTTTGGTGATGGCCATTGTAGGCGGTGCGTTAATGCCTCCAATGCAAGGAGCCTTAATCGATCAGGACAAAATTATGGGATTGGACGGAGTGAATTTCTCTTTCCTAATTCCATTTGTATGTTTCTGTATGATCGCTTTATTTGGCTACAGAAGATTTGCCAACAAATAAAATTGAGTTAAGAATTAAGAGTTAAGAATGAAGATATATACTCTTCAACACGAACCATCTTAACTCTTAATTCTTCCCTCTTACCTCATTCAAACCCATTAGTAATTTTTTAATTTTTATGAAAACAAAATATACTATCCTTCTTGCTTTGACTTATTTCATGGTTTTGACATCATGTCAAAAAGTGAGTCAGCAGGAAGAGACAACAAACAAACCGAACGTGATTATTGTAATCACAGATGATCAAGGATATGGTGATTTGGGATTTAATGGAAATAAAATTATCCAGACACCTGCAATTGATAACTTTTCAACGCAGGCCATCAACCTAACCAATTACCATGTATCGACTACTTGTGCACCCACAAGAGGTGCAATGATGACCGGGAGAAATCCTAACAGAAATGGTGTGTGGCATACAATCAAGGGTGCTTCTATGCTCAACGGTGATGAGTTGGCAATGCCAGAGGTTTTCAAGCAAAATGGTTATAGTACCGCAATGTTTGGTAAATGGCATTTGGGAGATAACCACCCTTTCAGACCGCATGATAAAGGTTTTGATGTGACCTTCTATCATGGTGGTGGAGGTATCGGGCAAACGCCTGACTACTGGAACAATGACTACTTTGATGACACTTATTTTAGAAACGGAGTACCAGAAAAGCAAGAAGGTTATTGTACAGACGTATGGTTTAGCGAAGCCATCAAATTTATTGAAGACAATAAAGACAAGCCGTTTTTTACTTACTTAAGTTTAAACGCCCCTCATGGCCCTTACAATGTACCTGATGAGTACTATCAAAAGTATGCAGACGAGAAAAAGTTACTAGAACCTCAAAAAAGGTTTTATGGTATGATCTCTAATATTGATGACAACTTCAAAGTACTATTAGCAAAGTTAGATGAATTGAAAATTGCTGATAATACAATCGTCATCTTCACTTCAGACAATGGTACAGCGGCAGGGTATAAGCAAAACAGAAAGACAAAAGAATATTACGGTTACAATGCTGGTATGAGAGGTACAAAGGCAAGTCACTATGATGGAGGACACAGAGTTCCATTTATCATCCGATGGCCAAATGGTAAACTTACGGGAGGTAAACAATTGAATGAGTTGATTGCTCACGTAGATTTATTACCTACGCTGACAACATTTGCCGGTATTGATTTCAAACCGGTAAAAGAAATGGACGGTTTAGATGTGAGCACTTACCTTCAAAAAGAAGAAAAGCCAGAAGACCGTATGTTGGTGGTAGATACACAGCGTCTTCCATGGCCCAAAAAAGGAAAGCAAAGCTGTGTGATGCAAGGTGACTGGAGATTGATCGATGGAAAAGCATTGTACAATATTTCAGAAGATCCAGGGCAGACCAATGATATTGCCACTCAATATCCTGACAAAGTAGCAGCAATGGATGAATTCTATAACACTTGGTGGGATAACATGATTAAGGAAACAAAATACTCTATCATCAACTTAGGGGTAGACTCAGTAGATGTGTTGACTTGCCATGATGCTCATACAGAATTAGGAGTTAACCCACCTTGGAATCAAAGTTTGATCCGTAAAGGAAATACAATGAAGCCTGCAAAACTTTTAGTCAACTTTACAAAAGACGGAGCTTATAAATTTGATTTAAGCAGATGGCCTGAGGAAAGTGGATTGGCGTTAGGTGCTTCAATTGAAGATGCTTATCCGGCTACAAAATCAAAGGATAAACGAATTAACGGAAAAGCAATCCAATTTAAAAAAGCACACCTTAAAGTAGGTGAAAAGATATATTCAGTAGATGTTGATAATACATTGCCATCTGCAACAATAGAAGCTAAAATGACAAAGGGTAATGCTGAGTTGACCGCATGGTTTACAACCGAAGACGAAACAGAAACGAACGCATTCTATATTTATGTGGAAGGGAAAACGGAAACTATATAATCGCAGTAAATTTCTATTAATTAGTATAACACACCTTATTTAGTTTTGCCAACATTAAATGAAGGTGTTTTGAAAAAGTGTTTTAGACTACCACATTTTTGTGTGGTAGTCTTTTTTGCTTAGGTGTGATTGCTTAATGGGAAAATAGATTATTTAATCTAGGTTTAATTCTCTTTTTCTATTTCTTAGAAGGTCAGCGACATCAATCTCATCCCCATTATTAATATTGTTATCTACAGTAAGAAGGTTGTAATTACGGCCTTTAACTCTAAAAAGAATTTCTTGCCCCATCTTCAAATCCACGCCGCTTTTAGAAAAGGGGGAAAGGTTGGGGTTCATTACTGTGGGGATAATCAAAGGAATGGATTGTGCACTTTTATTTCTCAAAGTAAAACTCACATATTCTCCTTCTTTTTGGAAAACCGCTCTACTTTCTTTAGTGATCTGTAATTTGACACTCACAGGATGATCGAGTTCATTTTTGATGGTCAATTTGTTTTCTCTTTCTACCATCACATCAGCATTGGCTCTCGGTGCCAGGCCAAAACCTCTAATTTGCTGTTCTGTAGATTTGGATAATACGGCAATCCCTACATCATCGCCGCCATTTTTGATGCTGGCTCTAAAGACATCCATAGAAGGGTAATCAATTTCAATACTGTTGTTAGCAGGTACTACAAGTGCCGTTTTTGTAGTTGTGCATGAGGAGATAAGGAATAAGGCAATGAGTTGTAAAACGATAGTTTTCATCAGATTAGACTTTTAGTTAGAAAAGAGTAGTTGCGATGTGAGCATTCCACAAGAGAACTGAAATGGATTGTGATTGTTTATGAAATAATGGATTATTTATAAATGATATGTCTATTGTGCTATTTTATAAGTATTTTGTTTAAAAGAATAGTTACTGATTCTTTATTGTAGAAGTCAGAGACTTCTTATGATCTTTAAAGCACAAATGACGCTATCGATTAACATTTGCGCTAGAGGTACTTAGCCAATGGCGCGGATGTTAAGCGATAGCGTCATCCGTGTCTATAGATCACTAGAAATCTCCCGATTTTTAATAAAATTATTACAATTTTGCCTTAAACCAATCACTTCCTTTAGCAATTGCCAAACCTACTTCCTCTTCTTGATCATAGAAATTGAATTGTTGAATAGGAGACTCCAATTCTGTATCTAGCCACATTAATTCCTTATTATCAGTAGCAATTTTCTCAAAGAAATTTTTGGTGTATTGTGGCAACACACAGCCATCAGAATGAATCATTAATGTAGGTGCCTGAAGTTTTGGAGCATAAGGCATTGGGTCTAAAGTCAACCAATCTTCCCAGCTCATCACAGCAAACTTGTCATTGCTCCACTCTGCAACTCCACCTCGTTCAGGATTTAGATAATAATCATAATTACCATACATTGCGGCAGCAGTATTTGTAGTTGAAATAGTTTCAATGTATTCTACAACACCTTCTTTGGCAAACTTTTCTTTAGCTTTACGTGCAGCTTCAATTTTAGTATTCACACCTTCTTCGCCTCCATAAAATAACTTCACCGCTTCAGCATCATGAAGCCATGAAGCGGCCGTAACTACAGCTTTGATTCTATTGTCTTCAGAAGCAGCCATTAAGGTGTACATAGAGCCTGCACAAACGGCAAAAGCACCAATTCTTTCACTATCCACTTCTGAAAGGCTCTGTAAATAAGAAACCGCATTCTTGATATCTATCACTTTCATTTCAGGGTTTTCCCAGAATCTAGGTTCACCTTCGCTTTCCCCATAGTTTCTAAAATCAAATGCCAGGGTAATAAATCCATTCTCAGTAAACTTTTCAGCATACAATCCTGCCATTTGTTCTTTGACAGTAGTCCAGCTTCCTGATACTACAATGGCAGGGTATTGTGTTCCTTCTTTGAAATCTGCAGGGAAAAATAAATGGCCTGCTAAATTGAATCCTTCGCTTTTAAAATTAATCTTTTTCATAGTTATAAGTCTCTTGTGTTTTTGTTATTATTTAATTTGATCTAGCAAGCCAAAACCTTTCGCTGCTACTATAGGGTTGAAGATTTCTACATACTCCGTGATAAGGTTGTCCTCATTGAATTTGAAAGTGGCGTAGTAGTCATTTTCATACCACCCAGCATTACCTTTCAACTCAATTCTCCCTTTGAATTTCACGAAAATCATTCTTGATGCCTCCATCACATGAAGTTCTTCAATAGGAAAAAGCATCTGCTCAAAGTTTGGAAAAACAGGTTCCCAATACGCTTTGATTGCTTCACGCCCTTTTGCTCCTTCAGGGAATAAACCAGAGTGATAAGGATTAGAATGCACACCATCTTCTGTAAATAGAGCTACTACTTTTGAGACATCTTTTTCTTCGAGTGCTTTTAAAAAAGCAATTGTATTTTCTTTCATTTCTTGATAGATAATTTATTGAGTTACTTTTTCGATGGCTTTTTGTGGAAGAGAAGTATTCCCATCCTGATATTTAAAATTGAATTTCATTTTCGTCACTTTCCATTCTTCCTCTTTCAATTCTAACTCAAAATCATACGTACCGACAACTGTCCACACATTCCCACCTTCATCTTCTAAATAATGCGTGGCAGTACCGTAACAGAAAACTTCAGCAGTTCCGCCTTCAATAATGGAAATTATATTTCCTAATTGATGATGCGTATGTGTAAAGCCAGGAAGAATTCCTTTCCATGCATCTGTAATAGCCTGAGGACTTAAAGTTGTGGCCGGATTTCCGTTCATACTCGAATAATCAAGTACTACTTGATCATCAAATATCTTTTCGATTTTATCCCAGTCCTGTTGATCTGTAGCGATAAAGAGTTGTGTAACAGCTTTTTCAGCAAAATTCATAAGTGACGACATTTAAGGTTATTGTTTTATCTTTTGAACAATACAAATGTCGTTAGGATTGTTATGAATGAATTTTTCGTTTCAAAGCAAGAAGTATAAATTTCAAAGATTACTTACTTTTTCTATAAGCACCAGGTGTCATTTGGGTATTCTTCTTGAAGAAAGCACTGAAATTATTCGGAGATTCAAAGTGAAGACCGTAAGCAATTTCCTTCACATTTTTCTCTGTTTGAAGTAATTCTGCTTTGGCGAGTTTCAAAATATGATTGTGGATATGGTTCAATGCCGTTTTCCCTGTGATGGATTTCACTACGGCATTCAAGTGATTAGGGTGAATATTGAGTAATCCCGCATAATAGGAAGGTGAATGCAAGTTGGCAAAGGTTTCCAGTTTTGCATCAGGGTAGAAGCTTGTTTTGATTAATTTCTGAAAGCGTGAAAGTAATTTCAAGTCAGCAGAGCGGATTTGCTCATCAGCATCTTTAGTATTGACATTTTTTTGAAACAGTCTTTTTATCTGATTCAAAAGTTGCAATACATATACCTGTATAAACTGAAATTTATCTTCATGATCACTATAATATTCCTTATGAATTCGTTCATAGATGCCTAATATTTCAGGCAGATCTGTTTCATCAATCTCAAAGGGAATAGACTCATCAATTTTTAGAAAAGGGAAATCATCCAATAAGCGATCAAAATAGTGAGAGGAAGCTAAAAAATCTTGAGAAAGAATAATATAATACCCCGTCCAATCCGGCACTATTTCCCATGAAAGAATCTGAAAGGGAGAATTAAAAAAGACTGTCACTCCATTTGGAAAATCGGCATGATGACCAGAAATCGCTTTTCCACCCCCATCTGCCTTGATGGCAATAGAATAAAATTCATGACGGAAAGGAGGCATACTTTCGATGACTTTTCCCATGTTATCCTCAAAATTACGAATGTCGAAATGAGGGTGTTTTGGAGTAGCTATCTGTATAGCTTGGCAATATTCTGAGATGGTTTTGAAGTGGTTCAAGGAATTTATATATGATGTTTATATCAAGAACAGATTTTTTGAAAGCAATACCTCCTGTAGTAGCGTAGCCTGCTACGCTTTCCACGAAATAGAGAATGCTGTTACCTATTTTCTAATAAAGTATTAGCATAGCAGACTACACTTCTACATAAATGATCTATAATTTTACAAAAACTAATCTATAAAAACCAAAAAAGCCCAACTCCAAAAATTAGAGTTGAGCTAAAAATCCGACGTGAAATTCTTTATGTTTTCTACTGCTTAAGAGCATGTTTGGAATATATATTTTAGGAGTAAAAATTTTCCATTTTAGGTTGTGAGGAAATTAATTTCAGAGAAAATAGTGGTTCTATAGTTGATGAAATTAATAAACTCACGTTCTGAAAGGGTGAATTTTTACTAAAAGAGATGTTTCAAACATGCTCTAAATTTTCAGACCCTCAAGGTCTGATTTAAACAGTTTCAAACTGATTTTATTTAAATCTTCTTTGTTTCCTTCAAAATGATAAGTCACATGATGATGAGTGACTGACTCATTTACTTCTAATGCCTTTGCCGGAGAAGAAGATTCCAACTCATAGAAAGGACCCATTTGATCACCATTTTCCAACGGACCATCATTGTAAGTATTGACAGCATCCCCTGCGTAAGGTTCGTCTTGAAGTTCCCACAATGAGTTCACATAATCTTTATCATTGTTGAAGCTGAATTGTACCACAGTCAATACTTCTTTTTCAGCATCATAACTTCCCAAAAGGGGAATCGTATTTTCCGGTCTCAAACCGATTTTTCCTCTGTGTGTACCATCTCCCTTGAATAAGATCAGTTCATCATTTACCTTCAATTTATCTGAAGGAATAGCACCAAAATAGCTTTGGTAAGCAGGTGCGGATTTGAAAGGTACCATAATCACGGTTTCATCAGAAGGCATAAACATCCCCAAAATCCAAACAGAAAGCAGGCCTGTTTCCTTATCCCATGCTTGCTCACCTATATTTTTGATTTTATTGACCGATTCAAAACCTACAAAATCAACATCCATATCTGAAAAATCGAGGGCTAATTTTTGCTCGATTTCTGCTTTTTCGAAGATGCTTACTTCACGGTTGACCAAGATGTGGAAAGGAAAACCCGAGTAATTCGTCAGGTTCATTTCCTTTTCAAATACTGCTTTTGATGAAGTTTGAGAGATCACCTCAAAACCTTCTGTATCAATTTCTTTTGGTGTACGCCAGTTGTCAAACGTAAATTCTGTCTTCGGGTCGAAGAAAATAGAATACTGACCACCTTCAGGACCTAACCAAAAACGATCTTCGCCTCCATAGATATTAATTTTATCTTGAAGCTGATCTGAAGCAATTGCCTCATAGTTCAACCAACCATAACTGTTACCTTGACTTCCTTGTGCGGAACTCGACATGATGCGTCCTTGGTAAGCTGGAACAATAGCCACTTGACTTTTTCCAGTGCTATTTTCTAATACAATGGTAGATTGATGTTGCTCTAAAAATGCGACATCATACCCAAAAGACCCCTCTTGTAATTTTTCCTCTTTGTCGCAACCTAATGAAGCTGTTAAACTCATAATAAATATAATTTTCTTAAAATAATTCATTTGTTTTCAGTGTTTAATGTGAGCTATTTCCATATTTATTTTAAAAGAGAAAAAACTCTATCATAAGAGATGAAGAGTTTTAATGTTATATATTCGTGTGTAAATTTGATACTTGTTTGTTAGTGTTAGTGTGAAAAGCACAAGCTTGTGTGAAACTTAGCACTTCCCGTTTCCTTCATAAGAAAGAAGATTATTTTTCGGTGAAGACCAATGAAGAAAATTCAGCATTATTGTTTTCAATTTCCCATTTGATCATTTGTGTTTTTAGCCATTTTGATGCCTTGAGCCACTTTTTCTTTTTTAAATCATTTTGAAGTATTGATTTAATGATCTCTTGCTCGTCGATGTTTTTTTGGATTGAAAGTGTCATAATAGTATTATTTATCAGTTAAAAAAATAGGGGTAAAGAGTTTGAAGCATATCCTAGGACATACCCCAAACGCTTTATCAAAACTAATTTTGTTGGATATACATTACTTTAGTTTGTAAGTACTCCTCTAAACCATGCTTACCGTCAGCTCCACCGATACCAGATTTTCTAAATCCAGCGTGGAATCCTTGAATCGCCTCGAAGTTTTCACGGTTTACATACGTTTCACCGAACAACAATTCTTTAGTTGCACGAAGAATTTTATTAATGTCGTTTGTATAAATAGAAGAAGTCAATCCATACTCACTGTCGTTTGCAAAGTCGATTGCTTGGTCGAATGAAGAAACTTTCATTACTGGAAGTACCGGACCAAATGTTTCATTTTGCATCACGTCGTGATCTTGTTCTACATTTGTAATCACAGTTGGCTCGTAGTAGTAACCTTTATCGAATTGAGATGAAATTCTACCACCTAATAATACTTCACCACCCTGCTCTTTTGCTCTCTTCACCATCTCGTCAATTTTCAACAATTGTGTTTTGTTGATTTGAGCACTCATATCCGCCTTATCATCAGTGCGGGCATCACCTACACGTACAGCTTTCATGGCAGGAAGTAATTTTGTCATGAATTCCTCATACACTTCTTCCTCCACATATACTCTTTCAGCACAGTTACAAACTTGGCCACTGAAGATCACTCTTGAAGCAACAATTGCTTTCACAGCAAGATCCAAGTCAGCATCTTTACATACAATAGCAGGCGCTTTACCACCTAATTCTAATGATACTTTTGTAATGTTTTTAGCTGCAGCTTCCATCACTTTCTGACCTGCTCCTACAGAACCTGTCAAACTGATAATACCAACATCAGGGTTTTCAGAAAGCGCTTGTCCTACTTCATGACCGTATCCTGTGATGATACTTAAAATACCGTTTGGTAAACCGATGTTTTCGATTAAACGGGCGAATTCTAAACAAACCATTGGAGTTTCCTCACTGATCTTCACCACACATGCATTACCTGTCAATAAAGAAGGAGCAATTTTACGTGCCATTACGAAGAATGGGAAGTTCCAAGGGCAAATACCTACAGCAACACCGATAGGTAATTTATGTAACATCATTTGCTCGTTTGGACGGTCACTTTGGATAATTTCACCCTCATATGATCTCGCCATACCAGCATAGTAATCAAAATAAACAGCTGTTACGTCAATCTCAACCTGTGCTAACCCCATTACCTTCGCCTGCTCAGTTGCTAAAGTCTCTGCTAAAAATACACGGTTCTCTCTGATCACCTGTGCCATTTTCTTTAAATACTCAGCTCTTGTTGGTGCGGGCAATAATCCCCATTTTGGTTGAGCAGCCTTTGCTGCAGCTACAGCTTTATCTGCATCTTCTCTAGTACCTCTTGGAGCAAGTGCAATTACTTCCTCATTACAAGGGTTTAAAACTTCGATATGGTCTGCTGTAGAGAAAAAAGATCCCGCGATATATTGTTGGTAAGTTTTTACGTCTGTCCCAACGTCATAAGAGTAGTTTGACATAGTGTTTATTGTCTAAAAATATGTGTAATAATTCAATGTTTGGATGTTCATTGTTCCTGAACTTACTGCTAGTTACGACTATATTTTATGATAAATGTCCTGCACTTTCCTGCTTTTTGTGCAGGAAACCCAAGGATAGTTTCCTGTTTTAATCCCGTTAAGTTTGGGTATAATTTAAAAACAGACAACGAAACAATTGAAGAAATGAATGCAGTTGCACCAATAAAGAAAGTAAAGAAGTCAAAGAAAGATATACAAGAAGGAAGTAACTGGAAAATCACTCCAGAGCTGCCTCAATTAGAATATAATTGGGAGAAAGGAAATGACCCTATCACTAGAGAAGAGGTAGAGTTATTCTTTAACTCAAAGCCGATCAAGAAACTGAAGAAAGCGATCTGTTTCGCTGGTAAGCGTTTATGGCAAAAAGGTTATGTAGATGGTAATGGTGGTAATATCACTGTTAGAGTTGGTGATAACTTAGTTTTATGTACGCCAACGTTGATTTCTAAAGGAGTAATGAAGCCAAAAGATATCTGCCTAGTAGATATGGACGGTAACCAAAAAGCAGGTCTTCGTCCAAGAACAAGTGAAGTAATGACGCACTTAGCGATCATGAGAAGAATGCCTACAGCTAAAGCTTGTGTGCATGCTCACCCTCCTCATGGTACTGCCTTTGCTATTGCTTCTATTGTACCTCCAACAGGTGTAATTCCAGAGGCTGATATTTTCTTAGGTCAAATGGGATTAGCAAAATATGAAACGCCAGGTTCACCAGAAAACGCTGAAGTAATCGGTGAAACAGCGATCGATCACCAAGCAGTATTGATGGAAAATCACGGTGTGATTGTATGGGGTAGTCATATTGAAGATGCTTACTGGAAAATGGAAAACGTAGAAGCAATCTGCCAAACAGTTGCAGTAGCTACTACAGTTTCTCCTGAAATTTCTTGTGTAGGTATCGAAAAAGCACGTGATATGATCGCCATCAGAGAGAAATTAGGAATGTATGATAAGCGTTCTAACTGGTCTGATGATGAGTTGCTTCAAAATGATTTCTATAAGAAAGCAAAAGTGATTAACAGAAGATAATTTTAGTGTGTGCTAGTTAATAGTGTGACTCATTTTTTAAATTACATTATTCAACTTTTTAGGCTACAAAAACAGGTACATGTTAAGTAGGAATTGAGGAAGTAGTATCAATTTTTTCAAATTATTACTCAAGGAAAATTAGCTTAACAGAATGACTAGAAGTATTGCCTGCGTAACAACAGGCAATACTTTTTCAAAACACTTTTAAGCAGGTTTATTCTGCTATAAAATCATGAAATGGAATGTCTCAGGACATTTTTAGAATAGAAATTCAGAATTGAAATTTTTCTATTTTAGGGTTGTGAGGTTGTTGATTTTTAATAAAAATACAGTGATTGAAAATTAAAACCCCACCTTCTGAATTTACAGATTATTTTCAGACAAGCTCTTGACTATCAAAAGATAGAAACAACAATTCGATACTTGATTAAACTTACACCCTAACCTTTAGTTCAACAGTTATGGAAATTGGATTATTCATACCTTGTTATATAAATCAGTTCTATCCTGAAGTTGCAAAAGCGACACTCAAGCTATTGCAGAAATACGGAAACGTAACCTACCCATTGAGTCAAACATGCTGTGGTCAGCCAATGGCTAATTCAGGATGTGAAAAAGACGGAGTGGAAGCACTCAAAGTCTTCTATGACAATTTTAAAGATTTTGATTACGTTGTTGGGCCTTCAGCAAGTTGTGTCTTACACGTAAGAGAGCATGGAGCGCATTTATATCCTATAATGGAACCGATGATTGATAAAGTTTTCGATCTGACAGAGTTCATTTATGATGTAATGAAAGAAAAAGAGCTTCAAGCTGAGTTTCCTCATAAAGTGGCCATTCATAAAAGTTGCCATGGTTTGAGAGGAATGCGTTTAGGTCAATGTTCAGAGAGAGTAACTTGTGATGTTTCTAAGCAAGATGTGCTAGTGAAACAAGTGAGTGGAGTGACATTGATTCAACCGAAAAGAGCAGATGAATGCTGTGGTTTTGGTGGTACTTTTAGTGTATCAGAGCCAGACATTTCAGTACGTATGGGTACAGATAGATTAAAAGACTATATCGAGTCAGGAGCGGAATATATTACTTCTGGAGATATGTCATGTTTGATGCATCTTGATGGAATTATTCAGCGTGAAAAGTTACCTATCAAAGTGATTCATTTGGCTGAAATTTTAGCCGCAGAAGTAAAATCAACCACTACTGATAAAGAAAAAGCTTATGTCAACGCAGTATAAAAATCATCCATCAGGGGCGAAAGCATTCAATAAAAACCCTGAAAGAGTTTCTTGGCACGACAAAGCACTATGGTTTGTCCGTGAAAAAAGAGACAAAGCCACACACGGTATTCCAGAATGGGAAGAGTTGAGAGAAATTGCTTCTCAAATCAAAGCACATACTTTATCCCATTTAGATAAATATTTATTACAATTTGAAGAGCAAGCCAAAGCCAACGGCATTCATGTTCACTGGGCGAAAGATGCCAAGGAACATAATGAAATTGTATTGTCTATTCTTCAAAAACACAATGTGAAAAACGTTGTGAAAAGTAAGTCTATGCTAACGGAGGAATGTGGTTTGAACCCTCACCTCAACAAGCATGATATTGATGTAGTAGATACTGATTTGGGCGAGCGAATTGTACAATTAGCTAAAGAGCATCCAAGTCATATTGTATTGCCTGCCATCCATAAGAAAAAAGAGGAAGTAGGAGAGCTGTTCCATGAGCACCTGAATACTGAAAAGGGAGCTACAGATCCTACTTACTTGACAAGGGCAGCAAGAGAACACTTGAGAGATAAGTTTTTGAAAGCAGATGCCGCTATTACAGGTGTTAACTTTGCAGTCGCTGAATCAGGTGGTTTTGTGGTTTGTACCAATGAAGGTAACGTGGATATGGGAGCCAACTTGGCACCAGTTCATATTGCTTGTATGGGTATTGAAAAAGTAATTCCTAAAGTAGAGCATCTTGGTATTTTCTTAAGATTACTAGCAAGAAGTGCTACGGGTCAGGCCATCACTACGTACAGTTCACATTTCCATAAGTCAAAAGAAGGTAAGGAAATGCATATTGTATTGGTGGATAATGGAAGAGCAGAACAGTTGGGAAGAGATGACTTTAGAAAGTCGCTAAACTGTATCCGTTGTGGTGCTTGTATGAACACTTGCCCGATCTACAGAAGAAGTGGCGGTCATAGTTATACTTACACTATTCCAGGACCGATCGGTTCTATTTTATCTCCAGGAAAAGATTTAAAGAAGCACAGTTCTTTACCGTTTGCCTCCACTCTTTGTGGATCTTGCAGTGATGTTTGTCCTGTGAAAATCGATATACATACACAGCTTTATAAGTGGCGACAGATCATCATGGAAGAAACCAATTATGATCCAGCCAAAAAGATGAGTATGAAAATGGCCGGGAAAGCCATGGGTAATCCTAAGTTGTTTAAGATGATCACGAAAGTAGGCAATACTTTCTTGAAAGGGCCACGAGTGCTGATTTATAATCCATTGAACACTTGGGGATTAAAAAGGGAACTACCTGTTCCTACACAGACATTTGATGATTGGTACAAGAAAAACAATTCATAAAATGACAGCAAAAGAAAAAATATTAGGTAATATAAAAGACCTTCAGCTTCCTTCTAAAGCCATGCCTATGGTCCCTATTTTCGAAGGATTGTCTGATGATAAACACAGCTTCTTCTTTGAAACATTAGAGATATTAGGGGTTGAAGTGATTATCAGTGAGGATAAAACGGAGTTATCAAAATTAGTAGCATCCAAAGAAGAGGAAGGACCAGTTTATTCATCCATACCAGAACTGGGTTATACAGATACGTTGGAAAACACTGAAATGGCCGACCTCAACCTTTCTGTCATTGAAGGTGAATTGGGCGTGGCAGAAAATGGAGCTATCTGGGTGGAAGGTGATGCTTTAACACAAAGAGCACTGACAGCAATTGCTTCCCATTTGATCATTGTTTTGCCTTATCAAAAAGTCGTTTGGAACATGCATGAGGCCTACACTTATGTGGAACCAAGACAAAGCGGATATGGGGTATTTATCTCAGGTCCATCAAAAACAGCAGATATTGAGCAGTCATTGGTAAAAGGTGCCCACGGTGCCAAGTCATTGACAGTATTCATACAAAAATAGACTGAATTGAGGGAAGAGTTATGAGTTAAGAATGAAGAGTTAAGAGGGTAGAGGTTAGATATTCTGACAATACCGTTATTCTTTATCAATTTTAGATAATTGAAGCTCTATATCACGAACTACCTTAATTCTTAACTCATAACTCTTAACTAAAAATAGTATTAAGCGATAACGTCTCTTTGAAAGGCATACTGACTCCTGATTCCGATTATCACAACAGGTAATTGTACATTCACTCTGGAACCAGGATTTCTCATTGTTGCTCAATAAAAAGTGATGTTACCGCTTAACACTGTTCAGAACAGTCTATTTAATCAACTACCTATTCTAAATAACACATCTCATAACTTGTAAAAGTGATTTTATAAGCTTTGAGTTTCTTTCATTTATCACAAGTCACACACTCACACTACCGCAATTGCTTGTGATATTTTTAAAGTATTTACTTAAGAACTCCACTAAAATTCACTTATACTATTTATCATTATTTTTTGCGATTATTTTATCTAAAAAACTTTCAATAGAACCACTATTAATACACTTTTTAGTTTCATACTCACAAAAAATAAATAGAAAACTAGAGATAACTTAATTTCAGTAGAGTACTTACTAGATTATTATCTAATTACACAAATATGATTTACACTGAAAAATCTAAAGCTAACCTGGACACATTTACGTCACCGGTCGGGATTGCTGTTGACCGATTTATAGCAAAAAGACAAAGCGAATTTCCTCATGCCACTGGCGACTTATCTCAATTACTAAGAGATATAGTGATTGCCTCTAAAATTATTAGTAGAGAAATTAATAGAGCAGGCTTAAGTGGGATAGAAGGGATGACAGAAGACGAAAATATTCAGGGGGAACCTCAAAGAATGTTGGATGTGATTGCCGAATACCGTTTTAAAAAAGCATTAATGAACGGTCAGCAGGTTTGTGCCATCTTGTCTGAAGAGAGTGATGATATTATTGAAACTGGAAATCATGATGGCAAATATGTTGTAGCGATTGATCCGTTAGATGGATCTTCTAACGTTGATGTCAATGTTTCGGTAGGCACCATTTTTTCTATTTATAAGAGAGTAAGTCCTCAAGGAGAGCCATTTACAAAAGAAGATTTCTTACAACCAGGAACAGCACAAGTAGCGGCAGGTTATATTTTATATGGATCATCAACAATGTTGGTGTATACCACAGGATGCGGTGTTAATGGTTTTACTTATGAACCTTCACTAGGAGAGTACTTTTTATCACACCCTAATATCACACAGCCAGAAGATGGTGAATATTATAGTGTGAATGAAAGGGACAAAGATGAATTTTCTAGAGATGTGAAAACCTATCTTTATGAACTAAAAGCTAAGAAAAAAGGAACAAGGTATGTAGGTTCTTTGGTTTGTGATTTCCATAGAAACTTATTGAAAGGAGGAGTCTATCTTTATCCAGCCACGGAAAAATATACGAAAGGAAAATTAAGATTAATGTATGAATGCCACGCTTTAGCTTTCATTACTGAACAAGCAAAAGGGCGTGCTACAAATGGCGATATCAGAATTATGGATATCAAACCTACAGAATATCACGAACGTACCCCAATTATTGTCGGTTCAAAAGGATTGGTAGATGAGTTTGAAGACGTTCAGAAGCTGATTAGTTTTAAAAAATAATAGATAAGAAACTGGGTGTTTTGTAGACCCATAATTGAAATTATGGGTTTTTGGGAAGCTATCACATTTTTCACATTATGAATATAACATTTGGTCTATCTGTTTCTAGATCGTTTTATTATAGAAGTAGATAAGAGGGGTAGCTTCCCAAAAGCCCATGACTTCCAGTCATGGGACAAGATAATCAATACACAAAAAAGCCTTCAGGTTTACACCTGAAGGCTTTGTAGTAATTCGCAGTTACTTCGTATTCAATAAATGTCTGTGTGATTAACGACGAGACATTTTCAAGACTTTCTTCTGAACTTTAGCAACATCGTCTCCAGCAAGCATTCCTGCTAAGATCGCTTTGTTGTAAGCTTCGATTGCCATATCTTTTGCACCGTTCAATGCTAAGTAATCTCCTTTGATCTCTAAGTTCTCAGCATTTTCGTTGATAGCGATAGATTTCTCAATCCAAACATAAGCCTCGCTTAAGTTCGCTTTCAATTCGATACATCTTTCAGCAGCGTCTGAATAAACAGCCCAGTCTGTAGCTGTAGCGTTTTCAACCGCAGCACGTAATTTTGTAATCTCATTGTCTTCATTGTCAGTAGGATTAGCGAATGAAGCAGAAACAGAGATGATTGAAACTAACGCGATAACTAAAAGTTGTTTTAAAGATTTCATGGCTATATATATTTTTTGTTTTTTGATTCGATTAAATACACTTTACCTTATACTAAAGGCTTGCCAAAAGTCAATAAAAACCTGTAAATCAGATAGTTGTGAGTTTATTTTGAACTTTTAAGTGTAAATGGTACATAGTTTTTATTACATATTTGAACAACTTGTCCATAAACGGTCACTTTTTATGGAATTTTTCAAAATATAATTCTGAAATAGAATATTTATTTACATTTATTTAGAATTATATTTTTTAATTCATATTAAACACGTTGATTTTATTCTGTAAAGGACATCTTGTTAGACATTGTGTTTAAAGTCTTTTGAAGGAGAAGAGATGTTATTTGTTATTTTCGTAAAAAATCACTATGTAAATTCATAATACTGTAAAAATTCATCATTTTTTAAGTTTATATTTTAGATATTATTAAATACATGCCAGCTTCATATAAAATTAACGTAAGGTGTACGTTTTTGAGAAATGATGGAAATAGGGTGTTCATTATACTGACTTATTAAGTATTTATGTTAGTCAGAAACCGGGAGACTTCTGTTGATCTTTTAAGTACGAATGATGCTATTGCTTAACATTCTCGTCAGTGAGTTTTCTCCTTTATTAGTTTGGTAGTTCTACCTTCGGCCTTGAAGGGAAAAGCGTTAAGAATTTTATGTATTGAGCCGTTAAAAATGATTTTCTTGTTTGAGCAAAGCGAGTTTAAAATCATTTAGGCGAAAGGAATGAAATTTAGCTTTTGACTTCTAAGCCTAGATTTTTTTGCTTCGTTTTTTCATCAATGGAAAAAATGAAGAAGAAGGAAGTTTGAAAGTAGACGCTAGAAAGCTTGTACAAATTTCAATTGAAAGTAATCCATAAAAAATGCCCAATCCCAAACCTAAATAAAGTTTGAAATTGGACATAGAATCGTTGAGCAGACAAAACCCATGATCGTTAAAATCTATTGCTTAATAAACACCTTGTGGTCTTCTCTTTCATCCGTTACAATTTTGAAAACATAAACACCTTTTGGTAAGAATTCAATATTGATACTTTCACTTTTAGAAAGAGGAGACTGTTGCATTAATTTGCCATTCATATCATAAATGAAAAATTGAGCATTAACAGGGTTGAACATTTCCTCAATGGCGTAGTTCAACTTTGATTGAGTAGGGTTAGGGTATAGTTTCCAGTTG
Organism: Flammeovirga aprica JL-4; assembly: GCF_012844305.1. Taxonomy (GTDB): domain Bacteria; phylum Bacteroidota; class Bacteroidia; order Cytophagales; family Flammeovirgaceae; genus Flammeovirga; species Flammeovirga aprica. The sequence continues at coordinate 69,412 of NZ_JABANE010000028.1, forward strand.
ATATTTTTAAATTGGTCATCAATACTAGTCACATCACCTCTCTTATTTTCAAAATAAAGTACTACATCTTCATTTGATTTGATTTCTTTGATTTCGATGTAAAATTTACCAGAGTTACTTGCTGTTACATCGACTCTATCTTTTTCTTCATAAGTGTAGGCATTGTAGACATAGAATGTGTATTCATCACGAGGAAGGCCGTCTACTTGGAATGTGATGTTTCTAAGGTTCTTTCCATTTCCGTGAATAAAGGCATAGCCATGTCTGTTTCTGAGTACCATTCCTTGCCCTTCAAGGTCTTCACTGTTGACAAATGTGAGTTCCTTAATTTCATTGTCACTCTTTGTCGTCATTTTCTCCGTGAATTCAGCTAGGAACTCAAACTTGTCGTAAGCATTCCAAACTTCATAGTTTTCCCACCACCATGTCATTGGGATAATCGATGTTTTCTCAAACATACCCAACCACATAGTTTTCTGTAAATCTTTGATCCACTTGGCTTCATCATTATTATTAGGAGGCATAAAGTCCAATCCCATTTCACCTACTACATAAGGTTTTTGATGCTTATTGGTTAACTCATGAATTTTTTGAGCCATACCGCCTACAGAACCATAAAGGTGAGATTGAATAAGGTCTAATTCCTGAACATCAAAAAGACCATTCACGGTATTATGACTAATACTTGTCGTCACAATATGCTCATGATAATCGATCGATTTCAGGTACTTACTCATGATATCATGCCACTCTACTACATCAGCAGGATTTACATTTTGACCATCATAGATGATTGTGTTGTCGACCTCATTGAAAAATTCAATAGCACCTACCGAAGTAGAGTACCCCCAGCGTGCTACGATGTATCTTAATCTGTTTTTATAAAGTCTTCTTGCTTCTTCAAAAGTGAAAAAGTCATTAGGGTTAACACAACCTGCTAATTGTTGGTAAGGGTGATCTTTCCATACATTATTACCCCATCCGTCATTATTATTGACCCAAAGTGCACCGTGGAAATCCATCGCCAGCATTAAATACAGATCATTTTTTTCGGCTTCATCAATCATGTATTCAATACGTGCCAAACCTTCAGGGTGGTAGCCCACGCCATTATAATCATTGTATCGGTCTGAACCGACTTTGTTCCATTCGATAGGTAAGTTCCAAGGTACATTCAACCAAGTTCTTACAAAGTTGATTTGATGTGATGCCAATAAATCAAACCAGAAGTCATAAGTATACTTTGGATTTTCGCTGTTTCTAGCTTCCCAACCCATATTCAAACCAAAACCTCTGAAACCATCACCATTATCAAAAACCAAGTTGTTGTAGTTTTTGTCAACAGTATGAAGGAAACCTGGATTCTCACTTTCTGTAGCATTAAAAGTGAAAGAAGTGGATGTTGTACTTTGCTCATCGGTTACAACAGTAATAGTATAAGTATATTCTCCTGAAGTTCTAGGAGCGATTCTTAATCCCCAAGTAGAGTTATCACTATCACCTTCTAAAAAGAAAAGAGGATAATTAATAGTGCTCGCATCAGGTAATGTGATCGATGCGCTTACATCTATATGTTGAGGATCGTAAGGATTTTCAAAGTCTGCCTTTACTTTAATAAGTGCTTCAAACTTATCAAAAGTATTAATAGTAGTGTTTTCAGTGTTGACCTCTAAAATTTCAGGTTGAACAGTAGAAGCGAATAAGTGAAGCTGAAGTGCTAAGAATAAAAAAATGAATAGCTGTAAAAATTTCATATATCATACTCATTAAATGAAAGATAAGTACCCGTACAAAAAGTAATGTTTGTTTTGCATTAGTACGGTTGTAAAGGTAGATAGGAGATAGGGCCTTCACTACTACTTTTGTGTTACAACATGATACTTTTTTGAATATTGCACGAATTTATATCATCAATAGATACTTTTTAGAGCGTATTGTAATGTATTTATATTAACAATTTCAAAAAAGTATCACTATTGCGTTTTATCCTATAAGATTGCATCATCTCCCCCCTCTACATTTGTATTCATGTCGTCGTCAATCTTTTTTTTATCTGAACAGGTGAGGAAATGAAATTCAAATTTATTCCTCAGCTGTTATTAGGTATCAGGGTAAGAAATAGTCTTTCTTTCCTTGGAGCCTTTAAACCTAAATGAACATGAAACTTACAAAATTTGAAGGAAATCCAGTATTATCTCCACATGCATCCAACGAGTGGGAAAACTTGGTAGTGTGTAACCCTGGAGCGTGGTATGAAGACGGGAAGTTTTATATGATGTATCGAGCGGCGGGAGACGATTTTGACCATAAGATCTATTTTGGTCTTGCTGAAAGTGAAGATGGTTTTAACTTCAAAAGAGTGCAAGATCAACCGGTTTTTTCTCCTTCAGAAGATGGACCTGACTCAGGATGTGTGGAAGATCCAAGGATTGTAAAATTTGGTGATACTTTCTATATCACTTATGCGTACAGAGCATTCCCTCCAGGACAATATTGGAAATACAGTTATGATGCTGTTGTGGCTCCTGAAATGGATGAATTCCATCCGGAATTATTAAAGAAAAACATAGCCAATACGGGCTTAGCTATCTCTAAAGACTTAAAGAATTTCCGTAGGGTAGGAAGAATCACAAAACCTGAATTGGATGACCGTGATGTGATTATTTTCCCTGAAAAAATCAATGATAAATACTATATGCTACACCGTCCGAAAGAGTGGATCGGTGAGGAGTATGGTACGGAATACCCTGCAATCTGGATTCAATCTTCTGATGATATGGTCAATTGGAAACATGAATCTGACTTACTATTAAAAGGTGAAGAATGGTGGGAAGTGAAAGTAGGTGGCAATACTCCTCCTGTGAAAACGGACGAAGGATGGGTGATGCTTTACCATGGTGTGGACAAGGACAACTGCTATAGAGTTGGAGCTTGTCTGTTGGACTTGGAAGATCCTACAAAGATCTTGTACAGAACCAAAGATTTCATCATGGAACCTGAAGAAGACTGGGAAAAAAGCGGTCTTTATAAGTGGGGTGTGGTCTTCCCAACTGGAAATGTTTTAGTAGATGACACACTGTACATTTATTATGGTGGTAGTGATCAATATTGTGGTGTAGCGACTTGCGATATCCATGAGCTAGTAGCTTTCATTAAGGATAATACGAAAGAAACTACTTTGGTAATGGATTAATGTGTTATTTAGGGTCCCGTTTCAACTGGGACCTTAATTTTTTTTTTAATACAAATAATATCGCAAGTGTTAAGTCGGAATACGTCACTAAAGTTCAGTTTCAGGTGATACTATTGCTTAATTAGATAGTGAATCAAGAGTGGTATTTAGAAATCGGGAGATTTCTTATGATTTGTAGGTCACGAATGACGCTTACGCTTAACATTCGCGCCATTGGAACAACTACCCTATTCGTTTGGTAGTGCTCTCCCGGCCTTGAAGGGAAAAGCGTTAAGAATTTTATGGATTGAGCCGTTAAAAATGATTTTACTGTTTGAGCTTTAGCGAGTTTAAAATCATTTAGGCGAAAGGAATGAAATTTAGCTTTTGACTTCTAAGCCTTGAATTTTTTGCTTCGTTTTTGTTTCAAGACAAAAATGAAGAAGAAGGAAGCTTGGAAGTAGATCATAGAAAACTAGTAGAAAAGTCTATTGAAAGTGGACAGTAGTTTACTATAAGCTAAATGCTTGAAACATGGAAGGGAAGGACGTTTTAGTAAAATGTCCACTGAACTATCCTAAAACCACAACTACTTTTGTCAAGGTAAAAATGACCGTGCCTTGCTAATTATATGAAATGAAATATACAGATTTAAATTAAAACTTATGGACTTCCAAATGAGCAACATAGACTTATGCTTTGTTGTTGTTTATATCGTAATCATACTTTTCTGGGCTTTCAAAAATGCAAATAATTCGGATTCAGAATCTTATTTTCTTGCAGGAAGAAATATGTCCTGGAAAGCAGTGGGCTTATCTTTGTTTGCCGCTTCGGTTTCGTCCACTACATTAATTGGCCAATCTGCCGAAGGCTTTAAAACAGGGTTAGCAGTTTTCAATTACCAATGGGTTTCCATTTTGGTAATGATCTTTTTTGCCATGTTCTTTCTTCCTTTTTATATCAAATCAGGAGTGTATACCATGCCTGAGTTTTTGGAAAAAAGGTACGACAAAAGACCGAAGACCTTCTTCTCTATCATCACCATTATTGGTAATGTATTTTTAGATGCCGCCGCCGCATTATATTCGGGAGCATTGATTATCCGATTGATTTTCCCAGAAGCAGATCTTTCTACAGTCATTTATATCATGGCCATTATTGCAGGCTCGTATACCATCTTTGGAGGATTGTCTTCAGCCATCAATGCCGAATTAGTACAAGCCGTTATTTTGATCATCGGTTCTGTTATCCTTTCTTATTTAGCCTTTGCAGAAATTGGCGGTTGGGACGTACTTATGGATCGTTTCAGTGATGGAATGTGGTTGCATTTAGTTCGACCAATGGATGATGCCACCACCCCTTGGTTAGGTATTATATTAGGTATTCCAGTACTCGGTTTTTATTTCTGGGGAAACAATCAAGTGATGGTACAAAGAGTGCTATCTGCAAAATCAATTGAAGACGGACGTAAAGGCGTTTTATTTGTAGGTTTCCTCTATATCTTCACATTATTCATCTTCATTTTCCCAGGCTTGTGTGCTCGTTTGATGAATCTTTTTGAAGTAGAAGTTCCACTATCCATGTTCGGTAATGAAGTCACAAACCTAGTAGACGTCAATGAGATTTATCCAAGACTGATCATGAGTTTAATGCCAGTAGGCTTGATGGGAATTATTATGGCCGCTATGATTTCAGCATTGACTTCTACCTTATCCGCATCCATCAATTCGGCCTCTACCTTATTAACAATGGACTTTTACTCCAACGCATTCCCTAACACCTCAAAAGAAAAGCTGGTAAAAGTAGGACAAGTGATTTCGGTAATCATCTTGATCATCGCTGCAGTGTGGGCACCAAACATCCAAAAATTTGGCTCACTAGTAGATTACTATCAAGAAATGGCTTCTTACTTAGCACCTCCAATTGTGACCATCTTTTTCTTAGGCTTATTCTGGAAACGTGCCAATGCCAACGGCGCCTTTGCCACATTATTAGTAGGCGCCATTACAGCTGTAGGTTTATTGCTTTTCAAAGACAAAACATTCCTAGCAGACGTCCACTTCTTATTGATGGTGCCGATTCTAGTATCTATCAGTGTGGCAGTTTGTGTGATCACATCAATAAGTACAACAGCCCCTTCTGCATTACAATTAAAAGGCAACCTATGGACAACAGAAATATGGCATGAAGAGACCAAAGAATTGAAAAATAGCAAATGGTATCATAACTTTAGAGTGCAAGCCATAATTTTAGCAATCTTAGCTATTCTTTCTTTTGTCATATTTATTTAGATTAGAATAAAGTAAACAACAATATAGCTCATGAAGGTTTTTCCAGAAATAACACCGGTAAGTGACGAAAATCTATTTGTCTTACAACATCATTTGAATGCAGACTTTGATTACCCTATTCACCTGCATGATGATTTTGAACTGACCCTAGTGGAAGGTTGTAACGGACGAAGGATTGTAGGCAATTCCGTGGAAAATTATGAGCAGGAAGATTTAGTGTTTTTAGGCCCCAACATTCAGCACAAATGGATGAAAGAGGAGGGATCTACAGACAAACCATGTGTGACTACTTTACAGTTTAAAAGAAGTATAATTTCAGATTCTTTATTAAAGAAAAATGAATTTGAAAGTATCAGAACCCTCTTTTCCAACTCAGGTAAAGGCGTCGTTTTTGAAGGAACAGACCGCTATAGAATCAAGCTGATATTAAAAGACCTTGTAATCAGTTCGGGCTTCGAAAGAGTAATATTATTCTTCAACCTCTTACATCAACTCGGCATCAGCCAAGAAACAAGATCACTAGCTTCTGATGGTTTCATCGGCGTGCATCCACAAGAGACAAGCCGAAGAATCAACAAGGTGTTGGAGTTTATATTTGAAAACTACCACCGCCCAATTGACGTCAAAGAAGCCGCACTTTTGATCAATATGAGTGATTCCGCCTTCAGTCATTTCTTCAAAAAAAGAACAGGCAAAAGTTTTATCAAATTCCTCAACGATATCCGATTAGGCAAAGCCGCCTTCTTCCTGATCAATTCAAATAAAAACATCGCCGAAATCTGCTACGAATGCGGTTTCAATAACCTGTCAAATTTCAACCGTCAGTTCAAAAAATTCAAAGGTTTGACCCCTTCCGATTTTAGAAAATCATTGGCGGATTTGCAGACGGCATAGTTGGCTTTTTTTAGAAATCAGGAGATTTCTGATGATCGGTAGGACACGAATGACGCTGCCGCTTAACATTCGCACCATTGAGGGAGTACATTCCCCTAGCGCAAATGTTAAGCGACAGCGTCATTTGTGCTTTAAAGATCACAAGAAGTCTCCGACTTCTAACGAAAATCATTTATCATATTATATAGAATTCGTTTCGCAAAAACTTCAATAAGGCTATCTTTACACCCTTATTGCTTTTGAATAGCAGGAATGTGTAGAAAGACTTATAATTTTGATAAAATGCACCAACTGATCCATACCAGTGACCGATCATCATTTGCGTATTACACCGTAAAAAATAGAATAGCTTCTATTGTAGAAAAATTGATAGCACATTATCAGTTGAATTCAGATTCAAAATTATCAGTATTGAAGCAGACGATTCCTGATGCTCCACTGCCATTAATTCAAGAATTGGAAACGGAAAATGCCCTACAAAATCAATTTATCAAGGAAATCAACGAAGCGATTACCCAAGAGCAATATCGATGGGATAATGCCCCATTTATTGTAGTAGAAAGCTATTTCTATCACAAGTTATTAGAACTAACAAAACAGGACGGCATTCAAGAAGATTACTTCTCATTTATTAAAAATGACTTTAATGTCAGGACTTTTGAGAATATGCAGAAAAGTTATGCTGAATATCAAAAGTTGTCCACACATACTGTTGATAACTTCGGTACATTGTTGAAATTAGATCTTTTAGGGAATAAAGCCGACCTAAGTCAAAGTTCAGACACTTATTCACAAACTTCAGCAAGTAGTATTTTGATTGATCATTCAGCTGAAGTATTTGAAAAAATAGAAAACAGTCGTCAGGTTGATATTATTTTGGATAATGCAGGAGAAGAACTTTTTGCAGATCTGATTTTATCGCATTACCTACTGACTAAAACGAATGTAAAAGAAGTAGTATTACATTTTAAAATAATGCCTTACTTTGTCTCAGATGCCTTGATTTCAGACTTCAACTATTTGATGCATTCCTTAAAAAAACAAGAAGGCTTAAAAGATTTTGTTGAAGAAATTGAAGCACTCATTCAAAACAATCAGCTTACTTTGAAAAGTCACGAATACTGGTCGAGTTCCAATGACTATAAAAACATTCCATCCCAGTTAAACCAAACTTTAAGTCAATCCGATTTATTGATTTTCAAAGGAGATTTGAACTACAGAAAATTAGTAGGGGATTATGACTACGATTGTACCATTAAAACCAACACGTTAGTCGACTACCTTCCAACCGACTGCTTGATGCTTCGCGTATTAAAATCAGAAGTGATGGTAGGATTGGAAGCCTCCCAAATTCCTTCAGAAAGTGACCATAGCTGGAAGTATAATGGAGAATATAGTTTAATGGAATTGGTGGAAAGTAATTAGAAATCAGGAGATTTCTGATGATCCATAGGACACGAATGACGCTGTCACTTAACATTCACGCCATTTAGAGCAGTACGTTTCCCTAGCGCAAATGTTAAGCGATAGCGTCATTTGTGCTTTAAAAATCACAAGAAGTCTCCGACTTCTAAAAAAAAGAAAATATATATTTTACATTGATTTCATATTTTAGTATCATCGTAATACAGATTACAACGATTCATAAACTAACTAAAATATGAGCAGAAAATATAAGTTTAACGATCAGACGAAATGTTATTTTGTAACACTTACTGTTACTGAATGGGTGGATGTCTTCACAAGAAAAGAATACATTGATATCATAATAGACAGCTTAACATTTTGTCAAAAAAATAAAGGGTTACAGATACATTCATATGTCATAATGACCAATCATCTTCACCTAATTATCTCCACCAAAGAGGGGGGCGAGAAATTAGAGTTTATCCTAAGAGATTTTAAGAAGTATACATCACAAAATATTAGAAAAGCGATTGAGCAAAACCCAAAAGAAAGCAGGAAAAAATGGATGTTATGGCTATTTAAATCTTCAGCCAATCCTGCAAAGCAAAACTTCCAATTTTGGCAACACTATAATTTTCCAATTCAATTAAGTAGTCCAAAACTATTGGATCAGAAGATGAATTATATACACAATAATCCAGTTCGAAGTGGTGTAGTAAATGAACCAGAAGAATATATGTACAGCAGTGCCCGTCACTACAGCGGAAAGAAGTACACTGTTCTCGAAATTGATTTTGTATAAATATGGTTTTTAGAAATCAGGAGATTTCTGATGATCTATAGGACACGAATGACGCTGTCGCTTAACATTCGCGCCATTGTTCACTACCAAACACCTAGCTGAAAAGTTGAAAGTGAAAAAGGGGCAAAATTAATTTACATCAAAAAAAGAGGCACCGTTTTCAAAACAGCACCTCTTCCTTTTTTATTGTTTCACAAACCTCACGAAGCTTGTTGAATTGTTTTTATAATATACTTTTAAGATATAAATACCCTTGTTGTATCTTGAAACATCAATTGCATCTAATGGTCCAAGGTTTTCTATGGTTTGCTGAACAATACCTGAAGAAGAAATAAGTTGTACTTTAACGACTTCCTCAACTTGAAGGTTCTTTACTCTAATTGTATTAGAGGCAGGGTTAGGATACACGCTGATTTCAGTAAGGGATTCTACTGGTTCCTCAAAATGCTGTGAGGTTCTGCCGTTTGATCTGCCTAAACTGACTGTGATGTATTGGGTGTATTCACTTGCACCGAACCTGTTTCTACTTCTAATTCTCACATATTGAGTGCTTCTGTAAGGCATGTCTTCTACATAATAATAGTAGCTGTTTGTACTGCCATCTAATACCCAATTACGGCCATTCCATCTTTGGATATCGTAGTATTCTGCATTGTCAACCGTTGCCCAATAAATACCAAAATAAGTAGAATTTACATTGTAAGCTTTTAAGTTTCGTGGAATTGAAGGGATAGCTCCAGACTGTTCTAATTTTACAGAAATATAATCACTGTAACTACTAGAACCCGTTTTGTTAGTTGCACGCACTCTGACGTACTGCGTACTTCCACTTGCTAAATCATTGATGACAACAGAAGTGTCGGCACTGCTTGAAATAAGTTGCCATGTGCTGTTTCTCCAAATTTGAAGATCATAACTTGTAGCATTACCTACAACATTCCAAACAATAGTCATGGAGTTGTTTGTTACCGCCGTAGCAGTAAGGTTTGAAGGTGTATTAGGGATTGAAACGACTTCATCTAAAAGCGGAACGATCAAAATGCTTGACCATTCACTTGCACCATCATTATTTACTGCACGCACTCTTACTTGTTGAACGCTTCCTGCTTTCATATTTGTGAGAAGGTAAGAATTGCTAGCGGTTGAACCTTGTAAAACCCAAGTACTGTCTTTTAAAATTTGAATTTCATATTGGGCACTGTCTACCAATGACCAAGTGATATCAAATGAAGAAGAAGTAATATTATTCGCTTTTAGATTTGTTGGAGTATCCGGCAAATTAATGACCGTCTCTTTTAATTGTACCACTAGAGGTGTTGACCAATCACTTTCGCCGTCATTATTGATGGACTTTACTCTAACGGATTGTGTACTTCCTGAATCTAAATTTGCTAGTAAATAAGTATTTGATGAACTATACCCTTCAAGGATCCAAAGACTATCCACAAGTCGATCTATTTGGTAAGCGGTAGCTAGTTTTGCTTTCGCCCATTGAAGTTCAAAAGCAGTTTCAGTAATATTTACTGCCACTAAATCAGTTGGAACATCTGGAAGTTGCACCGTTTGTTGTAAATCCACAGAAAGAGAATCCGACCAGTCACTCGATCCGAATTTATTCACCGCTTTTACTCTTACCGTTTGCTTGCTTCCAGGAACACGATTTTCCACTTTGAATGTATTAAAGGCAGTGCTATCAAGATCAAACCATACTCCAGAATCAAGAATTTGGATAGTATAGGATTCCGCATTTACGACTGCTTTCCATTCAAAAGTAAATGAAGTAGTGTCAACTTCAGTGGCTATTAAGTCTGTAGGAATAGCAGGAGGGAAATTTTCAACTTTTAGTAAATTAACAGCAAGAGAATCTGACCAGTCACTCGACCCGAATTTATTCACCGCTTTCACTCTTACCGTTTCCTTACCTCCTGGAATATAACTTACTATTTTGTAATTATTGTTGACCGTGCTATCAAGATCAATCCATATTCCTAAATCAAGAATTTGGATAATATAGGAGTCCGCATTTACGACTGCTTTCCATTGAAAAATAAATGAAGTTGTATCAATTTCAGTAGCTATTAAATCTGTAGGAATAGCAGGAGGGAAATTTTCAACTTTTAGTAAATCCACAGAAAGAGAATCCGACCAGTCACTCGCCCCGAAGTTATTTACTGCTTTTACTCTTACCGTTTGCTTGCTTCCAGAAATGCGATTTTCTACTTTGTAATTATTGTTGACAGTACTATCAAGATCAACCCATATACCTAAATCAAGAACTTGGATAGTATAGAAGTCCGCATTTACTATTGCATTCCATTTAAAAGTAAATGAAGTAGTGTCAACTTCAGTGGCTATTAAGTCTGTGGGAACAGCAGGTAGGAAGTCATCAATTTGAAGTAAGTCAACTGACAATGAAGAAGACCATTCACTTGTGCCAAAACTATTTACGGCTTTTACTCTTACTTTTTGATTACTTCCTGCAAGTAGGTTTTCCACTTTATAACTATTATTGGCTGTACTACCTAAGTCTGTCCAAATACCGCCTTTTAAAATTTGGATAGTATAGGATTCCGCATTTACGACTGCTTTCCATTCAAAAGTAAATGAAGTGGTATCAATTCCAGAGGCCAGTAAATTGGTAGGAATGTTAGGAATAGAGTCTTCAATTTGAAGTAAATCAACGAATAATGAATTGGACCAGTCGCTTGTACCGTCGGCATTGACAGCTCTAACTCTAACTTCCTGAACACTGCCACTATCTAGATTATTAAAAGCGAAAGTAGGAAGTACGGCAGTGCCGGCATCGATCCAGTTTGTACTTTCCATACGTTGAATTTCATAAGAATCGGCATCTTTACTATTGGCCCATGATAAATCAAATGCATCAAAAAAGATATTAGAGGCACTTAATGCGGTTGGTTTTTCTGGTAAAATTTTAGTGTCGTCTTGTACCGGATCTACTTCCGCTCCAAACCAAACCACGGCAAAGCTTTCGTAAATACCAATCCCTACAGAATTCCATTTTATATTTTTCCAAGACCCTTGGTTCACGATCACAGTGTTGTGTCCCGAACTTCCTTTCCAAGCTTGCAAAGCTCCTTCGGCAGTGGCTTTGTAATTACCACTTCCGCCATAAGAAATTTCATAGCCATAGCCAGGATAAGGCGTCATTTCTGAAGGCTTATCCCACATACACTGAGGTTCGATGTAACAACAGCCTGACCAATCTTCTCCTTTGTCAGACCACGAGTGCATATTACAGCTTCCTCCAAATTCAAAGTTGGTTTCTAGGTCCCAAACGTGCCTTTGGGCTACATAAGTGAGAGATTTGGACAATGGAATATCCGGCAAACCATTTTCGTTGCGGTATTCATTGATTAATTGATAAAGTTTTTGTTCTTCTGCCGTAAGTTGGACTTTTTTAATTTCGCTGACAGTTGCTCCTTTTAGTGTTGGACATAGCAAAAACAGGTTACACCACATGAGCAGTGTAACAATCTTAGATAGATTTTTCATTAGTTATGGTTTTGATGAAAGAAAGAAGTTTATTGAAGACTTACATTTAATTTTTCAGGGGAGTTTATAGCTGTTTTAGATCCCCGGTTCATTTTAAATTGTTCTAGTGAATAAGAACTAAATTATTTAAAGTACATTGAAGACAGTGTTTAGCCTGCTCTAGATCATAGATTGGTATTTATTATTCATTCATAAAATAAAGGTGACAGGAAGGTTGGCCAGCGTGATCTACCTGTCCAAAAAATGTATTTAATTAGTACTTAAGTACATATTCAAAATTATCTAATACTAATTCTATTTATTGTTTTGCAATTACTGCCTTCAAAAAACTTTTAATAGAACCACTATTCATACGTTTTTTAGCGTTGTACTCACAAAAAATAAATTAGAATTAACTATGATTTATTTTTGACTTTGTACTTATCTGGCATTGAATATTCTGTAAACTAAATTGTCGTCAACTTTCTATCGACATTTCTACAAGCTTTTTATGATCTGCTTTCAAGCTACCTTTTCCTTCATTTTGTCTTGAAACAGAACGAAGCAAAAAAGTCAAGGCTTTGAATGCAAAAGCTAAATTTCATTCCTCTCGCCTAAATGATTTTAAACTCGCTAAAGCTCAAACAAGAAAATCATTTTATAACGGCTCAATCCATGAAATTCTTCACGCTTTTCCCTTCAAGGCCGGGGGAGCACTACCCAATGAATAGAGTAGCAAGCTCACTGGAGCGAATGTTAAGCGTTAGCGTCATTCGTGTCCTTCAGATCATCAGAAATCTCCTGATTTCTAAATACTGTAAATGATGAAAATATAGTTTACAATGCATTGAAGAGTTACAAAAGATCTTAATAGTGAAATAACCTGCCGGTGAAATTAATTGGGAGTGAGCGAATAGCATAGTTTTGTGAGGATTAGTGGAACGATTAATGAATTTACCCCCACAAAAGAATAAAAAAAATCTCATATTGGTTAAATTAAGTGAATTTTTATTCACTTTTTTTTATTATTGATGAGATGTAAATATTGGTTCTGGGTCAATTAAAAAACACCTGCCATCACGTAGATAACAGGTGTTGATATTAAAGGAATTTCCTAATGGAAAGTATCATCCCCAAATGTATTCCCTCATGGAAACTACAAAACACCAAAGCATCTTCAAGGTTAGAAATTGTAAATCCCGTTTTGGTTTGTCTTTCATTATAATGCTCAAAAATTCCTTCCTCCAAGTCTTTTTCAAGTTGGTCCAAAGTACTGAAAAGTAAACCTTTGATTTCGTCTACTTCATCTTGCGTAGCATTGCCATCAGGGACAGTTCCATTCGTGTATTTATCGACCATGTCTTTCGTCACATGAATAGGCAAGTCAGAAGAACGGTAAATCAGTCCTTGTTGAGCCACGATAATGTGGCCGATATTCCAGATGATATTGTTTCTGAACCCTTCCGGAATTTTGTTTAATTGTTCCAGAGAATACCCATCAATAAATTTAGAGAGGATGTGGTGGTTTGTTCTTAAGTTCTTTAAAATAGCTTGTTCCATAGTTCTTTCATTTAAAATGGTAATAGATGAGATGATTTAATACTTCATAGTTAGCAAATTGAAATTTAAAAAGAGAAAGATTTATTGAATAAGTTGGTGCATTGTAAACTTACAATCGATTTTTCTACATGATTTTTATGATCCATTGGCGCGAATGTTAAGCGTTAGCGTCATTCGTGCCTTACAGATCAACAGAAATCTCCTGATTTCTAAAACCACTATTCAATATCTCACCCATGAAAACCAAAATAATTTTCTCTCTAAAAATGCACCCTAATTTCAAGGGTAAATTTACTACTGAACCCATCGTAATTCATTGATATTTACCTATGAAGTGAATAAAAACAAACAACACCACAAGTATGAAAAAATATGGATTAATGCTATTGCTCTTCTTTAGTATTTCAATGCAACTATTGGCGCAAAACCCAATTATAACCAACATCTACACCGCTGACCCTACGGCAAGGGTGTACAACGGCAAACTGTATATTTATCCTTCGCATGATGTGCCTTGGAATCCAGAATGGGAGAAACTAGGGGCCGTTAAAGAAGGGCATGGTCATGTGATGACGGACTACCACGCTTTTTCTACCACCGACTTGGTCAACTACACGGATCATGGGGTGATTGTCGCCCAAAAAGACGTGCCTTGGGGCAGTAAAGTGGGGTATGGCATGTGGGCACCTTGTATCACGGAAAAAGAAGGAAAGTACTATTATTACTTCCCCAATACGCCTGCAGATAAAAGCGGTTTCCGTCAGATTGGGCTTGCAACGGCCACACAACCCGAAGGCCCTTTTACCATTGAACCCAATTATATTGAAGGGTTGAAGGGCATCGATCCCAATCCGTTTATTGATGATGATGGACAAGCGTATATGTATTGGGGAGGAGGAAAAGGAAACTCTCTAAAAGTGGTCAAACTCACGGCTGATATGAAAGCCATAGAGGGAGAAACAATGGCGATTGAAAACCTTCCGCAAGAGTACAAAGAAGGGCCGTTTGTTTTCAAAAGAAATGGACTGTATTACCTGACGTTCCCACACAATAAAGACACAAAGAACAGTACGGAAGAGATTGGTTATGCCATAGGAAAACACCCGTTAGGACCTTTTGAATTTAAAGGAACAATCATGGACCGTTTTGAGGATTGCTGGACGAACCATCACTCTATTGTAGAGTACAAAAAACAATGGTATATGTTTTACCATCACAACGACATCTCAAAAGTAGGCAACCTAAGATCGGTAGCCGTAGACAGTTTATTTTTTGAGGCAGACGGTTCCATCCGAAAAGTCATTCCTACATTGAGAGGAGTAGGGCTTACTTCCGCTTCGGACACCATACAAATTGATCGTTATTCCCATATCCATAATGCAGAAATTGGTTTTGTGCATCAAGCAGGAGTTCCCGAATGGAAAATTACCAAAGCCAAAAAAGACAGCTGGGTACAATACAATTCGGTCCACTTCGACATCAAACCAAAGTTCGTAAAATTAAAGTTGAAACATACAGGCCAAAAAGGATGGATAGAGATCAGAGAGAATTCCAAAAACGGCCCCTTAATCGCCAAAGCATTGGTAGATACCACTAATGATAAATGGCAAACCGTCAAAGCCAAATTGGACCATAAACCTAAAGGCACCCTCAACCTTGTATGCGTTTTCGAATCAGATGCTGAGATGGAATTGGATTGGGTGTTGTTTTCTAAAAAGTAACCCTTAGTGCAAGTGTTAAGCGAGCTTTGAGGAACATAAAAGTCTCTGACTTCTATTGATATAGATTGTATTTTATAGTACCCACATTCAAGAGGAATTGAGTGTGGGTTATTTTTTGAATGACGGAATATTATAAGGGTATTTTTTTGTTAATGAAGTGTGATTGTTTTATTTTGTATTTTTAATAAAATTTAATAAAACTGTTAACTTTAATAAAAACTAAAATGGCAAATAAGACAGGGAATTATTGTGCATTCTATGTAACTGACGTAGGTACTGATTCAAATTTAGCTTCCCATAGTGTTAAAGATTTTGTTTATTATAATTTGTTAAGGGCTTGGAAAGGTAGTGATTCAACATTTCCTTTTGTAGATTCTCATAATAAAAACTACAATGTTCGAGATTCAAGTGATTGGGAGACAACTTTAAAACCTAGGTTGAGAGATAGAATAAATAAGTCAAAGAATTTAATTTTATTTTTAAGTAAAATAACAAAAAATTCAAAGGCAGTTAGTGAAGAAATCAACCATGCAATTGATGTAAACGAAATTCCTGTAATTGTTATTTACCCTGATTATCAAAAAAAAAGTGATATTATTAATTGTAGTTCAAATACTATAAAGCAAAGTGTTGAAAATTTGTGGGATAATATACCAAAATTTAGAGATTTAAAATATAAAGTCCCCGTGATACATATACCCCTAGACAAGAAACTTATTCGTAAAGCCCTTGAGGATCCTGATTTTAGATATGCAACAAAAACGGATGAAGGGGACTATTTTTATGAATGTTAAAATGATTTATAATGAAATACTTTTTGAGTTCAATAACTAGTAAGGCCTATTGGAAGTACGTTTTTTCTTATCAGGGTATAAAATCAATCTTTGCAACTTTTGGTGTTTGTTGGTTATTAATTTCGACTTTAGATTTTTTTAAAATTTATAGGTATATAAACTTACGTCGCCCAATCACAAAGCTGTTTTTGGGTGACATGAATTGAAGAAACCATCCGT
>NZ_JABANE010000280.1 GCF_012844305.1 Flammeovirga aprica JL-4
AGCGTACTAACTTAGCATTGTCAAAAGGAAATAAAACTCCTCAGAATAATATTTTGGATTTTCGAGGAGTTATAGAATATTGTTGTTAGCAAAAGAGGACGCTCAAGTTGACAATAAGAAAAGGAATAAGATCGAGCGTAGCGAATGGTTTATAAACCAGTAAGTGACAGATGATCCCCTTTTCACTTTCTATAAGACTGGACAGTTCGTTGGGACCTAGATCCTGTTTTTAGTACGCTGGTGTCACAGAAAGTTATCAACTTAAACGTCTCTATTTTTTAACAGAATACAAATGTAGCATCCCTTATGAAAATTACAACTTCACCTCTTGTAGGCATCGATGTTTCTAGCAAAAAGTTAGATCTCTATTTCTTTAGTGAAAAGAAAAATAAGGAGCTATCAAAAAAAATGGACAACAATACGAAAGGATTTGGTGAAATTGAAAAATCAATCACAAAATCCACCACTATTGTCTTAGAGGCCACAGGGGTTTATCATTATAATTTGTGTAGTTATTTTTTCCTGAAAGGTTATACGATAAAGGTTGTCAATCCTACTGCCATAAAATATTATGGTATGTCAAAATTGAAACGTGACAAGACTGATAAAATTGATGCTAGATTAATTTACGACTATGGTAAAAATATGATTCTAAGTCAGGATGTCAAGGTCCATAATTGGAGAAAACCATCAGTCTCAAGCCTAAAACGGCAACAACTTTTGAGTATGATTCAACTTGAAACAAAGCATCTTAACGCCTATTCATCACAATACCATAGTTTTAAAAATTGTAATGACACCTCACAAGAAATATTCGATTGGTTGCAAGATAAAATTCAAGCTGTAGAAGAAGTTATAGCAGATTATGAAAAAGAACTCAATAAATTAAATACTGAAGAGGATAAAAGCTTTCTAAAATTAGTAAAGACAATTTCAGGTATAGGAGATAAAAGTGCTATGGTCTTTCTCCATACATTTCAGCAATTCACTAACTTTGAATCAGCTAAGCAGGTGATTTGCTACTTAGGAACTAATCCTAGAGAATATGAATCTGGATCCTCTGTAAAAAAGTATAAAGGTATTTCCAAAATGGGTGTCAAAGATGCTCGGAAGATCTTATACATGGCAGCACTTTCCGCTAAAAAATATAATACTGCATGTCGAAGCTTATACAAGAGGTTAAGAGAAAGAGGTAAGAAACATAAACAAGCAATGGTAGCAGTAATAAATAAATTGGTTAAACAAGCCTTTGCAATTGTGAAAAGTGGGGAACCATATAATCCTGAATACTATAGTTTAAGTAACAGAGCTGCTTAAACTATAGTACATAGATAGATCATTCAAAATTGACACTTTTAAGAAAAAGAGTATGGATCGTTATATTCAATTTTTTAGTGAATACATGTTGATTTACAAAAAACAAAACCAAAATAAAATTTGGTTGAATTATGAAATAAATTTGCTTTTAAACACAGTTCGTCA
>NZ_JABANE010000281.1 GCF_012844305.1 Flammeovirga aprica JL-4
AAGACAAAACCTTAGATTTATAGTGTTGTATTTATCTAAGATGGTAAATTGCTTTTTAAAACTAGGGTAAAAGAAATAAGTAAACCATAAGACAAAATAATTTTAAAAATTACGTCATTTCTTGGACTTATTTCTTTTAACAGAGTAGAGCCTAAATAAGAGATTGTTTCAACCCCGCTAAGGTTGGTAGGAGTGCTCTGAATTACCCTAATTCATAACCTAAACGAAGGTACAAAAATGATTTATAAGTTTATAATCGGTGTCGATGTTAGCAAACTAAAATTGGACATTGCTCTACGTTTGGATTCGACGAATTTTGAGATGAGAGAATGCCTGAATGAGGAAAAAGAGATCTCTAAAAATTTTAAAGCTCTTCTTAAGGAACATCGCTTGAAGAAAGAGGAGGTGTTGGTTGTTGCTGAAAATACGGGTAACTATACTAACCCGATGACTTGGGCCTTGATAGAAGAGGGTTATAATTTATGGATTGCATGTCCCAATCAAGCACACTATAGCCTGGGTTTAATCAGAGGCAAGAATGATAAACTTGATGCCAAAAGATTAGCCGATTATGGTTTTAGACATGATGACAAGGCGAAGTTATGTGAGCTGGCTTCTGACAGTCTGATAAGTCTGAAGTATTTGAATTCTGAAAAAGAGCTTATCACTAAGCAAAAGACCATGCTTAAAGGTCAACTTACTGATCATAAGGGGTATGTGGAGTCCTCAGATTATAAGGACCGTTCAAAAAGACATAGTAAGACACTCAAAGTACTGGAAGAAAACTTGAAGTCGATCGATAAACGTATTGCCGAAATCATCAAAAATGATCCTCAGTTGAAACACCAGATGAAATTATTGAAATCTATCGTTGGTGTAGGTCCCAAAATAGCATTGGAAGTACTTATCGCTACTTTAGGATTTAGAAAGTTCCCTTCGGCAAGAGAGTTCTCATCTCACGTAGGGGTCGCCCCTTTTGAAAATCAATCAGGGAGCAGTATTCGTTCAAGGGGAAAAACTTCTAAGAGGTCGAACCGGCATATCAAAAGATATCTTCATATGGGTGTCTGCAGTGCAGTACATCATGGAAAAGGGGAGTTCACGAAATATTATGAGAGAAAAATCAAAGAAGGGAAAAAAAAGATGTTAGTACTTAATAATTTACGGTCAAAGCTGATTCATATTATGTTTGCTGTAATAAGAAACAACACTGCCTATCAGCGGGATTATAAAGCCCTTTGGACATAATTTTTTCCGAGAGAAATAACTTGAATTGTCAGCAAAACAATGTATGAATTTCTATGTCCAGGGCGCCTGAAGCATGAAGGCGTTTATATACCCTTGACATAGAAATTCAAAATTATCTTCGCTGTAAATATTGAATTATCTCTTTTGGAAGAAATTGTACAAAATAAATACAATTTTCCTTGTTTTAATCATAAGAGAAATGAAGA
>NZ_JABANE010000282.1 GCF_012844305.1 Flammeovirga aprica JL-4
AATTTTTAAATAAGACTAACCCTCCAAACTCTGAAACCTAAAGTTCTAGTATCCTATTATCTTCTTTCCACCCCTGGTACAGATCCAAACTTGTGATAGATCTTAAAAGCATCATCAATACATTCCGGCATCCATTCCCATGGGTTTCTTCTAGTTCTGAAGTATTCCATTTTTTTGAGATTGCATATGGTAGATGGCAAAGTTTTTAAGTTGTTATATTGCACATGTAGACTGGTCATCTTAGTACAATTACCGATCTCTTCAGGAATTTCAGAAAGTCTATTATCATCTGCATAAAGTTTCTCAAGATTTGTAAGCTCACCCAATTCTTTAGGGATATGAGTAATTTTATTACTACTAAGACTTAATGTTTTGATTTGTTTACACTTCCAAACAAATTGTGGTATTTCTTTTAAATCCATTTCGTCAAGCCTGATATAAACTAAGGAGTCGATTAACCATAAATTATCAGGAAACCTTTTTAGATTTTTACATTTAGACAAATTTATTACCTTTAATTTATTTAGCTTGAATAAAGAATCAGGAAGTTTTTTTAATCTAGGATTATTACTAAACGATAAACCATCCAAATTTTTCAAATTACAAATTTCATCAGGAAATTTTTGAATTAAATTATTAGCTATAGTAAATTCTTTTAAAGAGGTAATATCACCTATCTCTTGAGGTACCTTTTTAATATTATTTGTACTTAATTCTAGGTGTTTTAGTTTATTTAATTTATTTATTTTTTTAGGTATAATAGAAATATTATTATCATTTAATCCTAAATACTCCAAATGCTTTAAATTAAAAAAGGAAGAAGGAATGGTCGTAAGATTACATTGGTGAATTATTAAGGTTTTCAATGATTTAAATTCAATAAACCTATCTATAGAGTTGATAATTTTGGGGTACTTTATTATTTCAATCAAACCTATTGAATCTTTTTTATATTCTATATCAGAGAACCAATTGTCTAAACTATCTTTGGAACCTCGAAAAGAAAACCAATACATATTATTTTCTATCCCTACATATGAATTAGGATATTTACTTTTTATTTCATTAATAAAAGGTGTTTCAACTATTTTATCATTAGAAAAACTATTACAAGATGTGAGTAATATGATGATAAAAACAACTAATCTATTTCCAATAATCTGATGCATGACTTCTGTTCTCTAAATAATTTTTAACCTCCAAACTTTGAAACCTAAAGTTCTAGTATCTTATTATCTTCTTTCCACACCTGGTACAGATCCAAACTTGTGATAAATCTTAAAAGCATCATCAATACATTCCGGCATCCATTCCCATGGGTTTCTTCTAGTTCTGAAGTATTCCATTTTTTTGAGATTGCATATGGTAGATGGCAAAGTTTTTAAGTTGTTATATTCCAGATATAGGCAAGTCATCTTAGTGCAATTACCAATCTCGTCAGGAATTTCAGAA
>NZ_JABANE010000283.1 GCF_012844305.1 Flammeovirga aprica JL-4
GTCCCTTCAGTTGTTGATCCAACTCAAGAAATAAAAGCGGATTGGGCTGATTGCCCAATTGAGGATTTGAGTCCTGGGCAGGCAAGCTTGTATCTGGGGGATATTGAGGATATTGTTAAATTTATTCTTAATGATAAACCTAAAGCCCAATTAGAAGATTTAAAGGCTTCTGAGTTTATGAAATCACTACTCAACGACGATTATGATAGTAAAGGAGATCTGAATTTATTCGAAAGGGATATTTTATTTCCATTATTAATAGAGAATATTGTTTACACTAAACAATTGCCAAAAAAATTAAAGAACAATGAAAATAATAAATAATTTTTATCTGATCGCAATGTTGTTTTTATTAACAAATTGTACTAATTATAGAGATATGACAGAACAAGAAATAAAAGAATATTTAGATAATCAATATGGAGATAATGTAAATTACAAAACTGAAAAAGATGGGTATATTTCTAAAGTTAAATTTGTGGATATTCCATCTCTCAAAGATGTTCCTGAAAAAATTCGAGGCTTCCAAAGATTGGAAGAAATAAAAATTATAAATTGTAATATTACCGAAATCCCTAAATTTATAACTGAATTCACAGAATTAAAAACATTATGGTTAGAAGGGTGCCCTATTAAAGAATTATCCCCTTTTATTACAAATTGTCATAAACTATCTACTTTAGATTTATCATCTACAGAAATAAGTAAATTTCCTGAAGGTTTTGGAAATTTACCAATTACAAGTTTGTATTTGGAAGGGTCAAAAATACAAGGCTTCCCTGAAGAACTTTATGAGTTCGACTCTTTAACCCATTTATATCTAAACCCCATAAATGAACTACCGTCTGATATAAGTAATTTCAAAAATCTGAAACATTTAAAAGTAGCCTTAAAGAGTTTTAAATATGTAGATACTATAGAAAGTATAGAAATACTAATTCTGAATAATAGTACAGGAAAGCATTTGCCAGAAGGGTTAGGCAACTTACCCTCATTAAAGGATCTAAATTTGAAATATTGCAAAAGCCTTTTCAAGTTACCCTCATCCTTAGGTAACTTATATTTTTTATCAGGACTTGACTTAACAGGGTGTTCTAGATTAACAGGTTTACCTGCATCTCTAAATAAGGTTCCGATGAGAGTATTAAAAATAGGTGAATGTAATAACTTGAGATCTGTTCCAAAAGGCTTAAATGTTGGGAGTATTTGGGCAGAAAATGTTACATGGAAAAACATGCCAGTAGGTATTTTTGACAGTAAAGCACATAGTCTAAATGTAATCAATCATCAAATCACAGACATAACAGGTATAGGTAGAATGACCAATCTCAGAAAGTTAGACCTCACCAATGGAAAAATCAAACGTATTCCACCGGATATCAGTAAATGTACCAAACTAAGGTTATTACTACTTGAAGGAAATGAAATAGAAAGTACTTTCGGTGTTG
>NZ_JABANE010000284.1 GCF_012844305.1 Flammeovirga aprica JL-4
GACTTGCAGAATGCGAACCGTTCAGGATGCCGACGACGGTGTCGTGTGCGTCTTGTAACCGGGCTCATGTTTTTTTGCTAACGACAACTTTGTTCGACATCGCGCTGTGGCTCGTTATCCGCAAAAAATCGGTTTGTGGGGAGTAAGGGGAGCAGAAGAATATTGTTACCGTTTAGATTTCGCGCCAGCACTATTAAGGAAGGTGCGAATAAGCAGGTCATTTCTTCCCAAGCTGACTCGCTGATTAAAATTTCGCGGATCTGGGCCGATTTTTTTCCCGCAAACACATCGAATCAGCCTATTTAGGCTATTTTTTCCACCATTTCTGGCGTTATTTCCGGTTTTTACTGAGATCTCTCCCACTGACGTATCATTTGGTCCACCCGAAACAGGTTGGCCAGGGTGAATAACATCGCCAGTTGGTTATCGTTTTTCAGCAGCCCCTTGTATCTGGCTTTCACGAAGCCGAACTGCCGCTTGATGATGCGAAACGGGTGCTCCACCCTGGCACGGATGCTGGCTTTCATGTATTCGATGTTGATGGCCGTTTTGTTCTTGCGCGGATGCTGCTTCAAGGTTTTTACCTTGCCGGGACGCTCGGCGATCAGCCAGTCCACATCCACCTCGGCCAGCTCCTCGCGCTGTGGCGCTCCTTGGTAGCCGGCATCGGCTGAGACAAATTGCTCCTCTCCATGAAGCAGATTACCCAGCTGATTGAGGTCATGCTCGTTGGCCGCGGTGGTGACTAGGCTGTGGGTCAGGCCACTCTTGGCATCGACACCAATGTGGGCCTTCATGCCAAAGTGCCACTGATTGCCTTTCTTGGTCTGATGCATCTCCGGATCGCGTTGCTGCTCTTTGTTCTTGGTAGAGCTGGGTGCCTCAATGATGGTGGCATCCACCAAAGTGCCTTGGGTCATCATGACGCCTGCTTCGGCCAGCCAGCGATTGATGGTCTTGAACAATTGACGGGCCAGTTGATGCTGCTCGAGCAGGTGGCGGAAATTCATGATGGTGGTGCGATCCGGCAGGGCGCTATCCAGGGATAATCGGGCAAACAGGCGCATGGAGGCGATTTCGTACAGGGCATCTTCCATGGCACCGTCGCTCAGGTTGTACCAATGCTGCATGCAGTGAATACGCAGCATGGTCTCCAGCGGATAGGGCCGTCGGCCATTGCCCGCCTTGGGATAAAACGGCTCGATGACTTCCACCATGTTTTGCCATGGCAGAATCTGCTCCATGCGGGAGAGGAAAATCTCTTTTCGGGTCTGACGGCGCTTAGTGCTGAATTCACTATCGGCGAAGGTGAGTTGATGGCTCATGATGTCCCTCTGGGATGCGCTCCGGATGAATATGATGATCTCATATCAGGAACTTGTTCGCACCTTCCTTAACGAAATGAAAATATTAATTTCGCTGCCTTTCAGGCGTGGAATAA
>NZ_JABANE010000285.1 GCF_012844305.1 Flammeovirga aprica JL-4
GTAACTACTCACCGACATTAAATTAGACAAAAAGTAAGTCAGCGATAATTTAAATTTAATAAAATCTTCATAGCTTGCAAGAAGATGACAGATAAAGAAAAAATAGAGCAGCTAGAGAGTCAGGTTAAAGATTTAACTGAAAAGTTGGCTATGGCTTTAAAACTGTTAGAACAAAAATCTATACAAAAAGATAGTAGCAATAGTAGTAAACCACCATCTCAAGATAGCTTCAAAAAACGTACAGCGAGTTTACGAAAAAAAAGCACAAAAAAATCAGGAGGTCAACCAGGTCACAAAGGCAGTAGTCTAAAAATGAGTTCAACACCTGATGAAATAATATCTTTAAGACCATCTTACTGCACCAAATGTGGTCAATCAATTTCTTCTGAAAACCTCATTTTCAAAAGCAAGCGTCAAGTTGTTGACTTGCCAAGTATTACCCCTTTTGTAAAAGAGTATCATCAATATGAAGCTCAATGTCAATGTGGCTGTCATCAAGAAGCACATTATCCTAATAATGTTAGCAATCATATTCAATATGGTGAAAATATAGAAGCACTGATAGGTTACCTTTCTGTAGCTCAATATTTACCCTATAACCGTATTAAATCGCTCTTCAAAGACGCATTTTCACTACATCTAAGCGAAGGTACAATCGACAATAAACTCAATAGTTTATATAAAAAAGCACTTCCTTATCATTCAAAGCTTCGAGAGAAGCTAGAGAAAAGCACTAAGCCAGTTGGGGCGGACGAAACAAGTTGTCGAGTAAATGGTGACAATTTTTGGAGTTGGGTATGGCAGAATGAAGACTATTGTTATATCACTATAAGCAACAATAGAGGTTCAGCAACCATTGATCAACACTTCCCTAATGGTTTTCCCTGTGCAACTTTATCCTCAGATAGATGGGCGGCACAATTGAAGACTAAAGCTAAAAAGCATCAAATTTGTATAGCACATATCTTGCGTGAATTAAACTATTTGGAGGCCGCAGAAAAACACTCTTTTACGATTCACCTGAGAGAACTTTTACACAGAGCAATTCAACTAAAAAGAGAGGTAGATGTATCAAAGTATGGAGATCACTCAACTCAAAAGTTAGAGAATGAATTAAATGTGCTTCTTCAGGAAACTATTCCAAACGATAGTTGTGATAAAACTGCAAAACTACAAAGGTCTTTAATAAAACATAGAGAAGCAGTTTTCCCTTTTCTCTACGAGCAAAAACTATCCTTTGAAAATAATGCTTCAGAGAGAGCAATTCGGAATGTGAAACTAAAAATGAAGGTGTCAGGTATGTTTAAAACTGGATACCCTATATATGCTGTCCTAAAATCAATGACAGAAACACTTAAAAAGAAAGGAGAGAGTATACTTGAGGCTTTTATAACGCTTGCTTCGTTGAAAATTCCTATTGCTGAGTAGTTAC
>NZ_JABANE010000286.1 GCF_012844305.1 Flammeovirga aprica JL-4
ACTGTCATTCCCTGATATAGGTTGACCGTTTTCAAAGTTAAAATTACATGTTGAAAACTGGAAAAGTACTTAGATCACAACGAAAATTTTCTGAGGAATTTAAGCGAAAAATTGTTCATGAATATGAATTTGGTCAACTTAGCATCAAGTCCATCTCGGAACAGTATTCTATCTCCCTCCAAACAGTTTATAGATGGATTCATCAATATTCTAATTATAATAATTTAGGTGTTCAAGTAGTTGAAATGAAGAATAGTCAAGAACATAAACTGAAGGTCCAACAAAAGAAAATAGAGGAATTAGAACGTGTACTAGGTCAGAAGCAACTTTACCTGGAATACCTCGAAAAGGTGATCGAACTTGCTGATGAGGAATATAACATCGACATCAAAAAAAATTCAGAAACCCTGCAATCTGGTGGTTCCAAGATCACAAAGACAAGATAAAATTCAGTCTTAACTCCTTATACCGTATTCTTGGAATTAGCAAACAGAGTGTTCAGTCCAGTCGCAAAAGACAGTACGCATTTGAGCAAGAATTACAAGAGTTAATTGTCCAGGCAGATGCTATAAGAAGAGATCATCCAGGCTGTGGGGTTGAAAAGTTGTATATGTCACTTCGTCCAAAAACAATGGGTAGAGATAAGTTTTGCGAGTTGTTTATATCCCTTGGGTATAGAGTGGTAAAACATCGAAATTATCAGCGTACGACTATACCAGGGCATATTCGCTTCCCGAATTACATAGCAGGAATGAGTGTTACAAGCCCTCATCAAGTAGTTCAAAGTGATATCACCTATTTTAGTGTAGGCCAGCAATTTTATTATTTAGTTTTTATCATAGATGTCTATACTAAAGAAATCCTTGGCTATAATGTCAGTGAACATTTAAGGGTGTAATCAAATATAAAAGCTCTTAAAATGATGCTCAGCAAAGTAGGTAAGATTGAGGAGCCTTTGATTCATCATTCCGATAGAGGAACGCAATACACAAGTCATGAATACCTAGCTCTACTTAACAAAAATGGAATCATAGTAAGCATGGGAGGAAGTGCACAAGAAAACGCTTATGCAGAAAGAATTAATGGTATTATTAAAAATGAATACCTGAATTATAGAAATATTGAAAGCTATCGGCAACTTGTAAATCAGGTGAAGAAATCAGTAGTACATTACAATACTAATAGAAAGCACCAGGCATTTAACAATAGATTTACACCTTTAGAATTTAAGAAAAAAGTCTTAGATTTAGATGCCAAAAGAAGACCGATGGTGATTATATATGCCGCGGAGAATTTTAAAATCAAGAAGGCATCTAGCCTTCTTGATTTTAGCCAAAAAGAAAGACCTCAGGCTCTTAATTGTCCGCTGAGATTAAATGAATGTTGAACAAAAACGGTCAACCCTATTTAGGGAAGTACA
>NZ_JABANE010000288.1 GCF_012844305.1 Flammeovirga aprica JL-4
AAATACCCATTAAACAACAATAAACCTAAAACCGTCTTCTCTGAACCATTCTCTAAGTCTTTAAAAATAGTGGTCTCGGAAATTTCACTTTCCATCACCTGACCATCGATTAAGCCCGTCAGTTTCTTTTCAAGATCTGCATTTGCGTTGGTCAATAACTCCTCTATCAACTCATTTGCTGAGGTATTCACCCAATAAGGTCTAAATCCCTGAGAAGGTTTGTTTGCATAATTTAAGATCGACCAAGGATTATACATTCCAGAGTGTAAACCTATCGTATAGCCATTATACCACTTTTTCACTTCTGAAAAAGACGTACTGATATGAGTGTCTGCCAAAAGCTGTTTTACTTCACCTTCTGTCAACCCAAATTTATCAGCATAAGCATGTTCTAATACAGAATTCACCTCCAAATTATTCAAACCTGAAAAAATACTTTCTTTCGCTACTCTTAAAATCCCAGTAATTACACCCTTGTATAAATAATCATTGTCCTTAAAACCTGCTGATAAAAAATTACGCATAAACGTAATCATTTCATTGTAGTAACCCTCTTGCCATGATTTAATAATACAGGTATCATATTCATCAATAAGTATTACTACATTTTGTTGATATATTTTTTCTAAAGCTCTTGATGTAGTTAGTAAAAAATCACCTAAATCTACCTCTATTCCTTTACTGTTGTATATTCTTTGAAAATAGTCAATATCTAAATTTGACGTATTGGAAGCATCTATTAATTCTAAAAAATGATCTTTTATAAAATTTGAACACAGTTTTGATATCTTTTGAATTGATTCTGCATAAGTCAACTCCTTTATATCCTTAAAAGAAAGATAAATCACAGGGTATTTCCCTTGACGCCTCCATGATTCTGTTTCTCGTATTTTTAAACCTTCAAACAATGAAGCATTTTCTTCCGCCTTTTTAATATCTAAGAAAGCATGAAGCATGGACATATTTAAAGTCTTTCCAAATCGGCGGGGACGTGGGATTAATATAGACGCTGCACTTGATTCTATTATTTCATCAATGAAAAGGGATTTGTCTACATAATAGAATCCATCATTAATAACTCTCTTAAAATCTGATATGCCTATGGGAAATTTCTTCATGCTTTTTACTCTCTTTTTACAAGCATCATTAGCCCACGATTTAAATCGTGGGCTAATGATGCTTAGTATATCACTCTGTAAAGATAATCAATATATCACCAAAAAATCTATGTTCAGTTCTTAAGCAGAAAACATGACTTGGAAATATATATGAAAAAAGGTGCGGTCTAAAAGTCAAGTGAATTATATGTATTTTATGACTTTTCAATAACACAAGCCACCTCTTTTCCATCAAAAGCAACACCTACAAACATTAATTC
>NZ_JABANE010000289.1 GCF_012844305.1 Flammeovirga aprica JL-4
TTGACAAGCTTTTTATCTCCTTTGGCTCTACCTTGACTGCCAGCGTCATACCCACCTACAGCAAACTCATCGACCTCAACATACCCCTTCAAAGGATGCTGTAAACTACTTTGCATAGCATATTGCACTTTACGTCTGAAATTTAAACAGCTTTGATAACTCAAGGACAGTTTCTCACTTAAAGTTAAAGTGGACATGCCTTTCTTATCACAACTAACTTTAAATATGAATTCAAAAGCAGTTAGAATTGAAAATTTCAGCTTATGAAATAGGGTATGAGCCGTAACAGACTCATCATATTTACACTTTTGACAACGTCTGGAATGTAACTTTTTACCTTTCATATATTTTGTATGTTCACATTTCCTACATTTGTAATGATCACTCCACTTTAGTGTCGATAAATATTCAAGACAATCTTCTTCTTTTTGAAATGTTGAATAAAATGTTCTATCGTCAAAACCTTCAAAATTGATCATAATACATCTGGTTGTTTGGTTACTTTTACACTAATGTAAATCAGTTAACCGTAACAGAAGTACGTTTTACTATTTAGGGCGATCTAAGTTTAGATACCTATAAGTTTATATTAATTATACTGTTAAGCTTTAGCACGATTGGTTGTACGACTCAAAAAGACATTTATCTAAGACCAAGATTTGTATATGATACTTGGGTAGGAGAAAAGGATATTTATGAGAGTTTAGATCGGCAATCTGAAATGGAGCATTGGAGTGAACCAACCTATAGTTTTAATTATGATTCTATACATGACGAAGATAATTATTACCCTGAAAAAGATTCTGTCTATTATAAGTTTTATAGTAAGAAAAGATCAAACACTAAAGCTTTTTTGGGTGAGGAAATAAAAGGAAATAAATATAAAGCAATTGCCATTATTATTGACAATAAGAAAGATACATTGGTAATTGATATTGACTTAAAACTACTCTATAAAAATAAAATATATAGGTTAACGAATGAAGGTAGAAGAAGCTTATATGATATAATGCCTGATGAATTAAAATATAATTGGAATATACCTTATTACAGGAATCAAGGTTTTTATAAAGATGAAGAAACTTTTTATATCAATGAGACATCTGATTGATATTTTCCACTGTTGATAATCAAGAACCTTTTTATAACTTTGAGGAGGAGAACGGAGATAGGTTCTCAAAGTCAAAAGGAATACCATATTCTATAAATTTTAAAGGGAATACAAAGTATTTTATATAGGAACAAAGCAAACTATACTCTACCCGATGATTTTTAGATAGTTCATCCTAAAATGAGAAATCATATTTGTAAAGTCTTTGAAATCAACACTTTTAATCATCTCTCTCACTTTATTAAGTCCTCTTCTGAATACACT
>NZ_JABANE010000029.1 GCF_012844305.1 Flammeovirga aprica JL-4
GAATTGCATGTTATATTTGAGTCAGACTTGTAATAGATTTTTTGTTGGAACTCAAATTTATGCAAGTTAAAACCCCGAAAAAAGCCTAATTCGACATTTTTCGGGGTCTTTTTTACATTTTATAACAAGTAAATAACTCATTGTTAGTAGATTAAGTATTTACCAGGGTTCCCTACTTATAAGTACCCATGATTGGAACAATTGACATTGATACTTTAAAGTCTTCATCAAACGTCTTAGAACTGCTTGCATAGCCAATTTCTAATCCAACGGACATGTTTTCTTGAAAGTAGTAGTCACCAAATGCGGTAAAGCCAAATGCAGTGATTCCACCACCTTCATCTACGGATTCAGAAGATGCAAGAAATTGTGGACCAATAAAAAGTCCTGCTTTGATAGGCATTTGAGCAAAGGCAGACGAACACATTAGAGAGAAAGCAAAGAATAATAAGCTTGCTAATAATTTTTTCATAATAAAAAAATGATTAAAAGTTTGAACGTGATATAAAAAAGCGAATACAAATTTTAATAGCAGTTGATCTGTATTCATAAGTAAACATTAAACTCAGTTGTAGTCATGTAGTCTGATACATATAAAAGATATGAAACATTTGAACTTCTTATGGAGAATTTACGCTATTTTCATAGGTATTCTACTCAGAGTTATTAAATAGTCTGAATGAGAGTTTGCTTACTATCTAATAGTCAAATTAAACAATATCTTGATTACAAATCTATTTGAATTCAGTTAGTTAACCAATACCCACTAATAGGTATTTTTATTCCAATTTTAATATTATTGTGTATTACTTTTTACTGTAGAGCAGTTGGACTGAAGCATCAAAACAGAAATTCATTGAAACTTTAAAAGATGAAAACACGAATTAAACCACCTTTTCTTCATTCTTAACTCTTCATTAGGAATCCTCTATTACAGAGAAAAACCAATTCCACTTCTAAATCCATTAATCCTTACACTTCCTAACTCATAAAATTGATATCCTGCGAAAAGCTGTAACCTGTTCAAGTAAACTTTCAGGTCTGTACTGCCCTCAGTGAAGTTCACTTCTTCAATACCACCAAAATACCAGTTAGAGAAAATGCTCACAGGTTTTGCAATATAAATCTCTACGCCGAGGTTGAAGTTCCAGCCTGTGTAATTTTCACCAATCCAAAGGCTCGTAAAGCCAGTGCCCACCCAGAAATCAAACCTAGTCAATGCCAAACGGTGATAAGCAAGATCAATATGAAGAAAATCAAGATACATGGCTTGTTCATTATCTGTTTTTTCTCGAAGGCCAGAATATTCAACATCAATACTCAATTTGGGCATAAACTGAAAACGTGTAAATGCCTGTATTCCTTGTATACTCTGACTTTCAATAATATAGTTAGCTTGTAAGTCCCAATTCAACATTTTTTGTTGTTCAGGTACTCTAGTGTAACGTCCGTCGCTTTGTCCGGAGTAAGTATACTTAGATAATTTGATTGGGTGTCCATAGAGCTGTGCTAAATCAGATTCTTTAGGGAAGCTAAATAATATTGTACCTACTATTTCAGCAATAGCACTTGAAGTGCTCGTGCTTTTGTCAGTTTTTTGGTAGGCATTCGGCATATCATCCCCCTTTTGAATTTCCTTCTCTATTTTTTGAAATTTTTGTGCAAGTGCTTTATTCTGAACGGATAAAGTAATTAAAATTACTGATAATATATTGAATAAGAGTGTTTTATGGATTGAGTAGCTTTTCATTATATATAGTTTAGTAACAGTTGAGAATATCAAAATAAGGACAAAAAAAAAGAATTTCACAAAAAAATTGTGAAATTCTAATAGAACACCCCCCTCAGGGGGTGCACTGCTTAACGATTCATACTCAAATATTGAAAATTGATTTATATTATGCAAGAAAAAAGGAAAAAAATATTAAATATTTGATAATACAAAAATCAAACTTATTGGAAATACATATTTGTTTAGAATTAATATGATGTCATTTGAGTGTGGGGCAGTATTTTATATTGTCGTGAATTTTACTAGAAGTGAATACTCAAAGACGTAATTTGATTGTTGTATAGACTACTTAGAGATGTTTTCAATATACTCTTATGAATTGCAGTAGGAAATCTTGATTTTTGATTCCAATTTTTTATTGCAACGCTGTCTCTTTCATTGACTCAAATGAAAAAGAATAAAATAGAATTAACTATGATTTATTTTTGACTTTGTACTTAAATCAAAACCATTATTAGTCATATTGACACTTTTATGTGTTAAATAAATATTTTTTAAGTGAAAAGGCTGATCTTTTATATGAATCTTAACAAGTGTTTAAAATACAGATATTGAGCTGTTTATGTTTTTTTATTTAAATGATAATACGAGAACTGTCTGATTTTTAACTTTCTAAAACTTCATATATGTTTGTTTAGGATGAAATCACAATACTGTGCGACATCCATACCTATCGTCTATATATTTTTAATGAATTGCAAAGAACACTTACAATCTATTAACTGTGCACAAACAATTTTGTATGTAAACTGACTGAATTCAACCAATAATTAAATTTTTTTACACGGAAGAAATTATTACTTATTTAATCTTATGAGAAAGTTTACGTTGACATTATCTGTCCTCTTTTGGGCGATTATGTCTTTAACTCTTCAACTCAACTCTGTTGCTCAAATAACAGCTGTGGGTAGTGGAAGTTATACCACTGTACACCCTGGTGTAGATGAAGCAGGCCGTAATGGACAACCCGCAGGAAGTCCGCAACTAAGCGAAGCGGCTATCAATAAACCGGTCCCTACAAATGACTGGTGGTCTACTTTGATTCAAAGTGATCATGCAAACAATCTATTCAATTATCCATTAGCGATGAAAACAACGAATGAAGGATTGGTTGTTACTTATATCCCTTGGGGAGTTTTGGATGATGTGTCTCCAATTTTAGTTGGGGTTCAAAACCTTGAAGCTACAAAGACAACAATTGCCGATCATTCCGACTGGACTGTAACGATGGACTGGAATGACGGAACGCAACATTTTCAAGCAACATCAGGCATTGGTATGCCGTTCGTGTATTTCAACAAGTTAGATGCTGACGTAGCGAGTGTTACCATCAGTCAAGGTACTGTAACAGTGTCAAATGAGATCATTATGGTTGAGAATGCACGTAATGGAGCAAGCTTTGTTATTTATGGACCAACTGGAAGTACATGGGAACAAAATGGTGAAGTATATACTTCAACTTTAAATGGTAAAAATTACTGGTCATTAGCCAAATTACCATTGACGACTACAAACATTACAGAGGAGGCTTCAAACCTTCAGAAATATGCTTATGTTTTCCCAACAAACACTACAGCAGATTGGACATACGATGAAGCGGCATCAAAATTAACTACAGTCTACAATGTTGAAGTAGATGTAAAAGAAGGAACTGATGAAAATGTATTAATGGGGCTTTTACCTCATCAGTGGGCCAATTTATCTTCAGGTTCTCCGCAACCGATTGATTTATCTTATTCTTCAGTAAGAGGAGAATTAAAGATGCTTGATGGTAATACATTTACAACAGAAAGCACTTTCTATGGCGTATTGCCAACACTGCCTTATGTGAATAATTACAGTGACGGTTTTGATATTTCTGCATTGAACCAGAAAGTTGAAGCCTTACAGAACGAGTCATTAGCAACTTGGACTGATTCATACAATGAAGGTCAGGTGATGAACCGTTTGATCCAAACTGCTAGAATTGCTGATCAAACAGGTAACATTGAAGCGAGAGATAAAATGCTGGCAACAGTACAGGAAAGATTAGAAGATTGGTTGACTGCGGAATTAGGAGAGGTAGCTTTCTTATTCTATTACAACACAAGCTGGTCTGCTATGATCGGTTACCCTGCAGGTCACGGACAAGATTCAAACTTGAATGATCACCACTTCCACTGGGGGTATTTTATTCATGCTGCGGCATTTATGGAGCAATATCAGCCAGGTTGGGCAGCCAAGTATGGTGATATGGTCAATTTATTAGTAAGAGATGCCGCTTCATCAAATAGAAATGATGATACCTTCCCTTATTTAAGAAATTTCAGTCCATATGCAGGTCACTGCTGGGCGAACGGTTTCGCTTCATTCCCTCAAGGAAATGATCAAGAATCTACTTCTGAAAGTATGCAATTTAATACTTCATTGATCCACTGGGGAGAGGTGACTGGTAATAAAGAAATCAGAGATTTAGGTATCTATCTTTATACTACTGAACAAGCAGCGGTAGAAGAATATTGGTTTGATATGGATGAAAGAAATTTCAAAGCAGATCAACCTTACAGCTTAGTATCTAGAGTTTGGGGTAACAGCTATGACAATGGTACTTTCTGGACGGCTGATATTGCAGCTTCTTATAATATTGAGTTATACCCAATTCATGGTGGTTCATTGTATTTAGGTCATAATAAAGCTTATGTAGATAAACTATGGGCAGAAATGACTCAAAATACGCAGGTATTGGATAAAGTAGATAATCCGAACCTTTGGTATGATGTGATGTGGAAATATTTATCTTTCTCAGATCCTGCCAGAGCGATTGAACTTTATAATGATCATCCTGATCGTACGATGAAGTTTGGTGTTTCAGATGCTCATACTTATCACTGGTTACACGCTATGAATGCATTAGGTCAGTTGGACATGACAAAAACAGCCGATTCACCAATGGCGGTAGCTTTCAATAATAACGGAGATATTACGTATGTGGCTCAAAACTACAGTGCAGTTGAAAAAACAGTAACGTTCTCTGATGGTTACAAATTAGTAGTGCCTGCTGGTGAATTAGTGACAAATAAGGATGTTGACTTCTCTGGTACAATTGAAAGTAGTTTTGCACTGGCGGCAGTAAATGGAGCAGTTGATTTAACTGTAGTAGTTAGCGGTGTGACACCAACTAAAGTTGAAATTTACAAAGGAAGTGAATTAATTGGTTCTCCAGCAACGGCTCCTTATACTGTAAAAGCAACGGGTTTGACAGCTGGTATGCATCAGTTTTATGCAAAAATTTATGATGGTGAAAACTTCACTGTAACGAATATTGCTACTGTTACAGCAGGATTCCAAGTGCCATTTGGTGGAACAGCAGTTTCACTTCCAGGTGTTATTGAAGCGGGTCATTTTGATGAGTTCCAAGGTGGAAATGGTCAAGGTATTACCTATCATGATCAAGATCCTGGTAACAATGGTAATTATAGAAAAGATGAAGGTGTAGATAATGTGTTGGAAAATGGTGAAGGAGCAACAGTAGGTTGGACTGCCGGTGGTGAATGGTTAGAATACACAGTAGAAGTAAGTGAGTCAGGAGTTTATACTTTGACTTATAGATATGCGAGTGGCAACGGTGCAGGTGGAGGTCCTTTCCATTTGTCATTGAACGGTGAAAAAATCACAACTGATATCAGTGTTGCAGGTACAGGCGGATGGTCGAACTGGGTAGATGGTACAGAGAGTAATATTGAATTACTGAAAGGAACTCATATCATAAGAGTGGCATTTGATGGTGGTGAATTCAACCTAGGTAAAATGTCATTTGAGAAAACAGCAGATCTAGCTTATGATTTACCTTCAGCAAATGCAGGTGATGATTTTGTAGTGGATTTATCTGGAAGTACACCAAGTCTAGACGGTTCTGCAAGTTCTGATCCTGGAAATGCAAGCCTTACTTACTTATGGGAGCAGGTTTATGGTCCAAGTGTATTGGTCTTCTCTGATGATAAAATAGCGGCGCCTCAATTAAGTTCAATGGTTGCGGGTGAGTACTTAATCAAGTTGACGGTTTCTAATGGTTCATACTCAAACTCTGACCTTGTGAAAGTATTTGCTTCTGAAAATGGTATTTTAGCTCCAAATGTTACTTTACTTTCTCCAAAAGACGGAAGTGAATTCTTTACAGGTGCAACAGTGCCGTTGACTGCAGATGCTTCGGATTTAGATGGAACAGTTCAGAAAGTAGAATTCTTCGTGAATTCAAATAGCGTGGCTGTACTAACTGATGCTCCATATACTTTTAATTGGAGTACGGATGCAATTGATACATATAGTATCTCTGTTTCTGCTACAGATAATGAAGGTAATGTAACTTCAACAGATCCAGTAAGTATCACCACTAAAGCACCTCCTTCATGTTCTGGTACAAGTGAAAATGGGCATTATGATTATGTGATTTCTGATGATAAAAATAATCCAACAATCACTTTTGTACCTAATCAAGTGGGGATGGGATCAACAGTTTGTATCTTATTCTTGAATGTGAATGGTGGTGGATTAGCAGGGTATAACGTCAAGCCAAATGAGCCTTATCAAGTGAATGCGGCTGAAGGAACGCCAATCCAATTCTATTATACTTATTCTCATCCAGAAGGAGGAGAAAGAAATACTTTAGAAAATCCACACGATTATGTTATTGGTACATGTATTTCGGCTCCTATCGATGAGACTCTTCCAATGGTTTCAGTGACATCGCCAAATGAAGGTGATTCATTCAAAGAAGGTACAGCAATTAAAATTACTGCTGATGCTTCTGATTCAGACGGAACAGTAACAAGTGTTGCTTTCTATGCCAATGATCAATTAATCGGAACGGACACAGAAGCACCTTATGAGCAAGATTATACAGTAGCATTAAATCAAAATTACATTAAAGCAGTTGCTACAGACAATGATGGTAAAACTACTATTTCAGATGTAGTGACGATCAAAGGAAAGTCTGGCGATGTATGTAATGAAGGTGCAGTGGCAAATGGACACTTCTCTTATGAAATCTCTGGAGCAAGTGAAAATCCAACAGTAACTTTTGTTCCAATTGTGGAAGGCGTAGGTAATACAGTGCTTATTTTCTATTACTCTGTAGATGGAGGTGGAATTGGAGGTCATAATGCTAAGCCAAATGAACCTTTCCAAGTGAATGCAGCAGCAGGAAGTACAGTAGAATTCTACTATACTTATAATCACCCTGAAGGAGGTGAGAGAAATACAGCAGATGACCGTCAAACATTTGTAGTGGGTGATTGTGATGCTACGGCACCAACTGACCCAATCGTAAAATTAAACGGTGTAGATAACAGTCCTAAGTTTGTATTAGGAGCATCAATTGAATTGGGAGCTGAAGTAGCAAATGTTACAAAAACTATTACAAAAGTAGAATACTTTGCAGGAGAAACAGTATTAGGTTCAAGCACAACAGCACCTTACACTTACACTTGGACTTCTGATGTAAGCGGTGAATTGAAATTGAAAGCAGTGGCAACATTCGATGATCAAAGTACATTGATGTCAACTGAGAAAACTGTTTTTGTAGGTAAGATTCTTCCTTTTGAAGATACGCCTTATGAGCTTCCTGGTATTGTTGAAGCAGGTAACTTTGATAAATTTGAGTTCGGTTCAGGTCAAGGAATTACATATTTTGAATTATCAAATATCAATCAAGGTGGAACAAGAACAGAAGAATTGGTTGACGTTGTGGCTGAAGGTGCTGAAGGAAACACTGTAGGATGGGTTCAAGGTGGTGAATGGTTGACTTACACAGTAAATGTGAAAGAATCAGGAACTTATAAGTGTGAATTCAGATATGCTTCTGGAAATAATGAAAGCAGAGGACCATTCTTCTTTGAGTTAGATGGACAAAAAATCTCAGCTGATATTGCTGTAGACGCAACTGCAGGTTGGGGTGACTGGGCAACTGCTACCGTTACTGATCTTCAATTGACTGAAGGTAAGCATGTATTGAAAGTAAACTTTGTAGGCGGTGATTTTAACTTAGGTAAAATGAACTTTATCATGGAGCCTAAAAACATTGCTCCAGTAGTAAGTGTTGCTACTTCAGATGGACAGTTAGCTTACAATTTAGGTTCAACAATCACATTGAATGCTACTGCAACCGATGAGGATGGAACAGTGGCAAAAGTTGAATTTTTTGCCGGAACTCAATCTTTAGGAACAGCTACAGAAGCTCCATTTACATTAGAATGGACACCTGAGTTGGCTGATACTTATAGCGTAACAGCAGTGGCAACGGATGACCAAGACGCTTCTACTACTTCAATGGCAATTGAGGTTGCTGTGAATGCAGTGATTATAAACCAACCACCAACGGTAACTGTATCTACTTCTGATGCTCAAACAGAATATACAGTAGGTACAACAGTAACGTTGACAGCGGATGCAACTGATGCTGATGGTACGGTTTCAAAAGTAGAGTTCTTTGTAGGAACAGAATCTTTAGGTGAAGTAACAACAGCTCCTTTCACAATGGAATGGACGCCAGATGTTGCAGATTCATACAGCATCACGGCAGTGGCTACAGATGATGGAAGTGCAAGAACAACTTCTGAGGCAGTAATGATCACTATCAATACAGCAGGTGAAAATGATGCTCCAACGATTACAATCGCTACATCTGATAATGCAGTATCTTATACATTGGGTACCACTGTTGTGATCAACGCAGATGCCACAGATACTGACGGAACGATTACAAGTGTTGAATTTTTTGAAGGAACAACTTCATTGGGTGTTGTGACAGAAGCTCCATTTACGGTGAATTGGGTACCAGAAGTAGCAGATGTATACAGCATCACGGCAGTAGCTATTGATGATGCAACAGCAAGAACAACTTCTGAAGCATTAGAAATTACGATAGAAACAGTGGATGAAAACGAAGCACCAACAGTTACGGTTTCTACTTCTGATGAACAATCGGCTTATAATTTAGGAAGCACTGTATCTTTAGTAGCAGATGCTTTAGATTCAGATGGAACTATAAGTAGTGTAGAATTCTTCGAAGGAACAACATCATTAGGGATTGTGACACAAGCTCCTTTCACATTAGAATGGGCACCAGAAGCGGCAGATGTTTATAGTATTACAGCAGTTGCAATTGATGATGCTAGTGCTAGAACAACTTCAGAGGCATTGGAAATTACGATTAATCCTGTAATTGAAAATAAACCACCAGTTGTAACTGTGTCTACTTCTGATCAAGCTACAGAGTATGTGATTGGAACTACAGTGACATTAAACGCTACGGCTTCAGATGCGGATGGTACAATTGAAAGTGTAGAATTCTTCGCAGGAGAAACGTCATTAGGTAAATTGACAGAAGCACCTTATACAGTAGAATGGAAGGCTGAAGTTGATGGAGAATACAGCATCACAGCAGTTGCGATTGATAATGCTAGTGCAAGAACTACTTCGGAAGTAGTGACTCTGACAATTACTCCATTGCCAAATGTAGAACCAACAGTTGTAGTAGCAACTTCTGATAATGCAACTGAATACGATCTTGGAACAACAGTGAATTTAGTAGCTACGGCTTCTGATTCAGATGGAACAGTTGAAAGTGTAGAGTTCTTTGCAGGAACAACTTCATTAGGTAAAGTAACTGCCTCTCCATTTACATTAGACTGGACACCTAACACTGTAGATACATACAGCATCACAGCAGTGGCTATGGATAATGACGGTGCTTCAACTACATCAACTGCGATTTCAGTAAAAATCAATGCGTTGCCTAATGTAGCTCCTACAATTGTAGTTTCAACATCAGACAATTTAGTAGAGTATGAAATCAATACAACAGTAACTTTAACTGCTGATGCTTCAGATATCGACGGTTCGGTTGCTCAAGTAGAATTCTTCGAAGGAACAACATCATTAGGCGTTGTAACAGAAGCTCCTTACACTTTAGATTGGAGACCTGTTAGCCTTGGTGAATATACAATCACAGCCGTTGCTACAGATGATGAAGATGCATCTACAACTTCAGAAGCAATGACAGTGACAATTACTGAAGGTGATGTGACTTCAATCGAAGATGAGCTAGTTTCTATTCTATATTACCCTAACCCTGCTAAGGATTATGTGAATTTAGAACTTCTTGAAAATACTCAAAATGTAAAGCTTTATGACCTGAATGGTAGATTATTAATTGACAAATCTATTCAGCAAAGAGTATATAAATTAGATCTAGGACAATTGAAGTCTGGTGTCTACTTTATAGAGGTTGAAGGAACTCAAGCTTACAAAAAGTTGAAAATCATCAAACAATAATAATTGATATAAGAGACTGACCAGAACTACCCTGTTGTTGAATAAACGGCAGGGTAGTTTTTTGTGTCTTACATCTATAAGAACCCCTCATTTTAAGTTACAAATATTAACCAAACCCGTTTTTTAGTTGAAAAATATCTTAAAAATTAAGAACAGACTTTAATAAATTAAGAAATAACCAATCACCCGCCTACTTTTGTTTTGTACTGTTTTATGGCTTTCTGCGAAGAAATATCCATAGCTTTCACTAAAACCAACACTCTTCACAACACTCAAATCGTTAAACTAAATGATCTAACTTCACTTAATTGATTTATGCTAAAACTACCAATAATTACGTCGCTTGCAATTGTATTGCTGGCTTTTTGTACTCAAGTTACTGCCCAGGAAGGTCCTGAGGTCAATTTAGAAGAAACAGGTATCTGGAATGGACTTTATCTAAAAGTTCGATTATCAGAGCGGTTTGGCTATTATGGCGAGCATCATTATAGATCGAGAAATGCGATTGATGATGTCAATTCATTTATAGGCCGACCGAGACAAGTTTATAACCGTGCAGGTTTAAATGTTTACATCAATGATTACTTTGAGTTTGTAGTAGGTCCCACTATGGTGGTCAACTTCTCTCCAGACCCAGGTAGTGACCTATATGAAAGTTATACGCTAGAACACCGTATTTGGCACCAATGGCTTTTCAGAATGCCCACTATGGGTAGGGTGAAAATGTATCATCAATTTCGTTTTGAGCACCGATGGAAAAAGGACAATGATGTAGGAGCGGAGTATGATTATACAAACAGGTACCGTTATAAGATGTTCATGTACATCCCGATCAATAAAAGAAAGATCGAGAAAAATACACTCTACTTTTCTCCAAGTATGGAAATCTTTATGCATTCAGGAGGTTCAATTGGCTTTAATCCTTTTGAAGACTTCAGAACGTACAATGGATTTGGTTATGTCGTGAATAACAATATTACCTTGTTTGCCGGTCATATGTGGACTTTAGGGCAGAAATCAAGTGGGTATCAATATAAAACCAGTCATATTTTTAGATTCAATGTATTTATTGGATTAGACACACGTAAGAAAGGAAATTCAATACCGAAAATAAACCTTGGCTATTAACATGAAAAAAGTACTTATACTCGTCATTTTTACAATACTATGTGGTACCATTTACTACTATAGTACACATATCAGAGATCTATCTCAGAAGATTCAAACTCTAGAGAAAAAAGAAACTGAATTAGAGATTTTATCAATTAAAAGTAAAGCAGATTCATTATTGCTGTTACATCATTATGATACGGCACTGCATTACTATGGCATTATGGACAGTATCAGTAATACTACTGATTATACTGAAAAAGCATGGTCATATATTAATGAACAGAAATTACCTTTTGATAAAATCAATCAATTAGAAAAGCGCTATTATCATAAAGAAATTCATATCAAAAACCTGAAGCGAAATCAGGTACACCTTTATGATAGTATCAAATTTTATAAGAAAAATAATCAAGTGCTTGCCAAAAGAAAAGGTGACCTTGAAGAAAATATAGAGCATAATCAAAAGGAGATTAAGAACCTCAAAAAGGAATTAGTCTTAAAGGAAAAAGAAATTAACCGCTTAGAAATTGTAAATCATGACGGTGCAGAAATCAAATACATTGGTGAAGTTTTAGATGGACAAGCTAATGGTTTTGGTTATGCGGTGTTTGAGAAAAAAGGTTTCTATGAAGGCTACTGGGAAAACAACAGTAGAAACGGACAGGGACAATACACTTGGGAAAACGGTGACCGCTATGAAGGGAACTTCAAGAATGGTACAAGAGAAGGTTTCGGCGTTTATTATTTTGTTTCAGGTGAACGCTATGAAGGTTTCTGGAGTGATAACCTGAGGGAAGGTTTTGGTGTTATTTTCGATAAAGAGGACAAGAAGATATTTGAGGGGATTTGGAAGAAAGACAAGCCAAAGAATAAGAAAAATAGCATGAAGAGTTAAAGTGAAAGTTTAAAAGAGGTAGTGAAACATTACCTCTTTTTTTATTTTTATGGCTTGAAAGATATGCACAAAAGAATGATATTTAAATTGAAATAAACCTAGTTACTACAGCTCTATATTTGACAGGTAGATGATTTGTACATAAGAACCTTATGGAAGTGTACTAAATTTTTTAAAGTACTAAGTCAAAAATAAATCATAGTTAATTTTGAATTTGTACTTAATTTGAAAAAGTATTGAAAAGAAAGATGAAGATTACTTTAAAATTATTATTGACGACCTTGATAATAGGTTGCTTTCAATTGGCTTTTGCTCAAAAAAAAACACCACAGACTGTAGAAGAACTCTGGAAAAAATATAATCCAAAGTCAGAGAAACTGAATGTTGAAGTGTTGAAAAAGTGGGAAAAGGATAATGGAAACTTTGAATACATTAGATATGACCTTGGAAAGTTAACAGGCACAAACAAGTCTGCTTCTCCAAAAATTAGTGCATACTATGGTTATCCAAAAGGAGCTAAAGATGCACCTGCCATTCTTCACCTTCATGGTGGTGGACAAAG
Source organism: Flammeovirga aprica JL-4 (assembly GCF_012844305.1). Taxonomy (GTDB): domain Bacteria; phylum Bacteroidota; class Bacteroidia; order Cytophagales; family Flammeovirgaceae; genus Flammeovirga; species Flammeovirga aprica. The sequence continues at coordinate 12,673 of NZ_JABANE010000029.1, forward strand.
AGCAGAATTGTCAAGAGTAGAATTTTGGGTGAAATTAGGTTTTGCTTGTATCAGTATCAACTGGGGAGAGAAAGAAGTGGAAAGTGGTTTGCTAAATACAGACTGGGATGGTCTGGCAGCAGGCTTTATCGGAAACTCAGAACAGCTTGGACATTGGAATGATGTAACCCCTGGACCTAACACTTTGTACAGTGAACCTCACGCTCTAAACAGTAGTTGGAATTTAGTGGCTATGTCAGGCCGTCGTGCATTGACTTTTTTAGAGAAAAGGCCTGAAGTAGATGCGAAGAAATTAGGTGTAGAAGGGCACTCTATGGGAGGTAAATTGACGGTTCAAGTTTCAATAGATCCGCGTGTAAAAGCAGCCGCACCTTCAGTAGGTGGTTCAGGTTATTTGTATGAAGATTTATGGGGACTGCCGGGAAGTAAAAGAGGAATGCGTGAAGACCAAGAGTATTATAAGCAGGTAGTAGATTGTCAGTCATATTGGCCACATATCAAAGCACCTATCTTATTCTTAGGATCAACGGATGATTTCAATTCTCCTACAGAGTTAGTGATTAAAGGAATGCAACAGTTGCCTGTTAAAACAGAAAGGATCTTAGTTTTAGCACCACATTTAAACCACCGTTTTACAGATAATACTGATGCTTCTCGTTTTGTGTGGATGTACTCTCATTTAGAAGGTAAATTAAAATTCCCTAAAAAGACACCTTCAACATTACAGCTAAAAACAAAAAATAGTATTCCTGTTTTTTCATTGAAACCGGATCAATCCTCTGGTCTGCCTGTCAAAAAAGTGGAAATCTATTATGGTTATGGAAGAGACCCAAGGGTACGTTTCTTTAGAAGTGCAGAAGTAAAACAAAATGGAAATTCTTATGAAGCGGAATGCCCTGTTTTTGATATAGATGAGCCTTTATTTGCTTTTGCTAATATCACCTATGATATAGGATTTGAAATTCCTGCAAGGCCAGGGAGAAATGCCACAAACTTTATCACCGTGAGTTCGGAATACCAAGAGGCTTATCCTGAAATGCTGAAATCTGCTAAAGTGAAAGCGACAGAACATAGACAGAAAAAGGTGGACGACTTCAAAAACGGAATGCAGGATTGGTACACACTGTTCCCTGAAAATCGTCAACATTGGTTTTATAGCACTCGCAAAGTTATTGACCCCTCATTTATGGGGCCTGAGGGAGGAAAATTGAAAATTCAAGTGGAGACGAATGAAGCAGGGAATAAAATTGCCGTTGAGATCATCACAAATCAATGGTTATCCTATTTAGGTAGGAGAACAGAAGAGTATACTGCGTTGGTAGATCTGCCTAATAATGGTTTGAATACAATTGAATTATCACCTTCAGATTTTCAAACGAAAGGAGGAAAGCCTCTGAAAGATTGGGATGAGTTAACTGAATTATCGTTTCAAGCTGGGTGGAAAGCCAAAGGAAAGCAGAAAGCAGATGAAAAATGGAAAGGGGATTCTCCTGCATTGAAATTAATCCAATGGGAAGGAGGAGATTATTCTAAATGGCGCCGCTTCTATCCTCATGAAAAAAGAAATAATCAATCGATCCAAAAAGTGATCAACTTTGAAAATGAGTTTCAAGATGCTATTGAGGAATCTGTGAAGCTGGAAAAACAAGACGAAGAACAGTAAAAGAGGAGTTTAATTCTTCATTATACCTAAAAAAATCTATCATCAATGATGAATCATACTCCAACAATTATGAAAAAACATCATCTAATACTTTGCCTCTTTTCACTTCTTTGTATTTCATGTGCTCAAGAAACGACACAAACAAGTGCTGATGTAAAAGAGGAAAAGCCGAACATTATATTAATCTATGCTGATGACCTTGGTGCAGGGATTTTAGGTTATAATGGTCAAACTAAAATTAAAACACCTAACATTGATCAATTAGCGAAAAGTGGAAAGGTATTTACAAATGCCTATGGTAGTAATGTTTGTTCGCCAGCAAGAGCATCCATTTTGACAGGATTAAACAACGCCCATGCGCCAGTACATACACCAGGTGGTTTACAATGTCAATTAGTAGCCGGATTGATTGATCAAGCAACTTTTGATAAAAAGATTTATAGAAAACAGAATGAAGGCCATTATTACATCGGACAGATGGCCCAAAAAGCAGGGTATACGACCTCATATTTTGGGAAATTAGGCTTTGGTTATTCTGATACCAGCGAAATGATTGATAGCTATGGTTTCGATTATCATTGTGGTCTGTTAGATGCAGTGATGTGCTGGAGTTTTTATCCTCCTCATTATTTTGAAAATGGAAAGAGAATCCTTCTGCCCAACAATCCAAAAGTGACAAAGAGATCACCGACTTGTTTATTGGTAGGGGAAGACAGTATGACTTATTCAGAAGATATTTGGCTGGAAAAAGCATTGACGTATATTGATGATAAAAAGGAAGAGCCTTTCTTTATGATTTATGCGACGCAGTTGCCACACGGTCCGGCTTCTATTGCTCCTAAAGATTATGTTTATAAAGATCAGGAAGGATGGACAAAACAAGAAAAAGTATATGCTTCTATGATTCATAAATTGGATCAATCTGTGGGAAGTCTAGTAAAGAAATTGGATGAATTAGGGCTTTCTGAAAATACGCTAATTGTTTTCACGAGTGATAATGGACACGAAATTCAATCGTATACTACAGTAAATCCTAAAACAATAGATCCTAATTTGGTTTATGATTATAAAACAAAGACTTTCAATCAGCCCATTGTAAAGCCAAAATCAAAACCAGAATTCTGGGATGGTCATCATGCAGGGGAAGATATTTTTAATGGCACAAGAGGAGAAAGAGGGATGAAGAGGTATAGTTTTCAAGGAGGAATTCACCTTCCGTATATTGCAAAATGGCCGAAAAAAATAAAAGCCTCTACACTCAGTGATGTTGTGATAACAGATTATGATTTTATGCCAACGATCGCAGCATTGATCAATGGTGAAATCAAACAAACGGACGGAATTTCCTATTTACCCTCTTTATTGGATGAGGGGGAACAACAAAGGCATGATTATATTTTCTTCAAGAATACTACAGGTGCTGCAAGGGATGTGTTAATTCAAGATGCATGGAAATTGGTCAATGAAATGGATCTTGAAGCTAGTGATTATGCAACACAGAAAAGGGTGTATAAATGGGGGCTTTATGATTTGTCAAATGATCCTTATGAGAAGAACAATTTGGCTTCAGAATTTCCTGCTAAAGTGAAGGAAATGAAAAAGTTAGTTACGGAAGCCAATCAGCCGATTCAATTGGCTCAATAAGTAGAACCATTGTTGATGTAATAGGATGAAAGAAAACAGATGTTTCGTAGACCCATAATTGAAATTATGGTCTTTTGTGAAGACAACTCATTTATCAACTTTTGATGATAATATTTGACATGTCCGTATTTAAGTAGATGTGAAAACTGTAAATCTTTGGGACATATTAGATTTATACTAAAAGTTGAAAATGAGGTAGCTTCCCATAAGCCCATGACTTCTAGTCATGGTGCGCGGTATTATAACCTATTTCATTTGTCCTACTACTTATTTATCAAATAATAAAGTCTATCACACGTTTTTCAAACAAGAGTGGGTGATAGACTTTACTTTATTAGTAAGTATACTTTTTTAGAGAGAAAGGAATGTTAGAGGTTTCCATTATTACTTTCATCGATATTAGAGAAAAAAGCATTATAATTTTCTGTTACATCTAAAGGGTCATGAAGTTCTTTTTGGAGTTCCTTGAATTTCATAAATAGCTTATCAGCTACTTTTTTGTATTTTTTCTGATAAGCCAAATCATTCATTTCATTAGGATCTTTCTTCAAGTCATACAATCTCACTTTATTGATAATGGGATAGATCATTAATTTATAACGGTCCGTTCTTATCATGCGTTGAGCATTCAAATAGGCACTGTAAATTGCTTCGTGTCCCTTCTTCTTTCCTGATAGGATAGGCATTAAAGATTGAAAATCAACCTCTGCATCACTACCCGCTATATCCAAAGCAGTGGCCATAACATCTTGCAAGTAAACTTTCTCATTGATCGTTTTTCCTTTTTTAATCCCTGGACCAGCTATAAACAGAGGAACACGAACACTAGCATCATACAAATTTTGCTTGCCTACAAACCCATGATCGCCCATAGCCAAACCATGGTCAGCTGTGAAAATAATATAAGTATTTTCTTTCTTACCACTTGCTTCAATAGCGTCAAGCACTTTTCCAATTTGCTCATCCATATGAGTGATGATGGCATAATATTCTTGTCGATTGACCTTTACAGCATACTCCGTTCGAGGAAATGGCGCCAACCGTTCATCTCTTAATTCTCTTCCAGAAGCAATACCTTCATTATAAGGATATTCTGGTATATAAGAGGCAGGTAAGCTGATGTTTTCAGTCGGGTACATATCTACAAACTTCTTAGGAGATTGTCGAGGATCATGAGGAGCATTAAACCCTAAATAGATAAAAAAAGGATCTTCTTTTTGAGAGGCCAAATCAATGAAGTTTACGGCATTTTCACCTACCACTTCACTCCAGTGTTTTCCTCCTTTCCAATAGCCACCAAACTTCTCATCATAAGGTGTCCATTCATCTTCATGACCTTCCAAAAATTTACGAGCATACCTTTGTCTTGACTGCTTTGGCATTCCGCCTTTCACAAATCTAGTAACGTCAAAAACACTATCAGCATCCATTTCAACATGCCACTTTCCTGTGAGATAGGTAGTATAACCGGCTTCTTTCATATAAGAACTCCAATACCCTTTAGCTTCAGCGTGTTCAATATCAAAAGCTTTCATGTCTTTATGCATGTATTTTTCTTCCGGTTGAGGAAGCTTTTTTTGATAAGAAGCTGCAGTCCATAAAGATTTACCCGTATTCAACATCGTTCGGCTAGAAACACAAACGGCAGGGCTCCAAGAACCCATATTATAGGTATGCCAAAATGCTGTGCCTTGGTTTCTTAAGCGGTCCAGGTTTGGTGTTTTAATTTCATTATTGTTGAAAGAACCAATACTCTCAAAAGTCTGATCATCCGCAAAAATAAATACGATATTCGGTTTGCTGTCCGTTTGTTGTGCCAAAAGATTGAAAGAGTAAAGAAGGCACATCACACACGTTAATGCAATTTTGTAATAATTCATTTGATGTATAATTTGTTTGTGTAAGTAATAGGAGAACTAAGCAAAAACGTTTCGTGCACCATAGTTAAAACTATGGGCATGTGATACCAAAACCTCATCAAGACTGAAGTCTTGAAGGTTGATGACGTAGACAACACTTTAGTGTTGGTGGAGTCAATATCACTTGCCCATGACTTCAGTCGTGGTGCACGCTATTTAGTTCTACTCCTAGTTTCAGTTTTTACCAAAACTCATTCCCCTTATCCACTTTAATATTTTGATGCTGTTGGATAAATTGCTCAGCGAGTTCAGGAGAATCTTTGTATTTCAGTTTCAGTTGATCTAATTGTTCCTTTAATTCATTCACTACATCTGTATATTTCTCATCATGATAAATATTGTTCATTTCACAAGGATCGTTGAGTCTGTCGTATAATTCCCATTCATCCACATCATAATAGAAATGAGCAAGCTTATACTCTTTAGTGGCGATGCCGTAATGCCTTTTCACCATATGTACACTTGGGTATTCATAGTAGTGATAATACACAGCCTCTCTATTCCATTTTTCTTTTTCAGCCATTAAAAGTGGCATTAAGCTTTCACCTTGCATGTCTTGAGGAGCCTTGATCTCTGCTGCTTCCAAGAAAGTTTGTGCAAAATCTAAATTTTGAACCATCTCATTTTCAGTAGTTCCAGCTTTTACTTTGTCAGGCCAACGTACTATAAGAGGAGTTTTGAAAGACTCATCATACATAAATCGTTTATCAAACCAGCCATGCTCTCCAAGGTAAAATCCCTGATCAGAAGTATAAACCACAATTGTATTTTCAGCCAAACCACTTTCATCTAAGTAATCTAACACTCTACCTACGTTATCATCTACAGAAGAAATACAAGCCAGATAATCTTGCATATACCTTTGGTATTTCCATCTCATTTTGTCCTCATCATTCATTGTCGGCCACTCTTTCTCAAAAACCTCATTGATGGAATCAAGCACTACATTATACAGCTTCTTTTGTTCCTCAGTCGCTCTATTATAAGGCCCATAAAAACCATTTTGAAATTCTTCCACAACGGGCGTCACCTTACTCCCCATTTTTTCTAACAGCTCTGGACGAATTTTACTATCATGACTGTACATCATATGCGTCAACAAATTCATTTCCGCTGTTTTCGCCGCTGTACCTCTGTTCTGATAAGTATCAAATAAAGATTTAGGCTCAGGAAACTGCTTTTTCGTGTATTCCTCAAACTTCTCAGGACTAGGCCACCAAGGTCTGTGCGGCGCCTTGTGCAAGTACATCATCATAAAAGGTTTGCTTTCATCACGTTTGTTTTTCAACCAGTTTAAAGTGAGATCCGTAATGATGTCTGTTACATAACCAACAATAGTTGTATCACCCCTTGGAGTGTGAAAATCGGGGTTTAAATAATATCCTTGGTCAGGCAGAATCATAAATTCATCCACCCCTTTTGGATTGTTGCCAAAATGAAGTTTTCCAAACATAGCCGTCTGATAGCCATTTTGTTGGAAGATCTGAGGGAAAGTGATTTGTGTAGTATCAAAAGGCATCAAGTTATCAATTTTACCATTGATATGAGAATGCTTACCCGTTAAAATTGTAGCTCTTGATGGAGCACAGATAGAGTTAGTCACACAAGCATTTGTAAATATCATTCCTTCATCAGCCAACCGGTCAATATGAGGGGTGTGATTCAATTTTCCTCCATACGCACTGATGGCTTGGTAAGCGTGATCATCAGACATGATGAAGAGAATATTTGGTCGTTTTGCGGTTTCAGTGGCTTTTTCGCAGGAAGTGAATGCCATTATCGCTGTCATGATCAACAGTGATATTTTTTTTGTATTCATAATTTCTAGTTTTAATTTTCTTGAAATGAGGGTGAACTATTATTTGATAAGTTTCCCTTTAAAGATTTTAGAATTGTCCAACGTTATAATGTAGAGGTAATAGCCCGACGGTATTTCTTGTACATTGATTTCATTTTTGTCTATAGATTGAATGATTTTATTGCCCTTTAAGTCAAACATCTCAAATTGTAAAGTGCCGTATTGCTGTGAAGCGTGTATTTTAAGAAAGTCTTTCACAGGATTAGGAAATACAGTCACTTGAAGTATCGGATTGTCATTGCTCAATAAAATATCATCTTCAGAATAGAATAAATACGATTTATGATTGGGTGACCATACAGCTATGGAATTACTCCATTGGTATACACCCTGATATTCTAAATATCCAATTGAATTATAAGACTGTGAAAGTTTTGATGCACCAACCCATTCATCCTTCTCCCAAACGTATTTTTCTTTATTGATTTGACGACCATTTTCATTAAATGCTATAAGATAAAGCTGATTATTGTCCCATTCTTGTTGTTCAGCATTCCAAGTTTCAACAAGTTGCTCTACATTATATTGATCATGATCGTAGTTGTATTGAGTTCTTAAAGCTTCTGTCCATCCCATCACATATTGGTATTTAAATTCAGTTTTTACCATCAGTTGATTATGGACATTATAACTTGCCTCTTCTTTTTCAACTGATAACCATTCATTGGAAATCCATTGGTAGTAAATTTTTTCAATCACATTAGAACTTTCATCATACTTGAATCCATATTTTGTATCATTTACCCAATTTTGAAAAGAAGCATCTATAATTGATAGCGTTTGAATCGAAGTGTTGTTGGTATAGTCGAAGTGATGTTCTTCCTTTTTGACAGCGACCCATTTATCCTGCCAATTATATAAGGTATACAACTCTAAATCATTTTGCTGATTATAGAGAAAAGTTTCTTTGGTAGATTCTTCCCATTGATTCGAGTCTGTATTCCAAGTGTAAGCTATTTTTTGAGTGAATTGATTTTTCACATTAAAACTGCTCTCCACTTTTGATACGCCCACCCAATTGTTGAGGACATTCTCCCATTTATAAAAATTAGAGGAGAGTAAATTTCCAGAAGAGTCGTATTTCTTTTCACTTTTATAAGCACCCTTCCATTTTTGAGAAATTGCATCCCATTGATAAGTCACAGATAAAGCCAAGTTTCCATACTCATCATATTCATAACTATTTTTCCTGTACTTTGCCCAATTTTTTGCTTCCTTATCCCAATTAAAATTAAAAGCTTGAGTCGTTCTAATATAAGCATCAAATTCATAAATCGTTTTTGACACAGGTGTAGAATCTGACGCATTAGAAAAGGAGTAAGAGATAAAAGTATTGGGTACTTTTTCTTCTTGCTTATTAATATTAAAGATTGATATTAAACTAATAGATTCGTCACCTATTTCCAGAGGAAAAGGGGAGTTGTAGTAGTCACTTTTACTTTGTGCAAATACATCAAATTGAATCATAAAAGTGACAAACCCAATGTACAATACTTTGAAAAGAAAATTGAATTTCACCATACTAATTTTTACGTTGCTTATGTATCAATGCGTAGCCTGCTAAAATCGGTCTGAGCAGAGGTAATATTTTATGTATTGTATCTGAATAAGAGAATACGTTTTAAAAAATAATTTATAAAATCAAAAAACATAAAATAGTGTATGCAATTTCGTTATTCAGCGAATAATAGAATTGAAATTTAGAGAATTTAAGGGGATACTGATGTATCAATATGGGTATACATATGTGATCTATAACTGATAATCAATGTTTTATGAAATTAATATTCTTCAGATATTTTTGTAATCGCTTTTCTTCTTGTTATAATTGTAATGTAGCTTTTCAAAAGAGAAACACTAAAATTTGAAAAGAGATATTTTTTAAAGTTGTTATTTATATAAGTCTAAAATTACTTTGATCTAATGATGTTATTGATGAATATATATATAAATAGAGCAAGATTTTTTAATCGTCAAGAACTCCAAACAATTGATTGTTTATCTAGGAATAATGCAGTCGATTGCACAAGTAATTTAGGGGTATTAATGTCTATTTATAAGTATATTAAGATAGTTTTTATTGGGTTTGAATATAATGTCAATCTTCAAAAAATTAAAAATATAGCCTACAATCAATGCAATCGATTGTATTTTTTAAAAAATCTCTTGGATTATAAAATTTAGCTTAATAAGTTTACGACACAATAAAGAACAATCCCTAAAATTTTGTTTATTTTCTCTTACTGCAAGCAATCGATTGTTCACTTGGTTTTCTCTCAATAATTATGAAATGATGAATAAGTTTATTTTACTATTATTAATAGTTTCTATTCAAACTATTCCTTCAACTGCTAAGGAAGTAATCATAACGGTTACGAATAATTTAACCTCTCATAATGAGACTGAGTTAGTGTTCTCTGATGTTCATGAGGCGGTAAAGCAGGCGTATGTTTTGAAGCAAAAAAATGTAGCAACATCTATTGTTATCAGCATTGAAGAGGGAGAATATTACTTAAGTGAGAGTATTAAAATCAATGCTCAGTTAAGTGGGTTGACCATCAAAGCAAAGCAAGGGGATAAAGTGACATTAAAAGGTTCAGCTCCTTTGAAATTAAAATGGAAGAAGCATAAAAAAGGAGTGTATGTCGCTAAAATAGAGGAAGATATCGATTTTGATCAATTGATTATTAATGGTCAACCTCAAATTTTAGCAAGGTATCCCAACTATAATGAAGATGGAGGATATTGGCAAGGACACGCGAAAGATGCTATTTCTGCTGAACGCATTTCCACTTGGAAAAACCCTAAAGGAGCAATTTTTCATGCAATGCACGGCGGTAAGTGGGGAGGATTCCATTATTTGATAGAAGGTGTGGATAAAAATGGAGAAGCAATTCTATCAGGAGGTCAACAAAATAACAGACCATCAAAGCCTCATGAGGAATTGAGAATGGTAGAAAATGTGTTGGAAGAGTTAGATAGTCCACACGAATGGTATCTAGATAAGGAAGATAAAAAACTTTATTTTTATCCAAGTGAAGAAATGGACCTTTCTAAAGTAGTTGCTGAAGGGGTGGTTTTAAAAGAATTAATTCGAATTGAAGGTGTTGAAAATCAAATTGTTGAGGATGTTTCAATTCAAGGAATCAAGTTGGAGCACACAAAAAGAACTTTATTTGAGGAATACGAACAACTACTAAGAAGTGACTGGTCAATTTATAGAGGAGGAGCAATTTATTTAAGTAATGCGAATAATTGCGCTATTCAAAATTGTGAGTTGACAAATCTTGGAGGGAATGTAATTTTTGTCAGTGGACACAATCAAAACCATTTAATAAGCGGAAATCATATCTACAATTGCGGTGCAAGTGCCATAAGTTTTGTAGGAAAATCTTCAGCAGTACGCTCTCCATCGTATACTTATAGAGAGTATGTAGAATTGAGTAATATGGATAAAGTGTGGGGACCTCAATCCAATGATTATCCTACAAATTGCGTAGCTGATGACAATTTAATTTACCGCATCGGAAGAATTGAAAAACAGACTGCGGGCGTACAAATTGCAATGGCTATGAATATCACTGTGAGTCATAATAGTATTTATGAAGTGCCAAGAGCTGGAATTAATATCGGTGATGGTACTTGGGGAGGACACATTTTGGAGTATAATGATGTGTTTGATACGGTGTTGGAAACAGGTGATCATGGTTCTTTCAACTCTTGGGGTAGAGATCGCTTTTGGCATCCTAACAGAAAAGAAATGAATAAGTTAGTTGAAAATGATGTCACTATGCCTTATTGGGATGCCTGTAATACGACGGTGATCAGAAATAATCGTTTTAGATGTGATCATGGATGGGACATTGATTTAGACGATGGGTCAACAAACTATCACATTTACAATAATTTATGCCTTAATGGGGGAATTAAATTGAGAGAAGGGTTTGGCAGAAGAGTGGAGAATAACATTATGGTCAATAATTCTTTGCATCCTCATGTTTGGTTTAAAGCATCTGAAGATGTGTTCAAAAGAAACATTGTTCAGGATAGTTATAAAGATGTTGGAGTTGAAGAATGGGGACGAGAAATGGATTACAATTTATTTCCGTTTGAGGAATCATTGATGAAAGCACAAGTTTATGGGATTGAAAAGCACAGTGTTTATGGAAATCCTGCTTTCAAGAACCCTGAGGCATTAGATTTTTCAGTCAAAGAAAATTCAAAAGCATTGGAAATTGGTTTTGTGAATTTTTCAATGACCGCCTTTGGAGTAAAAAGCCCAGCTTTAAAAGCAATGGCTAAAACACCAAAAGCACCAGTATTGACAGAAAAGAGAGTCACATCAACGGAAAGTCCAACAGTGGAATGGCTGAGAGCAAAATTAAAAAATATCGAATCTAAAGAAGAGCAATCTGCTTATGGATTGGAAAATGACAAGGGAGTAGTGGTGTTGAATATAGGTGCACACAGTTTGGTTGGAAAATCTGGAGTGAAAAAGAGAGATGTCATTTTAGAGGTCGAAGGAACGAGAGTGGCTGATCTAAAAGAATTTTTTAATGTGTTAAAGGAAAATAATAGCAAATCAAGTATAAGTATAATAGTTATGAGAAATCAAGAAGAACAAGAATTTAAGGTTCTTCTGAAAGAAATAAGATAGCTAAAATTAAACTACATTTTAATAAACTTACAAGGAATGAATTATGAAGAAAAACGTCTTACTTATTAATATACTCTTTTTAGTATTTGGCACTCAACTATCGCAAGCACAAAAAGTAGAGGTAGTCAGTACAACTTCAGAAAACCCGTGGGTATCTTTGAAGAAAAAAGAAATTGTTGTGGCGGAAGCGTCAGGGCAAAGTGATATTTCAATTTATGCAGACCAAAGAGTGCAGGTGATTGATGGAATTGGAGGCTCTTTTAATGAATTGGGTTGGACTGCTGTGAGTTCACTTCCTGCCGAAAAAAGACAAGAAGCATTTGATGCATTGTTTTCAGAAGAAGGCTGTAACTTTTCAATGTGCCGTCTGCCGATCGGTTCAAGTGATTATGCATTAAGTTATTACTCACATGCAGAAGTGCCAGAGGATTTTGTGATGCGTGATTTCAACATCGTAAGAGACCAATACATCCTTATTCCTTATATCAAAGAAGCATTAAAAGTACGTAAGGATCTTAAATTATGGGCCTCACCATGGAGTCCTCCTGCTTGGATGAAAGTAAATAATCATTATTCATTGCGTAGAGGTGATGTGGAAGGAAGACCAAGTGGCAACAGAATGCCTGAAGGAGCGGAGATCATGAGTAATGCGACGGCATTTAAAATGCAAGAAAGATATTTGAAAGCCTACGCATTATACTTTTCAAAATTTGTGCAAGCTTATAAAGAAGAAGGAGTACCGCTTTGGGCGATCATGCCTCAAAATGAAATCAAATGGGCACCCAACTGGCCTGCATGTACATGGAGACCAGAAGATATGTCTTACTTTATTGGTGAATATCTTGGACCACAATTTGAAAATGACGGTTTAGATACTGAAATCTGGTTAGGAACAATTAATAACAGCGATCCTAATTATGTCAGAACAATTTTGAATAAGGAAAAATATGCGAAATATATCAAAGGTGTTGGTTTTCAATGGAGTGGTTCAAAAGCATTGCCTAAAATAAAAGAGGAATATGCTGGTATGAAGTATATGCAAACAGAGAATATGTGTGGTGAGCAAGAAAATGATTGGACTTCATTAGAAGCTTCTTGGAAGATGATCGTACATTATTTCAAAAACAAAACAGGATCTTATATGTATTGGAATATGATCTTGGATGAGACTGGAAAAAGTGCTTGGGGATGGCCTCAAAACTCTATGATTGTAGTGGATCGTGAGAAGCAAGAAGTGATTTATAATGATGAATTCTATTTATTCAAACACTTATCACATTACGTTCAGCCAGGAGCACATTACTTAAAATCTTCAGAAGGTGATAATCACGTTGCTTTTGAATTAACCGATGGAAGAATCCTTTTGATGATGTACAATCCAGAGGAGTCGGCAAAGAAAGTGAGCGTGGATGTTAGTGGAGTAGCCGCTTCATTTGAGGCGAAAGCGAAGTCTATCAACTCTGTGATATTCAACATGAACGTTAATTAATTTTGAAGATTTAGTTCATTTAATGTCATGAAAAAAGGAATCTTATTATTGTTCTGTTTAGTCTTCTTCCAAAACTTACACGCTCAAAAAGTCGTTGTAGATGCGAACGCTGAAGGGGAGAAATTTGAACACTTTTGGAGTAAGTGTGTTGGAGCGGGAAGAGCGAACGAAGCACTTAGAGCAGGCTGGCTAGAACAGATGGAAAAAGTCCACAATGAATGTGGATTTGAATATGTGCGTTTTCATGGATTATTTCATGAGGATATGTTCCCTGTACTTTCTGAAGGAGGGAAATTAGTCTACAATTGGCAATACATAGACGATGTATTTGACCGACTGTTGGATATGAATGTTCGTCCTTTTGTAGAGATGGCATTTTTCCCAGAACAGTTTGCTGCTGAAGACTCAAAAACGGTTTTCTGGTGGAAAGCGAAAGTAACTCCAGGGCCAGAATACGCTAAGCAATGGCACGATTTAATCCAAGCTTTTACACAGCATGTAGTAGATCGTTATGGAATTGATGAAGTGATGAATTGGTATTTTGAAGTGTGGAATGAGCCCAATTTATACCCTTTCTTCTGGCATGGTACAAAATCACAGTTTTTTGAATTGTATAAACAATCTGCTATTGCGGTAAAGTCTGTTGATCAACGACTTAAAGTAGGAGGGCCTTCCACAAGTAACTTCGTTCCAGATGCTAGATTTGATGGAGAAATCATCAACAATCATGTATCAGAAGAGATCTTTAAAGTAGAGGATATCAATGAGTTGGAATGGCATGGCGTATGGATTGAAGACTTTTTAAAATACTGTGAAAAGGAAAAACTTCCAGTAGACTTTGTCACCACACACCCTTATCCTACTGATTTTGCTTTCAATCCTGAAACAGGAAAAGGAAGAGGTTTAACAAGGTTTGCAGCATCCACAAAGAATGATATTGAATGGTTGAATGAGGCCATTAAAAAAAGTGCTTTTCCAGATGCTGAAATTCATCTGACGGAGTGGAATACAAGCCCAAGCAGCAGAGACCGGATGCATGATTGGTTACCTCCTGCTGCTTACATTGTGAAGACTAATTTAGAATGTATCGGACTTACAAACTCCTTAGCATTTTGGACGTTCACGGATATTTTTGAAGAAAAAGGCGGTGCGTCAAGCATTTTTCATGGAGGGTTTGGTATGATCAATTACCAAGGTTTAGTAAAGCCAAGTTTTCATGCCTACAAGATGTTACATCAATTAGGAGATGAAAAACTTTTTGAGAACAACTATTTATTTATGACCAAAAAATCAGGTAACGGGAAGGTTGTAGGGTTAGCGTATAATTATCCTGATGATCACTTAGAAGCAGTACCCTCAAGCATCAATACATTCAAGAAGCTTGAAAAAATGGGAGAATCAAAACAGCTTGATTTTACGCTGAAAGGCTTGAAACCGGGGGCCATGTTTAAAATGGAAACCCTTGATCAAGACCACGGAAACATCTACGATTTTTGGGAGAAAATTGGGAAACCAGAACCACCCACTCGTGAACAAATTAAGACCATGAAGAAAATAGCGGAAGCTTTAGATACTGAGATACTAAGAGCGAATAAGAAGGGTGAAATCTCTATTTCAAGAGAATTAAGTCCTTGGAGTTTGGTGCTTATTCAACAGATTGACTAAGAGCATACTTGAAATATCTATTTTAGTGAAAATTCCCTCTTTCAGAACGTGAGTTTATTAATTTCATCAACTATAGAACCACTATTTTTTCTGAAATTAATTTCCTCACAACCTAAAATGGAAAATTTTCACTTCTAAAATATATTTTCCAAACATGCTCTAATAAAGTTTCGATTTTTTTATACCTCAAAATTTCACGATGTGGACTAAAATAATAGACAAAATGACTCAATTAATTTTGAGTTAAAATTAAAAAGTGAAAAGAGCCAGCATCCTTTGGGTGTTGGTACTTTAAAAAATTAAATCAACTATTAAATCAATGTTTATGAAATGGATTTTTATCATATTGTTTTTTGTACAGGTAGCGGATTGTTTTGCTCAAGATAAGCCCAATGTGATCCTAATTTTGGTTGATGATCAAGGATATGGAGACATTGGAGCATTGGGAAATCCTTACATAAAAACACCACATATAGATCAGTTATATACAGAAAGTTCACGCTTTACAGACTTTCATGTGAGTCCTACTTGTGCCCCTACACGTGCTTCTTTGCTTTCTGGAAGACATTGTGATAGAGCTGGCGTATGGCACACTGTTAACGGAAGGTCTTTGATTTTAGAGCGTGAAACTTTAATGGCACAGACTTTCAAAGAAAATGGTTACAGAACAGGAATCTTTGGGAAATGGCATTTAGGTGATAATTACCCATTCAGACCTCAGGATAAAGGTTTTGAAGAGGTGTTAGTACATCATGGCGGTGGCATCGGACAAACGATGGACTACTTTGATAATGATTATTTCGATGATGTTTACCACCACAATGGAGAACCAAAACAGTTTGAAGGATACTGCACAGATGTATGGTTTGAGAATGCGAAAAAGTTTATTGATCAAAAGGGAAATGAGCCGTTCTTCTGTTATATCCCAACCAATGCCGCACACTCTCCTTATTTTGTAGCTGATAAATATTCAGCCCCTTATAAGGACAATAAAGCGATACCGAACCCGAACTTTTATGGAATGATCACCAACGTGGACGAGAATATAGGTAGTCTGATGACATTTCTAAAAGAGAAAGATATTTTGGACAATACCATCATCATTTTCACTACAGATAATGGTACTGCAGCAGGAGCAAAAGTAGAAGGTCACCGTTTCAACGGATTTGTAGTGAAAGGTTTTAATGACGGAATGCGTGGTATCAAAGCCAGTATTTATGAAGGAGGGCATAGAGTGCCGTTATTTATTCATTGGAACAAAGGAAATATCAATAAAGGAAGAGATATTGATGCTCTTACGGCTCATTATGATTTATTTCCGACTCTTATAGAGTTATGTGATTTAAAGCAATCAAAACCTCTTCAATTTGATGGAAAAAGTCTTGTGTCATTATTGAAAAAGAAGAATTCAAAAAAATGGAATAAAGATAGAATTGTCATTGTAGACGGGCAAAGAACAGAGGTGCCTCAGCCTTGGTTAAATACAACCTTGATGCAGGATAATTGGAGGCTAGTCAATGGAGAAGAGTTATATGATTTGAAATCAGATCCTGAACAAAGAAATAACATTGCAGCACAGCATCCTTCAAAGATGAAAACCTTAAAAGAAGCGTATGCTGAATGGTGGGAGGAATTAGCCCCTACATTTGCAGATGAACCTTATATTCATTTAGGTGCAAAAGAAGAAAATCCTACCACATTACATTGCCATGATTGGCACACTGAAAAAGTAAGTCCATGGAAGCAAGACCATATCCGAACAGGTTATAGAGACAACGGTTATTGGTCGGTGAAGGTGGTACAATCTGGAGTTTATAATATCAAACTTCGTCGTTGGCCCAAAGAAACCAATTTAGCATTAGGAGCATCTGTGGCTCGTCGACCAGCATTGGCAGGTACAAGTGTTACTGCAAGCAAAAAAGGGAAGTCTTTAGCCATCAAAAAGGCAAGCATAAAAATACAACACATAGAAGAAGAGAAAGAAGTAAATACCTTAGCACAGTCTGTTGATTTTCAGGTAAGATTAGAGAAAGGAACTGCAAAACTCGACACTAAATTTATTCTAGAAGACAACTCAGAATTAGGTGCTTACTATGTAGAGGTGGAATACCTTCCTCAATTGTAATAAATACTATCGGCAATGATTAATAGCCAGAATTGAAATGAAACTTTTGAACTCATTTTTTAATGAGTGTTACATATAATTTTTTTACTAACATATTACTTATGAAATATCTATTTACAAAATTGATACTTGGTATTATGATGCTTTCATCCATCATTTGTTCTCAATCCGTAGGACAAGTGGTTGCTGAAAAAGTAAGAGCGGTACCTACTATTGACGGAGATGCGACAACAGAATTTTTATTCCTTGAGCATCTTATTGCAACAAAAGCTTCTGATAGTGGACAAGACTTACAAATATCAGATACTCAAATTGAAGCTTCAAAACCAGGGGCTTATGTAGAATACCAAGTTAAATCTACTGCTGGAGGTGATTTTTTGGTAGTTATTTTAGCTGGTACAGAAAAAGATAATGCACAGCTAAATGTTGGTGCTTATAAAACAACATCAGAAACATGGCCTGCAGAAGGTTTAGGCGAAACACAATCTATCCTTAATACAAATAACTGGGCGCACCAAAACCCTTATTATTTTCCATTGACACTAGAGGCTGACGAAGTGTATACAGTTAGAATTAACTATGTTAATACAGTTGCTAACGATTGGATCTGTAATATTCACGGTATCTCATTTGAAGAGTCAACGGGTTCAGTAGATGCAACACTAAAAAGTTTGACAATTGATGGAACAGCTCTTGAGGGTTTTGATCCTGCGGTAACTTCTTATGATGTTCCATTGCCAATAGGTGCATCAACAATTGAGATTGCTGCTGAAGCAAATGATGCAAACGCAAAGTCTGTTGCAGGAACTGGAGAGGTGACCATTACTGATAATGTTACACCAGTGACCATCACTGTGACTTCAGAAAGTGATACACAACAAGAGTATGTTCTTAACTTCTTCAAACCAATTGAAGTAACTGTAGGTGCAACCATAAATGGTTTTTCTGACGCCTACCATAACAGTGGAATTGCGGGTAATGACTCAAAACTCAATAATATCCAAAATGGAGATTATATCGAATATTATGTTTATTCAGCAACGGATCAAGACATACAATTAAAACTAATCTGTTCTAATGGTTATGATACACCAAACAGCTTTTTAAATATTTCTACTTACCCATTAGGGAGTGATTGGACACTAAATGAAGAATTATCTTACAATATTCCTTTTACAAGCTGGGGTAGATTTGATGATAGATTCATTGAGGGCATTTTAAGTTTTAATGCCAACGAAGTAAGTGTTTTAAGAATATACGGTATCACAGATCAGAACAATGCGGCCGATATTTTTGAATTGAGTTTTACAGAAGCACCAGCGGAAGGTGTATCTACAGATGCAACTTTAAGTACTTTGACGGTCAATGATGTTGAAATTGAAGGTTTTAATCCTGATGTAATTCAGTACACAGTGGCACTTCCTTTCAACACTACTTCTGTAAAATTAGGAGCTGTAGCTAATGACGCAGCAGCACAAGGTATTGAGGGATTAAGTGATAATTTGACAATCTCTGAAGGAAAAACTACAGCAAGCATTGTTGTGACAGCAGAATCAGGAGCTAAGAAAACATATACAGTTGATTTTGTTACTCCAATTGAAATTGTCAACAACAAAGCATTGGACATGCAAGAAGATGCTTATTACTACAAAGGTATGAATGTCATTCCAGGTAGATTGAATTCAACGAAAAACGGTACTTACATTGAATATTATGTGTATTCAGCGACTGACTTAAATGTTACAATGAAGGTGAACTGTACCAACGGTTACGACACGCCTGATAGTTATCTGAATGTATCGACTTATGAACTAGGTGGAGAATGGACTTTAGATCCTGCGAAATCATATAACGTTCCATTTGTAGGAGTTGAAGGAGATTGGACTCAAGCAGATGATAGAAACGTGAACATTCCAGTGATGTTAACAGCCAATACACCAGTAGTTTTAAGACTTTATTGTGTAACAACAACAGGAAATGCAGCCAATATTTATGGAATTTCATTTGAAGAAAACGTTGGTTCAACAGATGCTACATTATCTACTCTAACAGTTAATGATGTGGAGATTGAAGGTTTTGATCCTGAAAAGATTTCATATAGAGTCGTATTGCCAATGAATACAAGTTCTGTGAAGATTGGAGGTACTGCTAACGATGCGGCTGCTCAAGGTGTAGAAGGATTAAGTGATGATTTCATGATCAATGAAGGAAATACGAGTACTACTATTGTGGTTACTGCAGAATCAGGAACTAGAAAAGAATATACAATCAACTTCGTGACTCCAATCCAAGTTGCAGTTGATAAAGCCTTGGATATTCAAGAAGATGTTTATCATTATGAGGGGTTGAATGTGATTCCTGGCAGAGTGAATGAGACAAAAAATAAGACGTTTATAGAGTATTATGTTTACTCTCCAGTTGATGCGGAATTCAGCTTTAATATTCAATGTACAAATGGATTTGACACACCAGATAGTTACCTGAATGTTTCAACTTATGAAATGGGAACAGATTGGGAATTAGATCCTTCAAAATCATACAACGTTCCATTTGTGGGCGTAGATGGAGATTGGACACCTGCAGACGACAGATTTATCAATGCACCAATTGCACTGAAAGCTAATACTCCTGCAATAGTTAGAGTATACTGTCTTGCTTCAACCACTAATGCTGCCAATATTTATGGATTTAAATTCTTAAAAGCCGAAAAATCAGCAGATGCTACTTTAAGTGATATCAAAATTGATGATGTATCAGTTTACGATTTCGATCCTGCCACATTTACTTATGATGTTTTATTGTCTAATGAAACTACATCAGTAAACATCACTGCTGAGACCAATAACGCTAAAGCTACCATCACAAGTGGTTTAGGAGCAATTGCTATTGATTCGGACCAAAAGCAGCATGAAATCGTAGTATCAGCAGAAAACGGTGATGAGAAAACATACACAATCAACTTCACTAAAATTGCTCTGTCTGTTAATACCAACTTATCAGATTTACAAGTCAACAACGTTACGGTAGAGAATTTTGATCCAATGGTATTGAACTACGATGTAACACTTCCTGCTAAAACAACTTCAGTGGTAGTGGGTGCAACATTAGCGGATAATGCAAGTGAAATTCTTGAGGGAGTTGGAGAAGTTACTTTGACGGAGTATGAAACGGAACATGTAATTACTGTAGAAGCGGAAGCTGGAAATAAGAAAGATTACGTTATCAATTTCATTGTTTTAAAATCAGAAGTTGCCACGTTATCTGATCTACAAATCGATGGGGCAACAGTGACAGGTTTTGATGCGGCTACTCAAACTTATGATGTGACCTTACCGGCGAAAACGACAAGCGTAGATATTGCTGCTACAGCCACGGATGCCGACGCAATGATAGATGGTGTAGGAACAATCGCTTTAGACGCGTATGAGGTGTCTCACAGCGTTGTAGTGACTGCTGAGTCTGGTAATACAATGGAATATACAATCAACTTCACGGTCTTGAAATCAGAGGTAGCTACTTTATCCGATTTACAAATTGATGGAGCAACAGTAACAGGTTTCGATGCGGCTACTCAAACTTATGATGTGACCTTGCCAGCGAAGACATCAAGCGTGGAGATTGCCGCTACAGCTACGGATGCCGATGCAATGATAGATGGTGTAGGAACAATCACTTTAGACGCGTATGCGGTATCTCACAGCGTTGTAGTGACTGCTGAGGCTGGTAATACAATGGAATATACGATCAACTTCACAGTCTTGAAATCAGAAGTTGCGACTTTATCAGATTTACAAATCGATGGAGCAACAGTAACAGGATTTGACGCAGCTACTCAAACTTATGATGTGACTTTAGCCGCGAAGACATCAAGCGTAGAAATTGCCACTACAGCCACAGATGCTGACGCAATGGTAAATGGTATAGGAACAATCGCTTTAGACGCATACGAAGTGTCTCACAGCATAGTAGTGACTGCTGAGGCTGGTAATACAATGGAATATTCGATCAACTTCACAGTCTTGAAGTCAGAAGATGCTACATTATCCGATTTACAAATCAATGGAGAAACAATTGCAGGTTTTGATAAATCAGTGAAATCATATGAGGTGGTTTTAACTGAAATTTCTACGATGGTGATCGGAGCAACGGCAAGTGATATTGATGCTGATGTAAGCGGTTTAGGTGAAATTATTCTTTCAGAAGGAGAGTTGTCACATACTGTAACGGTTACTGCTGAGGCGGGTAATACAGAAGAGTATGTGATCAACTTTAAAGTTTCTATTGTTAGTTCTATTGATGTAGCGCAAGAATACTTCAAAGTAATCGCTTCAGTAGGAACGATTCAAGTAAACAACTTGAAAGGAGGAGAGCAAATCGCAATCTATGATCTAGAAGGCAGACAAATTAAAAACCTTACTGCAACATCAGGTGCTTACGCTACAACAATGGCAAGAGGTATCTACTTAGTGGTAGTTGGAAATCATGTCTCAAAAGTATTTGTGCAATAAATAGTGAAAAAGTAAAGCCAGCACCTGTTTCAGGTGCTGGTTCACCACCAAAATTCATCAAAAGTATAGGATAAAAATCTACAGTTTTCAGAAACACTTCTACATCAATGAGAAAATCTAATTACATCATATTCCCCCTATTGATCTTACTGAATATCTTTGTCTCCTGTAAAGAATCGCCTGTCAATCATCCTACAATTTATGTGAAGGAAAATGACAGAACAGAAGTTCTAAAGAAGATAGAGGAACAGGATTGGGCAAAGCAATCGTATCAAAAAATTAGCAATAGAATTACACCCTATGTACTTCGTCATATGAATGATCCGGAATGGATCACATCACGCCTTTCTATGTACTGGAAAGAGGGCGAACGTTTTACACAGTGCTACATCAATAAAAATCAAGACTGGGATTATGGCACTGGCAATGCACCCGTACCCACGGTTCGTTTTCCTGGCATGCGTAGATGGAATAATTATATCAATGTCCCTTTGGAAAATCGAATTCCTTATAGCGAATCGGGCGATATGCTAGGTATAGACCGTTCAAGCAGTGATAAATCATATGTAAAAGTGCCTTACAAAAAATCAGGTCATATGATTCGATACAATAACCTTGACATTTTAAAATTAGGGGAGGAAGCGGCTTTTCTTTATTGGTTGACAAAAGACGATAAGTACGCAAAGTTTGCAGCAGATATCTATTGGACGTGGATTTTAGGAACTTACTACATGGAACCGCCTTTGGACCCTAACAAAGCAACGAAAGGACCTGGAGGATATGAACCGGGAGGAATTTTAGGTTATTATGACGTAGAGCAAATTCATGATAATACACAAGTCAGTGCGGCAGTCATTTACGATTTTCTGTATTACTATCTTCAAGATCATCCACATGAGCATTTAAAAGAAATCAACAAAAGTGTAGTGGAAGTGTCGGGCGTTGTATTCAAGCGTTATATCGATTTAGGTTTGATCAGAGGAGGCAAAAGAGGAAATTGGAATGTCAATGGCTTTAAAAATATCTTGAACAGTATGTTGGTATTGGAGCCGAATGATTTCTATAAAGATGGAAAAGGAAAGGATTATTACATTCCGTACTACACAGAAATCACGACAGATTATCACGCCGCATTGCCAGATATTATGAAGGTTTGGGATGAAAAAACGGGACTTTGGCCTGAGTCACCAGGTTACGCATCTGGAATGATCCCAACGGTTTTTGATATGGGCTTAAAGCTTTACAATAACAACATCAATACAATGGGCAACAACCCCATGATTTTGAAGGCTGTTTTAGCCAATCTGAATTGGTTAGACGCAAGAGGTAATTTAGTTGTATTTGGAGATATGAGAGGCGGTCCATTTGGATACGACATTTTTGAAGATGTGATGGCGTATTATGTGAAAGAAGGAAATCAGGAGGGAGCATCACAAATGGCGGCGATCATACAGAAAGGTGTGGATTTAGGACAGCACCAGCGTGATAATTTTGATTGGAAAGGTATCTCTTTGTATCAACCTCTTTCAAATGTGGAAGGAAAACTTCCGTTCAAAGAATCAGTATATTCAGAACGTCACCGTCATGTCATTCAAAAAAATGGCAACGATGCTGACAATGCAATGATGTTTACACTGTACGGTGGAGATAAAGGAGCCCACCTTTCTGCCAATGGATTAGCAATGCAGTTATACTCAAAAGGATGGGCGATTTCACCAAAATCTTCCGCTTATGAGTCATACTGGACGGAAGATTTCAAATACTTCAGTGGGGCAACGGGGTCGAATACCGTACTTCCAGGTTATTCAAAAGGGGAAATTGTAGTGAATGGAATTGATCCTGAAATTGGAGATAACGGTTTTTACAATACTAAAGTGACTTCAAAAAACTGTTCTTTTACAGATATTTCTGCCTCTGAGAAAAGACGTTTAGTTGCCATGATCAGAACTTCAGAAAATGCAGGGTATTATGTCGATATTTTCCGTTCTGATTTAGATGAAAATGATTACCTCTATCACAACCTTGGAAATGATTTTCAATTGTACACTGCAGATGATAAAAGCATTTCAACCACAGCGGTTAACAGTTTAGGACCAACTTATCACAAAGGTTATACATATTTCAAGAATCCAAAGAAAGCAAACTGGGAACAGGATTTTAAAGCTCGATGGACCATCAATGCGGTATCGCCAAGCCTAGTGACAGATATGTGGATGGTAGGTCAAAATAACCGATCACTTTTCCAAGTGGAAGCACCTGCAGTTACGTTGAGAAATGATATCACACCTCAGGCTGTCAATAGCAGTCCTGAAGGAACACCAACTTTGATTGTGAGACAAAACAGCAATGCACTGAAAGATCCATTTGTAGCCGTTTTTGAATCTTATTTTGAAGGAGAATCTTCTTTGGTAAATGTCTCTTCTTTAGAGAAAAATAAAAGTGAGATCACAGCATTACAAGTAGAATCCAAGAAAGGTTTAATTCAAAATATTATTTCCTCTACTGATAACGAATCACATAAACTACAAAACGGAGTGGAGTTTAATGGCATTTTTGGAGTGACATCATTCAAAGACAATCAGCTCGATTACCTCTACTTAGGAAAAGGAAAGCGCTTAACACTCAACGATTATACCATCGCCTCAAAAAATGGGAATGATGTGTCGGCTGAACTGCGTTTTGAAAAAGGACAATACTATTACTCGTCAAATGATGAGGTGATTATTACCATCAAAGGAGAACATCAACAGGAATACCCTGCTGGATACAATATAGAACTATAAGAAACAGACAATGAGAAAATACACGAAACTGATCTGCTTAGCTACAATGCTTTTAGGCTTTGCATGTAATTCTGTCAAAAAAACAGAAGAAGTGAAACTAACCGATGATGAACGTATGGAATGGTGGAGAGATGCCCGTTTTGGCATGTTTATCCACTGGGGTGCTTACTCTATGCTTGGTGGAGAATACCAAGATTCGATCTGCTGGGGCGGTGCCGAATGGGTGATGGATAAATTAGATATGACGATTGAGGAATATGAAAAGTACCCACGAAGTTTTAACCCAGTGGATTTCAATGCTGAAAAATGGGTTTCATTAGCTAAAAACGCAGGCATGAAATATATTGTATTGACCTCAAAACACCATGATGGTTTCTGTTTATGGGATTCAAAAGTAACTGAATATGATATCATGGATACTTCACCATTCAAGCGAGATATTATCAGAGAAATGGCCGAGGAATGTAAAAAGCAAGGTATTGTTTTCTGTCTGTATCACTCTATCACGGACTGGCATCACCCTCAAGCACAATCTGTTTTTTACCCTGATTACAACATTGGGCAAAAAGATCAGACAAAATCAAATCCTGAATTTCCGAAGTATTTTAAAAACTATCTGAAACCACAAGTTGGAGAACTTTTAAGCAATTATGGAGACATTGGCGTCATATGGTTTGATGGAGAATGGATTGCTGATTATACTACAGAAATGGGTAAAGAAATGTATGACTACATTCTAGATTTACAACCCAACACAATTGTCAACAACAGAGTGGATAAAGGACGTAACGGTATGGCGGGTTTCAATGTGGAAGGAAATTTTGTAGGTGATTTTGGTACGCCAGAGAAAGAAGTTCCGGCAACAGGTATCGATGAAGATTGGGAAGCATGTTTCACCATGAACGGTTCTTGGGGCTATAAACCTTCTGATTTGAACTGGAAAAGCGATACATTATTGATCCAAAGTTTAGTAGACATCGTATCAAAAGGCGGTAACTTCTTGTTGAATATTGGCCCTGATGGTCTAGGTAATGTTCCTGAAGAAAGCGTAGTTCGTTTGAACACAATGGGAGAGTGGATGAAGGAGAATGAAGAAGCCATTTACGGAGCAAAAGCAAGTCCATTTGAAAAACCAGAATGGGGTGTTTATACCTCAAAAGGAAATGTAGTTTATGCTCACGTTTTTGATTGGCCAGAAGACGGCAAACTTCCATTAAACGAAAAAGTAAAAGTGAAAAGTGCTACACTGTTAGCATCTTCAGGTTCAAATGTAGAGTGGGTAGAAGGGGCACTTCAGTTACCATCTCAACCTACCAATAAGTTTGTTTCAGTCGTTAAAATTGTTTTAGACCAAGAACAACCACTGTAGAATTGAATGAAGAATTAAGAGGGAAGAATGAAGAATTATGGTTCTTGATGTGGCTTAATAACCACCATAAAAACCATTTTACGAACCATAATTCTACATTCTTAATTCTTCATTAAAAAAGTTCAATAACTTTTTTTCTAATACTTATATCCAACTGAGCTTCTGAGTACCAAGGTCATCGTTCGCAATCTTGTTTAATAGTGATACACAATTATTTTGAAGAGAGAAAAGAGACATTGCGGATGATGTCTTGGTACTCAGAAGTAGTCAGTACATTGTAAACGCAGTTTTCAATTAGCTAAGTTTTTTAAAATTGTGAGATTTCTGATGATCTAACATTAGCAACAATGAACTTTCTACCCGATTAGTTTAGTAGTGCTTCCCCAGCCTTGAAAGTAGATCATAAAAAGCTTGTAGAAATTGAAAGTTTACAATGCATTCAGTTTTTATTACTTCAAACAACACAATTATGAATAGCAAAGTAACATCAACTGTATTACCAGTATTGTTTGGCTTTTTTGTAATGGGTTTCTGTGATGTAGTAGGCATTACCGTAGCACATGTCAAAGAAGATTTACTGGTAGATTACAGCAAAGATTACCAAGATACACTTTCCAACTTAATTCCAGTAGCCCTATTTTCTATGTTTTTGATTTTCTCTATTCCTACGGGAATATTGATGACAAAAATTGGAAGGAAGAAGACAGTTTTACTCAGTAATATCATTACGGTATTTGCAATGTTTATACCGCTGATTGAGTATTCTTTTGAAATGGCTTTGGTTGCATTTGCCCTATTAGGTATTGCCAATACCATCCTGCAAGTTTCACTAAATCCTCTTTTATCGAATGTAGTGAGCGGAGACCAACTGACAAGTAGTTTAACTGCAGGACAATTTGTAAAGGCAATTTCATCTTTTACGGCACCTTTTATTGCGGCATTTGCAGCAAGCTATTTTAATAATTGGCAATACATTTTCCCTATTTATGCAGTCATCACTTTGGTTTCAACAATTTGGCTATACTTCGCACCTATTGAAGAAACAATCAGTACAGAAAAAGCAAGTTCATTTGGACAGGTTTTAGGTCTCTTAAAAGATAAAACAATTGCGCTTTTATTCTTAGGGATTCTGTTTGTGGTGGGTGTAGATGTAGGAATCAATACCGCCGCTCCCAAAATTCTGATGGAGCGTTGTGGACTCACTTCCATTGAAGCAGGATACGGTCCAAGCGTATATTTTGCACTTCGTACATTAGGTGCATTCATGGGTGCATTCATTTTAGCAAAGCTTTCGCCAGCCAAATTCTTTAAAATAAGTATGGTGATTGCAGTAGCCGGTATTGTAGCTTTACTGTTTGTAGAAACAAAGATCGGCATCTTCGCCTTATACGGTCTAATCGGGTTTTTCATCGCCAATATCTTCGCCATTATTTTCGGTATGGCCATGCAAGTCCACCCCGATAAAGCCAATGAAATCTCAGGTTTAATGATCACAGGCGTATTTGGAGGAGCAATTATTCCATTTGCCATGGGACTATTATCAGATGCGATGCACTCACAAATGGGTGCTGTAATTATTATCCTAGGAAGTGCGGCTTACTTATTGATGGCTTCATTTACCATCAAAATAAAACAAAAAGCGTCCTCTGAGACAGTAAACGAAGATGCAGTTTTAGCAGAATAGAAAGATGAAAAAAAAGAAGATTTTATGGAGCCTTTTGGCCGTCACAATGATGGGTTGCCACTCCAATGAAGTGCGTACGCTAAAATTAAATGACACCACAACGGTAAAAGCAAAACTGATTTACAGTGATGATTTTGAAAAAGGAATTGATAACTGGAAAGCAGAGCAGATGTCAGGGGGAGAAGTCTATCATAAAGATGGAAAATTGGAAGTAAATGATGCCGGAGGCTGTACCGTTTGGTTTAAAGAAAAACTTCAAGGGCCAATAATGATTGAATATGATGCACATGTCATCAAAAAAGGAGGTGAATTTGACAGAGCTTCTGATTTGAATTGTTTTTGGATGGCCACTGACAGTGAAAACCCTACAAATCTGTTCGCAAAATCAGAATTCAGAAGCGGTCGTTTTCCAAATTACGACTCCTTAAGCCTCTATTATGTGGGTATGGGCGGGCACTACAACAAGAAAACACGTTTCCGTAGATACACCGGTAATGGTGAAAAGCCACTTCTACCAGAACATGATCTAACGGATCCTGAATTTCTAATCACTCCCAACACCACCAAAAAAATCAGACTGATCGCCTACAATGATCTCGTTCAATACTACAGAAATGACTCATTGATTTTCAATTACCAAGATCAGCACCCTTACAAAGAAGGACATTTTGGCTTAAGAACAGTACATAATCATATGACACTGGACAATTTTAAGGTTTATCGTCTTTTGGAGGATTAGAGAAATCAAGGGGAGAATAAATTGCAATTGACATAAAAAACAATCATCGCCAACACTTAATTAATAGATTAAAGTGTTGGCGATGATTGTTTTGTGTTACTACTTATTGTCTTTAAACTTTCTTTCTTCTCCTCAACGAAGATTCCCTAATAATCAATTCACTTTTTAGAATTGAAGTTTCACTAGTCAGTAATTCTTCATTATCCTCTAAATGCAGAATAAGCTTTTTCGCCACCAATTTCCCCATTTCATAAGCAGGTTGATTGACAGTAGTGAGTGAAGGCGTGAAAAGTTCAGAAAGAGGTTCGTTACTAAAACCCACCACTAGCACATCTTTTGGGACAGAAAGTTTCGTTTCATTGAGTGCTTTAATTGCCCCAAAAGCAGTCATATCATTAAGAGCATAAATGGCGTCAGGAACATTACCCTTTTCGACCAAATCTTTCACATAGCAATAGGCTTTATGTGTGTCCAATTCCATCTCTTTGATATTCAGATGCTTCAAGTCTATGTCATGTTTGATATAACTGTCAATGATACCTTTTTGTCGGTTGCTGTAAATTGAAGCTGTTTTATATCCAGATAATACGGTGATCTTTTTAGCCCCTTGCTGAATAAGGTGATTACACATCAGAAGGGCCGTTTTTCGATCATCCATGATAACGCGCGTCGTTTGAAAACCCTCAGCATATCGGTCAAAACAAAAAATAGGGATTTGCTGATTGATTGCTTTTTCAATGTGCTCAATATCATCATTATACATCGCAGGAGAAATCAATATCCCCTCCACCCGGCTTTTCAGAAGCGTATTGATACTTTCCTTTTCCTTTTCAGTAATGTCTTTTGTTTGTGTAATAATCACATTGTAGCCATAAGCTTGAGCAACATCTTCTATTCCGGCAATTGCTGTAGAGAAAAAATACCTTGAGAGAAAAGGGATCACTACACCTATCGTATTGCTTTTATTCGTTCTCAAATTAGCCGCCAGATTATTGGGCTGATAATTTAATTCCGAAGCTTTTGCCTTCACCTTATCCCTTGTGGTTTGAGAAACACGGGGGTGATTATTTAAAGCCCTAGAAATTGTTGAACTGTTGAGATTTAATGCTTTAGCGATGTCATGGATTGTGGTTGCTTTTTTAATTTCCATTCATAAACTATTTTCAATTCAATACTTTGATCATTTTACTTGATTACCATAAAAATTAAAGCAGGTGTTCACTGTCTTATATTGAATATCAGGATTATACACGTTTTGTGATGTTGTTTTCAATTGGTTTATACAAAGTACGTGCAAGCGGTAGTAGAAATCACGTTATATTCAAATAGTTTTTCACTGATTTATGGGGAAAACACGAACATTTTTGATTCAAATTTGCTGTATTGACATAATTCTTGTGAAGAACATTTGAGGTTGAAGATTTGCTTTTATTTCATTCATTAATTTTTAATGTTCCAAACTACTTTTTCATACTTTAAATAGGCTTTATTTTTTTCCTATGAGGAGTATAATTTTCTTTTTGAAAAGTGGATTGAAGAAGTTTCATTTCGTAATAATTATAAAGTTGATACTTTTTGTCAACTGGATAACTAGTTATGTATCAGATAATCAAGTAATTGTGAATTTTGTTATTTGTGTTTTTATATCTAAATAAACCACTGTATAACAGAACTCAATACCAATTAACACAAAAAAAACCAATAAAAACAATCGATTGTATTTTTTATTCAAAATATCTAAAAAAAATTTGCATAATACGGTTTATACTGCTTATATTTATAGTATAAAGAGAAACAAAACTCTTAAGTTATAAAAGATGATGCAATCGATTGCGTAGGCGTCGTTTTTTGAACAACTAGAATACCACCCGAGCTAAATGGAATGATGGGTAATAAATAAGAAATTACAAAATCGGTAAAGCGTCTTCATTGAATTTGAAGATTGTTGAATTACAATATAAAGTCTCACTAAAAAGATCAATCATTACAAAAGGCATCTTCAGTTGTGTCCTAGAACAAAAGGGAGCCTCCATGATTATCTCATAGTGAAAGTGTTTGAATATTGGAAAGCTATTCCAATAGAAATAAAGGAAAGAATTACAACTAAAGTATCTGTAGATCTTAATCTATTTAACTACAAAATGAACTACGTATTTGAACTTAAAAAAAATGAATCAATAAAATATTTACATTACTGCTATCATTCCAAAGATGAATTCTTTATATGAGCAGATGTTGATATTATAATTATTATCGTTTTTTAAATATTCACAGGATAAAAGAAAAAGGTTAAAATATCGTGCACCATGACTAGAAGTCATGGGTCTACGAAATACCTGAATTCTTCTTTCCATGTATTTTGTCCTAAAATGAAAATCTGTTTTTTGAGAGTAAGTTTAACATTGTAATTTGTTTAACTAATTACTCCAGTAAGTCCGATTGAAAATTTTCTTCCTTTTTAATCATGGACTCTCTATGCCTTTTCATTTTAGTATAAATAAAAACTACCCTTCTGGGCTTTAATGTACAAAAGTGCTTTTAATGATGTATATTTAATATACGTTATTACATTTTTGTGAATTATCATGTGATGATAATGATAAATCGAAATGCAAAATATATATTGAGATCTATTTCGAAATAGGTCATCAATTTAAATTATGCTTTGTATTTCTACTAACTACGAGGACAGAAGAAAAGGGACTTTTTGAATGAAGAGTTAAGAATGAAGAAAAGGTGATCAGTATTATGGTCCATATGAACATTGCAATACAACATCTCTGCAACGGTTTCCGTCATAAAGACAGGCTTATATGCCAGAACAAGAAACATTTTTCTTCATTCATCATTCTTCATTAAAAAAGTTCCATAACTTTTTTCAAGTACTTAAATGTTATTACTATTTATCTAAAGGAACTATGAAACAAAAATCTACTCTATTCTATAGGCTTTGTAGTGTGATGTTATTGATGCAGCTTTTATTTAGTTGTTCAAAAAATAACGATACATTAGTGATTTCTATTAATAATACAATTTTAGTTGACCGTATAAATGAGACCATTGAACTTGATGTTCAACCTTTTGAAGAACTGATTAAGAAATATGGTTATGAAAATTTAGCCATTGAAAATACTGAAACAGGAGAGTTGTTAATCAACCAATGGATTGACCTGAATGATGATAAAGTGATGAATCAGTGGTTGTTTCAAATTGACATAAAATCAAATTCTAAATTATCACTTGTTGTTCGCCCATTGAAGTCGGGTGAGGCACAACCTTCTTCACAAAAAACGACGTATTCAAGGTTTGTTCCAGAGAGAACTGACGATTACGCTTGGGAAAATGACAGGGTGGCATTAAGAACTTTTGGTCCTGATGCTCAGAGAAGAGCTGAAGCGAATGAGTATGGTGGTACGTTGACAAGCGGAATCGATGCTTGGCTGAAGAAAGTAGACTATCCAATTATTGATAAATGGTATAAGAATAACTCTGAAAAAGAAGGTGCTTATCATATTGATACTGGTGAAGGTTACGATCCTTATCATGTAGGTCCTAGTAGAGGTATCGGTGGTATTGGATTTTGGGTGGATGATTCTCTTTACACATCAAAGAATTTTACTTCATACAAAACCATTTCAGAAGGGCCTATTCGTACTGTTTTTCAATTGAGTTATGCTCCTTGGGAAGTGAACGGACAGCAAATAGCGGAAGAGAAAATTATCAGTTTAGATCTTGGGAGTAACTTATGTCATTTTCATTCAAAATTCACTACGGAAGGTGCTGTACCTCAGGTTGCTGTAGGTATTACATTGCATGATAATAAAGGAGAGGTTTTGATTGATAATTCAAAAGGTATATACAGCTACTGGGAAAAAATTGATGATGTAAACTTAGGGTTAGGTGTTGTGATGCCGAGTCAGTTAGATAAAGGTTTTGAGAAAGTATCCGATCATAAAGATGCCAGTCATCTATTGGTGCTTGCCACTCCAAATCAATCAGAAATTGATTATTACGCCGGTTTTGGATGGGAGAAAAGTAAGCAATTTGCATCTGAAGATGAATGGAATCAGTACTTACATACTTTTATGGAGCGAGTGAAAAACCCAGTAAGCATCGAGATCAATAAAATATAACGTGACTGAATTTTTAAAAACTAATCTACCACTTTTTAATCAAAATTTGATGAAAAACTTCAAATCATATATTACTCTGTATTCTTTCAATTTGCTGATAATCAGTCTTGTTTTTGGGTGTGGACAGCCTCAAAGCCAAAACGATACAGTGGCTAAGAATTCAGATAGTTTCAACATAGATGCACAACTGGATTATTGTTTGGCTCAGGCCGAAAAAACATTAGCCTTAGTGCCTGCTGATTCTCTTTTTCCAAGAACCATTAACAAAGGAAGTAAAGAATGGCGCTATGTGCCTGTAGAAGATTGGACAAGTGGATTTTTTCCAGGCACACTATGGTATCTTTATGAATATTCTAAAGATAAAAAATGGTTGACAGCGGCAGATAAGTACAGCCGTTTCCTTTCACCTTTAGCCACACGACCTCCACTAGATCATGATATTGGTTTTCAGATGTTTTGCAGTTTTGGAAATGGATACAGACTCACTGGAAATGAGGAGTATAAGGATTTAATCATGAACTCTTCCAAGCAGTTGATCACTTTGTATAACCCAAATGTGGGTACCATTTTAAGCTGGCCCAGAGATGTTCCAAATATGGAATGGCCTCAGCATAATACCATCATGGATAATATGATGAACTTAGAAATGTTGCTTTGGAGTGCACAAAACGGTGGAGATGCAGCATTTAGAGAAGTTGCTGTAAACCATGCGGATGTGACTATGGAAAATCATTTCAGAGACGATTTTACTTCTTATCATGTAGTGATTTACGACCGTGAAAATGGTCAGAAAATTAAAGGAGTGACACATCAGGGTTATGCAGATGATTCTATGTGGGCAAGGGGGCAATCTTGGGCTATTTATGGCTACACAATGATGTATAGAATGACGAGTGATGAAAAATATTTGAAATTTGCGCAACAGGTATCAGATGTATATTTGAGCCGTTTGCCAGAAGATTTAATACCATTTTGGGACTTTTCTGCTCCTGATATTCCAAATGCTCCAAGAGATGCTTCAGCGGCTGCAGTTACAGCTTCAGCATTACTTGAATTAGGTGGATATGTAGGCGGTGAAAAAGGGAAAAGATATATAAACTTAACTGAAAAAATGATTATCGAATTATCTTCCGAACGTTACCAAAGTAGAGATAGCAATTCTGCTTTTCTGTCGCATTCAACAGGTCACCATCCTGCTGGTTCTGAGATAGATGCATCAATCAATTATGCGGATTATTACTACGTAGAAGCATTGGTTAGATTGAAAAAATTACAAGAAGGAAATTCAATTTTATCGTCAATTTAGAATAATTTTTTGGACAGCCTGAAAAACTATGGTTAAACTTTTAGCCATAGTTTTTTTACGTTTATACAGTTACCTCATCATTAGCTCACTTCTTGAAGTTTAGGCTAATGATGAGGTAATGGCTTGATAACCTGTTTGCTATTTTCTGATAAATTGTTTTTTGTATTGAGCGGGCGGAATTCCTTTTACAGATTTAAAGACTTTAGAGAAGTGATAACGGTCTGAAAAACCCACTTTTTGAGCGATAAAATCAAAGGAAAGGTCAGCGTTTTCAATTAAATAGCAAGCTTTATTGATGCGTACATTCTTGATGTATTCTTGTGGACTCAGATGCATATTTTCCTTGAAAAACCGAGTAAAAGAGTTCGTGGCCATATTAATAAAATCAGCTAATTCGGCATTGTCGATCACTCTGTGATATTCCTGATTAATGAATTCAATTACTTTTACTATTCTAGGATGCAATTGTTGAGGTAATAGCTCATCTTCGCCTATACTTTGTATTGTAGAGAGGATTAATTGATGGATTTTTATGGCGGTGTGTATCTGAATTAAATCATTGTTGCTGAGGGTTTTTTCTGTTATTTCTTGTATGAATAAGTTTTGGATTTCACACAACGGAATTTCATAAATATTCTTTTTAAAATGATCAAGTTCTCCACCTAAATTAAAATGAATAAAGAGGTGAATGATATTGTTTTTTTTCATGCATTCCTCAATGTCATCATCACTGTGAATCACACCACCCATCAATTTGTTTTCACTGATTTCATTGTTTCCATCAATATAAGTTTCAAATGTAGTATTGGGAGGAATAAGAACTAGTTTATTCGGTGTTATTTCAATTTTTCTGCCTTCATAAGCGATATAGGCGCCTTTATTCATGTTCCAGTAAAGTCTCCAGTAAGGAGAAGAAAGCTTCCCATTTTTCCATTTTTTTAGCCACCATAGCCGACAGCATAGCACTTCTATTCTTAGAGGATCTATTCTTTGGGTTGAGATAGAAGGATCGCCACTGTTTTTGTTATTTAAAATATACTCCATAAAATCACAAATGTTTCATATGTACACAAATATAATTTAAATAAACATTTTTTAATACATTAGAGTTGTTTACTTTTGTTATATAAGATATACGTATAAATAACGCTAATTAATTTGATGCGTATAATTAAGTGATCTAAAAAAATAAAATAACAATCTACTTAGACAATCTAATAACAATTACTCTGATCTATATTTAGTATACATTGGAATAATGCAATATAATTATTTTTGAAATGAATTATTTATTTACTTTTTAAACGAATACGAAATGAATCTTACTTATTTAACTAATATCTAATAGCAACACAAGGTATCTGAATTATCACTACCGTGCAGTTAAAATGTATCACACTATTCTCTGAGGAGTTTAATTACTTCTTTAAGTTCTAATTGTACGAATACTAATATACCTTTTTGCGTAGAGCATGTTTGAAACATCTCTTTTAGTAAAAATCCACCCTTTCAGAACGTGAGTTTATTAATTTCATCCACTGTAGAACCACTATTTTCTCTGAAATTAATTTCCTCACAACCTAAAACGGAGAATTTTTATTTCTAAAAAATATATTCCAAACATACTCTTACCTTTCAAGTATTGAAGATTTCTCTTTTCTCTCTTCATATATCTATAACATCATCGTAACTCATCTGTTGAGAGACGAATAATTATTAATTTTTTTTTACTTATGATAGCAGTAACTATTACTAGCAATGTCCGTAAAAAAGTACTAACAACCTTACTCTTGATAGTAGGTATTGTTACTTCAGGTTTTAGCGATCCCGCTTCGGACAATAGTGGGGACGAAACTTTTCAAGAATTTAAAATATCTGGACGAGTTTCTGATGCAAACAACGATCCACTACCTGGCGTTTCTATTATGATTAAAGGAACAGCCAAAGGAACAACAACAGATTTTGATGGAAGATACTCTTTGTTTGTTCCCGATAAATCAGCAGTTTTAGTATTCTCATTTATAGGATACCAGCCACAAGAAGTTCAAGTTTCAACTCAATCAGAGATTAATGTCAAATTAGAAGATGATTTAACAGAGTTGGAGGAGCTTATTGTTATTGGTTATGGGGAACAGAAAAAAGAAACATTAACTGGTGCAGTAGAATCAGTAAGTTCTGAGGTTTTTGAAAGCCGTGCGGTTTCTAACCCTGCTTTAGCACTTCAAGGTCAAACTCCTGGTGTGGCAGTAACACGTACATCAGCTCGTCCTGGCGATGATCCTTCTATCTCCATTCGTGGTACGAACTCAATCAACGGTAATTCTAATCCGTTAGTCATCATTGACGGTATTCCAACTTTAGGAATGAGTGCATTTACTTCCTTAAACCCAGATGATATTGAAAGTATTTCAGTATTAAAGGATGGATCTGCAGCGATTTATGGTTCTAGAGCATCTAATGGTGTATTATTAGTAACCACTAAAAAAGGTAAAGGGGAGATCAAAGTGAACGTGAATATTCAAGGTTCAATGAATACTCCATCAATGAGAGCACCGTTAGCTGCAAGTCCTCAAGAGTATGCGAATGCATGGTTGAGATATGGTGAGCAAGATAAATTAGCCGGTTTGGATACTTATTACTGGGCTTGGACTGAGGATCAATTGAACTGGATGGCAAAGGGGGAACCTGGCTATTTAGAAACACCTTATTGGGGTAATATTTATGTAGGAAATAACCTTAAGCAAGAAGATTTATATGGTACTTCTTTTTCTCAAAGACATGATGCAAGTGTATCAGGTGGTACGGATAGAAGCAGTTACCGTTTCTCTTTTGGTTATGTAGATGAAGTAGGTCCGGTGAAGCCTGTAAAAGATGCCTTAAAGAGATATAACTTCAGAGGTAATTATAAATTCCAGGTCAATGAGTGGTTAGATTTAAGTGCTAATGTTTCTTATTTCAACAGAACAATCTCAGGTCCTACTTATGATGGTTTTAGAGCTTTCCAAGAAATTCCATTATTCCCAACAACTAACCCATTTGGTAATTGGGGTGCTAACTTTGGTCAAGCAGGTGGTGGAGTTAACAGACTTGCTGAAATGGTAGACGGTGGTAGAAGAAACAAAGAGCGTCAGGAATTTAGAACAATGTTGAGTGCTACTGCGAAAATTTTACCGGGCTTAACTTTCCGTGCGGATGCAGCATTGGATCGTTCTTGGGATAGAAATCAGGAGTATAGATCAGAAGTGACAACTTATGCTTGGAATAATACTGTTGCTAATGCGAGAATAAATACAAACAACAACTATATCTCAGAGTCATCTAATACAGATAGACATGAAACTTACCAAGGTGTATTTAACTATGAGAAATCATACAATAATCATAGCTTTAATGTTACAGCAGGTGGTACTGCAGAGAAAAGAGTTCATGATAAGTTAGGTGCGAAATTATATGACTTTGAAGATTTAGGTGTCTATGATTTAGAAATGGGTAGCGTTGAAAATCAATTTGAAGTGAATGGTGGAGGTTCAAACTGGGGTTTAATGTCACTTTTAGGACGTTTCAACTACGGTTATAAAAACAAATACCTTATTGAATTACAAGCTCGTCGTGATGGTTCTTCTAAATTCGCTGACGGTTACAAGTGGAAAACATTTGCCGGTGGTTCATTAGGTTGGGTAATTACACAAGAAGATTTCTTGAAGAACAATGATATCTTAAGTTTCTTGAAACTGAAAGCAAGTTATGGTGAATTAGGTAACCAAGGCGGTATTGGAAACCATGATTATGCATCACTAGTGAACAGAAGCTCATTTACTTACTTCGGTAATCAAAGTGTTTATCCATACCTTACAGCAACTGCTAATGATATCACAACAAACGAAAGATCTTGGGAAACAATTAAGTCAAGTAACATTGGTCTTGAATTCGGTTTCTTAAACGATAAATTGAAAGGTGAATTCAACTACTACCAAATGTTGAATGAAGATATGTTGATCGGTGTAACTTATCCTTCAATTTTAGGTGGTTCGCCAAAAACAACAAACAGCGGTACTTTAGAAACAAAAGGATGGGAATTCCAGATTTCTTGGAATGACAAGATAGGTTCAGATTTCTCTTACAACATTGGTTTCAACCTAAGTGACTCCAAAAACAAATTGGTTTCAATGGAAGGAAAAACAGATGTGGCTGAAGGCTTAGTAGGACAAAGAGAAGGATACCCACTTAACTCTTACTTTATGTATCAAACAGATGGTTTCTTTGCTACTCAAGCTGAAGCAGATGCTTATTATGAGCTATATGGCACCGTAAAGCCAGGTCGTTTACCGCAAGCTAACCCTCTTCGTGCAGGTGATGCTAGAATCGTAGATACAGATGGCAACGGATACATTGATGCAATTGGTGATCCTGAAAATGGTGATGCTGGTGATTTAGTGTATGTTGGTGATCAAACACCTCACTTCTTATTCGGTATCAACGCAGGTTTCCAATGGAAAGGATTTGACTTCAATATGTTCTGGCAAGGAGTGTTGGAACAAAAAATCTACCGTAACGAAGGTCAAGCAGTATTCCCTCGTTCAGGACACTTTACCAACCAAAATGTATCTTACGTAGGACACACATGGACTCCAGATAATACAGGAGCACCTTACCCACGTGTTACAAGCTGGCAAGACATCAATGACTGGAACTACAGAAACACTGATTTTATGTTGTCAAGTGGTAGATATATCCGTCTGAAAACGTTGTCATTGGGTTACACATTCAATACAGGGAAAATTAAAGGAGTGGACAAAGTACGTGTTTACTTCTCAGGTAATGACTTGTTGACCTTCTCAAATGAAATCTTAGACGGATGGGATCCAGAATATGGTAACTCTTTAGACCAGACTTACCCATTCTACAGATCATTTGCCCTTGGTGCTAACCTATCATTTTAATTCGAAAAGTTACAATCATGAAACTTAAAAATATAATATCAATTTTTGGTGTAGCCTTATTAAGTAGTTGCACAAGTTATTTCCTAGACCTTGACGATCCTGCCCAAGTAACAGAGGACAGTTATTTCAATAAACCTTACCAATTCAGAGAAGCAGCCAATGCAATGTACGCAGGTCTGCCAAGTTTTAGAGATGCGGACAGAAAAACATGGGATCTGTATGGTTATGGTAATGATTTGATGGCCAAGGCGATTGATGATGGATCAAGATATGGCTATGGTGACTATTCTACACCATTGACGCATAAGATCTGGGATAAAGATTACTCTAACTTACGTACTGTAAATAAGTTAATCGAGTTTGCAGAAAACTATGAAGGGGATCAAGCGGACATTATGAAAGAAGTGGCTGAAGCGAAGTTTTTCCGTGCGTATTACCACTTTGAATTGATGCAGTATTTTGGTGGAGTAACTGTTGTTACAAAACCACTATCAACCGATTCTGAAGAACTTTACGCAAAGCGTAATAGTCGTTACGAAGTGACTGCTCAAATTATTGAAGATTTAAATGCGGCGATTCCAAATTTACCATTAGAATCAAGTATTTCAGATGGTGATAAAGGACAGATTAGTCAAGGTGTTGCAAAAGCATTCAAGGCACGTGTATTATTGCATGAAGCGACATGGATGAAGTTTGTGGGAACCAAAACGGACGGTGACGGTACTTCAGAAGGTGCAGGTAGTGAAGGTTATGACCAAGCAAACATCAATATTTACTTAGCAGAAGCAGCTAAAGTAGCAAAAGAAGTAATGGATGATCCTTACTATCAGTTATTTGACTACAATACTCAATTAGAGAATATGAGTAGCTTCTTCTTATTCAACTTAGATGCAAGCTCAAATCCAGTGGGTGTAGACAAGTCTATCAATAGAGAATTTATCTTTGTTCGTAAACACGATATGGCTCTTTTCCATGACGGAAACCCATCGCAGGTTGGCCGTACAGCACCTACACGTAAGATGATGGATATGATACTTTGCTCAGATGGTTTGCCTATCGAAAAAAGTGCAGTATTCCAAGGATATGTAAATGCAAGCGATGAGTTTATCAACCGTGATTACCGTATGAAGGGTTACTTCTCATCTTACAATCAATACGGTGATTACACTGACTTGACAACTGGTTTGCCAACAAACGAAACAATTTTATTGGCAGGTTTTACAGATGCTGATGCAGGTGGCGGTTATAAGTGTCACAAGTATACAAAATGGGGACAAAATGATAACCCTGATGTACTTGCTCAAGGAGGTTTAGATTATCCAATCATTCGTTTGCCAGAAGTTTATTTGACATATGCTGAAGCGCTTTACGAATTGAATGGAACATTATCAGATACTGAATTAGACGCTTCTATCAATAAAACAAGAGCTCGTGCTGGTATTCCTCCTTTGACAAATGCTTTCATTTCTGCTAATGCACTTGATGTACAAGAAGAAATCAGAAGAGAATGGGCGATTGAGTTCTACTCGGAAGGAAAGCGTTACCACAACCTTAAAAGATGGGGTATCGCAGAGCAGGAGCTAGGAGATCCATTATTAGGTATGGTAGTAGGAGGTACTCCATTTGAAAACGATCCAGCTAAATTCAAGAGAGAGGCTTACCCTAATGAACCAATCCCTTATACGTTGCCAAATGGCGAGACAAAAGAGGTAATTGTAGTTGCAGATGAGGGAGTTAGAAACTTCTCAATAACAAACTACTTGAGACCAGTGCCAACGGGTCAAATTCTATTGAATGAGAATTTAACACAGAACCCGGGTTACTAATTGAAACAGTGTTTATTTTTTTAATCCACAAGGTATATCACTTAAAGGTATTCCTTGTGGGTACTCACTAATCTGACATGAAAAAAATGAAAAATAACATATTAACGAAATATTTATTACCATCCTTATTGACTGCAGGGGTTCTATTCTATTCTTGTACGAAGGAAGATGAATATGAAGCGACAGTTCCTAGTTTTCAGGAAGTTGAAGTCAATAATTTTGCTCCAAAAACAGGTTTGCCATCCACTCAAGTGACGATTACAGGTAAAAACTTTGGAGACTTCAAAGAGCCTACATTTATCTATTTCAATGGTATTGAAGTAGACCAAAATTCATACATCTCTTACGGTGACAGTAGTATTGTTTTTCCAGTTCCTGTAGATGCTACAACTGGAGCGATCGAAGTGCGTTACCTTACACAATCAGTATTGATGGAAGAGGAGTTCGTTGTAATTCCTGGTGCGAAAGTAAGTGGTCTTGAACCAAGTATTGGTGTTGCAGGTGATATCATTGCTGTGCAAGGTGAAAACTTCAAGGAATCAGGTTATGATGTATCGGTTGTTTTTGAATCAAATGAAGGAGGTATTGCAGGAACAATCAAGTCTATCTCTGAAACTGAAATTTTAGTAGAAGTACCAAAAGGTGGTATTTCAGGCAACATCACTTTGATGCACGGCCCACAAGTGATTGAAGGTCCATTATTTACATATCCTTTCACAGGTTTAGAATCAGATTTCTCTGTAGATGAAAGTGGTTGGGTAGCTGCTAAAGGTTCAATCGGTACTTCTGATAATGTATTAAATGTATCACTTGTAGATGGTCAATCTTCAATTCAGTTGGAAAGCGGTGTTAACTTTGATGTGGCTACTTATCCAATCATTGCGATGAAAGCAACAAGAATGGCGGATTATGATCTAACATTTGAAACTGATTTTGGTACGTTCGAACAACTAAACGGTGTTTATAATTCTACAAATTACACAGGTGTATTGTATGGCGATATTTACTATTGGGACTTGACTTCAGGTGTCTTCAAAAATGAAGCAGGTGAGTCACATACTATGTCAACAACAGAAGATAATATCACGGAGTTAGTACAGTTCAACTTAAATACAATGTTGAACAGTGGTTTGAAGATTGAATACATCAGATCATTTGAGAACCTTCCTAAGCTGGAAGAATATGCAGAGCAAAGCTTGCCTGATGGTAAGTATGTTTGGGAATTTGATAGAAACGAATCTGAGAAAGTAAATTGTGATTGGACAGATCATAGATCATCAAACGCTACACATCAAGCTGATGGTAAATTTGTAGTGACATTCGGTGAAGGACGTCTTGATATGTGTCAAAACTGGAAAAACGGTAAAAATTCAACAGCAGGACAAAATGTTCCTGGAGATGCTGATTGGGTGGACAACTGGGTTTACAACCCTGAATTCCCGATTTATGCAGCAAGAATGGGTAACAGACCTGCAGGGTCATGGTTTACAAGAGCCTTTAGATCAGAAAGAGGTTTTGGTGGTAATGACCATATTTTAAACTCTATACAGATTTCTGAATCAAGAACTGATAATACAGGTACATTTATTTCTGACGATGTTTTCTATTGGGATATGAGTGTAGATTTAACCAATACTGAAATGATGACTGATAACCTAACAGGACGTCAAGGTACTAATATTTATGATATGAATAAATTCAATGGTAGCGAGATGGACGCATCTGTCATTGGTCAGCAGTTTGAGTTAGAATGGTTCATTACATTCAGATCTGTGGCTGAGTTAGAAGAATACTTAGCAAATGGTAATTAATTTTTTTTGAATAGTGTAATACAATAAAGTATTTTGATAAGTAAGTAAAGCAACTTTTTGCTTTACTTACTTCAATACTTTTATGTAATTTTTTTAATTTCAAAATGTAAACACAAATGATTTTATTTACTAAATTATCAAATTTAAGAAGGTATTTTAAATCCTTTTTACTCTCTATCGGTTTATGTCTTTTAGCTTCTTCTTTAGTACACTCAAACGAAACAATAACGGTGAGTTCTATGGAAGAACTTTGGGCTACAACTACATTATCTGACCAAAATGTTGTGATGACTCCAGGTACTTATGTTGTAGATAAAACGAATATGTACAGCAGACCTGATGAATATAAATGGGGAGGTACAGTGATTAGAGTGATGGGATCTAATAACACTTATGATTTCACTGGTGTAAAAATAGAAGTGAATTTTGATGCTTTTTTTGATAATGCACCGAAAGCTGAAATCGTGAATTTTCATAACACTGGGAACAATAACGTTTTTAGAAATCTTGAAATGGAAGATATCATTGCAGATGTAGAAGGGTTGGACTGCTCCGTGTTTGGTGGTGCGTTAGGTGTAATGTATGATGGTGACGATAATCTTATTGAGGGCTTCAAACTAACGATCCGTGGTTCTTACCCGTATGGTTATGGTGATATTTTTGGAAAAGGGGGGACTTGTAATCAAATAGGTCACTGTAAACATAGTGGTTATTTGGTAAGAGGAAATAGAAACCACCTCCTAAATT
This sequence comes from Flammeovirga aprica JL-4, assembly GCF_012844305.1. Taxonomy (GTDB): domain Bacteria; phylum Bacteroidota; class Bacteroidia; order Cytophagales; family Flammeovirgaceae; genus Flammeovirga; species Flammeovirga aprica. Next base: position 55,539 of record NZ_JABANE010000029.1, read on the forward strand.
GTGAACTTTATAGCTTTGCTTACGGTCACGGTATTTTTGTGCAAGGTGGACATGATGCAGTAATTGAAGGATGTTATATAGAGGGTGAAGTACGTACAACAGATGATATTTATGATGAAATCGGTACGGGGTCTCCTGCAGATGAAGTGTATCAGCAATGGGGTTATTTCCGTACGGCCAATGATTGTAATGAAAATAATAATAACGAGGCTAATCCAGTAGAAGGTTTTAAAGAATTAGGACTTGAAAGAGGTTGGAGATTTTCTTGTCAAGAGGACGGAATTAGAGCTTATAATACGGGCCGTGTTTGGGATGCAGAAAGAAATGTGTTGTCAGATAGTGAAAGAAAAACAGAAAACATGACAGTCTTGAACTGTACTGTAAAGAATTTCAGATCTGGAGTTGTAATTACGCATGCTTCAGGTAAAAAGTATGCTGAAAACTGTGTTTCGATTGGTTGTGAAACAGCCTATAGTATGGGTAGTGGAATGGCTGTAAACTGTAAAGGTGATGCAACAAACGGCCCATTGATTGTTCATGAATATTCAAATGATAGAAATGGGTATGCAACTTTAGAATTGCTGAGATCTGAGGTAGAAGAAGAGACAGGTGTTTATAATAATATGCTGGCATGGTTATCTGGTAGTAATCACAATATTTCTATCAAATACGCTGAAGGTCATGAATATACGGCAGAAGATGCTCCTGATTTAGACATTCTAGTGGCAGGTGTAAGAACTGGCTGGAGACATGTTTATGGAACAAGAGACTATGCAGTAACTAATTCAATTGTAAGAAACTACACACACTATCCTTTTGTATTAGGGGATAAATCAAGTGATAATAAATACATTACTTGGGGCGAATTGATGGATCAAGGTTCCAATAATATCATGTTAGATGGTGTACCGGATACAGATTGTGGAGGTGATGTAATTGCACCGATTACTATTGAAAACGAAGAAGAATTAATAAAGGGAATCAATTACCATTACTATGAAGGTGCTTTTGTAGTATTACCTGAATTTGAAACGCTTACACCAAAGAAAAGTGCGACAATAGATGCCATCACTCTTCAAGTAAAAGATAATGCTGAAAGATTTGCTTTTGAATTTGAAGGCTATTTCAAAGTGGAAGAAGCAGGACCTTATAGATTTAATCTAGCATCAAGTGATGGTGCAAAATTATATATCAATGAAGAATTGGTTATCGATAACAGCGGAAGACATGATCTTGTAGAATTAGATAACACAGTTTGTTTAGAAGCGGGTTACTATGCTGTAAAAATCGAGTATTTCCAATATCAGAATATTGACTTTTTATCAGTAACCAAAGAAGGATTGAATGATGAAGGCCCTCAGTTCATTGATTTTTACGCAAAAGAAATTACAGAGGAAGACGACGATGACGACGATGATGATGATGACGGAGACAAAGACAAAGATGACGACGGTATTGTAAATAGTGTTTTCGATCAGGAAAGCTATGATAATTTCGTATCACCAAACCCTGTGGCTCATCAATTGAATATCACAGTTCCAGCTGAATTACTCAATCAGCAAATTGTATTATCAGTGGTTGATATCAATGGTAGAACAATAGAACAGACTTCCTTTACAGGAAAAGAACATACATCGATTGATATGTCTGATAAAACACAAGGTATCTATTTCATTAGATTGATCAGTAATGAGAAAGTCTATATCAATAGAGTAATCAAAAAATAAAAATGATAGTAGGAAGTTCAAAAAGGAGCTTCCTACTCCTTTCATTTATCAAAAAGATCTCTTTAAAACATTAGGTTAAACGCTTCAACAGAAATTAATAATCAATAAGTATGAAGAAAAAGGATGTTTCTTAATGAAGAAAAAAACACTTTACGAAGCATAACACGAACGCCTTTTTTCTGTCATATTACTTACAACAACACAGTATAAAACTAAAATCAAAAGACTATCAGTCTTTCTTATGGGTATGTAAAAAGCTCTTCTTTTATCTGACAATAGATGCAATCGATTGCACTTTTTAAAGCTGAAAAATGAGAAATAACAAAGGTTTAAAGAACGGATAGATAAAATATTAAAACAATTAAGTTGTTGATTATTAGTCTAAAAAGAATTGACTTGAAATGAATAAATAGAAGTAGATCTACTTGGTAAAAATTGGATATTTAGAATAGAAAAAAGTAGAACATTGGATTGTATTAGAAAAATATTTGGAGCCATAGGACTATGCATTATTTGCATAACGTCACTTAGTGCACAGCATAAATTATGGTATGATGCTCCTGCTTCTAATTGGAATGAAGCCCTGCCAATTGGTAATGGACGTATAGGTGCTATGGTTCATGGTGATCCGGTGAAGGAAAACATTCAAATGAATGAAGCAACACTTTGGTCGGGTAGTCCGCATAGCAATGACAATCCTGATGCAAAAGATGCTTTGACAACTATACGAACTCTGCTTTTTAATGATAAATATGAAGAGGCACACCGATTAGCCAACGAAAAGTTTATTTCAAAGACTTCTCACGGAATGAACTTTGAAACAGCTGGCAATATTTTCTTAAGTATGCCTCAACATGCGGAATATGCTGATTACTATCGTGAATTAGATATTGAAAAAGCAACGACCACCACTGCTTATGTAGTGGAGGGTGTAAAATATAAAAGAGAGGTTTTCACTTCTTTCACGGATCAGGTGATGATCATTCGCTTGACAGCCAATAAAAAAGGAAAAATTGATTTTACTTTATCAGCCTCAAGGCCTGCTCCATCAAAAGTAAAGATTTCTACTCCTTCGAATAATACTTTAATAATGGAAGGGACCTCTGCGGATGGTAAGAACAAAAGATTGCCTAAAGATGCGGATTACATCAAAGGAAAAGTAAAGTTTGAGACACAGGTTAAAGTAGAAAATGAAGGTGGAAAAGTCGTCGCCAATGGTCATGACATTAAGGTTTCCAAGGCTGATGCTGTTACGCTTTATGTAGCAATTGCCACTAATTTTGTCAACTACCAAGATCTGAGTGAAAATCCACATCAATTAACTACTAATGCAATCCAAAAAGCGGAAAGAAAATCCTTCAAAAAATTACTTGAGCATCATACGCAGTACTATCAAAAATTCTTCAAAAGAGTAACGCTTGACTTAGGAAAAACGAAAGCTTCTGAAAAACCAACGGATCTTCGCATTCAAAATTTCAGTAAAGAAAATGACCCCTCATTAGCCACGCTTTATTTTCAGTTTGGAAGGTATTTATTAATCTGTTCTTCTCAGCCTGGAGGACAGCCTTCCAATCTGCAAGGGTTGTGGTGTAATGACCTGACACCGCCTTGGAAAAGTGCGTACACGATCAACATCAATACAGAAATGAATTACTGGCCTGCGGAAGTTACCAACCTTCAAGAAATGCATGAGCCTTTAATTGAAATGATAAAAGAACTCTCTGTAGTAGGGCAGAAAACGGCCCAAGATATGTACGGTGCAAAAGGTTGGGTGACGCATCACAACACTGACTTATGGCGTATTTGCGGACCTGTAGATGGTGCAACTTGGGGGATGTGGCCAATGGGTGGCGTTTGGTTAATCCAGCATCTTTGGGATAAGTTTATGTTCAGTGGAGATGTAAATTATCTGAAAACCGTGTACCCTGCAATGAAAGGAGCGGCTGAATTTTGCTTAAGCTTTGCCGTTCCGGAACCTGAGAAAAATTGGCTGGTTATTTCCCCTTCTACCTCTCCAGAGAACAGGCCCTCTCATCATCCTAAGATGGTAAATATAGCTTATGGAACCACGATGGATAATCAACTGCTCTTTGATATTTTCACTAAAACCATCCAAGCGGCAAAGCTCCTAGAGAAAGATGAGGATTTAGTAATAGAGATGGAAAAAGCATTAACTCAATTGGCCCCAATGCAAATCGGTAAACACGGGCAATTACAAGAGTGGATGCAAGATTGGGATAACCCTGAAGATCATCATCGACATGTCTCTCATCTTTATGGTTTATTTCCATCCAATCAAATTTCACCTTACAACACACCATTGTTGACGCAAGCATCTAAAAATGTATTGATCTACAGAGGTGACCCGTCTACAGGGTGGTCTATGAATTGGAAAATAAATCTTTGGGCAAGATTACTGGATGGAAATCATGCTTACCGTTTAATGGAAAATCAGATCAAATTGGTAGGTCGATCAGAGTCTCAAGTCGGAGGTGGAACCTATCCTAATATGCTCGATGCACACCCGCCTTTCCAAATTGATGGAAACTTTGGGTTTACCTCTGGTTTGACAGAAATGCTTTTACAAAGTCATGATGGAGCTGTTCAATTACTTCCAGCGTTGCCAGATGTTTGGCCCAAGGGTCAAGTCAAAGGCTTGAGAGCTCGTGGTGGTTTTGAGGTAAAGAATTTGGTGTGGGAAAATGGCAAATTAAAAGAGGTAGTGATCCAATCTACAATAGGTGGAAATCTAAGAATTAGAACCTATGAGAAGTTGGTCTTGAATAATGGAAAGAATATTAAAATCGCTTCCTCAGACAATCCCAATTTCTTTTATCAAACACCCTCTATCAAAAGGCCTCTGACAGCGTCACAAAATACAGTTGAACTTTTTGATACAAAACCGTATTTCGAATACGATATCTCTACAATAAAAGGACAAGAAATTAAACTATCAACAATAAAATAACAGACTCGATGGAACAAAAAAAATGGTTACTCTTAGTACTGTCATTGATGATAAGTACAACGATTTTCGCACAACAAGAAGTTAATTCAATTGAAGAATTACTTCCTTATTTAAAACAAAATAATGCCAATGTAAAACTTGCACCAGGCACGTATACGGTCACAGCTAAAGACGTAAAAAAGGGTAAGTTCAAAGAGTTTACGAATATCTTGAATCACAAAGTATATGTACTCTTTTTGTTTCAAGGGAATAACAGTACTTATGATTTTACAGATGTGACCATCAATGTAGAAACAGCTGTTTTCAATGCTTTTACGGACTACGATGACTTTTATGAAGTACAAACAATCGGCAATAATAATGTCATCAAAAACATGACACTTGTAGACGTAGGAACTGTTTATGATTACCCAAAAGAGGGAGCGTGTAATATTGTAATGGATGGAGCGAATAATAGAATTGAAGGTTTTCATGTTTCAACCAAAGGTTCTTATCCTTATGGTTATGGGGAAACTTTTGGGAAAGGCGGAAGAAATGTCATCAAACATTACAAGCACTCTGCATGCTTGGTGAGAGGTTTTAAAAACCATGTGAAGAATACAACGGTCATTCACCGAAGTTATGGTCATGCTATTTTTATGCAAGCGGCAGATCAGCCCATTATTGAAGGGTGTTATGTGGAAGGCGAAATGAGATCATCGGATGATATGCTGGCAGAAGAAGGAACGGGTTCTGATGGTGATAAAGCTGGTTTCATGACATATTGGGGCTACAAATTGCCTTCTGGATATATGATGTGTTTGGGAGAAGAAGGCATAAGGGCTTACAATGGTGGGGAGACTGTGATCAATGGTAAAGAATATAAAAGAGGAACTTCTAACCCCACTATTTTGAATTGCACTGTGAAAAATATGAGAGCGGGTGTCACACTTACTCATGCTACGGGTAAAAAGTATGTAAGAGGAACGACGGCGATTGGCTGTCAAAGAGGTTTCTGTATTGGTTCGGGCGATATCATTGATTGTTACGCTGATACGCAACATGGCCCTGCCTTAGGCGTGGACTATGAGAGAGATGAAGGAATGAACGCTGAAATCACATTGCTTCCATATGAAGGGAAATCATACAATGGAATGGGATGTGCGGCCATGGTCATCGGTTCCAATCATAAAGTGGTTTTAAAATCATTAATTCCCGAAGGAAAGACGGATCAAGATTTAACTATAAAAATCGGTGGAAATAACAATTCCATTGGGATGAAAGGGAAAGATCAAAATTACTATGCGGGCAATAACATCATCCATAATTTCACTGCACACCCTCTTGAACTTGATGATAATGCAAAAAGCAATCATGGTATTTCAGCAAGTGAAGTAACAGATGAAGGGTTCAATAACCATATTTTCAAAAAAGATATTCAGTTACAATTGAAAACTATTAAGTAGCGATAAGTGATGAAAAAGATATTCAAAAATACACTATTTGGCCTTATCGGTCTAAGCTTCATTTTGTCATCATGTGGGCAATTTAAATATCCGGTTACAGAAATTGATAATAAAGTCACTGTACAAATGGATAGCTTGAATTTAACCATCGAAATTATCGATGAATCCATTATTCATGTTCAAAAAAGTTTGGTAGGTGTAGAACCGATAAAGCATCCAGATTATGTTACGGTTTTGAAACCTCAGAATGTTAACTGGAAGATGAAAAAATCGGAGGAGCAACTGAGTATTTCTACTGAAGCTTTAAAATTAATTGTCAATGTAGACGGTACGATTGAGTATCAAGATGCAAAAGGGAAAAAGTTGGTGAGTGAGACGAATGATCTGACATACATCAATCAAAATAAAAAAGCAGATTGGAAAGTTTCCCAGGCGTTTGTGGCAGGTGATGAAGCCTTGTATGGATTGGGACAGTTTCAGAGTAATATTTTAAACTGGAGGGGAGTATCTAATCGTTTAGAGCAATACAATCAGGAAGTAGCGATTCCTTTCTTAATGTCCACCAACAACTATGGTATTTACTGGCATAACTATAGTGTGACGGATTTCAATCAAGCGCAACATGAAATTTCTTTTGATCAAAAAGAAGAAGCTTTTGCAAGTGTGGAGGAGGAAAACTTGGGGCAAGATGCAGAGAATGTTGTAAAGCATAAAATGAAGGAAAATAATGATAAAAACATTAGAGTGACGACCTTTATTCCAGAAAAAACAGGGGAGTACAGCTTTTTTGTAGAAAGTGATAAATCCAATAGAATGCGTGGTGAAATTCGTGTATTGATTGATAATGATACGGTCATCAACTATGCCACGATTTGGGTACCCACTTGTCATTCGGGCACAAAGAAACTTCAGGCAGGAAAGGCTTATAAGGTCACTTTCCAAAATTCCGGAGCCAAGAAAATGAAAGGTCGATTATTTTACAATGAGCCTGATTTTGACAAAACAGTATTTAGCAGTGAGGAAGGCAATGTAATTGACTATTATTTGATTCATGGTGAAAACCCAAGAAGAGTACTAGCTGAATACCACAACTTGACGGGCAAATCGAAATTATTTTCTAAAAAATCTTATGGTTTCTGGCAATGCCGTGAGCGTTACCATAATCAAGAAGAATTGTTGACCAATGCGAGAGAGTTGAGAAAAAGAAAAATTCCGGTGGATAATATTGTTCAGGATTGGTTCTATTGGCCTGATGGAACAAAGGGACCCGAATGGGACAGAAGCAAGTATCCCAATCCTAAAGCAATGGCGGATGAAGTGCATGACCTCAATATGAATTTGATGGTTTCGGTATGGCCAATGGTCAATAATACGCCTTTGTTGGAAAAATATGATTTACTGCAATACAAACTCGGAAAAGGAAATCATAATCTTGATTTTTATGATGAAGGTGTTCGTGAGCGTTATTACAGAATGCTAAGTGATAGTATGTTCCATTTCGGAGTGAATTCAATTTGGCTTGATGGAACAGAACCTGCTTCAAAACCAAGAAATGATGTGCAAACGGCAATTGGCCCTTTCAAGGAAGTGAAAAATGCGTATTCATTGTTGGTCAGTAAAGCCATGTTTGAAGGAAAAAGAAAGGAGTATCCAAACGAGCGTATTTTCAATTTGACGCGTTCTGCGTACCCTGGTCAACAACGATATGGTACCGCCACGTGGTCAGGAGATGTACAATCAACATGGGAACAATTCGCAGAGCAAATTCCAGCAGGTCTAAACTTCACGATGGCGGGAATGCCTTATTGGTCGCATGATATTGGCGGTTTCTTTAGAGATGCCAATTCCATCAACCCCATCTACGATGATCAGTATACTAATGAGGAATTTATAGAGCTGTTGAATCGTTGGTTTCAGTTTGGAGCATTCAGCCCGATTTTCCGTATTCATGGTTATGTTTCAGAAACGGAAATCTGGAGATATGGAAAAGCTTTTGAAGCGTCTGCCCGAAAGTTTATTGATCTCCGTTATCAGCTGATGCCCTATATCTATTCGGAAGCATGGAAAATCACAAAAGATGGACATACATTGATGAGTCCTTTGGCATTCTACTATCCCAATGATCAAAAAACATGGGACATTAAAGATCAATTATGCTTTGGTGAAAATATAATGGTAGCATTTGTGACGGAATACAAGCAACGTCATAAAAACGTCTACTTGCCAAAAGGAGAGTGGTTTGACTATTGGACCAATAAAAAAATGCAGGGAGGACAATTAGTAAGAGCAAAAGCTGATTTTGATGAAACACCTATCTTCGTCAAAGCGGGTTCTATCCTTCCAATCGGCCCTAAGGTACAATACGCTACGCAACCCACTGATGAGCCTTTAAGATTGAAAATCTACCCTGGTAAAGATGCTCAATATACGCTCTACCAAGATGATAATACTTCTTATGAATATGAAAAAGGAGCTTTTTCGGAAGTGATATTTGAATACTCTGAAACAGCTAAAACTTTGACCGTGAAAAAAGGGAACGGTGATTATATCGACTTTGAAAAATCGCCAATGCAATTACATGTGGAGCTAGTAGGAAGCAAAACAGAAGAGATTGCTTTTGAAGGTCAGACACTGCAAGTACAATTATAATTGGAACATTCTTATTCCTAGCTATTATATCTAATGCTTTAAACAAGATGAAGAATTACTTATTTACCATATTACTAATAGCGATAAACTGCCCCTCCACAAAGGGGCAAAAACAAGCACAAGAAAAGCCCAATATTGTGGTTATTTTATGTGATGACTTGGGGTATGGTGATTTATCTGCTTATGGACACCCGATCATTAAAACGCCTCATTTGGATAATATGGCTCAAAAAGGAATTTTGATGACCAATTGTTATTCTTCTGCACCAGTTTGCTCACCATCAAGAGCGGGTTTGTTGACTGGAAAAAGCCCTAATAAAGTGGGAATTTATGATTTTATTCCAGGCTATAAAAGAAGTGAGGATTTACGTGATTTAGTTCATTTACAGGAGTTTGAAAATACGATACCATCAGTACTTAAATCGGCAGGGTATGCAACTTGTTTATCAGGAAAATGGCACTGCAGTTCTAGGTTCAATAGTGATGCACAACCAAAGCCAGATTATTTTGGTTTCGATCATTGGTTTGCAACGCATAATAACGCTTCTCCAAGTCATCAGAACCCATCCAATTTTGTAAGAAATGGAAATAAAGTAGGTGAATTGGAAGGCTTCAGTTGCCAAATTGTAGTAGATGAAGCGATCGGTTGGCTGAATACAAAACCCTCTCATCAACCCTTTTATTTACAGATCACATTTCATGAACCTCACGAGCCCATTGCCTCACCTCAACAACTGATTGATAAAAACCTGCCTCTCAGTGAAAATGAAGCACAGGCTAAATATTTTGCAAACGTAGAAAATATGGATCTAGCCGTTGGGCGATTATTGAATTATTTAGAAGAGAATAAATTAGATAACACACTGATTTTCTTTACGTCTGACAATGGGCCAGAAACACTTATGCGTTACAGCAGAGCTAAGCATTCTTATGGTTCTCCGGGGGAATTGAAAGGTATGAAACTGTGGACCAATGAAGCCGGAATTAGAGTTCCCGGAATTTTATATTGGATGGGGAATGAAACCTTTCATGGCACTTCTGATGCCGTCATTTCAGCACTCGATCTTATGCCAACGTTAGCAGAAATAACGGGTGTTCAACTCGAAAATAAACATGAATTGGATGGAGAGTCTTTTGTAAAATGGATAAAGACAGGACAAAAGAAGAGAACAAAACCACTGGTGTGGGCTTTTTATGATGCCCTAAATCAACAACGTGTGGCGATGCGATCGGAAGATTGGAAAGTATTGGCCACACTAACTGTAGATGGAAAAGAACTACCCAAGTTACATAACCTTTATGATGGAAATGAAGCATTAGTGAAAAGTGCCAAGCTAACCAATTTTGAACTTTATGATATCAAAAATGATTTGGGAGAAACAAACAACTTAGCTTCTTCTAAACCTAAGGTTTTAAAGAAAATGAAAAAGGTGATGGAAGAAGAGTATCAACTTTTATTAGAGGAAAGTTTTATATGGAGAAGAGAAAATTAAAAAGTTGATCAATTAAGCAATGACCATTGAGTGATAACAATAATAAGACATGAAAAAGACAATACAACTATTACTATTGATACTATTTACCTCGTCCATGTGTATGGCACAGAAGGAATTGAAGTCCTTGGGTGGGATAGACAGGAATCAACCTTTTTCTTTAATCTATAAAGAGATCGATACTTTACAGTTAAAATTGACCTTCCATTATCCTGAAAAATTCAATAAGAAGAAATCATACCCCTGCATTATATTTTATTTCGGTGGAGGTTGGAACGGCGGGTCAATCAAGCAGTTTAAACCCCAAGCTGAATACTTTGCATCAAGAGGGATGATTACTGTTTTGGCAGATTATAGAGTAAGAAATCGACACAAAACCACTCCTTATGAATCAGTGGAAGATGCAAAATCAGCGATTCGTTTTTTAAGAAAAAATGCTGAAGTTTTAAATATAAATAGTGAAAAAATAGTAGCATCAGGAGGATCTGCAGGAGGACACTTGGCGGCAGCATGTGGTGTTTGCCCTCAATTAGATCATCCTAATGAAGACCTCAGCATCAGTTCAGTTCCCAATGCATTAATCCTTTTCAATCCAGTGTTTGATAATGGACCGGAAGGATTTGAGCATAAAAGAATGGGAGAGCAATGGAGAACGATTTCACCGGCTCATAATATCACAGCGGAAGCACCGCCAACCATCGTTTTCTTAGGAAGAGAAGACCCCATTATTCCAGTATCTATTGCAGAAAATTACAAAGCTAAAATGGATGCAGTAGGACGTCGTTGTGATTTGTTTTTATACGATAATGCCGGTCACGGTTTTTTCAATAATTATAAATACGATGGAAAATTTTATAAGATCACTCTTTATGAGACTGACATGTTTTTGAAGTCGATTAAGTATATCAAAGGGAAACCTAAAATGATTGTTGATAGTGAGCTATAGATTTTCATTTACACAGCCGAATTTAAGTTAGATTGATAAACACCTAATTATTATTAATCCTTTTCAATTGAAATACTGTAAGGGTGCTTTTTGGAGCATTCTTACAATTTCAAAATTTAAGTTTCAAATCAGAATGAACAGATTTTACTTGTTTCTATATATCGGGTTAGTTTCAATTTTTTTAGCTCCTCTAACATCTAGAGCACAAGCGAAACAACGTCCAAACATAGTCATTATTTATACTGATGATCAAGGTTATGGAGATGTAAGTGCTTTAAACAAAGACGCAAAATTTGTAACGCCCAATATTGATAAACTTGCTGATCAAGGAATTATTTTCACTGATGGGCATAGTAGTGATGCCGTATGTTCACCATCAAGGTATACTTTATTGACGGGTCGATACAGTTGGAGAACGTCATTAAAGAAAGGAGTTTTAAGAGCTGATGGACCTTGTCTGATTGAAAAAGGACGAATGACCATCGCATCACTTTTAAAAGAGAATGGCTACAACACTGGAATGGTGGGGAAATGGCATTTGCAGATGGATTTTGTTGGTGAGCCCAAAAAGAACAATAGAGATTGGTCAAAACCATTTGTGGAAGGACCGATTGAATATGGCTTTGATTATTTCTTTGGAATTCCTGCCAGTATGAATTTTGGTATCCTTACGTATTTAGAAAATGATAAAGTACTAGATCCTCCTATTCTTTGGACCAAAAAGAAAAAGAATAACAATCCTAGAACTTATGTGGGTGTTGGTCCAGCAGATTACAGAATGACACCGCCTTATTTAGAAGAAATGCCAAAAAAGGGCGGAATTGAGGTGGCTCCGTCTTTTAATGATGAATTGGTATTGGAGACATTTGCCGGAAAGGCAGTCGACTATATCAATGAAAGGGCTGAAGAGTCGAAAGCTGGAAAACCCTTCTTTTTATACCTTGCTTTGACCAGTCCGCATTTACCACATTGCACACATAAAGACTTTCAAGGGAGAACAGCTTGTGGAAACTACGGCGATTTTATAGAGGAGACAGACCATAGAGTAGGGCAAGTATTAGAGGCTTTGGAAGACAATAAATTGACAGAAAATACACTCGTTATATTTTCTTCTGATAATGGTGCTGAAACAAATTATACCTATCATCAAACCACCTATCAGCATTTTAGCAACCTGCATTTCAAAGGTGGAAAAAGAGACATTTATGAAGGAGGGCACAGAGTACCATTTCTTATGCGTTGGCCCAATGGAATAGACGCCGGTCTTCAATCAGATTTTCCTGTTTGTCAATCGGATTTTTTAGCAACAATTGCTGATATCATTGATAGACCATTGGATGATCACGAAGCGGAAGATAGTTTCAGTCTATTTCCATTGTTGAAAAATCATGAGGAAGACTATACAAAAGAAAGAGTAGTGATTCATCACTCGGCATCAGGACATTTTGCGATCCGACAAGGAAAATGGAAACTCAATATGTTCAGAGGTTCAGGCGGATCTTTAAAACCTGCTTTTGTAACGCTTAAAGAAGGTGATCCAAAATTTGAACTTTATGATTTGGAAAAAGACCCTTCTGAAACCACAAATCTTTATTTCGAATACCCTGAAGTGGTAGAAGAACTGACTTTAAAGATGACAAGCAGTATTGAGAACGGAAGGACTACAAAAGGCCAACCTCAACCTTATATCAAAGAAAATTGGGAACAAATAAACTGGACTAAAATAAATTAATGATGAGCAGATTTCTAAAAAATACTAGTAGGATAATGTTACTATTATTCGCGTTGTTTCTAAACTTACAGCAATCCAATGCACAAGAAAAAGAAAAACCAAATATCATTCTGATTATCACAGATGATCAAGGAATGGGCGATTTAGCCGTAACAGGAAATCAGTTTGTAAAGACGCCCAATATTGATAAGTTTTCTAAAAGTGCAATTAATTTCACGAACTATCACGTCTCTACAACTTGTGCACCTACAAGAGCATCATTGATGACAGGGCGCCACTGCAATAGAGTAAATGTCTATCATACAATAGCCGGAAGATCCATTTTATTTGAAGACGAAGTCACTTTACCTCAAGTGCTGGCCCAAAATGGGTATACCAATGCGATGTATGGCAAATGGCATTTGGGAGACAATTACCCTTATCGACCTGAAGATAGAGGTTTTCATGAAGTGGTTCGTCATGGGGCAGGGGGAATTGGTCAAGGTCCTGATTATTGGATGAACGATTACTTTAGCGATACTTATTTTCATAATGGAAAAGAACAACCTTACAAGGGTTACTGTACGGATGTGTTTTTTAATGAAGCATTAGGCTTTATTGAAAAAAACAAAGATCAACCTTTCTTCTGTTACATTGCTACCAACGCACCTCATGCACCTTATAATTTACCACAAGAATACCTTGAAATGTATGAGGGGAAAAAGTATGAGCATATTCACCCGCGTTGTCGTCGTTTTTATGGTATGATCACCAATATTGATGACAATTTTAAAAGGTTAGAAGATAAATTAAAAGAGCTTGACATAGACGATAATACTATTTTGATTTTCACGACTGACAATGGAACTTCTGCTGGCCGAAAAATCTTTAATGCAGGCTTAAAAGGAGGAAAAGGCAGTCAGTTTGATGGTGGTCACAGGGTTCCTTTTATGATTCGATGGCCTAATGGTGAATTAACAGGCGGTAAAAATGTGGATCGATTAGTGGCACATTATGACCTGCTTCCAACATTTGTTGATCTGCTGGGTTTGGATTTCAACCCTGTAAAACCACTTGATGGAAAAAGCCTTAAGCCTTTACTCACTCAGGGCAATCCAAAGTGGGAAAACCGTATTTTATATATTGATACACAGCGAGAACAAAACCTTATTAAGTATAAAAAATACTCGGTGATGGATGATCATTGGCGATTGGTTGATGGTGATAAACTCTACAATATCACTGAGGATAAGGGGCAGGAAAAAAATATCATTGAGCAACATCCAGAAGTAGCATCACGTCTATCAGAAGGTTATGAAAGATGGTGGCAATCCTTTATTGATGAAGGAGTGGATGAGCGTTACGCTTACATTAAAGTGGGGTCAAAATATGAAAACCCAAGTAAAATTTCATCTCACGATTTATTGATTGGAGCTTACAGAGGAGTGTGGCATCAGAATGGAGCCATCGAAGCGGAACAAGCATCAGGAAATTGGAAAATTGAGTTCGTAGAAGGTGGTGATTACACAATTACACTGAGACGTTTTCCAAGAGAAAGCAAATTAGCCATTAACTCCACTTTTCCTGCTCAAGAAAAACGAATTGAATTGGACAAAACGGCCCCTGCAAGTGTGAAGAATGACTTTACTGAAGCAAGAATGTATGTGGCAGGGATTACCAAATCAGAAAAAATTGGTGAAGGTCAAAAAGAGGTCACTTTTAAATGTAAAATTCCCGCAGGGAAATATGATTTGGAAGCCGAACTGATTGATAATTTGGGGAGAGTGCATCCGGCTTACTATGTATATATAGAAAGACTGTAATGGATAAAATGTCCTGTTTTACACCATCAAAATTTACAGATAATGAGTTACTTAACATATAGAGCCATCTTTTTTAAAGTCATCTTATGTCTTCTATTTATCCATACTTCGGTGGCATCTGCAAAACCGCAAACCATTAAGGTAAAATCACCGGATAACAGTAAGGTGCTTCTTATTCATCCTGAAGGAGAAAAAGGTATAACGTTTAGTTTACTTTATGGGAAAGAAGAAGTGGTTCTACCTTCCACATTGACTTTAAAATCAAAGGATATTGACTTTACATCACCTTTTAAAGTGGTGAATGTAGTGAAAGAAAAGGTGAAAAATGAATGGGTAAATCCGATCGGTGAACGTAGTACAGTAACGGATCATTATACTCAAGTGAAAATTGAACTTCAAAGTAAAACCTCTTCCTTAAATCTCATCTGTAGAGCCTATAACGAAGGAGTCGCTTTTGCTTATGAAATACCTCAACAAAATGGCCTTTCTTTTATCAATATAGAGGATGAAAACATTACTTACCGTTTCAAGAAAGACCATCAAGTTTGGTCAACACCAAAAAGAGAATCAGGTAAATTAACGGCTCAAGGTGAGTATCAAAAAATTGCATTATCCCAACTTGAAGTGGGGTGTGAAAGACCACTTTTGATTGAAGTAGATTATGATAAAAAATTAGTACTTGCGGAAGCAAAATTGGTGGATTATGCACGTCTAAGTTTTCAAGCGGGAAAGAAAGGAGCTTTTGAAATTGTATCCTCTTTAGATGGGAGACAGGAAGATATAAAACAGGATAAAATTACGGGTGCAGTGATAGAGGGAGAAAGCAGTAATGCACCTAAGGTAAAGGGAAAACTTCCACTTCAATCACCTTGGAGAGTAATGATGATGGCTGAAAACTATGGTGAATTATTGGAGAACAATTTTATCATTGAAAACCTAAATGATCCATGTGCCATTAAAGATCCTTCTTGGGTTACGCCTGGAAAAGTACTGAGAGAAGGAACGCTGACGAATCAAGGTGCATTAGCTTCCATTGATTTTGTGGCAAGCCATAACATGCAATATGTTCATTTTGATGCCGGTTGGTATGGCAATGAAATGGATAATGCTTCCGATGCCACCACTATTACACTTGATCCCAAAAGATCTAAAGGCCCATTTGATTTAGAAAAAATATGTCAATACGCCAAGAGTAAAGGAATAAAGGTGATGCTTTATGTCAACCGTCGTGCTTTGGAGAAACAACTAGACGATTTGCTTCCTTTATTTTCAAAATGGGGTGTGGCAGGGATTAAGTTTGGTTTTGTGAGAGTGGGAGATCAGGAAGCTACCGCTTGGATGCATGAGGCCATTAAAAAAGCATCTGAATATAAAATGATTGTTGATGTTCATGATGAATACAGACCGACAGGTTTTTCAAGAACGTACCCTAACCTCCTCACACAAGAAGGAATAAGAGGAGATGAAGAAACAGTTCCCAATCAACATACATTGATTACAATGTTCACGCGTTGTCTAGCAGGAGCTTCTGATAATACTGTTTGTTACTACAACAAGCGAGTAAAAACAATGGGTTCCAATGCTTCTCAACTTGCAAAAACAGTTTGTATTTATAGCCCATTACAGTTTTTATACTGGTATGATAGTGCTCCGCTTTCTCCTATGAAAGATGATGCTTTATGGGGAAATACAAAGCATATTGGAAATGAACCTGAATTAGAATTTTTCAATAACGTACCTACAGTTTGGGACGAGACCAAAGTACTAAAAGCGGAAATAGGAAAAATAGGTGTGATAGCACGAAGAAAAGGGAATAATTGGTTTGTTGGCGGTATTAACGGTATGGAGCCTCAAGTTATAGCACTTGATTTTTCATTCCTCAATAAAAAGAAAGAGTATACCGTAAAAATATACACGGATGACGATACGATGAAGACCCGTACTAAAGTGAAAATCCAACAACAAAAATTGACCTACGATCAAATTCTAAATTTAAAGATAAAGCCTAACAATGGGTTTGTTCTTCACATTACACAAGACAAACTTTTGTAATGAAAATTCATCATTGAGCTATTGGTGATAAAGAACTTGAAATGAATTATTAAACTTACTTTCAAAATGAAAACAAAACTACATTTAAAAATAGGCATAGTATTACTATTGGTGGTTTTAATCGGTGGAAGCTGTCAACTTCATCAATTGAATAAGGAGCAGAAACGTCCTAATTTTCTATTTGTATTAGTAGATGATCAGGCTCCGTTTGATTTAAAATTATACAATCCAAATTCCATTTTGGAAACGCCAACCATTGATAAACTGGCCCAGTCAGGAATGACCTTTGATGTGGTCCGACATATGGGTTCAATGAATGGTGCGGTGTGTACTCCCTCTCGTCATATGATTATGAGTGGTAGAAGTGTTTGGCATTTACCGCCAAGTGCTGAATTTCAAAAACAGACATCCCCTCATGCTTTAGACAGTATGACCATAGGTGCCATTTTTAATAATGCGGGCTACAAAACCATGAGAACTTGTAAGAAAGGAAACTCTTACCCTGGAGCGAACCGTCAGTTTTCAGTGGTGAAAGATAAAACGAAACGTGGCGGAAGTGAAGAAACAGGCAGTGCATGGCATGCAAAACAGGTACTAGAATATTTATCAGAGAGAGAAGCAACGAAGGAGGAAAATCCGTTCTTTATTTATTTTGGTTTTTCTCATCCTCATGATGAAAGAAACGGGACACCAGAATTGCTTGAAAAGTATGGAGCCGTTAACCATAAAGACAAAAAAAGTTTACCTCCATTGAATAGTAAACAGCCTGCCCTGCCTGAAAACTATTTGGCAGAACATCCTTTTTTTCATGGTCATGTTAATTTGAGAGACGAGGACAGAGTAAGGGGGGTATGGAAAAATAGAGATGAACAAACTATCCGCAATGAATTTGGGAGAGAGATGGCTTGCTCTGAAAATATTGATATACAGCTTGAAAAAGTATTGCAAAAACTGGATGAAATGGGGGAGTTGGAGAATACGTACATTATCTACACAGCCGATCATGGTATAGCTGTTGGGAGACATGGTTTGATGGGTAAACAGAATCTATATGAGCATAGTTGGAGGGTACCATTTATAGTGAAAGGCCCCGGAATTAAAGCCAATACTAGAGTAAAAGGAAACGTGTATTTATTAGATATTTTCCCAACACTTTGTGATCTGGCCGGTATTCCAATTCCAGAAACAGTGGAGGGTGAAAGCTTCAAAAAGGTTTTAGAAGGAAAAAGCAATACGCTAAGAGATGAAATGTATGGGGTGTATTGTGGTGGAACAAAACCAGGTATGCGCGCCGTAACAAAGGGAGATTGGAAACTAGTGAAATACGATTTGATGGATGGTGCTGTTCGCCAAACTCAGTTATTTCATCTTGGCGAAAATCCTAATGAGTTTTTACCAGAACATCATAAAAAAGGGAAAATGGAAACCAATCTCGCCAATGATCCTAAGTATGCAGATAAAGTAGAAGAATTGGAAGCATTACTGCTCCAACAAATGAAATATTACGATGATCCTTATCGACTTTGGGATCAAGAAAGTAGTGAATTATAGATGGAAGTAAAGGGGGATTAGGTGTTGTGGTGCTCAGACCCATAATTGAAATTATGGGCTTTTGGGAAGATATCACATTTTCACTCTTAGGAATATAATATTGAGATTATTATAAAACTATATAAAATACAGATAATGTGAATTTTACGATAAACATCGGAAATATAGATAGCTCCCCAAAAGCCCATGACTTCAGTCGTGGTGCACGCAATTCTAGCTTCTATTTTTTCAATAAAACAATGACCACATAAGAAACGAACCTCAAAAAATAGGAAAAGCAAAATGGGTTCTCATTCTACTGGTTTACTTTTTACAATAATGAATTTCACATATGAATAAACTCGCAAAATTATGTTTAGAAAACTTACAGAGACCATAGGCTGACCATTAAAATGTTAGTCTGAAATAAGGAATAATAGGATAAGCGTAATGAAAATAATACGTATTGCGACCTACATTCTACAACAAATTTTTTTACTTAAATTTTTAATGAAATGAATACATTTTTAGCTCTCGTGAAGAGAAAGAAAAATTGGAATTCAATTTTTCGAGTAGTATTACAATCTATTACATTTTTATTTTTTTCAACTTTAACGTTCGCACAGCAAGTACAAGTCAGTTCTTTGGCTGAATTAAATCCTTATCTCTCACAAGATGATGTGGATGTAAAATTGGAACCTGGAGTTTATAATATAACAGCACAGGATATCGTTGATGGCAAATTTTCAGACTATTCAGTGATCGATAGCAGACTGAATTATGTCTTATTTCTTTTTTCTGGAAATAACAGTACTTATGATTTCACTGATGTTACTGTCAATGTAGAAACAGGGGTTTTTAATGCTTTTCCAGGAAGCTACTCCAACTTTTACGAAGTACAGACATTAGGGAACAACAACGTGATAAAGAACCTTACATTAGTGGATGTTGGATCTGTGGATGATTACCCAAAAAATGGTGCTTGTAATATTGTTATGGATGGATCAGGTAACCGTATTGAAGGATTTCATACAACAGCAAAAGGCTCTTTCCCTTACGGTTATGGTGATGCGTTTGGTAAGGGCGGAAGTTATACAATCAAGCATTATAAGCACAGTTCATGTCTAATTCGTGGAGAATCGAACCACGTGAAAGGCTGTACTTTTATTCATAGAACTTACGGGCACTGTGTATTTATGCAAGCGGCCAATAATGCCAAAATCGAAGATTGTTATATAGAAGGAGAAGTCCGTTCTACAGATGATATGTTAGCGGAAGAAGGAACGGGTTCTCCGGCCGATAATATTGATTTTTTAACCGATTGGGGTTACCGTTTGCCTCCGGGATATATGTTAAGTACTGGTGAGGCTGGAATTCGTGCTTATAATGCAGGAGAAACGATCATTGATGGTGTAGAATATAACCGTGGAACTTCAAATGTTACGGTCTTAAACTGTACTGTAAAACATATGAGAACAGGGGTGACAATTGCTCATGCTACAGGAACAAAATATGTTGAAGGTGTGACGGCGATTGGTTGTGAGAATGGTTTCTCATTGGGCTCAGGTGATGTAGTGGACTGTTATGCAGATTGTGCATTTGGCCCTGTCTACTCAAGTACGTATGAAAATGATAACTCATACAATGCTGAAATTACCATCATTCCTGCTGAAGATCCTTATTATAATGGCTCAGGAAGTGTCGCTTATATTGGTGGTTCCAATCATAAAATCACTTTAAAAGGAGGAGACGCTAACCTTGCAGAGGACTTGAAGATTAAAGTAGGTGGGGATAAAAATAACCTTCGATTATTGTATGGAAATTTACCTCACCAAAATGATTTTAAAGGTTCCAATTTTGAATTGAATAACCTCACAAATTACCCTGTGTTTTTATCTGATAAATCAGAAAATATCACTGGACAATCAGGTGGAATGGTAACAGATTTGGGTGTCAATAACAACCTTACTTATACGGCAGTTTCTGCATTAGAAATTGAGGCAATAGATTATGCTGAAATGTCTGGCGTTACGAAAACAGCATCTTATGTAACTGATATTACTGCTGATGATTGGATGGAATATACGATCGATGTTCCTTATTCAGGTACTTATTTGATGGATTATTCAGTCGCGAGTGCCTCTGAAAATGGAGCATTTACAGTCACTCATTTATCAGAAACAATTGATCAAGTTACTTTCCCTGCCACAGGTGGAGCGGAAGTTTGGAATACAGTTCGTTCTGCATCTTCTTTCTTTTTAGAGAAAGGCGAACAAACCATTCGTATCACTTCCAATTCTTCAGATTGGAATTTCCAAGGAATGGATTTATTGTTGGAATGTGCACAGGTAGATATCGTTCCTTATGTTGAAGAGCTTAATGTATTAGGAACTAGATTAAGTTTATCTGAAACGAATGAAATTGATGTTTTCCCAGGCAATACCGTAAAACTATTACCTGAACCAACGGTTGGAGGTAGCTGGTCTTGGACGGGCCCCAATGGTTTCTCAGCAGACACAAGAGAAATTCAAATTTCTGCAATTCAAGCGGAAAATGCTGGAGAATATGAAGTGACCTTCACGAATGATTGTGGAGTAGAAGATAAAGTGGTTTTCACTATCAATGTTGAAGATTCTTATGTCATTCAAGCTCAAAATTTCACGAATTCAAATGGTGTGGAAACAGAAGTAACATCAGATGATCAAGGAGAGAGCAACGTTACTGCTATTCATACTTCAGACTGGATGGAATATGAAATCAATGTTCCCGTTTCCGCTACTTATAAATTTGATTATAGAGTATTGAGTGCGTCCAATGATGGAGACTTTACAGTAAGTTTAGATGGAGAGTCACTAGAAAATATTACTTTTTCATCATCTGCATCATGGCAAACGGTAACTACAGCTACGCCATTCTACCTTACAGAAGGTATGCACACTGTAAAGGTTACTTCTAATTCAGAAGATTGGAAACTCAACTGGATAGAATTGAAAGGAGAAAGCTTTGTCAACCCATGTACTTTGCCTTTCACGCATGACGGTTTCACAATCAAAAACGAAGACAAAATGTGGTCTTCAGGTTTAATGGATATCTCTTGTGTGAATAGTGTAAACGTATACGCTGTGTTTGAAGCGATGGGTGCAATGACAGCTTCAGATCAGTTGAACATCTATTATAAATTGGATGAAGGAGAGAAAGTTCAACTACTAGAAGAGACAGGAGCTTTAGAAAATAATACGGTTGTTCTAAAAGATATCAGCGGTCAAACCATAGAAATTTTGATTGAAGGTGTATCAACAAGTGAGGATAACTATTATGAATTCACGAAAATAAATATTGTTGAGACCACAGATCCTTTCCAAAAAATAGAGGCTGAAGATTTTGATGATCAATCTGGCGTAAAAGTAGGTAATAATGGAGATGTAGACGGTGGTCAGAATTTAGGTTCGATTACACCGGGTTCATGGTCGATGTATGCCGGACTTGATCTAACAGAAGTAAAAAGTATTGACCTTCGATTAGCCACTATTTTTAATGATGCTTTTGTAGAAATTCGCCTTGGTTCACCTGAAGGAAGATTAGTCGGAAAAGCATTTGCAACCAATACCAACGGATGGCAAGTGTATGAAACAGTCAGTGCTCATATCGAAGACGTAACGGGTATTTATGATGTTTACCTAGTTTATCAAACTGTTTCAAGCAGTTATGTAGTAAATGTCAACTGGCTTCAGTTTTCAGATCAATTTGTAAAGCCTGTCATCAATCCTTTTGAGAGATTTGAAGCAGAATATTTTGATGAAGAAAGTGGTGCTGAAGTAGTTGGAACAACAGATGTTGACGGAGGTGAAGACGTGGTAATTGGTAGTACAAATGGTGATTACCTTAAGTTTGACCGTCTTGATATCACAGGGGTAGAGCAAGTGGAAATGAGAGTTGCTAATCCTAATACAGCTTGTACAATAGAAGTACGTTTGAATAGTCCTGATGGTAAAATTATTTCATTTATCGATGTTCCATCAACAGGTTCATTATCAGATTGGACAACTGTCAGTGCTCCCGTTGATGCTGTATTTGAAGAAAATAGCATCTATTTCGTTTTCAAAGAAGAACAAGAAGTAGCTGTCAATTGGATCAAGTTTAAAGGAACTGAAAACAGTTTAGGGTATTTACAAACACAGGATTATGATGACAGTGGGTTAGAGAAAGCATTGATCTCTTCTATCACTTCAGATGCAGAGGGCGGAGAGCAAGATTTACGTAATATTGTTTCAGGAGATTGGATCATGTTCAGTGCTGTTGACCTTACAGGAATCAATAGTATCAATACCCGTTTTGGTTCTTTATCAGATGACGCATTTATTGAAATCAGAACAGATGATTCTGACGGAAATCTGATCGGACAAATTGATTTGCACAACACAGGAAGCTGGCATAATTGGGAAACAGTTTCAGGAAATATTGAAGTAGAAGATGGCGTTTATGATCTTTATTTTGTCTATAAAACCGTCAACAGTTCCAATGTATGTAACAGTAACTGGTTTCAGTTGTCAGAGCAGATTATTGCACAGCCTTATGGTCCGTTAGAAAGAATTGAAGCAGAATCTTATACAAGAGCAAACGGAACTTCTACTACGGCAACAACTGATGAAGACGGTGGAGAACAAGAAGTATCATCAATCGCTCAAGGCAACTGGCTTCTATTCCAAAATGTGGATTTATCAAATGCCGTTAGCCTTGATACACGTATTGCTTCTGCATCTGATAATGTAACCATTGATGTGTATGTGGATGCTTATGATGGTGAAAAATTAATGACAGTGGAAGTGCCGAATACGGGAGGTTTATCCAATTGGGAAACCGTGAAAACACTCCTAGAAGGGAATGGAAAAGAAGGAATACACCATATTTATTTGGTATTTAATGGAGAAGGAGAAGATCTAGTCAATATCAATTGGTTGCAGTTCAGTGACCTGACAGAAATTGTATTATTAGACCAAAAAATCACTTTCCCTGTGTTCCTCCAAGATTATAAAGTTGGAGATGAAAACATCCAATTAAGTGCAACAACGGATTCAGGTTTACCGATCACTTACACAAGTTCAGATGAAAGCGTAGCAACAATTGTTGATGGCGATATGGTTCAAATCAACGGAGCAGGAGAAGCGTATATTACTGCATCTCAAGAAGGTAATAATAAGTATAAACCTGCAACTAATTTGAGCCGAAAATTAGTGGTAATCTCTGATAACGTCACAAGCATTGATGATCTTTTAGGTGAAATCAGTTTTTACCCTAACCCTGCCTCTGATTGGTTGGTGATCAAAACAAAAGAATTCAAAAATGTAGCAATAGAGATCGTTAATTCGAATGGTCTTGCAGTGCATTCTCAAAACATCAAACAAGGGGAAAGTCAAATCAATATTAGTAAGCTGAACTCAGGTATGTACATCCTAAAGGTTGTAGGTAATGATAAAGTTTTGATGACTTCAAAATTTATAAAAAGGTAAGTTTTTACCGTAAGTACATTGTAAACTAATAGTGGTTAGTGTGGGCGTTGCAATTCAACGTCCACACCTATAGCGCAAGAGTTAAGCGTCAGCGTCTCTTGTGTTTCATAGATCACAAGAAGTCTCTGACTTCTAATCGAAAAGTTCAATTTAATTTCAAGTTAATACTATTGATAACCTTTAGAAATCAGGAGATTTCTATTGATCTGTAAGGCACGAATGACGCTATCGCTTAACATTCGCGCCATTAGTAGAAGCTCAATGAATAAGTAAAATAATTCTTAGTTTACAACATACTTATACCCAACAAGGAAGACGCTGTCACTTCCTTTTTAAACTCTGATAGCAAATGACAATTAAGAAATAGGTGACCGACATTACTTATTTTTTCTTGTGAGAAAATCACGTTCAAATGAATGTGAGATTTCCTCTATTTACTGACAACTATTTTTTACATCAATGAAATTATTACTAATTACAACCTTTTTAGTTTTAGGGGTATTCAATCTGTATGGAAAAGATTTTATACACCCGGGCTTATCACATAAAAAATCAGATTTAGAACGGATGAAAAGTCAGGTGCTGGCAGGTATCGAACCTTGGAAATCTTCTTATGCTGATTTGACACAGAAAACAGACGCAAGCTTTAATTATAACGTACAAGGACCAACTCAAAATGGAAACGAAGCTCATTATTTTGATGAAAGCAGTTTAGGTCCTATCCAAAAAGACGGTCAGGCGGCTTATTATAATGCGTTGATGTGGTATGTGACAGAAGATATAAGACATGCCGAAAAAGCGATAGAAATATTTGAAGCATGGTCGACAATCCGATATGTGAAAACCATTCCTCTTACTTCAGGAAAAGCATTATGGAGGATGTTGGAAGCGGCAGAGATCATCAAACATACCTACGGCGATTGGGAAGAAGCATCTATACAAAGTTTTAAAGAAATGCTTGTTTATCCGGGGTGGTCAGGAACGCAAGTACCCGATGGTGAAAAAAGTTTTTACTGGACAATTTATAACGGAGATAGGGCACGTCATGGAAATCAAGGTCTATTTGCATTTAGATCTGTAATGGCAATGGGCATCTTTATGGATAATGAAACCATTTACAATAGAGCTTTACGTCATCTGCAAGGATTACCCCATGATGAAAATGATCTTCCTTATCCATCAGGCCCTCCGATTACACAATTAGTAGATACAGGCAATGAATATTATGAAGAGTACAAAATTGTGGGTTATGAAGACACTATCGAAGACTATATTTACAACGGGTCGATAGAAAACTATATTTGGGAAAATGGACAATCTCAAGAATCAGCCAGAGATCAAGCTCACGCTTTTGGTGGAATTTCTATTATTGCGACGATGTGTGAAATGGCCTGGAATCAAGATGATGATATTTATGGGTTTTCAGATAATCGATTATTGTTGGGATTAGAATTCGCTTATCGATATAATATTAGTTATAACTATTCTTTTCCAGATCAAGAAGAACCTTGGGAACCTACTGTAGCATCAGGAGAATTTATTGAAAGAACAGATCGTTCGGGAAGATGGAAATCTTTGAAAATTAATCCTTGGACAGCTCATTTAATTCATGATGAAGAGTACCTGACAAGAGGGAAACATGATCAAATTCCATTACCACAATTGATATTAGGACACTACAAAGACAGGTTACATCTCGACCAAGAAAAATATAAATGGGTAAATAGAGCCGATAGTTTAGCGCTTGAGGCAAGAGGTGGCTATGAAAATGCAGGTACTTACACAGATCACCCTTCATTCGGACATCTTTTTTATCATAGAATAAAAGGAGCAGAAGGCGATCCTGTTCAAAGCTTCACCAATCAAGTCCCAACTTTTGGTATGCACACATTGCCCGCCACAATTGAAGCTGTAAATTTTGATCACTTTGTATTAGACGGAAATGGCAAAACCTATTTCGACCTTTCTGATACCAATGAAGGAGGAGAATATCGTTTGGATCAATCAGTGGACATAGAGGAATGTAGCGAAGGCGGGTATAATCTCACAGGTTTAGAAAATGGAGAATGGCTGAACTATACAATTGCTGTTCCCGAAGCTGGACTTTATACCATTAAAGTTAGATATGCTTCAGAAAGTGCGGATGGCAAACTAAAGTTTTCATTTGATGGAGAAGATAAGACGGAGGAAATTACGGTTCCATTTGGAGGAGAAGATTCACAAGGGATGACAGATTGGAAAGAGTTGGTTGTGGTGAGTGATATTATCCTAAAAGAAGGTGTACAAATCATGAAGGTAAATATTAGTGGTGTTTCTAATTCATTTGCTTTGAAAAACATTTCTTTGGAAGAGGGAACTCCATCTGATTGTGAGGAGGCTTGGTCTGGAATTAAAGCTTCAGATAATTTTCAGGAAGGCGTCTATTATCAATACTTTGAAGGGGACTGGGAGGAACTGCCTAACCTTGATAATCTAGAAGCTAAAGAGGAAGGTTTTACGGATAATATTCACCTTGATATTGCACAAAAAAGTAGTGGTTACGCCCTACAATTTGATGGTTATATTAATATGGACCTCAAAGGAAGTTACACTTTTTATACTACATCTGATGAGGCCTTGAACTTATGGATAGATGGAGAGAAAGTAATTGAATATGATGGAAGCCAATCTAGTAATGAGCAACAAGCAACAGTCTGTCTGGATAAAGATTATCATAGTTTTAAAATACAGTACTTCAATCAATCAGACGACGCAGAACTTTCTGTGATGTATGAAGGTCCGGGTATTAAAAAAGGAGCTTTATCTTCTTTATTTGCTACGGTTCCGTGTGAAAATTCTGGTATTGCTCCTCCTGAGGACCTTTTAAAAGGGCAAATCAATTATACCTATTATGAAGGGACTTGGAGTGAAATTCCAGAATTTAAAACTTATTCAGCAAAAAGCATAGGTATACACTCATCAGTAGATTTGAATATTGAGGGCATCCAAACTAGTTTCGGCCTAGTGTTTAACGGCTACATCAACATTGCAAAAGGAGGAGAATATACTTTTTATACGGCCTCTGATGATGGTTCACGCCTGTCTGTAGATGATGTAGAAGTAGTAGATAATGACGGTTTACATCCTTCACAGGAAAGATCAGGTGTAATATGTTTGGCTCCAGGATATCATTCGGTACGTATAGAGTATTTTAATGTGGGTAGTTCCAAAAATCTGTCAGCCTCCATAGAAGGATTAGGGCAACCTAAAGTATTACTTTCAGAATTTGGACTTTATGGTGTTCCAGTACCTAATAAACAAGCACAAACGATTACTTTTCCTGAGTTTGAAGAACCAAAGTTAATCACAGATGAAGATTTTGATCCAGGAGCTACAGCTTCCTCTTTCTTAAAGGTCAACTACAATACTTCTGATAGAGAGATCCTTTATTTTATTGGTGGAAAAATGAAAATTGTAGGTGCAGGAACTGTCGATATTATCGCGTCTCAAGCTGGTGATGCTCGTTTTTTACCTGCTGAAAGTATAACACGAACTTTGGTCATTTCAAAGTTAACTCCAATCATTACTTTCCCAGAGATTGAAACAAAAACGCTTGATTCCAAAGATTTTGACCCAGGTGCAACAATTAATATCGAAGATCTTGAATTAACTTATTCAAGTTCAAATGATGCTGTGGTCGAATATATTTATGGTAAACTACGTGTCAGAGGTATAGGTGAAGCAGAAGTGACAGTATCAAATATTGAAACAGATCAATATAAAACAGTGTATGAAACTCAAAAAGTTGTAGTCTCTCAAGATAATGTAACTTCAATTGATAGCAATCCAAAGGCAATTGAGATTTATCCTAATCCAGTAATCGATTTTATGAAGGTGATCAATAAGAGCAATAATCAAAACGTAGAATTAGAGATCATCAATAGTGCAAGTAGCCTTGTGTCTACTTCTAATTTAAACAAAGTAGAAAATATAATCGATTTGAGAAAGCTTCAAAAAGGGATTTATATCATTAGAGTGAAAAATGATAATACCGTTCTGTTGAATGAGAAGATCATTAAAAAATAAGATTTATCTGTATCTACGTACAAAGTACACTGTAAACTAAATTATCGCAATTAGAAATCAGGAGATTTCTGATGATCTGTAGGACACGAATGACGCTTACGCTTAACATTCGCGCCAGGGGGACTTTCTACCCAAATCGTTTGGTAGTGCTCCCCCGGCCTTGAAGGTAAAAGCGTTAAGAATTTCATGTATTGAGCCGTTAAAAATGATTTTCTTGTTTGAGCTTTAGCGAGTTTAAAATCATTTAGGCGAGAGGAATGGAATTTAGCTTTTGACTTCAAAGCCTTGACTTTTTTGCTTCGTTTTTGTGTTAAGACAAAAATGAAGAAGAAGGTAGCTTGGAAGTAGAACATAAAAAGCTTGCAGAAAGATCGATTGAAAGTTGACGATAACTTTGTTTACAGTGTACTAATTCAAATTTAGATATCAATTTCAACGCTTATGATCCAAAAAATACACTACTTAATTATAGTTCTTTTTTTAACAGCCATAGCACCAATAAATGGCCAGAATAGTATATATAATAATAGGTATATAAACTTAGATCGCCCTCAATAATAAAACGTACTTCTGTTACGGTTAACTGATTTACATTAGTGTAAAAGTAACCAAACAACCAGATGTATTATGATCAATTTTGAAGGTTTTGACGATAGAACATTTTATTCAACATTTCAAAAAGAAGAAGATTGTCTTGAATATTTATCGACACTAAAGTGGAGTGATCATTACAAATGTAGGAAATGTGAACATACAAAATATATGAAAGGTAAAAAGTTGCATTCCAGACGTTGTCAAAAGTGTAAGTATGATGAGTCTGTTACGGCTCATACCCTATTTCATAAGCTGAAATTTTCAATTCTAACTGCTTTTGAATTCATATTTAAAGTTAGTTGTGATAAGAAAGGCATGTCCACTTTAACTTTAAGTGAGAAACTGTCCTTGAGTTATCAAAGCTGTTTAAATTTCAGACGTAAAGTGCAATATGCTATGCAAAGTAGTTTACAGCATCCTTTGAAGGGGTATGTTGAAGTAGATGAGTTTGCTGTAGGTGGGTATGACGCTGGCAGTCAAGGTAGAGCCAAAGGAGATAAAAAGCTTGTCAA
>NZ_JABANE010000290.1 GCF_012844305.1 Flammeovirga aprica JL-4
CCACCTACCATATGTAATCTCAAAAAAATGGAATACTTCAGAACAAGAAGAAACCCATGGGAATGGATGCCGGAATGTATTGATGATGCTTTTAAGATTTATCACAAGTTTGGATCTGTACCAGGTGTGGAAAGAAGATAATAAGATACTAGAACTTTAGGTTTCAAAGTTTGGAGGTTAAAAATTATTTAGAAAACAGAAGTTATGCATCAGATTATTGAAAATAGGTTAGTTGTTTTTATTGTAATATTACTCACATCTTGTAATAGTTTTTCTAATGATAAAATAGTTGAAACACCTTTTATTGACGAAATAAAAAGTAAATATCCTAATTCATATATAGGAATAGAAAAAAATATGTATTGGGTTTCTTTTCGAGGTCACAAAGATAGTTTAGACAGTTGGTTTTCTGATATAGAATATAAAAGAGATTCAATTTATGCTATTGAAATGATAAAATATCCAGAAATCAGCGGTTCTTTAGATAGGTTTATTGAATTTAAATCATTGAAAATACTTATAATTCATCAATGTAATCTTACAACTATTCCTTCTTTATTTTTTGATCTAAAACATTTGGAATATTTAGGATTAGATGATAATAATATATCTATAATACCAAATGAAATAAATAAATTAGACAAACTAAAACATCTAGAATTAAGTTCGAATAATATTAAAGAAATACCAAAAGAGATAGGTGATATTACTTCATTGGTAGAATTTACTATATCTTATAATTTAATTGAAGAATTACCCAATGAAATAGCTAATCTGAAAAATTTAGATGGTTTATCATTAAGTAATAATCCAGAATTGAAAACACTTCCTGACTCTTTATGTAAACTGAAAAAATTAACTCATTTAAATTTTAAGAATTGTAAAAATTTGAAATCATTTCCGGATAACTTATGGTTAATCGATTCTTTAATTGATTTATCTTTTAATGAAATGGGAATTAAAGAAGTGCCTCAATTTGTATGGAAATGTAAACAAATTAAATCATTAAGTCTTAGCGGTAATAAAATTACTCATATCCCTAATGAATTAGGGGGACTTACAAACCTTGAGGAACTCTATTTAGATGATAATAGGCTTTCAGAGATTCCTGAAGAGATCGGTAATTGTACTAAGATGACCAGTCTACATGTGCAATATAACAACTTAAAAACTTTGCCATCTACCATATGCAATCTCAAAAAAATGGAATACTTCAGAACTAGAAGAAACCCATGGGAATGGATGCCGGAATGTATTGATGATGCTTTTAAGATCTATCACAAGTTTGGATCTGTACCAGGGGTGGAAAGAAGATAATAGGATACTAGAACTTTAGGTTTCAGAGTTTGGAGGGTTAGTCTTATTTAAAAATT
>NZ_JABANE010000291.1 GCF_012844305.1 Flammeovirga aprica JL-4
ATTACTCAGGTCCGACGACTCACGGCAGCACAGTCTGGTGCTTTCATACCGGGCCGTAAGCAGGACATCGAGTTCCTCCAGCTGGAGAAGTCCGGCGACTTTACCGTAGCGAAGAACGTGAGCGACACCATTGAAGCTCGCCTCTCGTATGCCTTTATGCTCAACAGTGCGGTTCAACGTACTGGCGAGCGAGTCACAGCCGAAGAGATTCGGTACGTGGCGTCAGAGCTGGAAGATACCCTAGGTGGTGTCTATTCGATTCTCTCGCAGGAACTCCAGCTGCCTCTGGTAAGAGTGCTCTTGAAGCAACTACAAGCCACGCAGCAAATCCCAGAGTTACCTAAAGAGGCCGTAGAGCCAACTATCAGCACTGGCCTTGAGGCTATCGGACGTGGTCAGGACCTTGACAAGCTGGAGCGGTGTATTGCCGCATGGTCAGCCCTTAAGGCACTCGAAGGTGATGACGACCTCAACTTGGCTAACCTCAAGTTACGCATCGCTAACGCTATCGGACTCGACACGGCTGGCATGTTGCTCACTCAGGAAGAGAAGAACGCCCTTATGGCACAGCAAGGTGCTCAGATTGCTACACAGCAAGGGGCAGCAGCGCTGGGTCAAGGGATGGCCGCACAGGCTACAGCGAGTCCTGAAGCAATGGCACAGGCAGCTGATTCCGTGGGTATGCAACCGGGTATGTAATTAGGTAGCACTATAGGGAGACCGAACGTAAGACCACTCAAGCCGACCTTATGGTAGCCGTTGAGTGAACACTGCTAGTAAGTCTCCTCTTAGTCTTAACTTTAAGGAGATTGAAATGGCTGGCGAATCTAACGCAGACGTATATGCATCCTTCGGTGTTAACAGTGCTGTAATGACTGGCAGTACACCTGAGGAGCACCAAGAAAACATGTTGGCTCTTGATGTTGCTGCCCGTGATGGCGATGATGCAATCGAGCTGAACACCAACAGCGATGACCCGTACGGCTCCGATGTGGACCCGTTCGGTGAACCTGAAGAGGGCCGTATGCAGGTCCGCATCTCCGCTGACGGTTCCGACGAAGAGTCTACCGAAGGTGAAGAGGGTTCTGAAGAAGAACAGCAGGGCGACGAAGAGAGTCAGCCGGAGGAAGTAACCGACGATGGCGAACCTGAAGAGTTCAAACAGATTGGTGAAACTCCGGCTGACATCAACGAAGCCTCTCAGCAGCTGGAAGAACATGAAGCTGGCTTTAACGACATGGTTGCTACTGCAATCGAACGCGGTCTCTCACAGGATGCTGTGACCCGTATTCAGCAGGAGTACCAGAACGAAGACAGTCTGTCCGAGGAGTCTTACCGAGAGTTGGCCGAGGCTGGCTACAGTAAGGCATTC
>NZ_JABANE010000292.1 GCF_012844305.1 Flammeovirga aprica JL-4
CTGTTGAATCGGCAAGTCGTTTCGCACCCGGCTTAAGACCCATAATCGTTATCCTTTCAATAGTTAAGAGGAAAGCCCTCAAGCTAGATATATTGACCGCGTTACGGATTATCAAGAGGGGCTAACAAGATTATTTTTTGTTCTTTTAGGTTGATTGTGGTACTGTTGATATACATGTATAGCAAATGGTGTTCGGGAGGTTTATATGCTTGCTATCCGGTTATCTGATGAGATTGAGTCCCGTCTGGACTCGCTGGCGAAGCAAACCGGCAGAACAAAGACGTTTTATGCGCGGGAAGCAATACTGGCGCATCTGGAAGACCTGGAGGATTATTATCTTTCAGCAGAAACTGCTGCACGCGTTCGCCGTGGTGATGAAGCAGTGCATTCGTCTGAAGACGTGAGGAAGTCACTTGGTCTGGACGATTAACTATTCCGATCGGGCGCTCAAATCGTTACGCAAGATGGACAAACAGAACGCACGACGGATTGTGGATTTTATGAGTTTACGCATTGCAGTTGCTGCCGATCCTCGCCAGTCAGGGAAGCCGCTCAAAGGTGAGCTGGGCGAGTTCTGGCGCTATCGGGTGGGAGATTATCGCGTTCTGTGTGAGATCCGAGATGACGAGCTTGTTATCCTTGCCGCCACGATTGGACATCGCCGCGAAGTTTACGACTGAAGCCCGCTATGCGGGCTTTTTTGATGCCGACAACAGGTATTATGGTAAATACTCGACTAACTACGTGTTCTACTGTTTGTCGGTTTTAGTTAACCAGCAGGTTGTCTTAACGATAATGTAGCCGTTATTTTTAACTAATAAGGTCATATTGTTAACGTCAGGCATAATAAAAGACATTATGGCCTCAGAGTTATCATCAGAAGCAGCTCTCTGCATTACTACTTCGATTCCCTTTTCTTTGAATCTATAAGTATCCAGTTGCCTATTAAACTTAGAAAGACCTACAACCATACTTAGTTTGTTATCTTTAACAGTAAGAGATGCTTCCTGAGTACCATTACATCGGTAGTAAGCGGTGTAACCGTCAGCAAAAGATCGACCGGGGAATATAAATGCTAGGAACGCAATTAACCAATACATAGTTGAGAATCTTGGTATTACACATTTCACTATCCTCTCTTTCATTTTTCGTTCACCATACTTTGTTATCTGATTTTTAATTTTTCTATTTTATAAACCAAGTCTCTACCAAAAAGGCGAAAATTATCCTCAAATAATAATAATTGTTTAAGAACATCCATGAAAGCAGCTGCTTCACCCTCAGTTATGGGAGCTACTCTATATAACATATAACCTGAGTTAAGGGTTTCTTTTATACTTTCTTCAATGCTCA
>NZ_JABANE010000293.1 GCF_012844305.1 Flammeovirga aprica JL-4
ATTTCAAAGAGCTGGTGATTTCTGAAATTGAAGCCATGGAAAAGGATAATGATCTCTGTACTAGAATGAAGCAAATGGATGAATTGGAAATCAAATGCTATTATTCTAAATCCCTTTTTTATGATGAATTGAATACCGCCAAGATCGTTAAGTCCTTTTTAAAGGAGAAAGTAAATGTGGATGCTGAACGTGTAAAAAGATGGCTGGATTTATTCAATTCCAAACAGCAATTCCCTCTGAGTGATGAACAGTTTGATGCCGTTTACGGAGCGGTTCAACAATCTTTCTCCATCTTAACCGGCGGGCCTGGATGTGGTAAAACGACGACAACGAAGGCTTTGGTAAAATTACTTTTAGCCATGAAAAAGCGTGTGCTGTTAGCGGCTCCTACAGGTCGTGCGGCACAGCGTATGGGAGAAGTAATTGGAAGAGAAGCACAGACCATTCACCGCCTATTAGTATGGCAACCCAATACGGGACAATTCAAAAAGAACGAAGAAGATCCTTTGGAAGTGGATTTTATTATTATCGATGAATGCTCTATGCTTGATATTTCCATTTCAGCTTCACTGCTTAAAGCCATTCCAAAATCTGCCCAAGTGCTCTTTATCGGCGACCCTAATCAGTTGCCTTCCGTGGGCGCCGGAAATGTGCTGAAAGATTTGATAGAAAGTGAAGTGGTGCCATGTTTCCACCTCAAAAAAATATTCCGTCAGGCACAGGAAAGTCAGATTATCAAGTTTGCCCATCAAATCATAAAACGACAAATTCCTAGGATAGAATCCCCTATCAACTCCCCTAAAATCTGGGAAGAAAATATGGATTGCTTGTTTATTGATTCGGATGAAGCGACAAAAGAGCAAACGCAATTCATCAAGAAAATGACGCAATCCATGAAGTATGTGATCCAAAACGAAGGGGTTGCTTTTGTTAAAGAAAAAGGTGCTGATGGAGAAGACGACACTTACAAATCCGTAATTCAAGAAGATGATATTTATATTCACAACACCTCTGAAAACGAGATAGAAGAAATCAGAAAAACGGGCGGAAGATCTTTTGTATTCCATATTCCTAATCATTACTTGCATGCTGATCTACAGACTTTGATTCAATCAGAGGATCATGCGTCTGCACTGAAAACCATTATGGAGGAAATTCATCCTTGGTCGAGTTTGCATTATGGATTTGTGGCTTCGGAAATGGTCGTTCGACTTTATGGCAAAACCATTAAAGAAAAGGTGGGGGCTAATTTAGAAACCCAAATTCTTACACCAATGACCGT
>NZ_JABANE010000294.1 GCF_012844305.1 Flammeovirga aprica JL-4
ATTTCAAAGAGCTGGTGATTTCTGAAATTGAAGCCATGGAAAAGGATAATGATCTCTGTACTAGAATGAAGTAAATGGGTGAATTGGAAATCAAATGCTATTATTCTAAATCCCTTTTTTATGATGAATTGAACACTGCCAAGATCGTTAAGTCCTTTTTAAAGGAGAAAGTAAATGTGGATGCTGAGCGTGTAAAAAGATGGCTGGATTTATTCCATTCCAAACAACAATTTCCTCTGAGTGATGAACAGTTTGATGCCGTTTACGGGGCAGTTCAACAATCTTTTTCGATCTTAACCGGCGGTCCTGGATGTGGTAAAACGACGACAACGAAGGCTTTGGTAAAATTACTTTTAGCCATGAAAAAACGTGTGCTGTTAGCCGCTCCTACAGGTCGTGCGGCACAGCGTATGGGAGAAGTAATTGGAAGAGAAGCACAGACCATTCACCGCCTATTAGTATGGCAACCCAATACGGGACAATTCAAAAAGAACGAAGAAGATCCTTTGGAAGTGGATTTTATCATTATCGATGAATGCTCTATGCTTGATATTTCCATTTCAGCTTCACTGCTTAAAGCTATTCCAAAATCTGCCCAAGTACTCTTTATCGGCGACCCTAATCAGTTGCCTTCCGTGGGGGCCGGAAATGTATTGAAAGATTTGATAGAAAGTGAAGTAGTTCCTTGTTTCCATCTTAAAAAAGTGTTCCGTCAGGCACAGGAAAGTCAGATTATCAAGTTTGCCCATCAAATCATAAAACGACAAATTCCTAGGATAGAATCCCCTATCAACTCTCCTAAAATATGGGAAGAAAATATGGATTGCTTATTTATTGATTCGGATGAAGCGACAAAAGAGCAAACGCAATTCATCAAGAAAATGACACAATCCATGAAGTATGTGATCCAAAACGAAGGAGTTGCTTTTGTCAAAGAAAAAGGTGCTGATGGAGAGGACGACACTTACAAATCCGTAATCCAAGAAGACGATATTTATATTCACAACACTTCTGAAAACGAGATAGAAGAAATCAGAAAAACGGGTGGAAGATCTTTTGTATTCCATATTCCTAATCATTACTTGCATGCTGATCTGCAGACTTTGATTCAATCGGAAGACCACGCATCTGCACTGAAAACCATTATGGAAGAAATTCACCCTTGGTCGAGTTTGCATTATGGATTTGTGGCTTCGGAAATGGTCGTTCGGCTTTATGGCAAAACCATTAAAGAAAAGGTGGGGGCTAATTTAGAAACCCAAATTCTTACACCAATGACCGT
>NZ_JABANE010000295.1 GCF_012844305.1 Flammeovirga aprica JL-4
ACCTTCTTGAGTTTTCGTTTGATGTTCCCCAAACTAAAGTAGTTTACCCAACCTCTTTGGATTTCTAAGAGCTTCTTGATGCGTTCATCAAAACTCATGGGAGTAGTTTTTCGAGTTACCTCTTTGAGACTTGTCTTCAACTTTTTCCATGAATCACGTTTAGCAACAAGTTGATATTGTCCTTTTGAACCTTTCTTATAGCTCGATACAAAAGCGTAGCCAAGTACCTCAAAATCTAGAGGACGACGTTTCCCGCTTTTCTCTCGATTGATTGGTAGTTTTAGGATATCCCGTAGAAATACATATACATTATTTCCTACACGTTTTGCTGCTTTTTCGGATTTCACATAAATACTAAAATCATCTGCATACCTCACAAAACGAACACCTCGTTCCATTAGAAAGAGATCCAGTTCATGAAGCAGGATATTAGAAAGAAGTGGACTTAGCGGTCCTCCTTGCGGAACACCTTTTCGTCTTTTCTTCCGTTTTCCTTGAATCATGATCGACGCTCTTAGGAATTTACGGATCAGTTTCATGGTGGTAGGACATTTGATTCTTTGGTAGATCAATTGCAGTAAAATACTGTGATCCACTTCATCGAAGAAGCTTTTAAGGTCGATATCAATGATATGTTGATAACCCTCGTTAATGTAGGATAACGATGTTTGAAGTGCATCATGAGCACTTTTGTTTGGACGGAAACCAAAGCTGAATTCTGAGAATTCCTTTTCGAAAATAGGAGATAATACTTGATGCAGTGCCTGTTGAATGAGACGGTCTTGTACCGTAGGAATCCCCAAAAGACGTGTTTTCCCATTCGGTTTAGGAATCTCCACTCCCTTTATAGGTTGCGGTAGATACTGCCCCGAAAGTAAACTCCTTTTGGTGTCATCCCATGTTTTCTGAAGATGGAAGAAGAGTTGGGCAATGGACATTTTGTCGATTCCTGCACTTCCTCCATTACGGTAAACACGCTGATAAGCACGTTTCATATTTACTTTAGACACTACTTGTTCGATCATTTTACAAAAAAAAATTAAAACCTAGTCCTGCTTTGTAAAGGCTAGCGTATTCTTCTTCTGCTGAATCAACAGAATACACCTCCATTTTCAATTAAGGACACTGTAACCTTCGGTCCTTCAGCGAGGTGAGTTCTCCGAAACTTGTCGGTACTTGTATCGCCTACTATGACCTCTGCTGACTTC
>NZ_JABANE010000296.1 GCF_012844305.1 Flammeovirga aprica JL-4
TGGATACACCGTTCGCCGTTGTGCCACCCATTTCACTCATATTGTGCCAAAAATTCACACGCCATTGTGCCGTGAGCTGAATCTATCTCACTTGCCGTTGTGCCACTTTTCAAAATTGTCTTATTTTACTTCTTCACTAACCCGAAGAAGCTATGGCAGGACAACGTATAGAGATTATGGATATTCGACAGCTCATTCAATTCAAGACCCAAAATTATTCCAACAGGAAGATCGCTAAAACACTTGACATTCATCGTAATACAGTAAATACTTATGTTAAGGATTTAGAAGGAGTTCCTTATACTTATCAAGCACTTTTAAAGCTATCTGACCAAGAATTATCCTCACTTTTCACTCCATTAAATGAGAAGCAGTTTGACCGTTACAGTCACCTGATGGAACAAATGCCGAGTCTCAGAAATAAGATGAAACTAGTAGGAGCCACGCTTGAAAATGTTTGGAAGGATTACCTTCACGACAATCCTAAGGGATATAAATATACTCAGTTTACCAAGCATTACCGTAACTGGTGTAAACAGCAGAAGGTTAGCCTGAAACTTGACCATAAGTCAGGAGAACAAATGTTTGTGGACTTTACAGGAAAACACCTTCAAGTTATAAATCCAAATACAGGAGAAGTGGAGGAGATAGAAGTGTTTGTTGCCATTCTCCCCAGCAGTCAATATACTTTTATGACCGCAGTCCGCTCACAGAAACAAGAAGACTTTTTTGACGCTCTTAATCAAGCCTTACGCTTCTTTGGAGGGGTGCCTAAAGCCATTGTCACGGATAATCTAAAAGCGGCTGTAGCGAAGATTACAAAAGGACATACCTATGTGACTAAAGCAATGAAATTATTTGCTTCGCATTATAACTGTTCAGCTTTCCCTACAAGACCCTACTCTCCTCAGGACAAAGCATTGGTAGAAGGAGCTGTGAAACTATGTTATCAACGTATATTTTATCCTTTACAAAAGCAGCAGTTCTTTTCATTATCATCCCTTAACTCAGTGATCAGAAATTTACTTTCTAACTACAATAAAATTCAATTTTCTCATCGCAATACATCACGTCTGCAAGAGTTTTTAGACTATGAAAAAAAGTCGCTTACCCCTCTTCCCATTTCCTCTTTTGAAATGTACGAATTTTCAAGAGCTAAAGTCCAAAAAATGGGTTATGCTTTCTTAGGT
>NZ_JABANE010000297.1 GCF_012844305.1 Flammeovirga aprica JL-4
GTGAAAAGAATACCTGAAAATGTTGATTTTAGGTTAAATTGGTTCAAAAATGTAGGTAAATTTGGGAAAGTAATTGGCAAGAAAGGGGATTATGTGGTGGAAGAAGCTGGAGAGGTTTTCTATAGAACTTTGTCTGAAAAACATTATAAAAGGTTATTAAAGGGTAAAAGAGTACCATCAACGGGTGAGAGCTTCACATCACCAACACAGGCATACTCAGAAAAATATAAGGGTGTGTTAGTGAAATACTATTTAAAAAAGGAACAATTAGTGCTTTGGAGGAAATAGGAGTTTCAGATCAAACAGATCTTGTTACAGCACTTTTTAAGAAAATGCCATCAGTTTCAGATGTACAAAACTGGGGAATAAAACATGCATTCTTTAAACAAGAACCCCTAAAAACTGCAAATGGTAAAATTCCACAAGTAAATATAGCCTTGGGTAGTAGTTCAAACGGAATAGAAGGAAATGCCTTGAAATTATTTAATGACAACATTATAACTATTGAAGAAATAATGACAATTACAAAACCTAAGAAAAAATAAATTATATGATAATTAAAGATAGAAAATTGGTATTAGAATATGCGACACGAAAAATTTCAGAAACTGATTTTATTAGTAAATATCCACATAAATTAGACAATAATTATATGGTTAATTGTTTTAGTAAAGTATTGGAGTCTAAGGATACTAAAGACCTAGAGTATTTATTTATGATGTTAAATTTTATTGAAGAGAAATCCTTGTGTCCTATATTATGTGAATTATTAGTAGAGTGTTGGCATAGTAAGCATGATAATATAGCTACAATTTTACAATTTGATGTTGATTACCCTGAGTGTGTGGACTTTGTTGTGGAAGCGATACATTTAGAGTGTAAATTATGGTATCCGTCTTACAGAGAGTCATTTATTAAAAAATGCACTTACATATTGGCATACTTAGAAACAGAAAAAGCTTTAGAAAAGCTTAAAGAGTTATCTAATTCATCTGATGATTTAATAAAAAAATATGCATTAGATCAAATAAATGAAATAGAAAATTAAGTCATCATTGTTCCCCCAACTGTTCTAAGTGTAATATCCTAAAAAAATACGAGGACGTAAACTCAACGCTGTCCACAGTAACCCTCATTCAGAACACTTTTCTGAATGAGGGTTTATTTTGGTAAAT
>NZ_JABANE010000298.1 GCF_012844305.1 Flammeovirga aprica JL-4
TACATTGTAAACTAAATTATCGTAAATTATAGGTCTAAATTTTATAGAGATGAAAAAAGACCATATTCAACTAAGTGAAGAAGAAAAAAATCACATCAAAGAATTACTTTCTAAAGGTGATATAAAATCAAGAGTAAGTCTTCGTTTGACTTCTTTACTGTTGCTCAATGAGCATAAGACATATAAGGAAGTAGCTTCTATTTTACAGGTAAGATTGGCCACTGTTTCTGATTGGAAAAAGAAGTATAAGTTAGAAGGTTTGACTTCTTTACTAGGAGAAAAACCTCGCAGTGGCCGTCCTCTAGCAATAACTGGTGAAAATAAAGCAAAAATTACAGCATTAGCTTGCAGTACACCCCCTGAAGGTTATTCGAAATGGACCTTAAGAATGCTAGCTGATAGGGTTGTAGAATTAGGTTATGTAGATGAAATCTCTCATACACATGTTCAAGAGATATTGAAAAAAACGAACTTAAGCCTCACCTCAAAAGACAATGGTGTATAAGTAAAATAACAGGAGACTTCATTGCAAGGATGGAACAGGTTTTATGGTTATATAACCTACCTTATGACCCGAAATATCCTGTAATATGTTTTGATGAACGACCTTGCTTCTTGATTGGAGATAAAGTAGAGCCTATTCCCATGCGAAAAGGAAAAGTAAAGAAGGAACATTATAGTTATGAAAAACATGGTTCGTGTGTATTATTAATGGCAATAGAGCCTTTAACAGGAAAGCGATTTGGTAAAGTCTATAAGCAAAGGAGAAAACAGGAATATGCAGACTTTATGTTTGAGTTAAGCCTCTTGTATACTGATGCTCATCGAATAAGATTAGTACAGGACAACTTAAATACACATAATAATAGCTCTTTTTACCAAAATATGGAACCGGAAAAAGCTTTCGGTCTCACTCAAAAATTTGAATTTTATTTCACACCAAAATCAGCCAGCTGGCTTAACATGGTAGAAATTGAATTTTCAGCATTATCAAAACAATGTTTATCTGATAGAATACCATCTCAGGAAGAATTAGAAAAAAGAGTGATGGCAGTAATCAAAGATCGTGATGACAAAAAAGTTAAATTCAAGTGGCAGTTCACTAAAGAAAATGCTAGAGATATTATGCATAAAAGTTACACTCAAATATTAACGAAAACTTAGTTTACAATGTA
>NZ_JABANE010000299.1 GCF_012844305.1 Flammeovirga aprica JL-4
ACGGATCACCTGAAACAAATAATCAGCTAGATTATGGTCATATTTATCACTTGGATAAGGTGGCAGGGCATAAAACGATGGTTCGACAAATTATCTCTAAAGCATAATGAAGTTATCTGAGAGTAAAGCCAAAAAGTTATTACAATTGAGTCAAGGGGAAGTGATTTCGGGGAGTCAATTGAAAGGGGCTCCTTTTGAACAGATGCTTCAAGATGGTATTTTACAATCTTCTACTCAAGGAAGAACAAGGCGTAAGGTAGTTTGCAAAGATCCTTCTCAACTGAAATTCTATTTACAAAATCAATGGGGAATAAATGACCTTCTGGCTTACATAGATAATTTCAAAACAGGAGAGAGTAGAGCCGATAACATCAAAGTATCTTCTGATTCTAAATCTACCAAAGTAAGAACTTTTAAAGGCTTCTTGGTGAATTGCTATGAACCTATTTCAGCAGTTTTAAATGGAAAGGAATTAATACTTCAACCTTCTTTTGGGAGCTTTATTTTTATCAGTGATTTTGAAAATTTCACTTTAGATAAAGAGGTTACAATAATTGGAGTAGAGAATGCCGAAAACTTTAAAATGATCGAACAACAGAGTTATCTTTTTGAAGACAAGAAGGTTTTATTTGTTAGTCGATACCCTCAATCCCAATCTAAAGATTTGATACAATGGCTTCAATCTATTTCCAATTCCTACCTTCATTATGGTGACTTTGATTTTGAAGGATTTGGCATTTATCAAAATGAATATCAAAAATATCTAGGAGAAAGGGCTTCATTTTTTATCCCTCCAAATATTGAAGAATTGCTTCAGAAATATGGGAATAGGAATTTGTATGATCTTCAGTTGAATAAAAGAAAATTGATTATTTATGATGAGAACTTGAAAAGTTTGGTGGATCTCTTTCATCATTATAAAAAGTGTTTGGAGCAGGAGGTTTTGATTGGGGGAAAGGGTTGATTTTTTCTTACAAAAAATAAGATTAGTAGGAAAAGATATTAAGTTCAGTCACCAACGATTTAAAAATGACTAGAACAAAAGCTCAAATACTCATTACTTTTATCTTGAAATTTGAAGAACAACAGAAAAAACAAATGGAATCACCAATATTTTATACAAATAGAAAAGGCGATAAATCATACCTTAAGAAGTCTGTAACAAAG
>NZ_JABANE010000003.1 GCF_012844305.1 Flammeovirga aprica JL-4
TTTACCCTAGTTTTAAAAAGCAATTTACCATCTTAGATAAATACAACACTATAAATCTAAGGTTTTGTCTTGAAACAAAAACGAAGCAAAAAATTCAAGGCTTAGAAGTCAAAAGCTAAATTTCATTCCTCTTGCCTAAATGATTTTAAACTCGCTCTGCTCAAACAAGAAAATCATTTTTAACGGCTCAATACATGAAATTCTTAACGCTTTTCCCTTCAAGGCCGAGGGTTGTACTACCAAACTAATAAGGTAGAAAGCCTACTGGCGCGAATGTTAAGCGTTAGCGTCATTCGTGTCCTGCAGATCAACAGAAATCTCCTGATTTCTAAATACTGTAATTATTCAAAAACTCAGTTTACAATGTACTTAAGGTAAACGGATAAAATATTGTGTACCATGACTGAAGGTGCACGAAACATTTATTTTCCTCTGTCCTAGTACTTCATAATTATGCTCATTCATTTCATACATAATGGTAATAACTCATCATCACTTTAATGATAATTGGTCATTATTTGAATAAGAAAAAAACTGGATTGCATTAATACATCAAAAATACTACAATTTTACGTAGTCCTCTTTTTTTAATTTTTATCAGAGGGTACAAGTAATTTTTAAATAGTGATTCTACTATAAAAAACTACGATTTATGTTTCTCAAAAGGGGTACTATACTAAATTGAGCATAATGTTATTGAAAGGAAATAATATTGTTTTTCAATTGTATCTCATTACGAATCTTTAGTAATACTTTCAAAAAAATTTTATGATCACACCCTCCTACAAAACAGAGAGGTAAGAAAAAAGCCCACAAAAAATTATGGGCTTAGTATATATAGAGAAATTGAATGGTATTTTTCTTTTATTCTTGACTTTCTTTTTCTTCGAACAAAGCATCAAGGTACTCCATGGCTCTTCTTAAGTGAGGAATGACGATGGTACCTCCTACTACATTGGCTACACCCATTCCTTCTACGATCTGCATCTTGGAATAGCCCAACTCTACGCATTTTTCTAAGTGATACTTTACACAGTCATCACATCTTAATACTAATGACGTTGTTAGACCGATCATCTCTTTGGTCTTTTCATCCAATGCCCCTTCAGCGTAAGTGATTGTATCGAGGCTATAGATTCTTTTGATGACTTTGTCAGAGTTTTTAATCACTTTTTCGTTGAGTGATGCTCTTTTATCTCTGTATTCTTCTAAAATGTTCATGTATGTTTAGTTTGTTAGTGTGTCTTTTTGATACTCTTAGATAAAGCTGAGATTCAGATCTATCAATTCTTTTAATTCATCTTTTTCAGCATAAACCCTTCTTGTGACATTAATTCCATTCCAGAAATTGATCAGGTGTCTGGAAAGTAATGCAGGTGAATGTGTGGAGGTGATCAAACCTTCAGTTTGTGCTCTTTGAAGGGTACTTTGTAAAATACTTTCAAAACGTTGGAGGTATTGAATAGCCAATGCTTTTAACTCTTCGTCTTTTCCTGTAAACTCAATGATCGAATTCCCCAAAATACATCCTTTACAGTGTTCATCAAATGAGGCATCAACCATATCATAAAACAATGCTTTGATATCTTCTATTGGTTGTGTACTCTCTTGCATTCTTTGCTCAAGACGTTCCAAACCTCCTTGTTCCATTTGCGTCAGACCTGCTTTAAACAGTTCTTTCTTGCTCTTGAAAACATTATAAAGACTTCCTTTATTTAAGTTTACTTCTTTGAGAAGATCATTAGTGGTGGTTGCTTCGAAACCATTTTTCCAAAATAAATGTATGGTTTGTGAAAGCAATTCACCCTGATCGAAAATTCTGGGTCTACCTGCCATATAAGGGAAAATGAATTATTAAGATTACAAAGTTAGTCTAATTGACCCTAAGGTCAAATATTGCATAAAAAATTTTTGGCGATCTAAATACCAAAACATTATTTCTTGTAAAATGTTTTGGTACTTATGCCAAAAATTTGAGTCACAACTGTATTTCTCTTTTGTCTTCGTGTTTAATCGAATAAATTTTAAATGGAATTACCAAACAATTCAGTAAGCAAACGCCTAATAAAATTGTAGCATAGATTTTTAAAACGAAGATCTCAGGAATAACAACATACGATAAAACAAAAACACCAATCAATGAAAATATCAGTGCTATGTAATATTTCGAGATTTTTTTCATTTCGTAAGTAAGTTTATATATGCGAGTTACTGTAATATAATGAATTAATACCATAACTACGCTACTTACATAAGGAATAAAATACTTCTGTTAAAAATGAGCTATAATTCGCTAACATTGTGTATGTAAGATGATTTTAGAAAAGACATCAATTTGATATTAAAATCAATGTTATGATGTAAGAAGTCACTACCTCATTCACAAATTCAGCAGATGAAATTGAACTTTATTCTACGCTTTGGTTGGCAATCTGCTTATTCCTGAAAGAATAGTTTTCTTTATCATCCAAGAACTGCATCACATCATAAAGGTTAGCGAATAACTGACGGCCTCCTAGCTTCTGAACAATATTCATTTTGAATAAAAGATCACGAACAGGTCCCACTACAGTTGCAAAATATACTTTGATGTTTTGATCGTTGAATTTATCAATCTGAAGTTCTAATTCATTCAAGGCTGTCACATCAATATAGTTGATACTCTCTGCCTTGATCACCACAGTATGAAGGTCATCCCTTTCACTTGCCCAACGATTGATAGTTTCCATCACATATTTGATATTACTGAAATACAAAGGAGCATCAATTCTTACAATCATTGTACCCTCACGTTCTTTAGCTGTGGCAAAACGTAGTACATTTCTATGGATCTTTGTCCCTTCAATCTTACCAAGAATGGCAATATGAGGATACAAAGTGTGGTACATAAATACCGCCATTGAGACACTCACTCCTGTCAGCAAACCAACGATTACTCCAAATTCCATGGTGGTCAAGAACGTGATCAACATCACAAAGAATTCTCTTTTCTTTACTTGGTAATATTTCTTGAAATAATCGAAACTTAAAAGGCTTGGTGTAGCGGCGATGATTATTGCTCCTAAAATGGGTTTAGGGAGGTAGTAAAATATATCAGTGAAGAATAATAATACTAAGGCAATCATCAAGGTAGATACAAGGTTAGAAGCTCTTGTATTTGCACCAGAAGACGCATTAA
Source organism: Flammeovirga aprica JL-4 (assembly GCF_012844305.1). Classification (GTDB taxonomy): domain Bacteria; phylum Bacteroidota; class Bacteroidia; order Cytophagales; family Flammeovirgaceae; genus Flammeovirga; species Flammeovirga aprica. The sequence continues at coordinate 3,179 of NZ_JABANE010000003.1, forward strand.
TTGCAGTCCTTGAGAAAGACGAGCTCGCTTGATAACCTCCAAATAAGGCTCCTATACTATTGGCTAAACCTAATGCCACAAACTCTCTATTGGGATCAATAGGTTGTTTTGGATCATCAATAGATTTAATAATGCTGTTTGATACAGTAAAACCAATAATGGCTACCACAAGGGCCAGCGGAATCACATCGGTATAAACTACGGCTGTAAAATCAGGTAAAATAAAGGTAGGCAAACCTGATGGAATAGTACCCACAACGGCAATTCCCAAAGCCTCAAAATCAAAGGAAAGGCTCATTACAATACCTAAAATTACGATGATGGGTGTTCCTAACTTACTGAATTTAGTTTTCTTCAATAGTGAAATAATCACCACTGTGCCTATCCCGATTGCCGCAGAGACCCAATGAATACTCGACATCTGAGAAACATAGCTTAAGATCTCCTGATGCAGGTATTTTGACGGTTCGGGTGAAATTCTGAATATATTTTTCAACTGACTGAATGCAATCAACAATGCAGCCGCCGTTGTAAATCCTTTTAATAATGGAGCCGAGAAAAAGTTGGCAATAAAGCCTAATCGTAGATAGCCTGCTATCACCTGAAAAATACCGGATAGAAAAACTACAACAAGAATGGTATTGACATAATTAGGCGAAGTCGTTAAGATTCCTAACCCTAAGAGGCCTGAGGCCAAAAGCATGGAATCTAAAGCGGCCGGTCCAATGATCAGTTTTTTGGATGAACCGAAAAGAAAATATAATAAAGGTGCCATCAATGAGGCATACAATCCATATTGTACAGGCAATCCAGCAATGACGGCATAAGCCATACCTTGAGGAATCAGTAAAACGCCCGTTGCAAACCCCGCTGACAAATCACCTGAAATGTATTCTTTCTTATAACTTTTAATTAATGAGAATATACTTAATGGATTGTTTGTCATCTTCTTCAATTTTTACAATAAGTAGTTATTAACACCGAAAGTTGAATAATCAATTGACACAAGCTTAATTGTGAACAATCTATCACAAATCGTAAAATTATTCAATAATTTATAAATATAATCTAACAGTTATCAACATAGCGGTGTGAATAGCTGTGAATATTGTTGATAACTTTAAATTAACTTTCTCATTATCAACTCAATTCTATCACATTACAAATATACAGTGGTATTTTTTTTATAAAGAATTATATTTGATTTTTCAGTCATCTTTTATCTTTTATTTTGAAATCGATTAAGTTAAACACCGATCAATACGTTAGAAGGTTTGCCATTGGCGATATCCATGGATGTTTCAAAACTTTTGAAAATCTTCTTCAAGAGAAAATTCAGATTACGAAAAATGATATTGTTTTCCTATTGGGAGATTATATCCATAAGGGCCCTGACAGCCAGAAAGTAATTGATTATATACAGAAATTGAGAGATAACGGTTTTCATATTTACCCGATTATGGGAAATCATGAAGATGGGTTAATTAAGAAACAGCACAGTTATAAACATACTTTTTTCCGTTTTGTAGCTAAAGTGACCAAAGGAGAAAAAGTCTTATTGAATGAAGATGAAATGCTTTATTTCAAAAATAAGTCCTTCTTGAAAACGTTGCCTATCCATATTCAGATAGAAGATTACCACTTTGTACATGCTGGTTTTAATTTTGAAGCTGAAAAACCGAAGAAGGATTATGAAAGCATGTTGACCATCCGAAAACCCTATCCTACAACACCTCAGAAGATGTTGAAAAAAAGAAAAGTGGTACATGGTCATACCCCTATTGATCTTGCTCAAACGCAAAAAATGATTGATGAAGGAAGTCGTTTTATCAATTTAGATACTGGCTGTGCTTATCATAAAGCTACAACAGCTGAACAACGTGAAAACCAAGGATATCTTACTTGTCTAAACCTTGATACTTCTGAATTAATTTATGTAAAAAACAGAGATCAAATATAAGACGTTGGTTTTCGGAAAATAGATGCTTAAGTTTGTCTAAGTCGATCATTCAATTAGAATGCTTATTGTATGATTGCTTCACTCCATCATTAAATCATAATTGCCCTAATGAAACTTTTACTTGTCGTTAACCCTATTTCAGGAGATATTGATAAAGAACCTTTTTTAAACGAGGCTTCACAATTTTTAGATCATTACAGTATTCAGTATGAAGTTTTTAAAACCACTGGAAAGAATGACCTTGAAAATCTTCAGAAAGTAGTAAAAGCGTTTCAGCCTACCAAAGTAGCTTCAATTGGCGGTGATGGTACTACCCTTTTCACCTCCATTGCCCTTTTAGACACAGGTATTCCAATGGGAATCATCCCTTTAGGTTCTGCAAACGGTATGGCAGTAGAGCTTTTTGTGAGTGATGAACCAATGCAGGCTTTGAGAGATATTATCATGTCTGACATGATCGTAGGCCTAGATCTTTTGAAAGTCAATCAAGAGCATTATTGTCTTCATATTGGTGATGTTGGGGTCAATGCACAGATTGTAAAGGGTTACTCTAGTGATCCTAACCGTGGGATGACTACTTATTTCAAGTACTTCATAGAACAACTTAAGGAAAAGAAAATCATCGATTATAAGATTGAGATTGATGGAAAACTCTATGAAGAAACGGGTATTATGATGGCTATTTGCAATGCTCGTAAATTTGGAACGGGTGTGCCTCTCAACAGCATCAGTAATCCTTTTGATGGTAAATTTGAATTAGTAGCGATCCCTGAAATGAATTTCGAAGACCTGATTATTGTAGGCCTTTCTAAATTTGATGAGAGTTTCTTGGAGGACACCAACGGCAATGTTTATAGTGCTGAAAAAGCTACAATTCACTTTGATCAGCCTCAGTTATTGCAATTGGATGGTGAAGTTATTGGCAAAGAAAGCAAACTGGAAATTGAGATTCTTTCAGGTGCCATAAATTATATCACGAACGGAAATAATCAACTGCTTCACGACTTATAAATTCTTCACACAAGTATCAATAAAGTTCTTGACCGTATGCTTCCTTTTAATGAGGTCTTTATTCCACGCCAAATAAATATCTCTAGTGATTGGTGCATCTTCTATGGGCAGATACACCACATTTTCGGTTTTAAAAGTAGGCATAGGCATTAAAGAAATTCCCATACCGGAAGCCACTAAAGTAGACACTGTACCATTGTTAGGTGCTGTAAATACCTTTTTGGGTTTGACGTTCATTTCCTTTAGTTTTTCCGTCAATTCATCATACATCGCACAAAAACTTCTTTCTATAAATGGTTCCTCGCTCAATACTGAAAGTGGAATACTTTTTTTATTGGACAAAGGGTGCTTATCATTAATAGCAAATACTAATTTCTCAATAGTGATAAACTGAAAATCTATATTTTCATGTTCTATTTCATAGTCTACAAACAACACATCTAATTGTTCATTTAAAAGCAATTGAAGTAACTCTGCATCCTTTTTCTCTACGATATTCACCTCAGAAAAAGGATAAGTAATTTTGTATTGATTGATGGATTCTAAAATCGCGTCCAGTAAAATATTCTGAACAAAACTAAGCAGAATAGGTTCGTCCTCTTTCACTTCAAAACTAATTTCAATATCATTCCAAAGCTTCAATAACTCCATAGCTTTCGGTAGAAACAACTCCCCTTCCGACGTCAGCTGTACATTCCTTTTATCTCTTTCAAAAAGCTTTACTCCAAAATGTTCCTCTAGCTTTTTTATTCCTGCGGAAAATGTGGATTGCACTACAAACACCTGTTCAGAAGCTTTCGTGAAGTTTAATGTATTGGCAAGTGCGACGAAATATTTGACAAACTGCAAATTCATAAATCGGAATTTTAGATTATTATAATCGAATTAAACTATTTCCACGATAAAATACAAGCTTGTATATTTGTAATGTATTCAGAGGTAGAGCATTAAGCTAAACTATTGAATTCAAGAAATAAAAAATTATTAATCATTGCATACGCAAAGCTGTTATGAAATACATCTATTTTTATCTTAGAAACGATGAGCAATCCATCAAATTATTACTTCAGAAAATAGGTTATAAATATGATTATAATTCAATTTATAGAAACTCCTTTTCGAAGTATAACAGTACAAGAGAACAGTTAGGTCTTTTAAGAAGTGAGATTATTCACTGGCAAAAGAAACTGCTGGACAATGCTGAAATTGATGTTTTGGATAAGGCTAAAATTGATGTATTCTTTGTCAAAGCTTTCCAAAACAATGATGATTTCTTCTCCATCTCATTGGTCTATCCTGAAGATAGTATAGACAATAGATATGAGATTGTAATTGAAATGTTTAGAGAAATTATTCAAGAAGGCGGATTAGGTAGTATTCGTTTTGATAGAGGTGATCTGCATTTTTATGCTGGGTAATTTTTAATGAAATAAAAAGAGACTTACTCCACGTGGAGTAAGTCTCTAAACCAACAGTCCTCTAATAATTAGATCTTTAACATGTTTGGTTTATATTATTAGGTAGTTGTAAAAAAATCGTAAGATTCAATTATTTAGTTTACCGAATTTCCCCAAATCATGTTGGCATATTCTGGATGATCAATGAATGGGTTTCTGTTCCCTTGTCTTTCAAAGATCTGCTCGTTTCTATCAATTTCTTTGAATGATACTGGATCATTGTTGTGCCATTTTAGCATTAATGTCAAGAACCATTCTTTATATACTTTGTCTGAAGAACCATCCAATACAGTTCCTGCTTGACCATTATTTACCCATGAACCAATTTGGTCTTCATAACGAGTGGCCATATATAAATACATTCTTGCAAAATCACCTTTGTACTCATCGATAGGCTCAAATACTTTTCCTGTATAACCTGATGCTGAAGTACCTGAACCTAGTTTTGAACCATTTTTTGATGTCCATGTAGATGTAGCTACTTCTCCGTGAGGGTTGTTTGATCTCATTGTGTTTACATAAGCATCTGTAGGAACGATATGATGTGCATCTGTTCTCATTGGATATTCTTTGTCAAACCAGCTTTGAGGCATTACGTGCTCTCTGTTATAACAATAACCCTCTCCACTTCCTGAATTTCCACACTGATCATCTGTAATTGTATATTCATATTCGCCAGGCTGAGCCCCGTCAGGTACTGAAGGATTTTCTGGGTCAGGAATATCACTGTACATATCCCAAATAGTTTCTGATTTTTGATATTTATCATCTGATGTGTGGTATAATGTCCAAAGACCACCGTAACTAATATCTGTATGATTTGCACTGATAATTTCTGATAAAGCTGTTTTCAATGAAAAACCTTCTTTACCATTAGCCTTATCATAATAATCGCCATTATCAGGATCTGTTGTTGTATCGTCAACATCAGTGACAACAATATTGTCGATTTCTACCTTTGTCGAATTAGTGTTGCTTCCGTAGTATACAAATGCAATTGTCACGTTACCAGAGAAAGAAGATAAGTCAATTTTAGACTCTTTCCAATCCCACCAATCACCATCACGATTACCAAAAACAGGTAAGTTTGCTTGATCAGTAACATCCTCCCACGTCGCCACTGAAATAGAGTTATTGTAATTTGTGGATACTTTTACTCTTAATACATCCAGGTGATCTTCTACAAAGAAACCTGCCGCTGCACGGAATGATAATTGTAAATTACTCTCATTGATAGTAGGTAGTACCATCCAAGCTTCAGAAACAGCATCATTTGATTGATAGGCGTTAGCATAAGCATATTTATTGCCGTTGCCGTCACCTTCTACTTTCCACTTTACAGTTCCTTGTTCATTACTATTTGTCCACCCCTCTATTGAAAGTTCACCTTCAGTTACTTCCTCAAACTTCTCTTCTAAATAAACATTTCCTTCTACTGGTTCTCCAAAGTTAACCATATCAGTTTTTGGGTTATTGATAAGCAACTGAGGTGAACCATTAAAAGTACCAACAATTGCATACATTGTCCCCTTACCACTTGGCATTACAGCACCTGCAAAATCAGAGAAACCACTGCTTCTTAAGGTGATATTACTAGAAGAAGTCCCATCATTGAAGTTCCTATTTTTTGTTTTTTCATTCTCAGCATCAGCATAAGTAGTACCTTCACTATCCGCTGATTCGATTTGATCTATTCTTACTTTTCTACCTAAATAAGTAGAAAGATCTTCTTGTATTTCTTTTACTGTTGCTGTAATAGCTTCAACTGAATCAATTGTCCCAGTAAACATATATTGCTCCATCAAAGGACCTGGTACACGACCTGCCGCTGGAGAACCTTTATAAAGACTAGGGATACCTAATTGAACATTTCCACCATAAGAACCTAAAACTAAATCATCACAAATAATTCCTACTTGTTGACCATACCTGAAAGTAGGATATAAAGGCGATTTGTCTAAACGGATAAGTATACCGCCTGTAGCATCTTTTAGATAAAGCTCTTTATAAATGTTACCCGCTTCATCATCAGAAATTACTTGACCAACAATTACTGTATTTTCAGGTATAGAAGTCGTATCGTTATCTCTTCCTGAATGCATTGCTTTTAACTCTCCAATTGTGATAGTAGCACTACCTTCTGGAATTGGAGAGATTTCTTTATTTTCTGGGTCATTGTAGTTCCTGTCTACACAACCGAAAATTAATACGCCAAGAAAAAGCGTGATAAAAGATTTATTGAAAATAAACTGTTTCATCGAATTAGTTAATATGAAATTTAGAGGATTTTGGACTCCATGCACTTTGTAACGCTCGTGTTGGAGTTTTTTAGTTTTGTTCCCCACAAAAGTTGCGAGCTTTTGTGAGGATAATATCAGTGGATTAGTTTACTGTATGTGAACCTAAACCAGATACGTCATCTTTATCTAATGCAGTCCATTGACCATTTTCTCTTGGGTCATTGTCACCAACAACTCCTGCTCTAACCTCTCCGTTTCTTTGGAAAGTTACATCTTTACCAAAGTTTACTCTTACAGGAGATTCAGGGTTTGTTAGATCAATAAAACCAATTCTATCAATTTCAGTATCACCTTTGAAGATCGCTACTCTGTCATCTCCATTGAAGTTTACTGCATTACCACTTTCGAATACACTAACACCTGCAGGTAATTCAAGTACTGCTTGATTGTGAGCAATCACAAATGTTGCACCATTAGGCAAGGTACCTTCTAAAGTTGTAGTAGTACCCCACTCTAAGTTGGCATTTGACATAATTTTAATAGAGTACTCTGATAAATCAACATCAGCACCGGTACCATTGAAAATCTCTAAATATTTATTATTTGATGAACCTTCAACATATTCTGAGAAAATTAAATCAGAAAAACCACTTACCGTTTTATCACCTAAGTTTACACCTGGAGATAATTCAGGATCAATTGGCTCCTCACCTTCTTTTTCTTTTACAGCTACAGATTTTACTAACCATTGCATTGAACCTCCTGATGTCCCATCAACAGATGTGTATTTGAAAGCTACATATTGTTGACCTGAGAAAGAAATATTTAATGTGTTCTCTACATCATTCCCTTCGTTTCTTACTTCATCAAAAGTTGCTGCTGTCCATGTTGCAACATTAGGGTTACCTGTACCTGTATAATCAGAAGATAATAAGATTTGAACGTGACCAATTTCAGAGAAATATTTAAACATTTCAGATACTACTAATCTTGGTGTTTCAAACTCCGTTCCTTCAAGTGTCAACTTCTCCTTAGAGATCATCCAAGCCTCAGATTTACCTTTACCGTAAGCATTAATGAAAGCACTTTGATCTTTAGTTTCCCAAGCAGAGAAAGAAGCAACATTGTATGTAGAAAAGTTAATGGAAGTAGCAGTCATTTCTGCACCATTGATATCATCACCTTCGCCATCATAATCAGGGTCTGGCTCCACTTCATTTACTCCATCAACTGAATAAGAAATCAAATCTCTTAAACCTTGCATTGAGTGGTAATTTTTGATTGCACCTTTGATCCAAACTTTTTGTTTATGATTTGATGGATTATCAGATAAGTTTAAGTTGTCTTGGATATAACCATGACCCGTTAATCTTACTGCAAGGACCTTTTCTTTTGCTGTTTCATCTTCACTAGTTGCAATTGCAATACTAAATGCAGTAGCACCATCAGTACCTGGTTGGAAAGAATCTGAGTTTGGAATATAACCTACGATATAACCAACAACCCATCCTTCTTCACCTAAACCTTGAAGTTGAATTGCATCTTCTACACTGTAAGGTTTTTCTAAGGTACCTTCACCATCTAATTTTATTTCAACTTCAAAACGATCAGCATTAAACTGTAAGTCATCTTTAGAAACTAAAGTTAATTGTGAAGCACCACGAAAACCTGTTAAAATAGCTGTTATATCACCGCTTTTTGAAGGAATAGTATCAGCAGCAAAGTGTGATGATTTAGATGTTCTTAAAATAATTTTTTTACCATCCTTATTCACAAGATCTAAGTTTGTATCAAAATCAGCTTCCGAGAAAGTTACTCCCTCCTCTACGAATTGTACACCTGAAACCTTTACTAATGTATTATATAGATCTTCAATGTTTTCAGCAGCTAAATCAAGTGCTGTTGGTGTTGGCATTGAAACTTCGCCTTCAACTAAAGTAATATGATCAGGAACAAGTTCTGCGTCCAAGCTACCAAACCCATCATTGTATAGTCCACCTAATTGCACTAAACCACCATAGTTACCAACATACATTCCTTGAGCTTTTACAAGTACTTGTCGGCCTTGAGGGAATGATTGATAAATGTTATCCTGATAAATTTTCACTTGGATACCTTTGCCATTTTCATCTTGTACAGTGATATAGTTTCTAACGTTTCTAGCTTCATCAGATGAAATTACTGTACCTGTAAAGGTCATTTCTTCTGTCACCTCGAAGAAATCATCTTCGTTCTGTTTTTTTTCAGCATACATTGCTAAAATTTCAGAAATGCTACTGTTAACTTCCACTTCACCTGGCACTTCAGGATCAGTACCTGGACCATCAATTTCGTCTTCTTTTGTACAACCGAAAAAGGCTGTTGAAATAAAGCTACCAATTAATAAAAATTGTAAAACTTTGTTGATTGTTTGCGTTTTCATTGTGGTAAAAAAGTTTAATGAAATGCTGTTTAATTATTAGAAAAAATTAGGAAATGTATATTGAGCAGGCACCCCGAAGGGCACCTCAATATTTTTTGACTTTAGAAGGTCAAGCTTAAGTTTAAGAAAGCTCTGATTCCTTGAGCGTAATAATATTTGTTAGGGAATTTCTCAGGATTCTGTCCCTGGAAATCATAACGATACTGTTGGAAACCTGTTGTAGCAATGTTTGTATTGTTTAAAGCATTGTTCACGTTCAAGTTCAAGCGGATCAATTTGTTGTCGATTTTCCAGCTCTTACCAGCGAAGAAGTCTACCGTAAAGGCATCATCCATCTTTTCTTGATGCAAGATTTCGTTGTATTCATCTGTACCTTTATCTACACCTTCTACTGCTCTGTCTGTGTAGCGAACAGGGTTAAGCGTTACATAACGGTCGCCTAAGAAGTTCACTTGGAAACCTACATTCCAGTAATCTTTTGACCAGTATTCTAAACCAATTGTTCCTGCAATCTCTGGCGAACCACCTACGTGACGGCCATTGAAAAATACTTTCTCGTTTTCAATCAATACTTCTGAATTGTTGTCTACTGTAGCTGTTGCTCTAGGGTTAGCACTGTATAAGTAAGAAGCGTAAGTTGCCGCACCTCTTAATCTTAATTCATCTGTAATGTTGTATGAAGCACCTAATTCAATACCTGTATGTGTTTGTCCCATGCCTGTCAATGCATAGTTCATAAAAGCATTGTGTCCGTCGTCAAAGTATGAAATCACTTTTGAAAGGTCTGAAATCTGAGTGTAGAATCCAGTTGCTCTTACTTTGAATCTTTCACCTCTGTAGTAGTAGTTTACATCACCTGATAATACTTTAGAAGAAGTAAGTCCGTCTACTGTTTCATTACGTGTTCTTAATGAAAGGAAAGAGTCCATGAAGTAAGGTGCTTTTGTATAAGCCGTACCGTTTACTGTCAATACGTTTCTACCGTTCAGGAAGTACTCACCACCTGCTTTCACACCAAAATCCAAGAAGCTTAATACTTCTGATTTTCCGAAAGAGTTATCAGGGAATAAACCTTTTCTTCTGTGGCTGTCTCTGTACATGCTTGTGTGTGTTACGTTACCGCCTACGTATACAGATCCTTTCTTGAAGCTCTTTTTCACTTGACCCCACCATCCTGCAGTTTGGATATGTGCTGTGTAATCGTGACCAATTCTATCACCTTGACCTCTGATCCAAGTAGAATCGTTTAGGTTGTTGATTGATTTTTCACGCTCCACGAAGTCTCTGTCTGCGAAGTTGTCAATGTCTAACCAGAAATCACCGCCTAAAAGGTCCTCTACTGTATTGTAGTTGTTGGATTGGTAGTATTGTAATTGCACACCAGTGATGATGTCTAATGTTTCAGTTGGTTTGAACATTAAAGTAGGGTTCACATCAATTCTGTGATAATCGTTGTGTCTTCCTTCAATGATATAATGCGATCTGCTTCCTGAGTATTGCTCACCGTCAGGATTTCTCCAGTCTACAGGTACCGTAGAAGGGCTGTTGCGGTTTACATTGTACATATGATCCCAGTTTACTTGACCAAATGTACCGTTCTGCCATAATTCAGTTACTCTGTCACCGATCAAATCACCTGCATCTGTTCCTTCATTATAGAAGAATGATGGCATATAACGGTAGTAATCAGGACGAGGATCTGGCGCATCGTACCAGTTTAATGCTGTTCTTTTCTCTTTACCCATTTGGTACCCTGCTGAAGTTCTCAATGTCAGCTTGTCACTGATTTTCCAAGTATCTTTTACAATAAACTGTGGATTGATTTGAGATTTCTGACGTGAGTTACGCTTCTTACCATCTTGCCAGCCCCATGTAGGGTTGTAGTAATTAGTACCTTTCAACTCATATGCTTCTTTTGTAGTTGCCATTTGCTGTCCAACCGTTCTTGGAGCTACAAATGCTGTAAACACCATTTTGTGTTTGTCACTGAATCTTTTTTCAGCACTTACAAAACCTGCCCAAGCATCATAGAAAGTACCTTCTGCATAGCTTTCCTGTGCCCATCTTCTTGAACCTGACACTGTAAATGCCCAGCCATTGTCTAGCAATCCTGTGCTGTAAGTAAGCATTAAACGGTGGTTGTAGTTACCGTTACCTAATGAGTAAACGGCCTTGTAACCTGGTTTTTGGCTTGAAGGATCGGATAAAATATTCGTTGAACCACCTACATCACCAAAATCAAAATCGATAGGCTGTGTAGAAGTTGTTACCTCTTTGTTTCTGATTACATCATTCAGACCGCCCCAAAGCGACCATGAAGCATAACCCCTTTCTGGTGAAGCCATATCAATACCATCGAAATAAACTTTCATATAGCTTGAGTTGTAACCTCTTTGTCTGAACCAGTATGGTCCCCATGCAAAACCCGCAATTGAGCTGTATGCGTCTCCAGAAGAGAATAATAAACCTGGAGTGGACTGAGAGTCATCATCATCCATGTCTAAATCTGTCAATGACAATGCGATAGTACTTGCCTCATCTGTTTCAGCAAATAATTTAATCACCATATTGTCTTCCAAAAGAGCATCTACCTGATAGTAGCCGTCCTGTAAAATATGGACTTGTGTTCCTTCACTAACTATTTCAGTAGGAATAGAAAAAATACCTTTATCGTTGGTCAGAAACTTGCTGCCGTTGACCTCCACTTGTATTGCCACCATTGGGATGTCAGTTTCTCCAGACAATACGGTCCCTTTAATGAAATTTCCCTGCGCGAAAGCCGCTGCAGCAAAACTCATTAGAAGTAAAGTAAAAAAGTGTTTCATTATTATTTCGAGGAGTTGGAATTTGCTTGTTTTAATAAATAAATTACTACTGGAAAGTGATCAGAATAGCCTCCTGATGTAGATCTGAAAGGATATCCTTTATATCTTCCTTCTTTATTTTTTAGCTCAGGATAACTGCAGATTTCAGCTTTCCAGAAAAACCAGCCGTTGTTTACTTTCGTGAACTCTTTGGTGAAAATAATTTGATCAAATAAGTTCCAGCTGTCTCTGTATCCTAAAGTACCCAAGCCTTTTTTATACATTTTGTAGAAAGGATTGTATAAGTATGACTCTTCTGTCAAATTCTTAATATCCCCTACAGCACCCAATTCATTTTTGATAGATTTGTTGGTAGGATCATCATTGAAATCACCCATTGTGATACACTTAATACCCGGATGTTCATTTCTTAATGAGTCAATGATACTACGTTGCAACGCTCCAGCGGCTTCTCTATAAGGAGATTTTGCTCTTCGTGAAGGCCAGTGATTTACAAGGAATACAAGAGGCTCACCCTCCAGTTCTGCTTCCACGATCAATTGATTTCTGGATTTGAACTCCCAGTTATCACCCGCATAAGTTTCTTTGATTCTAAGATCTCTTGCTGATACTTTATTGACTTTCAGAAGATCTTTCTTATAAATCAATGCCACATCTACACCCCTTTTATCAGGACCTTCAATATGTGCAATACCGTAGTTTTCTCCTTTCAGGCTAGGCGTTTTGACTAAATCTTCAAGAACATTTCTATTCTCAATTTCCGCCAAACCCACTACCAAAGGAGCCTGTTTTGTTTTGTCCAAACCAAGTTTAGCAATGATGGTCGACATTTTTTCCTGCTTTTCCAAGTACTTTCTTCCTGTCCATTTGTAGTCGCCGTCCGGAAGGTACTGATAGTCGTTTTTACCTTCATCATGCAAGGTATCAAACAGGTTCTCCATATTGTAAAACGCCACTGAATACACTTTGTAGTCGTTTTTCTGTGCCTGGAGAATTAGAGGAAATGTGATAAAAAATAAGAGGATGGTAAGTTGTTTCATAATTGTTTAGTATAAACAGAATCAATTCCTAAATACCGTCATCACTGGTCTGTGATCACTTACTTTGGCATCAAAGTACTTAGAACATTGGTCCAGCGATAATGTATAGGATTTCTGAAATTGATTAAACCATTCATTAGTCATTAATATGTGGTCAATATGGCTCCCAATAGGGCCCCAATTAGGATAAGATTTGTCTAATGAATTTTCACTTTCGGCTTGATCCGTGGTTGAAAAAGCGTAATTCCCGCTGTCTTCTATGAAATTATTAAAAGACGATGACGAGGCAGGATAAATTTCTTCATTAAAGTCACCTAACACAATTACGCGCTCGTTGCTCAAGTTAGAATCAATATACTTTTGTAATCTTTTGCTTGCTTCTTCTCTTCTTTCCTTATCAGAAGGCTTATAGTTACAGCATTTCAAGTGAATATTGATCACATAAAATGTTTGTTCGTTGATCTTATTCAAAAATTTCGCAAGCAATGGTCTTCTAGGAAAATAATAACTTTCAAAATCTCCAGCTGATAAAATCTGACGCTCTAGTACTTCTAATCTTTGGTTATTATAAACATAAGCCAAGTGATAATTATTATTTACCCCCTTAGCGATGTCGTTATCTATCAACACTGAATAATCAGGATTGACCTGCGGGACTTGCTTCAATGAGCTGATACCTTCAATTTCTTGAACGCCCCAAAGATCATAATCACTTTCAGAAATGGTAGCATTGACGAAACCTGCTGTTTCATTATGTTTAGGAAAATGCTCGATGTTCCATGTCAAAACCTCCAATGTAGCATCAGAAGCGTCAACGTTCAAACATTCGACCAAAGTGTTATCATAGCCAACAGGAGTAGTTGTCGATGGTGAACTGACTTCTGTTACGCATGAGTTTAAAACACTTCCAACAACCAATAATGATGATATAATAGGAAGAAGTTTAATAATTTCGATATTTAGTTTAATAATTCAATTAGCGACTCATTTATTGTGAGGACATCGCAAAGGTGTGGGTGAAAAAATGTAAAAGCAAGAGATGAATTGTTAAGAGCATGAAATTCAATTTAAGTTCACGTTGAAGTTAAAATTGTAATACAGGTATTAATCTATGTTATTCGGTATATTGCACAGTGTTTGTAAAATTATATTACATATTTTTATTATTTAACCAATTTTTATTTTGGTTTCATTTTAATAGCAAACAATTGTTAAGTTAAAAATATGTGACATTTCGTTAACGAAAAGTGGTTTAATTAGGATTGTTATTAAACAAACATTTACTAATACTACACTTTTAGTGTACACATCACCCTTTAAAAGAAGCCGATTTTGTAATTTATATTACTATGTGCACCTCTTTTCAGGTTCTATTTTTCACATAGATTTCACATAAGCTGTGAATTTTTAAGCCTTCATTCTGAAATCCCCTCTTTTTCCACTACTTTGTAAAAATGATGTAACAGTTTTTATGAGTCAATCAATCGATTTGACTTGTGAATGAACATCAATTCTCAAAAAGCCTATCAACATTGATAGTTTTAAGTAATTTTTCAAAATAAAACTTTATGCTTAAAAAGTTTCTTCTTTTCATTTTCTCCATTATCTGCATTATTATCGTCATTGGTTTTGGTTTCTTAACATTCAGTCCTCAGTTTGGCGGCACGCATTCTGAAGCAGATATCCACCGATATGAAAAATCAGGACACTATAAAGAGGGTGAATTTTTTAATCTTGTGGATACAAATTTGGACATGAGCCTTTCAAACTTGTGGGCAACACTTAAAGAGTTTGCAGAAGGTGTTCAGAACGGTCGTCCGACTAAAGATATTCCGCCTATTAAAATCACTGCCGAAGACATTATCAAAAAAGACACACTGACCAAAGTAACTTGGTTTGGACACTCGGCCTTTTTACTTGAAATCGATAACAAAAATATTTTAGTAGACCCAATGTTTGGTCAAGTGGCCGCTCCTCACCCATGGCTTGGTGAAGCACGCTACAGCAAGCACCTTCCTCTTGAAATTGAAGAAATGCCAGACATTGACGTCGTCATCATTTCCCATGATCATTATGATCATCTGGATTATGAATCGATTGAAAAGTTGAAAGATAAAGTAAGTGCGTTCTTTGTGCCTCTTGGTGTTGGTGCTCATTTCAGAGCTTGGGATGTTCCAGAATCAAAAATCCATGAAATGAACTGGTGGGATACGCAAAGTTTCAAAGACCTTCAATTCGTCTTTACTCCTTCAAGACACTTTTCGGGAAGAGGATTGTCAGACCGTAATAAAACGCTTTGGGGCTCATGGATTGTAAAGGGAAGGCATGAGAACATCTATTTCAGTGGGGACGGAGGCTATGCGGATCATTTTAAAGAAATAGGACAGAAATACGGTCCTTTTGATCTGGCTTTTATGGAATGTGGTCAATACAATGATAAATGGGCTGCAATTCATATGATGCCTGAGGAATCTGCACAAGGAGCCGTTGACTTAAATGCTAAAGTAATGATGCCAGTTCACTGGGGAGCTTTTACGCTCGCCTTGCACTCATGGACCGATCCAGTGGTAAGAGTGACAAAAGCGGCAAAATCCCTGGGAATGCCAATTACCACTCCTCAGATCGGGGAAACCTTTGTGGTCAATGACAGTGTTTCTTATCCGGCACACCGCTGGTGGGAAGCGTATTAAGAGAGGGAAGAATTAAGAATTAAGAATGAAGAATGAAGAGGTGGTTCGTGTGGTGGTCCTTAGGATGTTCTCTTTAAGCGGATATGCTATTTAGATGTTGTCATATCCTCACATCAACCTCAACACGAACCATTTTTTCTTAATTCTTCATTCTTCCCTTTTCATTCTTTTTATTTATGAAATGTCAATGGTAATATCAAGTCTGATGCATACGGTTGATTATTGAGCGTACATGGCTTCCACTCTCCTGCTTGCTCTACTTTACTGAGAATGTAAGTCTCTACATCAGAGTACTCATGACGGGGATCTTTTTTCACTTTACCGTTACTATCCACAATGAATTTGACGTAAATCTTTGTTGTTTCATCAATTTTAAAATCACTATGATGAATATCTTGATTTAACTTTTCATATAAAGATTTCATTCCGTCCTTAAAAATCGCCTCACTTCGTTGGTGTTGATTATTTACCCACATTAATGTATCTCCTGAAGTTAGCACTCTTTCTTTGGAAGCGTGGGAGTGGTTTTTATACACCACTTTGAATTTCGTTTGATCGCGTTTGTCTACGTATTCCAAAATACCCGAACCGTCAGTCAATAACTCTTCCCCTTTAAAAGTTACTTGATTCACTTTCCTTTTTCCTTTCACTTCAATTCCAGTCTCAACAATCTTATTCACCTGATTATAGCTAGTATATTCATAAGATTTACCTTCATATTTTTTCTTTGAACTGTCGAAATAAAAATCTTCGGCCTTTTTCAATTTACTGAAAGGATAAACGACTACTTTTTCATAAAGCATATGGTCTTTCACTAGTAGAACCGTTACTTTATTGTCTTTCAATTGGAATTTTCTTAAGTAAGGAGTTTCTGCTTTAGTTTCCTTTTTCATGTACTTTGATTTATAATACACTGTTTTGTTTGCCTCTTGAGAAAATACAGTTAGTGACATCAAAAGTGATACACAGACAGTGAGTACACTCGATTTTAGAAGTTTCATTTTAGTTAGATTAATATGATTGAAAATTTATTTAGTACGATTTAAGTTTCCTTCAATTTAAAAAATAAAGTGCTATTACTTCCTCAAAATAACAAACTTTACAACTTTTATTTAGTAATGGATTCACTCATTGCTTTTATGTGTGTATACCCCATCTGACAGCATCCGCCCACAATATCTGCTCCCAGTTTCACCCATTCCTGTGCCATCATTCCACAATGATGAGGATCTGAAATCCCCGACCATGTTTTAGTGTCTGTATGATACACCTGACCGGAATTTGGGTACACTACAATTTTTATTTCCTTGTTTGCCTTTCTGATTTCTTTGATCAATGATGAGATATAAATAGGTTTGGTACAGTTCACTCCCATGGCATAGACATTAGCTTCTTCTTTCAAAAATTCTGCAACTTCACGAATAGGTGTTCCATCATTCAAGTGCATTCCGTCCTTGCAAGAACAGCTGATCCACCCCTTATGCTTGGCTGATTTTAATAAAGTGGCAATTGCTTTTACTTCATCAAAACTCGGCACCGTCTCACAAGCAAGAAAATCAATGGCGGTATTATCAATAATTGAAAAACGTTTTTGGTGAAAAGCAACTAATTCTTCAACTGACTTATTATAATTGCCTCTATACTCTGATCCATCTGCCAGAAAAGCACCATAAGGGCCAATACTTCCAGCAATAAAAATCTTTTCCTTCGGTTGCTCTTGAAGGAATTTATTTTTTGCATTGACTGCTAAAGCTGTCGTCTGTTTTAATAGTTCAATACTTTCTGTGTTAGATTTCCCTTCCTTTAAAAATCCATCAATCGTTGCCTGATAACTGCTTGTGATGATACACCTAGCCCCTGCTCTAAGGTAATTATAATGCACCTTCTCTATCATTTCCGATTGTTCTATCAATAGTTTTGCTGACCATAAATGATGATTCAAATCTGCTCCTTCTTGTTCCAATGCATTGGAGAGGCCTCCATCGAGTATAAGTGGGGAATTAATCAAGCTCTTCTAATTTCTAATGGTGCGAAAACCAATTGTACATTTCATTGCTCTGCGAATAACGTGAAAGTATTTTTTAATTGAGCATTCTAAGTAAATAAAAATGGTTCGTGAAGATATTGTACACCAACATCCTCACGAACCATTTCTCTTCATTCTTTATTAAGAAATTAGTTCTCAATAGGTTCCAATACCAATTGCACATCCAATTGATCTACCAAAACAGCGAAAGCTTTCTTCACTTCTAAATAATCTTTCGGTGTATATTTTGCTCTTTTAAAGAAATAAGAATAGTCAAAAATCACTTGATTTCCTTCCTGTTTCGTAGTGAAATTGATTTTGATTACTGGGTTATCAACTACCGTTTCTTTGGGTAGTTCCAGTACTTTATATCCTTCAGGCACCGTCACTTTTGATAAAAATGAATTACTTTCAGTGAAAATAAAGTCGATGTCATAATTTCTACTTTCTTCTGTAAATGGATTTGTTGCAATAGGGAATCGATAGAAAGGACGAATAATCACTTTACCCATAAGGTTTTCAGTAGTGTTTTCCGATTCCACGGCTAGAAAGTATGGTTTATTTGTTTTTTCGAAGCTTCTTGTCCTAACGTTTTCAATATTTTCAAGTCCTTGTTTTTTGAAGTAATTCTTTAGCTTTTTCTCACTGTCTTTATATTCAACCTTATATTTAAATGCAGTCATACCATTTAATGACTTCATGATAGATGTTTTAGAAGTAGAAAGATCTTCTGAGAATGTGATGTTGATTTCTGTTTTATCATAACTGCTTACGTGGTTGTAAACACTTACCCATTGATTTTCTTTTTCTTTGATTAGTCTACCTTTGTCATTAATACAACGAATTGGCAACTCATTAAAACCTAAAAGTGGTGTGGTAGCATCTGACAAAATCCTTCCAGTACCTACATCAGTATATGCAATCACATAGTTAAAATAATGATTAAACGGATAATCTGATGTAATTTTCCCATTGTGTCTTGAACTTAAAATTAATGGATATGCTTTCAACCCAGCCCCTTGTAATAAGCCAATCAAAAATAAGTTAATATCACCTGAAGCTCCTGATTTAGATTCTAAAAATTCCTTTAGGGTCTTACTCGTTTTTTTCCCGTAATACTCATTCCAGATGTAGTTGTTTTTCACATACTCCACTATTTTTTTGGTTTTTTCAACATCACTACCAACCAAAAGATCTGGATTATCTTCAAAAATTGATTTCGATTGTTTTTTCACTTTTGCAATGTGCTTACCAAAATATTCTCCTTTGTTGAGGTCTTTTCCATACTTCTCCCAAGTCGTCACATACTCTCTTGAACTTCCAGTAGAAGGAAGGTAGATTTTAGCTAATTGGAAGTCAATTTTCATTAAGTAATCCTGAATTGATGTAATATAACTTTCATCTCTAAACGCAGGCACATCTTTCATCACGAAGTTATATAGCATCTCCTGATATTTCTGACCATTGTAACTAAGATCTCCTTTTAACTTTTTTGAGTTTTGAGAAGTAAACGATTTAATATTTTGAGCAATAAAGCGATATTCGTAATAAGGAATTACTTTTAGATCAAACTCACTGTGTACCGTTGGTATTCTATCTTGGAAAGCCCATTTAGGTAACTTTGAAAAAAAAGGAGTAACCAATGTATATCGATATTCAATTACAGAACCAATAGAAACCTGTGGCAAAGTGAACTTGCATTTAGTATAAAATTCATTCACTTTTTCATGATATACTTTTTTCTTATCAAATTGAATGATAGTGGGTTTTCCATCTTTCATATTGTATACTTTAGCCTCTATTTTCTCTACTTCCTCTCTGTCACCCTGATTACTATTGTATAACAATACCTCAACATTGGCTCTATCTAACCCCTCTTCTTTTAGTACTTTTATTCTAGTTGTACGTTTGAAATGAGCCTTAAACCCTCCATGTCTAGCCTGATTAAAAGATACTTCTCCAACATCAAATAATATAACTGCTTCAGCTTTTTTATCTTTAGACTGATAATTCAAATCAGCCATGGTTATTTCACCAAATTCTGTGGATAATTTCTGTGCATTTCCTATGATTGAAAAGAATAGGAAAAAGTTTAAGATGAATAAATACTTCATGACTAAGTTTGTTGTTTAATAACGATTGATGATTGTTTGCTACGTTTATGAATTGATTTATAGAATTCGTAAAATGCCGGATAATCTTCTAAACTGACCTTATTCGGTTTTACATAAATACTTCGATCTAAGTATATTTTATTGCCTTTTATAAAGTAATGGTCTTTGTATTCTCCAAACTCGGATTTCAAATGAAAATCTTCTGGAAGTTCAATGGTCAGTTTTTCCATTTGCTCCATCGGAAATTCATAATGTTCCTTTTTATGGACTACAACATTTATCCAATAAGGATTTACCCTTTCTGAAGGTTTTTTGATTTTAGTATCCATAATTTCCGGAGGAGTAATCACTCGCATACCCGCTATTTTTCTTTCCAGTTTATGATACTCTCCTGTCAGGCTATAATGAATTGATGCTATATTTCTGTCCTCTTTTTTGATTTGAATACTATCAATTTTGCTGAAATCAAATGGCAAAATATAACGACGAATTACCTCTTCCTGTGTTTCTTCTCTATCATCTGCAAAGTAA
This sequence comes from Flammeovirga aprica JL-4, assembly GCF_012844305.1. GTDB lineage: Bacteria > Bacteroidota > Bacteroidia > Cytophagales > Flammeovirgaceae > Flammeovirga > Flammeovirga aprica. The sequence goes on from NZ_JABANE010000003.1 coordinate 23,495, forward strand.
TTCAGCATTTCGTAACGTTCTCCTCCACTTGAGGAAATATTGACCCACACCTTTCTTTTACTGTTTTCATCTGCCAACGAAAAAGTATAAGCAACACTATCCAGCGTATTTTCTTTGGATAAACAAGGCAAGTCAATCAGCCTGCTTTTCCCTTCCTCAATCCAAAATCCTTTTCTATTCTGAGTGAAAACCCCAAGATGATTGTATGGATTTGTCTTTGAGGTATTTTCTAAAAACACTGTATCCTTGTCAAGTACCACACCCAAAATCACATGATTAAACTGCTGTGCCGGAAAAGTTGTATCAATAGCCTTTATCTTATTACCTGCATACACATCTACCATATAAGACGGTATGCCCACTTCCTTCAACATACATTGCATATAGTTAGTCAACGCCTTGCAATCTCCGTATTTATTCTCGCAAACATAACTTGCAGGATGAGCTCTCAAACCTCCTATACCAAATGATATATTAATGTACCTAGTGTTATCCTGCATATAATTATACAGTACTTTCACTTTTTCAGCAGGTGTTTCAAGGTGATCCGTCAATTGATGTATTTTCGTTTTTTCAGCTTCTGTCAAATCATCCAAACCTGCATTCAGACCATAAATCCACTCTCCGTATTCTGTCCAATTTGTTACTTTCTGATCTATACCATACGAAAATTTTTCTGGTACAAGCATCACTACCGGCAATAAATTACGAGCATGTGGACTGTTTTTTTCAGCTGTGAATGGAATGCTTTCATTCAGCTTCCAAACCATTGTCTTGTATTCCTCTTCTTCTGATTCTTGAAATTCAAAACGGTCATCTGCTTTTATCCTTACAGGAAAATCAGAAGGATAAGTGATTTTAAAAGTTGCTTTCTCAGTAGGAATTCCATCGAAGACATTAGGTGAAAAATATCCCAGATAAAGCATATTCTTTACCGTTGACGTGTAGGAAAACTCCAGGATATGCGGATATTGATTGGTTTTCAATTCGGCATACAGCATATAATTATCATCATAATAAGTACTGCCACCTACTGCGTTTTTCTTATGAAAATCTTTTTTCTTCAGCGATCTTATAACATTTCCTTTCAGATCAGAGATAGAAGCATTATGAATGTCGATATCTTCTCCCAGTGAGTAATAAACTGATAAATCACCTAAGTCATGATTGGCTTTACTGCTGACAAGTACCTTGTAACTATGGGTGGTTTTCTTCTTTTTTCCATCAAAAAACACTTCTTTATCATAAGATAAAACGGAGGAGGATTGTGCTTTTGATATATGAATAGAAGTGAAAAGAAAAGTTATTAATAATAAAAAATTTAGTTTGCTCATTGTATTAATTGAAGTAACTGCTTTGTAAAGATAATTGAAAAAAATAAAGGTACCAGCTCTCGCTAATACCTTTATCTAAAATTTATCCTTTGTTCATGTTACTTTCTTACCACTCCCCACACTAAAAGAGGAATGCCTAAGATGCCCAACCCTACACAAATCTGTGTCAGCAGTTTGACTCCTTCTTCAAGCAACTGAATGTAGTTTTCTTTCTCTCCTGCATAACTGTACTTTACCGCCACAGTTTCGCCTTTTTGCTCACCTAATACCAATAAACGGGCATTTTGTTTCACACCCTGCCATTGTATAGGCGCATTAGAAGACGTTTTTTCTTCCAGGAGAACATGAGCAATTTCTTCCCCTCTGAAAGGTGCTTCTTCAAACTCTAAAAGCTGAATACCTGAGGAAGTCTGAAGTTTCAGTGTTTGTAATTGCTGTTGAATAGGCTTAAATCCCCTGTGCTTTCCTGCTCCGGTAAACTCTTCTTTAGAAGCCAGTACAAAGAAGTTCTGAATTGTATCATTTTGAGGTGACACCGTTCCTTCTAAAAACACTTTCCCTTCCTTGTTTTCTAAAGCGTCTTCTAGATAATCCAGTTCTTTTGAAAGCCTTGGTTTGCCTACTCCATATAACGTCAATGCAATTCCCGTCAGTAAGATGCCTATAACGATTCTGAAATTCATTATTTTATCTTTACATAAGTGGCACCATAACCGAACTTCTCTTTACGGGCGTCTTCAAAATATTCCACATCAGCATGTTTAGAAAGACGCTTCTGAATTTCTGTCTTCAGTTTTCCTGACCCAATGCCATGAATAAAAGTAATATGATCCATACCGCTGACAATCGCCGCATCCAATTCTTTTTCAAAATGAAGAACCTGCATGCTCAAAGTACTGTTTCCCATATTTGGGTCCAATCCTAATGCCTCTGCATGTAAATCAACTTCTGAAGCGGGCTTCTGTAATACCTTCTCTACTTTCTGTTCTGTTTTCGAGCCAGACTCCACCAAGCCGTCCTTGATCTTGGCCACATCTACTTCTGTCAGTGCTTTGATGTCCAATTGGAATACATAACCATCCTTGTTCATGCCCGGCACTTCCTGTTTGTTATTAAAGAAAGTGGACGCTTTAAAACGTAGTTTCTTTACCAAAGGCTCATGATTAACACTTCTGCCAGGATAAAAGAACAATGCCTGGAAAATATAAGCGGGCCATTCTTCAAAATTCTGAAGTGTTACCTGATCCGCCTTTACTTGCGTTCTAGGGTTTAAGGTTGAAGTAAAAATACCTTTGTATTCTCCCTTTCGATCTGATCCTAAAACGAAAGGAATTGTAAGATCCGAGTTGTTGCATACATACACATCCAGAATCTGATCATTTTGATGCACGAATGCGATAAATACACCTCGCTCTGAAATTAATGGCAATGCCGCTTTCGGTCTGTCTTTATGCTTTTTCTTCTGAGAAGTTGAAATAATCCTGTCCTCCTCTTCCACACTTCCAAACTCTTCTGATTCAACAGTGGAAACAACCGCTAGGTCATTTGGAATAAAATCCATTCTGAAACCATCTGTATCTTCAATCTCCACAATTCCACCTTTCATCGCCACAACAATACCTTCAATATCGTCATGTAAACTTCTTACTTTATCTCCTATATTCATTTTCTAATTACTTACTATGTTGTCATATACAATAAAATCAGGTCCGTATTGTGCTATCATCTGCGATTTACTAGCCGACACTATATAAAGACCAAAACGGGTTTGTTCCAGGGTATCTTTGATAATAATGAAAGACCCATTACTCACCGGTGAGAACGTCCCAACGAAATTATCATCTATAGTTTCATCACAATTCTTCTCTTTACTGATATATTCAAAATTACCATTACGGTAAAAAACCAGCTCATCATCTTGTAAACATTCCGGCACCTCCCTTGTCTCTCCTGTGGTTACATCAATAAACTGACTGTACGCCCATCGCTTTCCTTCGGCATCCACCATATTACTCAGGAAAGAATCCCAGATGATAACGGTAATCGAATTTCTAAATCCAACTTCAGAAGCTAAAACCTCGATCTCCGAAGACACTAAAAGGTTGTTTTTCTCCACATTTGTACCATCATATTTAGCAGCAACGTAGTACGTCCCTTTTGAAAGGTTCAAAAAGAATGCCCTCCCGTTTTCATCCGTTACATGCGGTCCCTGTATTTCATTTACCTCATTGATAAAGTCATCATAACTGCTATAAATTGTCACCTGACAATCCTTTACAAGATTACCTGACTCATCTCTGATCAAAACATACAGATCACCATAAGGCTTGGGTACCTCGCACTGCAGACTTAATGCAATAATTAAAAAGAAAAGAAAAGCTCTGAAATACCTCATGAAAAATCGATGGTTTTCTGTTCCGGTAATAATTTAAAAGAGTTTCTATGCCAAGGCGTTGTACCATGTTTGGCAATCGCCTCTCTGTGCTTTTTGGTAGGATAGCCCGCATTTTGCTCCCAACCGTATTCAGGAAACTCCTCTGACAATTTCGTCATTAATTCGTCACGATGCGTTTTTGCCAAAATAGAAGCGGCTGCAATACTCAAGTATTTGCCATCTCCCTTCACAATACACTCATGATCAATCCCTTTATAAGGTCTGAACCTGTTACCGTCAATCAGCAAAAGATCAGGTTTTGTTTCTATACCATCAATACAACGGTGCATAGCGGTAAAAGAAGCTTGAAGAATATTGATCTTATCTATTTCTTCCGCTTGCACTTCCACCACTTTATAGGCAATCGCTTCCTTCATAATGACTGCTCTCAAAGTCTCTCTTTTCTTTGCCGTCAGCTTTTTGGAATCATTTAAATCGGGATGAGAAAAATCCTTGGGCAAAATAACCGCCGCCGCCACTACAGGTCCTGCCAAACAGCCTCTGCCTGCTTCATCTAGGCCTGCTTCTACTTTATCTTCTGTAAAACTTGATGCTAACATCTACAATACATCTATATTTTAATTGAGGAAAGATACCAAAATCTATCCTCCTGTAATTTTATGCTAGTTAAGTATAAAAAAAGAGTGAAACAAACCAAACGTTTCACTCTTTTTATAATGATGAATTAAGAATAAAAGATGAAGCGCCAAGAATGAAGAAAATGGAGTGTGTTATGACCCGTAAAGTAGTTGTTATGATAGTTCGACGGACGTTGCAATGCTAAGTTCCTACAAGAACCATTTTCTTCATTCTTAACTCTATAATTCTTAACCCATAACGTTTTTATTCCTTAATCAGTGAGTCAATCAATGCTGTAAATTCTTTGACATAATCATCATAATAATGTCCTGTAGAAGGTCCTGAAAAACCGGTATGGATCTGTGCCACTTCTCCATTTCTCTCCAAAACAATAGAAGTTGGAAATGACATCACTTTATTCAACATCGGCAATGCTTGCGCTGTCTGTTTTGGAGTACCCGCATAAAGCACCTCATAATCAATATTCAGTTTTTCTTTCATTCTATTGATGCGCTTATACGCCTTTTCAGATTCAGCAGCTCTTTCAAAAGAAAGGCCAACAATCTCCAGTCCTTTTGGTTTGTACTTCTCGTAAAGCGGTACAAAGAAATTGGCTTCATCTAAACAGTTTGGACACCATGAACCCATAATCTGCACGATAACTACTTTATCTTTATAAACAGAATCTTCTAAAGAGACCATCTCTCCCTCCTTATTATTAAAAGAAAAAGTAAACTTATCGAATCCTTTTTTCAGGTAAGTCAAAGCTTTTGGATCTGGCAGTTCCGCCCTTGGGTCATTGATGCCTTTCCAGTCTTCCACCCTTGATTTCCCTGACCACATTTTACCATTTACAATCTTCTCTCCTTCCAATTCAGCTTCAAAACGTAAGATATGTACTCCATCAAAAGACGATAAATACATCTTATTACCGCTTACATTGCCTTCCAGAAATCTATAATCTCCGGTAGAAGTCAGAAAAGTACCCGTCAGGTAATCTTCATGTTGATTGAAAAGTCCAATTGCATCCGTTTTTCCTAATTTCACTGCATAATTTCCGGTGAAATTGACGGTTGGTTTTTCTCCTTTTGGAAAACGTCTGTCTCCTCCTTTTTTGGCCACAAAAGGCAAGCGGTAGGCCTCTTTTCGAACAAACTGCCCATTCATCATATCTTGACCTTCTTTCACGACCAATTCCGCTTCATACATCAATAATGGAATATGCAATGAGTCTCCTTCATAAAAGACTTCATTCAGCACCATTCGTTCTTCACCATTGATAACGGTCCAGACTTGCTGATCGCCACTGCCTTCTACTGTAAGGTAAAAGGGCACTTCTTTTTGATGGGTATTGGTAATAGTCGCTCTCCATTTCGTGATGTCCTTTTCTGTCTGTGATGTTTTATTTTGTTCAGGCTCACAAGAGAAAAGAATGCCTGTAATAGCGATTAAAAAAAATAGGATGTTTCTGTAAATCATTAGAGTGATTGATTTGTTTAGTAGGTTGTATGATAAGTACTAATACTTAATAAAATTTAGGACATAAGTACATCTTATTGTGGTGTGAACTTATGTCCTAAATTTTCCGATAGTTTAAAAAAATAGGCCTTCATTTGTGTTTGCAAAGCGCCTTATTAGGATTAATTATCCAATGCCCACCAATCCACGTCGGGTTTTAGAGCAATTCCTTTTTTATCTCCAATGTGAAAAGTGGCAAAACTGTCATGGTGCACCCATAATTTGCTTCCTTCATCCACTTCCCATTCACCGTAACTTGCATTGCCAAAGTAGTCAATATGACGAAGCACAGCAGTGTGATCTGCACTTTCTGCCTCAATCATTTCCAGCCACTCTGGTCTTGCCATATATTTTCCAGAAGGTTTATCAATACCCAGCTTTTTCAGTTCTTCCGCTTCAATCACATTACAGTGAGGGAAGAAATGCGCAGCATATTTATTCTTCGGTTGCTTATAAATCTCCTCAGGAGTAGCTATTTGAATTAGTTTTCCTCTAGACATTACCCCTATTCTATCAGACATTGCCAAAGCATCGTGCGTATCATGCGTTACAAATACCACCGAAATATTCGCTTCGATTGCAATATTTTTCACCATTCTTCTCAAATCACTACGAAGTGCCATATCAAGGTGAGAAAAAGGTTCGTCTAATAAAAGGATTGGCGGTTCATCTGCAATCGCTCTGGCAATCGCCACTCTTTGCTTCTGACCACCTGATAGTTCTTTCGGACGAGTATCGCGGTATTCTTCCAGCTGACAGATACGCAACAGCTCATTCAATCTATATTCCTGGTATTTTTTGGTTGTTCTACGGATGGGATATTTGATATTGTCAGCCACTGTTTGATGATTGAACAAATTGTAATCCTGTTCTACCAGTGCAATTTTATCATGCCCGGCCAACAATCGTTCATGGGGTCCAAGAATCCTTTCTCCGTGTACATAGGCAGCCCCTTCATCAGGTCTCATTTGTCCTGAAAGTAGTTTGAGTGTTGTTGTTTTTCCACAACCACTTCTTCCAATCAAAGCAAAAACTTCCCCTTCTTTTACATCAAAGGACAGCTGATCAACAGCTCTTTTCCCTTCTTCATAAGATTTTGAAAAGTTTTCTACTCTTAGTATAGTTTTTTTCTTTGACATATAATTTTCGTGTTCTGTCACAAAAATAACTGAATATTTATAAAGAGTATGAAAAAAGGCGAAAAGTGTTTTATCACTCTTCGCCTTCCTTGAATTTAATCTTAATTTTTTGATTGGTTATAAGTACTTAAGTACTAGGACAAGATAAACAGGTGTTTTTTATGAAGAATTAAGAATGATGAATGAAGAAAAATGTTTCTTGCTCTGGCATATAATCTTGTCTTTATGACGGAAACCGTTTCGGAGATGTTGTACTGCAATTTTCACATGGACCATAGTACTGATCATCTTTTCTTCATTCTTCATTCAAAAAGTCCCTTTTCTTCTGTCACAGTACTTATTTTGGAATGGTAAAGTAAAAGCAACTTCCTTTGGTTTCATTCCTTTCTACCCAGATTCTGCCACCATGCAGTTCTACAATTTTCTTACACTGTGCCAGCCCTATTCCTGTACCTTGAAACTTCTCATTGACTCTTTTAAAAAAAGAGAATATTTTATGTCTGTGTTCCATATTGATTCCAATCCCGTTGTCTTTCACATAAAACATCCAATCCTCTTTCTGTACAATGGCCCCAACTTCAATCTCAGGTGTTCTACTACTATCTTGAAATTTGATAGCATTGCCAATCAGGTTCTGCAACAACATATGAAATTCTACGGCGTATCCATTGATTTCAGGCAAAGTTCCTTTTCGGATCACAACATCTTGATTTTGAATTTCAAGGGCGAAATCTTCTAGCACATTTTTCAAAATTTCCTGAGGGCGTATACGTTCTTTTTCACTTTTTATTCCCAATTGACTAAACTCTAAGATCGTATCAATCAGACGCTCCATTCTCCCTACACTTTGATTGATGTAACCGAAATAGGTGTTCCAAGCAAGCGGTATTTCACCTTCACTGTCTTCATCTATCAACTGCAGTACACCTTTAATATTTCTGAGGGGTGTATTCAAATCATGCGAAACAATGTAAGCAAACTGTTCCAGTTCCTTATTTTTCTGAGCCAATTCCTTTACTTTCTGATTCAAAAGCTGATTGGATTTCATAAGGGAAGATTCCAGCTCCTTTATTTTGGTAATGTCTCTCCAACAAGAATTACTGAACATGATCTCTCCCTTATTATTTTTGACTGCCTTCGCACTGAGTAAAACTGGAAAAACTACACCATCCTTTCTTCGAACACATAGTTCTTCATTCTCTACAGCATCATCGTTCTTGAATCTGCTGAACAATACTTTAACTTTATCGTGACACGCTGTGTCATAGAGTTCAAAAATAGACTTACCAATTATTTCTTTTTCGTTGTATCCTAAAGTTTGACATAGGGTTGAATTACAGGTAATTAATTTGGCTGTTTTTGGACAAATGGACATAAACATCTCTGGAGACTCATGATATAAAACCTCATGAGAATTATAAGGGTCACGTAAGTTAGTCTTTTCTATTTCATGTAAATCCATGCTACTTTAATTAAATCGGCGAGATCATTCTTTTTAATTTAAGAATATGATAATCAAGTCGTTTACATTTATTAAAATATTACAATAAAATCATATATTATTAAAAACAAAAGTGCGTTGATTATTTTATTTTAGCCTTTCAACAAAAAGCGTTATTCCTCTGAATTATTCATCATAATGTTGCGTTATATCAGGGGATAACTCCAACAGTTTATGAAGTACTAGTACAAAGGTAAAGTGATGTTTTTTAATGAAGAATGAAAAATTAAGAATGAAGAAAAAAATAGTTCTTGATGTGGTTTGCAAAGAGGTTGAAAGGCAAAAGACTTTCCAACAATCACCTTTTAAACCATTTTAGAAGCCATATTACAAACCATTTTTCTTCACTCTTAATTCTTAACTCTTCCCTTAAATGACCTAGTACTTATCAACCTTTTTTCATCAATACTAATTAATCCAAAAACACTATGGGACAAAAATTAGACAATGCTGTAGGCTTGTACACAGAAGGAATCAATCAAGGAAAACCTCATGAAGCACTCGACAAATACATTGGGGACCGCTATACTCAACACTCTACAGGAGTGGCCGACGGTAAAGAAGGGTTTCTTGAATTTTTTATTCCTTTCTTAAAAAGAAACCCTGTAAGAGATATCCGAATTGTGAGAACAATTGAAGATGGTCAGTATGTATTTACACATGCGCATCAAAGCCTCAATAATGGTGAGTGGTACTATGTAACGGCCGACATTTTTGATACAGACAGTAACGACAAAATCATTGAACATTGGGATGTAATACAGGAAGAAGTAAAGGAAACAGTTTCTGGAAGATCAATGGTTGATGGTGCTACTGAAATTGAAGATGAAGACAAGACAGAAGAAAACAGAAAATTAATCACAGAATTCGTAAATAATATACTTATTGGTGGTGCTTTTGATCAAGTCAGCAACTACATTTCCACTGATGAATACTTACAGCACAGTCCTACTGTGGGAGATGGCTTAGAAGGGTTTGGTAAATTTGCTCAAGAACTTGCAGCAGCTGGAAGAGCTATGCAATATGAGAAGGTGCATAAAATTCTTGTTCAAGGCAATTTCGCTGCGACATTATCCAAAGTAAAATTTGGAGAAGAGGATTGGTGCATTATTGACATCTTCAGAATGAAAAATGGTAAGATTGTAGAACACTGGGATGTACAAGAAGTGATAGGCCCCAAAGACACTTGGAATAATTCAGGCAAGTTTTAATAATGATATTTGGCTGTCTTTCGTAATGACAGGCAGCCATCTTGTTTCCTTCCTACCCCAGGCAACTACCAATAAAAACAACACAACCTAAATACTTAACTAACAACACATTAAGCACTCTGAATAATAAACAGCGAATAACGATTATAATAACTTCTTCATAAAAAATCCTTCTTCATTTAAACATCTTAAACAAAGAAGGAATAAAGTGTCAACCTATCACCAAATAGTTTAATTTAATTAGTTTTTAACGAAACGTAGATTTTGAATTTGATCACCAATTAACATTTTCAAAATGTAAACACCTTTTGGTAATCCTTCTGTGGCAATAGAAACTGAATTCCCTAAAACTCCCCTATTCACTGTCTTCCCTTCCATGGATATAATTTCATATTGCATTCCTTCTTCAGCATTTTGAAATCTCAAGACATCCGTAACTGGATTGCTGAGTAATTTCAATGCCGTAACTTCTAAAGCAAACTGTTTACGCGAACTTGAAGTTTGTGCTGCTGTGGTCCATGTGAGGTTGTCAATTTTAATCTGACCTGATGATGTATTTTTTTGAACCAACTTGATTCGAGCGCCTCCAGTCACACCCACTTGTATTTCTCCTGTATTTTCAGCTGAACCTTTTGATCCACCTTCTACAGTTGTATAATACACATTATTGACATAGACTTCTAATTTCACAGCAGAACTGTAAGCCTGTGAGTAATCAAAAGACAACGTTTGAACCCCACCACTGATTGTACTTGACTCCAAAGCTCCAGCTGGTGCTTTGCCCTTCCCTAACGTCAAAGCAGTACCATTGAAGTTCAAATCACCTCTTGCACTAGCATAAGTCCATGTAATGCCGTGAGATCCAACAAAGGATCCACTTTTATAAGAACCTCCTTCTGAAAAATTATCAAAAGTTTCCACAAACTCTTCAGTAACGACTGGAATTTCATCCAATGTTGAAAAAGTGGAAATAGCCGTCGCTGAATTATTTCCTGCGGCATCAAATGCAATAACCTCAACAGTGTAAGTTGTCAATACCTCCAATTCCTGCAAAACAAATGAAGTTGAAGCAGTTTGAGCAATTTCATTTCCATTCACAATTACTTTATACCCTTCTACACCTATGTTGTCTGAAGAGGAAGTCCAATTCATTGTAGCTGTAGTGGTGGTAATTTCACTTACATCTAATGTTGGCTGAGTAGGTGCTTGAGTATCGGCTGCAGCTAAAGATGTCCAAGTCACATTATCAATAGCAACTTGCCCCGAACTGCTTCCACTTTGTTCAAATCGCAGTGTGCAATTTCCATTCATGTTTACATTGAACGGTCCTGCTGAAACAATCTGATTTTGACTTCCACCTTGTACAGTGGTCACCAATACAGAATTTACATAAACCTTAAAACTGACCGAAGTACTAAACGCTTGCATGTATTCAAATGAAAGTGTTCCGATACCTCCAGCGATGACAGAAGATTGCAATGCTCCAGCTGGATTTTTTCCTTTTCCAAAAGTTGGTGTACTTCCTTCAATACTTATATCTCCCCTTGAACTATAATAATTCCATGAGATCTCATTGTCTCCTACAAAAGAGCCTGATTGATAAGAACCTCCTTCTGAAAAGTTAGTAAACGTTTCTACATAAACATCTGAATGAGGAGGTGTTACGTCATCATTATTTGTTGTTACATTAATTGAGGTAGACTGTGAAGATTCATTGCCTACTTGATCAACAGCAGAAACTGCTACTTGATAAGAGGTACCGCTCGTTAAACCTTCAATAGATACAGATAGGTTGGAAGTTGTTTTTGATAAAATGCCGTTGACAAACACTTTATAGCCCGTTACACCTACATTATCTGAAGATGGTGACCAAGCTAAGTGAAATGAAGTAGAAGTAATAGAAGTACTGATTAAGTTAGATGGTTTTGTAGGAGGTGCAGTATCTGCAGGTGTTCCGCAATTATACACAAGGCAAACATATTCGGGATGATCAATATAAGGATTTCGATTGCCTTGATAGCTGTAAACGACTTCATTCCTGTTTCTTTCGAAATCATCAACAGGATCTTGTAAATGCCATGCAATCAATGTAGATAATTTTGCATGGATAGGTTCAGAAGTATAATCATTGGATGGAAGGTAATCTACTAATTCCAAATCAGGATCACCTGAAGTTCCTTCATAACGTGTGGCCATATAAAATAGCATTCGTGCCACATCTCCTTTTACTTCGGGTCTTGGTTCCCAAATCCATTCACTGGAACTTGTATAGTTGCCTGTCGCTCCATCACCATCAATATATTCCACACTGGCTTCATCAAACCATCGGCTATCTCGGGCTGAATTCACAGTAATGTCAGTAGGTCTTAGATGATGGCAGTCTGTTCCGGCTCCTTGAGATGTTCCAAAATTACCATGCGACTTTGCCCATACATGTTCTCTGTTCCAACCTTTTCCACTATTGTATTCTTGGTTAGCATTAACAGACCATCCTGTATAAAACAAAATCACATTGTTGGGGTTGTTAGGATCTTTATCTGTTTCTTTCAAAATATCCCATACGTCTGTAGAAGAAGAACTGTAAGGGTATTCTCTATGCCCATCAATAATTGAATGAAGAGCACTTTTTAATTCCGAGCCTGATTTCCCCTGAGCTGATTGATAATAATTGGCTGGAATTTGAGCGTAAGACGTTGTGATTATCAATGCCATGAGCTTTAATAACAACATCCCTTTAAGTTGGTTTTTCATGATCGAAGTTTAGTAATAGATTGACGCCCAAAAGTAAAAATTCGACCTATACAAACCCCTTAATGAGAGTTAATTAATACACAATTAAGTGTTACCAAAAAAACACTAAAAACAGCCTTTTCAGCCCATGAAAAGAGAATATTCTAACCTCTAAGAAGAGTAAGAAATATTCTATCAAAAAATCACCATTATACTTCCAATTATTATTGAACTAAAAAAAAGTAGTCCTTTTCTTTAAAGACTACTTTATGAATTTATTGTGAACCTAAAGGTTTAACCAATCTATTCCTTTCTTCAGCAAGCTCAACGTTTCTTCTTCTTTTGATCCTGCTTTAGGTTGATAATCATATTCCCAATTGGCTTGAGGTGGTAAACTCATCAAAATAGATTCCGTTCTTCCGTTGCTCTCTAAGCCGAACTTGGTACCTCTGTCCCAAACCAAATTGAACTCTGCGTATCTTCCTCTTCTTAATTTCTGCCAGTTTAATTCATTTTCACCAAAAGGAACATCTTTAAACTTCTCTACCTGTTCTTTGTATGCTGGAATAAACGATTCTCCTACATCCTGTACGAAATGCCAAAGCTGATCAGGGTTCAGCCCTTCTGTTTCAGGCTTTAATCGATCAAAGAAAATACCGCCTATACCCCTTGTCTCTTCTCTGTGAGGAATAAAGAAATAATGATCAGCCCATTCTTTAAATCGCTCATAATAACCGATTTTAGTATTTTCACAGGCTTCAAATAAATGCTGATGGAAATCTGAGGCAGCGGCCTTATCCACATAATGAGGAGTTAAATCAATTCCTCCACCAAACCAGAACTCACCGTTTGAAAGTTCAAAATAACGGACATTCATATGAATAATAGGCACCATGGGGCTTTGAGGATGTAATACAATAGAAACCCCTGTGGCTTTAAAGGTTTCTGCTGCTTCCACTTTCAAGGCCTTGGCCATTTGATCTGATAATGTACCTTCAACTAAAGAAAAATTAACACCGCCTTTTACTATAATATTACCGTCTTTGATGACTCTAGTTCTGCCACCACCGCCACCAGGACGTTCCCAAAGGTCTTCACGGAATTTTGCTTTGCCATCAATCAATTCAAGATCTCTGCATATATCGTTCTGAAGCCCTTTGAACCAGGCTATGATTTCACTACTTTTTATTTGCTTCATTTTTCTTTCGCTTTTCTTCTTTTTTAAGTTTTCTAAGGTGTCTCCTATAGTGTTTGGGACGTTTAGTCTTTTCTTGTTTATTTTTATCAGAGGTGATCTGTTTGAAATTATCAAAACTTTTGGTGTGCATCACACTGGCTCCAGTCAATGATGTATTATCTTGATTGGCAGTAGTTAAATACACATCTTGTCGGTACTTCTGATAGAACTTAGCTCTCAATGCTCCGTCTTGTGAAAGTACAACTTCCACAGTCCAATCTCCGAGTACCGAAGCGGCTGTTGTCTGATTTTGATTATCCGTAAAACCTCCATCTCTCGTCACCCGGACTTTCCCCTGAGCAAAGGTATAGGACAATCGCATCTGCAAATTCTGAAGCGCTTCCCGGTCCAAACCACTCATATCAAGGTCAATCTCGAAGTTGTCATCTACTTGTGATAGAATATAACTCAGCTGATTGGTCAGCAGTTCACTCACACTACTGGAGGCGGTCTGTCCAAAACCTCCATAAGAATCATTGGACAGTAACTGACGCATTACAATCAATCCAAATACCTGACGGTTGAGTTCCTGCTCATCTCTATGAATTCGTTCTTCAAAAGCCGCCACATAACTTTCTAGTGAAATAGGCCCCGATTGTGTCACGACGGTAGCTGGATAATCATGAATATCTATATCAAAAGCAAGCTGAGGATTTGAAAGATCACCTTTTATGATCAGGTCTACATCTGCTGGATATCTTTTCACAATTTCCGGTGCATTTCTCACCGTACTATCCTGAATATCAATCAAAGGAAGCAAACTTACTCTCTGCTCATATTTGGCTACAATATTCATCTGTGCTTCATAAGGATCGCCATTCCATGAAAGTGTAGACCCTTTGTCAATGACAAACTTTTTATCCACAAGGTTGAATTCAGCTACTTTCATTGTGAAGTTGTAAGCTCCTTTCACAATTTCTACATTACCGAACATCTCAAACTCACGGTTTTTGTCAATGTTCATCTGAATTTTCCCTAAGCCATTTCCTCTAATGATATCTCCTGTTTTTTTGTCAAAAATTAATTCGCAATACGCATCAGGAGTAATTTCTAGATTCATTTTCATTTGGAAATTGGCTTGTTCAGTAGTAGTGGTCACCGTTTCGCTAACCTCTTCTATATTTTCCTTTTTCTGTACTGTATCCCTTTGTATGTATACGATATAAGGATCAGTCTCTGAATAATCTATTTCATTTAATGGGATATAAATCTTTGTTCTTTTGTTGGTCGTCGCATTTACATCAATGATGATGTCATCAAAAGGACCTGATACATTAACATTTCCCGTTCCGAAAGCAGTACCATAAAACAGGTCATTGCCCTTTTCTGGCTTTTTCATGATAAAAAAGTCATCGAAATTGACATCAAGTCCAACGGTCATTTCTTCAAAACCCGGCTTAAAATTAATACCGCCATCGATATAAGCATAATGACCATATTCATCTACTGTTCTCAGATTTTCAGTATAAATTTTAGTTGGTCGTATTAAGATTCTTGGCAGGTCTTGTGTATCTCCAAAAACATAATCCACCCCAAGGTAAACCAACCTGATAAGGCCATCTTTCGCAAACACACTGCCCCAAAGCTTAGGTTTCTTCATATTGCCAGAGATTTTCACCCAACCTGTAGTTTTCCCCTCTAGCTTTTCGACCACCTCATCAATAAATGGTTGGAAAATACCTAACGGAAGATCGTTGACCTCCAGCTTCATATCCAACTGATTATTTTTGTTTTGAGGATAGTAATTTCCAGATAAATTAAGACGTTCAGAAAGATCATCTAAAATTCGAAGATTCACTGTCAACAATTCTTTGGTCCACTCTGATTCTCCTTTTAAATCACCTAAGAAATAATCATCAATACTCAAAGAATCTATGGCTACATGTCCGTATACTCTAGGCTGTACAAAGACATCTTCTATATAAAGGTCCAAAGAATCTACCCTTCCTCTGACGTCCTGTTCCAGGTATTTATTAAAAGAAGACAGATCCAATTGTTGAGATTTCAAATGCAGAGGCTTATCAACATTTTTCTTTGCCCATCCATTCAAGTAAACCACCTCTTGCTTGTTCCTTACATTGAAATTGACAAAATGAACGCCGTCTTGATAAACTATAATTTTGGAAGGTTCAGAGTCTATGGTGGTCCATGTTTCTTTTTCGAAGAAGATATTGGATTGGGGCATCCTGAAAATAACACTGTCCTTGTCTAGCAAAATATCTCCTTTCAGGTTCATGGCGAGGCCATATTTATAAACATCTATTCCAGTATCAAAAACCAGATGCTGATCTACAGTAAAAGCTGAGAATCTAAAGTCTTTTGACAAGAAACCATTAATATCTTGCGCTTTGGAAGTCACTTCCATAGACGTGTTATAAAAACTTGAATAACCGTCCTTTTCAGCAAAATAATTGACGTAATTGGAATCTAAGTCGACGCCATAAAAATGCAGGTGATCACTGAATAACTTGGAATGGAAACCGACTTTTTTACCAAAATTAGCTTCCAATATCAATTTAGTATTATCGGCAATCTGAATACTGTCTGTGAAAATTGATATGACATCATTGACATTTCTAAAACTTAATTCTGCGTCTACAGAATAGTTCTTCTCTCCAAAAGCCTCTTTTCTTTTTTTCTTTTTAGCGTAATATTTATGCTGCGTAACGGAGTCTTCAAACAACGACATATATCCCTCGTCAATGGCATCAATTACATCATTGGTCAGAGTAGGAAGATCAAAAAAGCCTGCCATATTGAAACTCATAAAGTCAGACTCAATATTAACCAACCTCAAACCTGTCGGCATAATATTGGTCACTCCCATTAGCTGCTCAATCTTTATTTCTCTTTTTTTGTTGAAGACTTTACTGTCGTAAAATGATAAGCCTCCAGAAATACCATTGTCTATTACTTTATCAAAAGAGGCCTCCATTCTAGTGTAAAGCCCCACATCTTTCGTTGATAAATTGACTTTCTTGAAGTTAGGTATATCAATTCCAGACTGGAATTTGAAGGTACTGTCATTGAAATCCAGTAACCCTTTGAGGTAAAACTTCAGGTTAGGATCTTTAATGACCAATTCTCCGTTGAAATACCCCTCTTTCATATAAGTGCTATCAAGGTAAATATTAGAGTAATTGTACCCATTCACCCCTAGCTTTTTGATTGATGCATTAATATTTAAAGAAAGTTCTTCCACAGAAAAACCTTTCCCCTTCACATCACCCTCAAAATCCAATTCTCCTAATAATGAATTATCAAAAACTTCACCCAGATCAAGACTGTCTGTTTTCAAATAACCTTCATAGGATTCATCTGGAATAGAAATATCCATTTTGGGCGTAATCACTCCATAATCTGAATTCAATATTCCATCCAGTTCAAAATCTTCAAGCGTCCCCTTAAATGTTCCATCCAAAGCTACAGCCCCAAACATATTGATATACTCACGCATAAACGCTGGAACATAAGGCACCAAATCTTCCGTAAAATAATAAGAGTCATGGAAAGAAAGATCCATTACAGTTCGCTCTTTATCTATCACTTTGTTGAACTGAAAATCGCCTTTGATGGTACTTCCTCCTCCAAAACGGAGATCTGCATTATTGACTACAAAATCGTTAACTGTACCTTTTAGCTTAAAGTCCCCCACAATGTAATCATGAAGGGAATCGAAATAGGTAAAGAAACTTGCAAGGTCATCGGTGTGCAATGTTGACTGCTTCAATTTCACATCCATTCCTACACAATAATAGAAATCGTTGTAATCAGTGTAGTCATCATAGATAAAATCAATATTTCCTTTCAGCGTACTTGAACCCAAATCTCCATCAAGATCATGCAAAGACAAACCTGTGGTGGACACTGCAAAATAGGTATCAATATCATATACTTTCAGCTGTGTTCTCCGTTCTACAGCATTCAAGTTCTTAATCTCCATCGCAATGGTATCCCTCACAATTTTGAGCTCAGTCACATCAGCATAAATACCGCTGAACTCCATATCGTGTACATCAAACTTCCCTTTTTCACGATAAGACGCGTCAGGATTGAGCATGATAAAAGCACCATTTTTGAGCTTTACTTTTTCAAAAACGAGATGAATATTTCCTGGTTCTTTATAGTCAAAACGGTGAATACCTTTGGGGTCTCCTACCAAATGCCTGATCCATTTTGTCATGCTGTTCATGGAATCCAAACCAGAATCCATGATCATTTCCACCCTAGGTGAGTTCAGTACAGTTTCTTCTACATGAATGTACTGATCCTCGTTATAAAGCATAGTGATGAAAGAAAAGTCAAGCACCACAGACTCCACTTCTATTAATGGAATACTGTCGAGGTCTAGAATTTTCACCTCCTCAAGCGTCCATTTATCAAACCAGTCAAATTTTACGGAGGAAATTGTAGTAGGGTGTGCCGTCTTTTTTGTGACCACCGAAGTCACTTGATGAATCAAGTAAGTTTGTACAACGGGAAGTTGTGAAAGGCTGATCAAAGCGATCCATATGAAAAGAAAAAAGGTAGAAAACCTGAAAAACCAAACACGTAGCTGCCTCAACACTTTCCTTATCAAAAAAAGTTTTCGAAGCTGCACCCATCTGCTTTCTTTTTCTTTTGTCTTTGTTTTACCCAACCTGAAGAATATTGCTAGATTGTTTCGTCTCCATTCCAGAAATGAAGAAACTTATTCAACCCACAAAAATAATAGTTTCGGGTGACACTTTTTATAAATAATGAATAAAAAAGGGCCTCTTCCCGAAGAAAGTGACCCATTGTAATCAAAATATATGGAGAAAAGATTCAAATATTTCCAATCGGCTATCTAAATTAAATAGCTTGATCAATAATATTCTGAACCTTCTCCCAAGAAATAATTTTGAAGTTCTGTGCTTTTAATGAATCCCCATCATAGTTAAATCCATCCTGCACTACCAAAATACCTTTTTTGTATTGTTCTCCCATCGGCATATTGCACACTTCCAAACCGTCTGTTTCCTCCACTCCATCAAACTCGCCAGATACAATTTTGAAGCTTTTTAAATACTTCTCTGTTTCTAAAGAGAACAAAGCATAAGTGAAGTTTCCTTGGCTAGAAGCGACCAAATAACCTGTTTTCTCACCTGTTTTATAAATAGCAATTCCTTCAATATCGGCTACTAAAGCTTCATTATTTTCAATAGAAGTAGCCTTAATAAATTCCATTTTAGAAGCACTGTCGTTTAAATCTACTTTCCATACTCCTTTTGCTTCTTCCCCGACATACAAAATACCAGTCGCATCATCCGCCACCATACCTTCCGGTTGTGAAGGCACACTAAATGTTCTTACCAAAGACAGTTCTCCTGACTTATCTTCTTTTAAAGTCAATTCAAACTGTTTGATTGTTCCGTCTTTAGAATTCATAATGAAATAAGGGGTAGAAGCCGTATCCTGATACATGCAAAACCCATAAGAGTCATCCAACAATACCTCTTTTGGTAATTTGATTTCAGTTAATTTACCCACGCTGTCCATTGTGAAAATACTCACATTATGATACGTTCTATTTGATGCAGACACTAGTGTAAGTGTATCACCACCCACCACAGCTTGACTACGCACATCAACATTATTGGCTTTACCACAACCTATAAAATCCAATTGCTCGCCTTTCAAGTTATAAGTATAAACCCCTTGTTTTTTATCTGTTCCAATGATTACTGATTGCTCAGGATGTGTTGCATTGTACCAAATTGCAGGATCATCTGCTGCATCTGCATCCACAGGAGAATTGACCGGAACAGTTTCAGCATCTGCGGTGACAGCATGTGCTATTTTTGACTGCATGTCATAAGCCACTTTCATGGCTGAATCATGATCACGAGGATCTTTATATCTTTGTTGAGAAGTTTCACAGCTGATTACCAAAGCCGCCGTAAAGGTGATAAGTATAAGATTCGTAATAAACTTCATAATATGTCTGTTATGTTTATGCCACAAACATAGTTTTTACGTTGAATATTTTTTGTATTCCAAAAAAGGTTAAAGGTTAGTTTACTTTGGGTTTACACCTCTGCGATAATTAAACGGTCCATTGCAACATCATGTTCTTCTAAAGGTAACTTAGGGATAACCTGAAAGTCATAACCAATACCAATCTTTGTCGCATTAGGGTATTCCACCAGAAATGTGTCATAGTAGCCACCGCCGTAACCCATTCT
The DNA here is from genome assembly GCF_012844305.1 of Flammeovirga aprica JL-4. Classification (GTDB taxonomy): domain Bacteria; phylum Bacteroidota; class Bacteroidia; order Cytophagales; family Flammeovirgaceae; genus Flammeovirga; species Flammeovirga aprica. Next base: position 43,384 of record NZ_JABANE010000003.1, read on the forward strand.
TCCCAATTCTTCAGAAAATCCTACTCCAGGCACCAATACAAAGTCAATTTCTCCTTTGTATTCAATTTCTTCCGAAGGCAATAATGTTCCAAACTTCCCTTCTTTTAACTGAGAAAGATCTTTCAAGACTAAATGTTTCAACTGGCGTTGAGGTAAAGTTTTAGGTACCACTACAGTCCACCCCGAAGTCAAAGCTTTTTGTATAATTGATATTGTTGACGCCTCATTATTGATAGGGATGTAGGTATGCAAAACAGCAACTTCCTGAGAAGTTCCCTCCCAAAAAGTTGCTGCTATATCTTTATCCGCTTTCTCTATTTGTGCTTTAGACAAAGCGTTTCTTTGTTGAATTATTTCTTTTCTTAATGTGTCCTTTTGATTATGCATTGCTCTTTATAAAGGCTTTCTGATTTGCCCTATTTTTTATTTCCCGATTTGTTGCGGTTGTAAATCTAGAAAACAATAAAATAGCAGACAAAGTTAGACCTGTAGAAAGACCTACCCAAACTCCTAAAAAGCTCCAATCTGTGTAATTTGTAAGAACAAAACCCAAAGGAAGCGACACTACCCAATACGAAATGAAGCAAATAAAAGTAGGGATTTTCACATCAGAAATACCTCTTAATGCCCCTGTCATGATCACCTGTGCACCATCAGACAACTGGAAAAGTGCAGCAAAGAATAACATGGAAGCCGCAAACTGAATCACCTCCAAATCTTCTGTAAATAATGAAGGTAAAAACTCATCAAACACCAAGAAAGTGACCGCGGAAATAGACATGGCAGACAGAGCAAACTGCATCCCCGTAAAACCTGCCAAACGTGCTTGCTCCCAGTTTCCTTCTCCATAAAAATTACTTACACGCACAGAAACCGCAGAAGCTACACCACTCACCATCATAAAAGTAAGTGAAATCATACTCATCACAATCTGATGCGCCGCCATAGGCTGTGTACCCACAGAACCTACAATCATAGCCCCTACTGCAAATGCTCCAACTTCCATCAAAGCCTGCAAACCAATTGGCAAACTCATCTTCAATTGTTGCAGTAACTTGCTGATATGAATTTTAGTAGATTTGAAATTCTCCAGATATTTATGGAAATGATTGCTATTCAACACATAAAGCATCATACCTGTTCCTCCAACAATTCTCGATATCAAAGTACCAATACCCGCTCCTGTCAAACCTAACTCTGGTGCTCCAAACTTACCGTAAATCAAAACGTAATTCACACAGAAGTTAATAATGTTAGCAGACAAGGTAAAATACATTGCCACCTTAGTATGTTTCACTCCTTCAGCGAATTGCTTGGCAGTAAAAAACAGCATCAATGGAATCAAAGAAAAAGTATTGATCATCAAATATGGCCTTGCCGCTTCCACTACTTCAGGTGTCTGCCCCATATAGTCCATAAAGAAAGTCAACAGCAATAATACTGCAACAAGGAACACACAGAACAAAGCATTTAAGGTCATACTGTGCTTAAATAGACTTCCCATTTCTTTGAAATCTCTCTGACCGTAAGCTTTACCCACCAATGGAGTAACACCAACGGCAAAACCAATTCCAAAAACCAAGAAAATGGCAAACAAACTATTCGCAAAACCTGCCCCTGCCAAGTCTACGGTGTTATAATGCCCCACCATCATATTGTCCACAATATTGGTAAGGTTTTGACCTGCTTGGGAAATAACAACTGGAGTGGCTATTCGAATAGTATCTTTGTAATGCGTTTTATATGTATTTAGTAAATTTCTCATTAAAATGTTCTCTTCTTACTTACTAGTAATTTGTATTACTATAAGTCTGTCGATGAAAGTTATGCGTAACTACGATGTAGGTGAAATGTATTGACTTTAAAAGTTTCACAAACATACGCGTTGTTTTTTAATTCTTTGATAAATTACTCATTTGATTAACCAATATTAAATCAAATCCCACAAGCTACACACCTCAATTAAAACACTGTATATCAAACACTTTCAACACCACTCTAATAATAAAAGAAAACAGCATTTGAATTATTGGCAACTGTACTTTAATAGTAAAATTCTGCAACTTATCTTTATTCATCGTTTCATATTTTATAAAAAAATAAAAGCAAAAAATGCCTCATTCGAACCTTGATTTCTCAACTTCATTTTGGAATGCAGAATACTTACTCATCGACAGCCGACAACTTTCAGCACCGTCTAACACCATCTTTTTTGCTTTGGATGGAAAGAAGAGAACTGGTCAGTCATTTATTCCAGAACTGTATGAGAAAGGTGTTCGTAAATTTGTTGTTACAAGCTCGTTTGAAAAGGCTTATCAATACAAAGAAGCGACCTTCATTTACACTGATAATACGCTTACTACATTGCAGGAACTGACGGCTTGGCATAGAAAACAACATCATGAATTACCTGCCATTGCTATTACGGGTTCCAATGCAAAAACGATTGTGAAAGAGTGGCTTTATTTCCTTTTGGAAATGGATTATAATGTGGTGAAAAGCCCCAAAAGCTATAATTCACAGATTGGCGTTCCCCTATCCGTTTGGCAGATTAATGAAAAACATGATCTAGGCATTTTTGAGGCTGGTATTTCTCAACCTGATGAAATGGAAAATCTGGAAAAAATCATCCAGCCTAACATCGGTCTTTTCACGAATATTGGCACTGCACACGACAAAGATTTCGATAGTTTAGAACAGAAAATTGATGAAAAAGCAAAACTATTCAAGAATTGTGAGATCGTAGTGTACTGCAAAGATCACCCTTTGATTGATGAAAAACTCTCTGCTTTAGAGGTTCCTACTTTTTCATGGGGAGAACATCCTGACGCTGACCTCAAAATAATGAAAGTGGCCGACTATGAAATCATGGTCAACTATGAAGGGGAAACATTCCCAATGAATATTCCTTTCCTGGATGATGCTTCGTTTGAAAATGCAATGCATTGTGTGGCTATGTTGGCTTGCTTAGAATATCCTTTTGAAACGATCCATAGCAGAATCAATAAACTGAAAAGAATACCGATGCGACTTGAGCGTAAAGAAGGCATCAACAATACTGTGCTGATCAATGATTTTTATAATAATGATCTTGGCGGTCTGCAAATCGCTTTATCCTTCTTAAGTCAAAATCAGGAAAAATACCCTAGGACATTGATCTTCTCTGATCTTTTACAAGGTGATCAGGACAAGAAAGCATTGTATGAAAGAGTAAATCAGCTGTGCAATGAATATTCAATTGACAGATTTATCGGTGTTGGCGAACAATTACAATCTTTCGCTTCTGTTTTCAACATCCGTGAACAACATTTCTTCAGTAATACAACTGAGATAAGAAAAGCCATCAAAGAAGGTGAGCTTCATTTTAATAAAGAACTTATACTGCTAAAAGGTGCTAGACAATTTGAATTTGAAAAAATTGCCGGATTACTACAGAAAAAAATACACAGTACACAGCTTGAAATCAATTTGGATGCAGTAGTTCATAACTTAATGTTCTATCGTTCTCAGCTTTCACCTCAAACAAAAATCATGGTGATGGTGAAGGCTTTAGGTTATGGAAGTGGCAAAAGTGAACTGGCCAATATTTTACAATATCACTTGGTAGATTACCTGGGTGTTGCCTTTGCTGATGAAGGAGTAGAACTGAGAGAGAACGGTATCAGAACACCGATTATGGTACTGACACCTTCCCCTGATGCTTTTGAAATGATGCGCATGCATCAGCTGGAGCCGGAAATTTATAATATTGAAATGCTGACGGCATTGGAAGATTTCATAGCAGAAGAAAATCATGATGAGCCTTTTGCTATTCAAATCAATTTTGACACAGGTATGCATCGCCTTGGCTTTACCTCTGATAATTACGATGAATTAGAAGAAAGACTGCTTAAACTGGGAGATAAAATTGAAGTTAAAGGTGTATTTACTCATTTAGCTGGGGCAGATGAAAGCGTGCATGATTCTTACAGCAAAGAACAGATTGAGGAATTCAAACAACTGACTTCCAAACTTGAAAATGCATTGGGTTATAAAGTGATCAAACACTGCTTGAACTCTGCCGGTATTGTTCGTTATCCTGAAGCACAGATGGATATGGTACGCTTGGGCATCGGGCTTCATGGCGTTGAAGTCAATCAGTTGAAGCAAGAAGATTTACAGCCCGTAGCAACTTTGAAAACAGTTATTGCTCAAATCAAAGAAATGAAAACTGGACAGACCGTAGGCTACAGCAGGAAAGGGAAAGTAGATGCTCCCAAGAAGATAGCAACAATTGGCATTGGCTACGCCGATGGTTTTGATAGAAGACTGAGCAATGGCGTTGGGAAGGTTGTTATCAACGGGCAATTGGCACCTGTTATCGGTAATGTCTGTATGGATATGACCATGGTAGATATTTCTGATATTCCGGCCAATGTTGGTGATGAAGTGATTGTTTTTGGTGAAAACCGTTCCATCTCAACTATTGCAAAAGAAATTGGTACAATACCTTATGAAATTCTCACTTCTGTTAGTTCAAGAGTGAAGAGAATCTATTATATGGAAGGGTAATAAAATAGGGTGATTTACTGACCGTATAAATCAATAAATCACCCTATTTAATTTCTCAAGAACACGATTCTTATCTGAATCTACGTCCCTTGATTTCTCCTTCTGTATATTTATAATCAGAATTATTTCCTAAATAGAAAGAGTTGTATTTGATATAAACAGAGTCCGTTGTTTGTAATACGTGATAGACAGTATTATTGTGTTTATACACTTCCATACCTATCACAGAGAAGTTATCACTATTGATTACAACATTCTGCTCTGGCACCTTATACAAGTTAGAATCACTTACAGAAATTAACTCATCAATACTCAAAGTCCAGTCTTCACCATACTCAGGCTGAATATCGATAGTTCCATTTCCACTCACTTCACTCACTCGCATAGAAAGATACCCCGTAAAACTTCTTTCCTGATCAACTTCACCACCCGGCACCTTATAGTATTTTATATGTGAAGTATAGATATAATTACTGTTTTCAGGCACATCATTGATAGGATTATCTAGTTCAGTACCACAGCTATATAATAAAGTCGCTACTATTGCTAATAATAATTTTTTATACATCTTATCCTCCAAATTTTAATCCTACAACAAGTTGAATATTCTGGTTATAATATTTTTCATCATCAAATGTGACATCTACCAAACCTCTACTGTATCTCCACTCTAAGAACAGCATTTTTGCTTCAGCTCCAATACCGGCTGTCACGCCAAAATCGCCACCTTTGAATAAATGATTTACATCTGTGTAATCACCAAAAAGGCCACCTTGTCTTCTCTGAGCTCCTGCTAGAGCTGCACCATAAACACCGCCTTTGATGTAAATATGATCATTAAGGTAATAATTAGCTGTTAGAGGAAATACAAAATAGCTTAATACATCTGTAGTTTTTACCACTTTATTAGACTGCCCCAATTCGTGCATAAAACCACTAAACTCTGTTTTTTGTCCCATTGAGTTAAACAATGCATCAAATTCAACAGAAAGGTTATTTTGAATGAAAAAATTAAACTTAAAACCAAAAAACACTGTAGTTCTTGTTCTCTCTCTTACACTACTATATTGTGCACCAGTGTTCAATTGAGGGGAACTTCCAGAAGGAAACGACCATGAAGGCCCTATAAAGAAACCCCACTCCATTCCTTTTTTTTCTGGTGCGTAGTATTTTGAGTCATAATTTGAATTTGAAAGTGAATCGCTTTGATACTCCTGTGCAAAACTCACATTCATTATCCCCATAAAGAGTATCAGAGGGATGAAACGCAGAAATTTGAGATAGTTTTTCTCCATAATTAGTTAAATAAATAGTTTTCTCTAAATCCTTTTTTTTTATATTTAGAAAAGTAGAACACCAATAATTATAAAATCATCATGCAATGATAATCAACTTTGATGCATTTTTATAATAGATAATAAAAACTTCGAACATACATTTTATAAACACCAAATTAAACACAACACTATGCTCAATATTTCTGTTAATGACAAAGTATATTCTATTCTAAAGGACAAACAATCCGTAGTGATAGACAATAAAAACTACAAAATTGACTATAAAGAAACACACCCCAAAGTCTTCAGTGTAAATCACAACGGGCAACGTTATGATATTGAGATCATTACAGCAGACACTTCTTTTAAAAACGTAACACTAAAAATTAATGGAAAGAAAGTCTCGCTTGAAGCAAAATCCAAATTAGATCAATTACTAGATCAGTTGGGCATGAATACCAAAAGCGGAAGCCAAGAGAATTTGATCAAGGCACCTATGCCAGGAAAAGTACTCGAACTGCTCTGCAAGGAAGGCGATGTGATCTCTGAGAATGACAATCTAATCATTTTGGAAGCCATGAAAATGGAAAACATTCTTAAAGCACCAATGTCAGGAGTAGTCAAGAAAATTGACACGGTAGAAGGAAACTCAGTTGACAAAGGGCACATCCTTATTGAAATCGGGGAAGTAGAATAAAGTCCAAACAAAAAAGCCTTCTTTAGTTTTACACACTAGAGAAGGCTTTTTATTGAAATAAATGAAACTTACTTCTTAAAAAATCTTTCGGTTTTATTGTCGTAATTAACGAAGTAGTATTTCCCTCCTGGAAGCTTGGCACAATTCACTTCTTTTGAATTGCCAGATAAAATTACCTTTCCGTACTGATCCAATATTTCGTATTTGATGGGTCTAGTGAAAGACAATGTTTTAGAAACTCTATTCGGGTAAAACTTAACTTGTTCTGAGTTGGAAGTGTGTTTTAAGACACTTGAATTGTAAACCTTTCCTGTTACTTCCAAATACTTAATTTTATATTGGTTTTCACCAGAGTGGTGTAATACTTTATAGAAGTATTTATTCTGTTTCTGCTTTGATAAACCCTGTATGATTTTCTCTTCTCTCCAAGAGTTATGCTCCATTCTTAGAATTACAAAGTTACCTTCTGCCGCTTCACCTGAAGTTATCCACTCAAGACCATCTTCAGTAATATCAAGTTCTACAAATTGGAAATGACCTTGATCTCGAATAGCATTGGGGTTAAGAACTCTAGGCACACAATCATTAGAATGGAAAATTATAATGCTGACTTGATCCCCTTTTTTTAAATGCCCCATGTCTAATTCAAAAGCACTCGCAAGTGGCAATCGCTGCATTTCGCTATGGTTGATCATTACTTTTTTCACACAAAAAGTACCATCTGATAGTAAAGGATTCTCAACGTATAAATTGGTTCCTTTGTAAACACCAGAGATAATCATTTCTCCATCTTGACCAAAACTTAGCATTGGGAACAGCATGAGAAGAAATAAATTATAAATCTTTATCGCTCTATAAAAGCTAATTTGTTTCATTTATAATAAGGATAATTAAAAGTAACTAGTCAGTAATTTAGTTATTATATAATATACTAATTAAAATAATAGTTTTGAAGAGGTTCACACCTTTCAACAATATTAATTAATAAAATACATTATTCTAGCAACTTAGTTATTAAATTATTAAAAAGGTTTTACAATCTGTCAAATTTACTCAAAATTTAACAATAACTACTAAGTCAAAAATACTTTATACATTATTTTTTGTATGCATAACGTAAAAAGAAAACAGTAATTGCATTGTTATATCGTTTTTTCCGGACTCTAACAACCCAAAATTCAGCAATAAAATCATCCTTCTGTCACATAATGACTCTTAATGTGAATTTTGTGGAATGAAATTCTAAATGTCTTTGTTTACCTTTGCAACTAGCTTTCTTAAGAGGCGCTTCAAATCGACTCTTAGCTCCTATTATTTTAAAGGAAGGAAAATAAAATATGGCATTAACATTTGAAATAAAACAAAAGGATCCGCAAACAAAAGCGCGTGCAGGTAAAATCACTACAGCTCACGGAGAGATTCTTACACCTATATTTATGCCTGTTGGAACGGCAGGTACAGTAAAAGCAGTTCACCAAAGAGAATTAAAAGAGGATATCAATGCCGAAATCATTCTTGGCAACACTTATCACCTTTACTTGAGACCAGGTACTGAGATTCTTGAAAAAGCAGGTGGATTGCATAAATTCAACGGATGGGACCGCCCTATTCTTACGGATTCAGGCGGATACCAAGTCTTCTCATTGGCCAACAACCGTAAAATCAAAGAAGAAGGGGTTACTTTCAGATCACATATTGATGGTTCGAAACACTTGTTTACTCCAGAAAAAGTAATGGATATCGAACGCTCTATTGGTGCTGATATTATTATGGCCTTTGATGAGTGTCCTCCTTATCCTTCAGATTACACTTATGCCAAAAACTCTATGCACATGACCCACCGCTGGTTGCAAAGATGTGTGGATAGATTGGCAGAAACTGAGCCTTTATATGGTTATCATCAATCATTGTTCCCTATCGTTCAAGGAAGTACTTACAAGGATTTGAGAACGCAATCTGCGGAGACAATTGCAAGTTTTGAAAGAGAAGGTAACGCTATTGGTGGTTTATCAGTGGGTGAACCTGCCGAAATGATGTATGAATTCACAGAACTTTGCTGTGACATTCTTCCTGAAGACAAACCAAGATATTTAATGGGTGTAGGTACTCCTGCTAATATCCTTGAAAATATTGCTTTGGGTGTAGATATGTTTGACTGCGTAATGCCTACTCGTCAAGCTAGACATGGACACGTTTTTACTACTCAAGGTATCATGAACTTGAAAAACAAGAAGTGGGAAGACGACTTCACTCCATTGGATGCTGAACTAGGTGGTTATGTAAGTACATTCTACTCAAAAGGTTATTTACGCCATATGTTCAAAGCCAATGAAGCACTTGCTGGCATGGTGGCCAGTGTGCACAACCTAACATTCTACTTATGGTTGGTACGTGAAGCACGTCAGCATATTTTAGACGGTGATTTCAGAGAATGGAAAAACAGCATTACACCAAAATTAATGCAACGTTTATAATCGGATTCCTTTTGATGTTCAACTGAACGCAATTCAGCCCCATCAAAAAAATCAAAGTATCAGAGTAAAAAAGGAAAGCTTAAATGTCCTTTACTCTGATACTTTTTTTATTTAAGTACAAAGTCAAAAAAAAATTATAGTTAATACTAATTTATTTTTTGTGAGTACAACGCTAAAAAACGCATTAAAAGTGGTTCTATTGAAAGTTTTTTGAAGGAAGTAATCTCAAAATAATAAATAGAATTAGCATTAGATAATTTTGAATTTCTACTTAACAATAACTATTTCAAGTACAATTAGTTATCAATATGTATGACTTTAAATAAAAGATTTACTTCCCATTATATACTGAAAGGAAGAAATTTTAAGTTATAAAATTGAATCATTTATTATTTCTGTTTTCATGAAAAGACTATTATTAATAATACTAACTACTTGCTGTATAACTATTGCTTGTCAACCTTATAAAGAAGTTGTAATAGATCCCTTCAGACCAAAGTTTGTCACTTTTGATCAAACAAGAATGTACTTTAAAAATGTGAGAGCGAGCTATTACAAAGAGGTTAATATTGCTCAACTTGATACTACTTCACAGATGAAAGTATTGCTTTATGATAAGGCAGTCGAAGATTCAACTCAAGCTATCATCAATCTTCATTTAGTTACTGTTGATCAAAAAGGCAACGCTTTTATTATGTTGGCCCCTAATGAGTTTTTCAAAGGGTATCAACTTTTCAAAGTACACTGGGTTGATCACGTCAATGGTTTAAAAGGGGAAATAAGGTACAAACAAGGGGGCATGCCCGATCAATTTTTATTTACTACTGAAATCTATAACCTGCTTAACAAGGGGAATGTGACTTTTGAGATAGAATTTGGTAACAAAAGGGTTCCTTTTCTTGATACTGTAGAAGAAAAAAATGCATTCAGAATCACTATGATAGATTTTTACCGATTGGTGACACTATTATAAATCACAGATATTAACACCTAACAATTGCCCATTCAAGAAAAATGTGGTTACTTGCATAAATTTTACACTTTAGTATTTTAACCATATTTTAAGGTCATGTCTCATATCACATACGGGAGAACATTAGAAGTAACAAAAGATGCAATGGGAGCGGCAATTGCTGCTTATGAAGAAGATAGAAATGAGGATTACTGTGTAAAAGTATATTCCGATTTTAGTGAACCTGATGACATTCCTGTACCTCTTTTATTCAGAGATGAAAAAGATATGCCGGAGATAGAAACACTAGCTTTGGATCACTGTAAAGGAAAGATTCTGGATGTTGGTGCCGGTGCTGGATCACATGCTTTGGCCCTTCAGAAAAGAGGAAAAGACGTTACAGCAATGGACATTTCTTCCCTGGCAGTAGAAACCATGAATAAAAGAGGCGTTCAAAACGTAATTCAAGGCGATATCTACGCTTATGACGGTCCTAAATTCAACACCCTATTGATGTTGATGAATGGTATAGGCCTTGTAGGCACGCTAGATGGACTTGGAGAATTTTTAGTAAAAGCGAAAAACTTCATTCATAAGGACGGTCAGATCATTTTTGACTCTTCTGACATTATCCATCTTTTTGAAGACGAAGACGGTTCTTACCTTATTGATCTTACGGCTGAATACTATGGTCAAATCCAATACTGGATGGAATTTGGCGACTTAAAAGGTGATAAATTCGACTGGCTTTATGTCAGCTACCCTGTACTAGAAGAGTATGCTGCAGTGGCCGGATACAAAGTCAATTTGATTCATGTTGGTGATTTAAACCACTACCTTGTTTCGTTAACTTTAATTAATGATTAAAACTGAACATTAAATACAGTATTAGAGTTCTAATACCATCGAAATAAGTAATTTACGCACACTAAATCAATTAATTAATTTCCAATTTAAATATAATATATGATAGAATTAACAAGAGCACAGGCGTCGAGAGCAGCAATTGAAAGAATGTATGTAGTAATGAGACACCTCTTTATCAGAGGGTATTACAAACCGGGGGGAGCATCGGGACATGCAATCATGCAAGATTTACTTATCCTTCAACCTGAAATTTACGGTTCCTTAGCTGATTCTCAAAAGGTCGACCTCAACGGACTTGTCTATGTTTTTGATCGTCTTCCTAAAGGAATTGAAGAAACACGATACATCAAGTTGACCTCAGAAGAAGGGTACGAAAAGTCTTCTTTCACTAAGATTATTCCTCAAGCAAGACGAAGAAATTGCTATCGTATTGACGAAGAACAGATGTTTATAGAAATCACTCGCGGTAGAAGTGAAATCTATGACATCCTTACGCACTTGACCTTTATTTATATTGAGGCTGAAAAAATCAAACAGCATGCTCAAGATAAAAAAGGCAATGCACTGAGAGAATGGGAACAGCTTGAAAAAATTGTAACAGGCGAAGAGGCTTTGACCAAAGAAAATGAGGAAGTAGCCTTTACTTACCTTGCTACAATTTTAGGCAGAACTTATCAAGAAACAAGAGATGCTCACCACAGATTTATCAAGCACTCTAAGAAAAATAACGGTTTATTCCATATTGTTTACTGGTTAGGAAAACTAGCTATCAATGAGGAATTGAAAAGCGAAGACCGTATCATCAGTTTCAGTCCTACACTTCGCGAAAGAATAGGACATCACATTTATGGTGAAAGATGGGCCAATAAAATTAAGAGAACGCTTTTACATAACGGTCTTTTACAACGCCCGATCCACATCATCAGCTCCAATCTGCACAGTGTTATGAATAGCTTTTACGCTTGTGACGCATTGGGCAAAAAAGGAAAAAATACTGACTTCCTTAACTTGATGGAAGAAGTAAGTCAAGGTGATAACGGACATCTGAGAGAGAAAATTTATCACTCTGCCATTGAAAAGGGAATGATTCAGGTGCAAGAAGAATCAGGCACCAACATTTCTGTGCAGATTTTTGATACTGCTAAGATCTTACCTGCATCTCTTCCATCCAACATCAAGATGCCAGAGACGCTGACAGAGGAAAACGCTCCTGTGATTGTGGTAATGGATTATGCTTTTGGAGAACAGGCGTTTGAAACGATGGACGAACTGTTAAAACCTTATGAGTCGGAGAACGAGCAGATCAACCTGGATATTCAAAGTATTTCGATTATGGGTAAAGCTGGAATTCTGAAAGGAGCCAAAGGGGATGTAATGACACCTACTGCTCACATTTTTGAAGGCACAGCAGATAACTACCCTGTAGAGAATGATCTTTCTCCAGAAGATTTCAAAGATATCAAGGACTTGAAATTTGTGGACGGCCCAATGGTAACTGTTTTAGGCACATCTTTACAGAACAAAGATATCCTCACTTACTTCAAAGACTCTTCTTGGGGAGTGATGGGACTTGAAATGGAAGGTGCTCACTATCAGAAAGCCATTCAGGGAGCTTCAAAAATTAGAAACAACATCAGTAAAGATGTAAAAGTACGCTACGCTTATTATGCTTCTGATAACCCGCTTATCACAGGAAGTACATTGGCTAATGGTAGTTTAGGTCTAACAGGCGTAAAACCAACGTACTATATAACATTAAAAATATTAGAGAAAATATTCAACAGTTAATCACTGGGATATATTAGGCAGTTGATCATTTAAAATGCTCAATTCTCTAAATATTTTTATGGTCTTGCACAATGGGAGAAAAAATTTCTTTCATTGTGCAATTTTTTTTCATGATAATTTGTTTTGTACAAAGACAAAAATATCACAACTATTGAGCATAGAATTGCCTATTCCTGTAGAATTTTACAAAAACTGTATTTAACTTTGCAATGGATAGTCTTATTAAAACCAACAATAGTTTATATAATAGAATTTTAGCTTAACGTGGCGAACGTTAAATATAAATAAGATAGTTATGAGCAAAGATAAATCTACTCAAAATCAGGAAATTGACTGGGATGCTTTGGAAGCGGAAGACAAAGCCAATGAAGTTTCAGCAGAAGAGCAAGTGGATGTTGAGAAAATAGAAGAAGAGAAGAAACTGCTTTCAGAAGAAGAGAAATTCAGCCCTTACCCTGATGATTTCCTTGCTGATATCAATATTATCCGAAAAGAATACGATGAGGAGCAAAAAAATGGCGATTTTCAAGAAAACGACTTGGAAGAATAATAATTACTAACTTTCTTGTACAATAGAGATAGTAATATCACGTTATTTTTTTGAAGGCTTCCTTTTATCCTCAAGTCCATCTATTGGGAAGACTATTTTTATGTTGAAAAAACTTTCATTAATACTCTAATATGCCATTGATGTTTGATTCATCAAAATCCCGAGCTATACTCATAGGTATAGGTACCTTTTTAAAAGATGATGATCTTCATAGACGAGAGCATGTTTATAAAGATATCAGCTTATTAAGAGATACATTAACCGATACTCAGATCCTTGGAATTCATGAGAAAAATATCATTTCTCTTGTTGACTCTGAAGGAAATACCATGATCAAAGAGCGTATTGCTGAAGTGGCTAATGCTACTCAGGATACTTTGATCTTATTTTATTCAGGGTACTTGATTGAAAGAAAAGGAAAATTAATTATATCTTCTCCTCATACAACTATCAGTCAAAGTCACATTAACGGTATTCCGCTGAATGAAGTATTGGAGATTATCAGTGAGTCGGAAGCCAAACGTGTATTCTTGATATTGGACACAGATTACAGAAATGCCAAAAAAACTAACGACAAGCCTGAATCTAAATCTATTCAAGAACTTTTACCACAAGGCCCAAAGAAAACATATATCGTCTCAGAATTTGGAAAATCAAATTCTAATAAGACAATCGCTTCTGAATTAACCGATCTATTCCAGACTGGAATTGAGGAAGAAAGAGAAGTATTGACGCTGAATGACGTCAAAGAACATTTCAATAAAGATAATGAACTTCGTCAGGTTTTATTCATCACTAATGAAGAAGACGATATTCCTATTTGTCTGAACAAAAGGTTCTCTAAAGCGAAAAAGCTGAGAACTGAAATTGACGCAAAATTCGAAGAGAAAAATTTTGAGGAGGCTTTACCGCTTCTTAAAGAAGGAATTGAACTTTTCGAAAATGACGATGAGTTCAATAATATGGCGACTTTTATAGAAACACTGCATCAAGCTGATCAGATGTTTGCCAATGAAAGTTATGACGCCGCCAAAAATAGATATCAAGCCGCTTACGAAATCATCAATGAAGACACTGCCTTCAAAGGCATTATTAAGTCTTTAGAAAAGATAGCAACTATCCAATATGACAATGAAGATTTCGAAGCATCCAAAATAACTTACACGGAGTTGTTGAAATATGATTCAAACAATGAGTTATACAATGACAAAGTAAAGTATTGTGACAACGAATTGAATTTCGCATCACATATTGATTTGGGCGACAAAGCGTATTTTGAAAATAAATTCACAATCGCCAAAGATCACTACAGCAAAGCACTAGATTTTAGAGAAGATGCTTTAGTCCTTAGAAGAAAGGAAGAATGTGATAAAATCTTGTCAAGAGAAGAGAAATTAAGACAAGAGATTAAAGCTGAATTGGAGGAAGAAATCAAGGCTAGCCTTGACAAGGAAGTAGAAGAGCAAATCAAAAACAAAGAGCTTGAGTTGAAAAAACAATTGAGAGCTCAACTTGAAGATGAACTTTCTTCTGAAATCCTACCTAAAGCTAAAGATGAAGTAACGCAAGAGCTGGAAACTACAATATGGAAGAAAACAGCTATTTGGAACAGTATTGAAGGATATCAATTTTATCTTTCCATGTTCCCTGAAGGGCACTTCATCGCGAAAGCTAATCAGCGAATCGATCAAATTCACAAGAAAAAACTAGCACAGAAAATGGGAGAAATCTCTCCAATACCTGTTGCTAAAATCATAGATAAGAAAGAAGAGAAAATAGAGGAGATCAATATTGAAAGAGCACTTCTAATGGACCTGAGAATGGAACCAATTGAAGATATTCTGGCAAAAATTGAAGAATCTAGAGGACTGAAAGGAGAAGTATTGCTCTGGACGGATAATGAACGTATTCAACTTGAAAGAAATGAAGAGGAAAATGAATATGTTGCACCTCCTTCTCCAGCCATTACTGAACTAGACGAGGTAATGGATGAAGCTATCAGAGAAGTCGAAGAAGAGGATAATGTTTCTTTCCCTGCTGTTGAAGTGACAGAAGTGTCTTCAGATTCATTCTCAGTTGAAGAGGCGAAAGAATTATCAGAGACAGCAAAAGAAGTAAAGGAAGAAGAGGTAGTTCAAGATGCTATTATTGAAGAAGTTGTAGATCTTGCTGATACCAATTCAAATCCTGTTACTGCCACTTCAGCTCCTGAAAATAATTCAGCTTTAGAACAGTTGAGCGAAGAGGAATTGTGGATCCGCTCGGAACAATTGAATACAAAAGAAGGATATCTTGAGTATATCAATTACACAAAGACAGCAGATCAAATTGCTGAAGCGTATTATAGAATCAATAAAATTGATCAAGGGGAAACACCTGAAGTTTCTGCCGTTGCTGCTTCAGCAAGCACTCCTATTATAGAAAATACAGTTGCTGAAGAGGAAGAGGTTGTTGAAACTCCTACACTTACTGAAATTTCTGAGGTGAATGAAATAGAGACTGAAGAAGTGCAAGAAATTGTAATGAATGAGGAGACACACACTGAAGAAGTTGAGGCAGAAACTCCTGTAGTATCTAATTCAGTGTTTATCGATGGTATGGATGAAGAAACGCTTTGGAAAACTGCACTCTCTATCAACACTATTGATTCTTATAAAGAGTATTTGAACCGCACAGAAGCTAATAGTTACCTAGCTGATGCGTATTCTAATATAAATACAATTCAAAACGGTGAAGTTGTTGATACTTCAACTGCGGACACAGAAGAGCAAATTGAATTCACTCCTACTTTTGAAACAATTGAGTTTGGAGATACAGAGGAAAGCACAACTCCAGAAAATGAAATTACTTCTTTTGAACTAGAAGATATTCCTGAGGTTGCTTCAAATGATCTTCAAAATGAAATTGATCAAATTATCGGTGAAGATGCTTCTCCATCCAATAATGTTGAGATCAATGATACACCTGCACCTGACGAGTCTACTTCAACGGAAGAAGAAGTTGAAGTGAACTTAGAAACAGAAGCAGAAGTGGAAGTGGAAACTGCACCTATCGTTGAAGAGGTTCCTGAGCCTGAGGTAAAAGTAGAAGTTCCTACTGCTACTGATCAGACTCCTACTGATGAAGAAATCTTTGAATTAAACGAAGACGAAGAAGATCTTTGGAAAAACACTTGCGAAGAGAACACACTTGGAGCTTATTTTAATTATCTGAACCTTACTACACAGAAAAAATACTGGAAGGAAGCAAAAGATAAAATAAGTGCTCTTAAAAATGATTCTCAAGCTAAGGAAGAGGAAGATTGGAAGCGTGCTCAAGAAATTGATACTATTGAAGGGTATAAAACCTACATTCGAAAATATCCGTTGGGTAACTACTATGCTGCCGCAATGATGCGACTTGGAAAGCTTGAATAAAAGTAATCCAAGAACATAATATTGAATATAACAGGCCTTGTTTCTATGGAAGCAAGGCCTTACTTTTTGTTAAAAGATATAAGTTTGTTTAAAGTATAAATATGTTGACCCCGATCATTGTATATTAGTAAATATTTACGAAAATTATGTAAACAGAATCACTCTTAAACGTATATATTAATAAGAGGAAGTGAAACTGAATTAACTTATATATTAGAACTAAAAAATTAATATTATGGGGTTACTAAATAGAATATTCGTAGCATTAGATGCTTCAAGAAAAGATGTACCTTTATTAAAACATGCCAATAAATATATCAACAATTCTGGAGCAGACAAGGTGTATTTCGTTCATGTACAGGAGTCATTAGATCTACCAGATGAGGTAACAAAAAAATATCCTGATATGCTTAGCCCGTTGGACGAATCGATCAGAGCTAGCATGAACTCTCTTATCCATGAACATATTCCTAACATAGATAACATCAATCATGAGTTGCTGATTGAAGAGGGGGTCCCTGCTGAGACAATCATTAAACTTGTGAAAAGAAAGCAATCTGATATTGTGATTTTGGGTAAAAACAGTCAAGGTAAAGGAACAGGCTCAGTAGCAAGGAAAATTGCAAGTTTTGCACCATGTTCTGTCCTTTTTGCTCCCGAATTATTGCAATACGAAAAAGAGCCTAAAGCACTTATCCCTATTAATTTCTCAGAAACAAGTAAAGATGCTCTGCAACAAGTAGAAGAAATTGCCAGCCACATTCATGATCTTAAATCAATGGCAGTCAATTGCTTCCGTATTCCAAACGGTTATAGCACAACGGGCAAATCTTATGAGGAAATGGTAGAGATATTGGAAGGCGTTTCTCAGAAAAAGTTAGATCACTTTGTAAAAAGTGCTATCGATGATCATAACATCATGACAAAGCCCGTACTCATTGGAGAGGATGAAACTATTGCTGACGGCATCTATAAAACAGCTAAAAGCGAGAATGTGGATATGATCATCATTGGTTCAAAAAGCAGAACATTTATGGCCTCAATGGTACTGGGTAGTACTGCCGAAAAACTGCTGCTTTCAGACATCAATATTCCTATCCTTATTTATAAAAATAAAAATCAAACACTAGATATTTTCAATTTCTTTGATAGAATTTAATTAAACAATATTTATTATTACAAATCTTCTAAAGGTGGGCAGTTTAATGAAACTACTCACCTTTTTTATTCACTCATCACTCGGAGTATTTTTTACACTTCTATAAACTAACACATTTCCTAAAAAAAAGGATGAAAAAGATCATCATAATTATAGAAATCTAAATAGTAACTTTATAGTAAAAATACTGTTCTTTTGTAGTATCAAATTATTCATTATCTCACACACAAAACATTCTTTCATAATATGGAGATGTTTCTAACGCTACTAAAGTCAGATTACGTAGCATTATTCGCAATTATTGCATTTGGTATTTTATTAGGTAAAATCAGTGTCAAAGGAGTATCCTTTGGATTATCTGCAGTGATTTTCGTAGCCATGTTTTATGGTTACCTTATGAATGCATTGGGTTTTGAAGACTTTGCAATACCCGGGATCATTCAAAAAATAGGTTTATTATTATTCATTTTCACGATTGGTATGCAGGCTGGGCCTTCGTTTTTCGAAGCCTTTAAATCGCAAGGCAGCAAACTGATCATTTTAGCAACTCTTTCTGTTGTATCAGGTGGACTTGTCACTTTTGTTTTAGGTATGGCCTTTGACATAGACTTTAAAATCGCAGTAGGTCTATTGACGGGAGCACTTACTTCTACACCAGGTCTTGCCGCCGCCATTGAAAGCTCACAATCGCCTCTGGCTTCTATTGGTTACGGTATTGCTTATCCTTTTGGGGTAATCGGTGTAATTCTTTTCGTAAAATTAGCTCCTAAGTTCTTCGGTGTCAGTATTGAAGAAACTGAGAAAAAATACGAAGAGGACGCAACTGCAGACACTCCCGACCTAAGCAACAGAAATTTCATTGTCACTAACGACAATGTTCACGGAAAAACCATCGGTGAACTGAATATCCGTTTTATGACAAAGGCCAACATCTCACGTGTAATGGAACCTAACACGGAGAGTAAGCCGCCAATGAAAGACACTATTCTCCACAAAGGGGATTTGGTGAAAGCCGTTGGTACTGAAGATGCTCTTAAAAGAGTGGAGTTGCTATTAGGCGAACCGACGGAACAGAAAATACCTCGATCAGGTATACATGAAATTCGTTGGTTTGTGGTATCATCAAGAAATGTAGTAGGTAAAACATTGGGTGAATTGGATTTGCACAACAACTACCTCGCTACTATCACCAGAGTAAGACGAGCAGGTTTGGATTTATCTCCAAGACCTTCTACTCGATTAAGATTCGGTGATAAATTATTAATCTCTTCAACAAAAGGAAATATTATTGGACTGACTGAGCTTTTCGGAGACAGTATTAAAATTGTCCAAACACCAAGTTTCCTGCCGGTTGCTTTGGGTATCATTATCGGTGTTTTATTAGGTAAATTTGAAGTACCACTTCCGGGTGGATCTTCCTTCTCACTAGGTCTTACAGGTGGTGTATTGATGGCCGCTTTAGGATTAAGTAGATTGGGTAAGACAGGACCGATTATCTGGCACCTTCCAAGTAACGCTAATGCACTTTTAAGACAGTTTGGTTTGCTATTATTCCTAACACCTGTAGGTGTGGGTGCCGGTACCAAGCTTGTATCAACAATCAGTGAATACGGTTTCCAATTATTTGGAATCGGTGCGTTGATTACCTTGATCCCTATGCTTGTTGTAACTATTGTAGGACACGTATTCTTTAAGGTGAATTTCTTATCGCTGATGGGTGCCCTTACAGGTGGCATGACGTCTACTCCTGGCTTAAGTGCAATGGACAACATGACGGAAAGCGACGCACCTCAAGTTGCATATGCTACGGTTTATCCTTTCGCATTAGTTGCAATTATTATTGTTGCACAGATCATTGGAGGACTTTAGAGTTTTATTTATAAGATAGCTTTAGCCCCAACTGCATTAATTAGCAGCTGGGGCTTTTCTATATCAGTTTTTCTCTACAAAAGATAAAATCTCAGACAGTACTTCTTCTTTGATTTTCTCATTGTGCATTTCATGTCTCAAACCTTCCCATTTCTTGAAAGTAATTTTTTCTGAAGGTGCTTTACTGGCAAACTCTTCTGAAGCCTTATAAGATGTAATATTATCATCATCACCGTGCATCAAAAGTGTATTTGTTTTTAATTGGCCTGCATTGGCAATGTTCCACTCACCAGCATCTTTCACCCCAAAATACAAAGCGGTACAGATTTTATTGTGCACCAAAGGGTCTTTCATATACACCTCCCCTACTGTCAAATCCGTGGATAAATCAGCAGGATTCAATTTGGATGGAATCACAAAATCTTTAATAATACCCCCTATAAACTTTCCTATTTTCTCCTGCCACGCCGGCGGGTCAGTAGCCAACCTCAACCAAGGACTTGTCACTATAGCCCCCTTTAAAAATTCAGGCTGTTCTTTCAATAAAAAAGAAGTAACAATGTTTCCACCCATACTATGACCGTAAAGATAAATAGGCAAACCTTGAAATTTTTCTTTAACAAGAGATAGTAACTCAGAAACATTTTGTAGTACCGCACTGTAACTTGGCACCACGCCTCTTTTGCCAGGTGTTTTTCCATGACCTCTTTGATCATACCCAATAAAGCCATAATTATTTTCAGTAAAAAAAGCCGCCACATGAGCATACCTTTCTATATGTTCACCAAAACCATGAACCATGGCAATTATGGCCTTAGGGTTTTCATTTTCAGGTAACCAACATTTACCGTATATCTCTATATTATCTGCTGTTTGCCAAGAGTATTCAAATGATTTCATCTTTATTTGGTGTATTTATGTATTTCGAAAAATTAGTAAAAGATAATAAATTTTGATGATTTGTATTCCAACCGGTCATTTTTCCCTATTTAAAAGTTATTAAATAGTAATATTATTCTTTGGGATTAGAATAAGGTGAAGAGAATAAGGTATATTTACGGAAGTTTTTTTAAAAAGTATAAAACTCACCTATGATACAATCGATGACTGGCTTCGGCCAAGTAGCAATAGAAAATGAGCAATTCAGTGCTTCTATCGAAATTAAGACACTTAATTCGAAGAATGCTGATTGCAATATTAAAATGTCATCAACTTTTTCAGACAAGGAAATTGAGTTAAGAAATTTATTGAGTTCAAAACTTCAAAGAGGTAAAATTCTTCTGATCTTGAATTATGTTTCTAAACGTTCTGAGAGTTTAACGGCTTCTTTAAACACTGAAGTGATAAAAAGCTATTACAACAGCTTGAAAAGCATTTCTGAAGATTTAGATACTGATTCAAATAACCTTCTGGAAATTGTGATGAACATGCCGGAAGTCTTCTCTAAAGAAAATCAGGAAGATATTACTAAAGAAGATTGGCCTGTTATTCAGGAAGGTATTTTAGAAGCAATTAATAAAACAATTGAATTCAGAACTGTAGAAGGTGCAGCCTTGGAGAAAGCTTTAAGAGGTGCAATTGTAAACATCACTGATTATCTTGAGAAAGTAATAGAATTAGACCCTCAAAGAATTGAGCGTTTGAAGGAAAGATTGAGAAATCAGATTGCTGAGTTTGAAAACAACGAGAACTTTGATGCCAATAGATTTGAACAGGAATTGATTTTCTATATTGAGAAATTAGATATCAATGAGGAAAAAGTAAGATTGTCTCAACACTTGAAATACTTTATTCAGACTCTTGAGCAACCAAAATCTAACGGTAAAAAATTAGGTTTCATTTCTCAGGAAATTGGAAGGGAAATTAATACCATCGGTTCTAAAGCCAACGATGTTGATATTCAGAAAATTGTAGTGAATATGAAAGACGAGTTGGAGAAAATCAAAGAACAGAACTTGAATATTTTATAAGGTCAGATTGAAATTTTACAAAAACGACCTAAAGAAAAAGGCATTATTCTATCACGCAGAATAATGCCTTTTTTATGCTTAAAAGCATTTTGAAACATTTCTAAGCGTTTCCTTTACGGATCGCCTGTTCCCATTTCCATGCTGACTCCATCATAATATCAATGCCACTCTCAGCTTTCCAACCTAAAATTTCATTGGCAATGGTCGTATCAGCCCAAATCTGCTCCACATCCCCTTCTCTGCGGTCTACAATTTTATAATTCACAGGAATGTCATTTACTTTTTCAAAAGCATTGATCACTTCCAAAACAGATGATCCAGTACCTGTTCCTAAATTGAAGAACTCATACCCCTCTTCGTTTTTGTTTTCCAACAAGCGTTCTGCCGCAATAATATGTGCTTTTGCTAAATCTACAACATGAATGTAATCACGAATAGCTGAACCATCAGGCGTATTATAATCATCACCGAATACTGAAAGTTGCTCTCTTAAACCAATGGCTGTTTGTGTAATGAATGGCACAAGGTTTTGAGGTACTCCCTTTGGTAATTCACCAATTAATGCTGATGAATGTGCGCCCACTGGATTAAAATAACGAAGAGCAATGGCTTTTATTTCTGAAAATGCCTTTACGGTATCTCTCAAAATTTCTTCACAAATCTGTTTTGTATTGCCATAGGGCGACTCTGCTGGCTGTACTTTAGCAGACTCTGTTACAGGCAAATCTTCTGGCTGACCATACACAGTACAAGAAGAAGAAAATACCATATTGGCTACTTTGTGCTTCTTCATGCTGTTAAGCAAATTGATTAGCGAACAGATATTGTTTTGATAATATTTCAATGGCTCATTAACAGACTCTCCTACGGCTTTAAATGCGGCAAAGTGAATGACTGAACCGATATTGGGATATTTTTCAAATAAAGCTTCTACACCACTTTCGTTCACTAAATTCAGCTCCTCAAAAAATGGTCGCCTCCCAGTAATTTTTTCTATTCTATCTACAACTTCAATTTCTGAGTTGGATAAATCATCAACTATTACTACTTCATAACCTTGGTTTTGAAGCTCAACAACTGTATGAGAACCGATATATCCGGTTCCTCCTGTGACTAATACTTGATTTTTTGACATCTTATTTAATAATTATTTTTGGCTTAGAACAATAATCTAACTTAAAAAGTACTGATTTAATTCACTTTTACCTTAAAGGTTTTATAATATTCTTCGGTAGATACTCTTAATAATAAATATTGTCCTCTATGACTGGCAGGCACATTTAAAAGTTCTATTGACTTCTCATTCGAAGACTTTTGGCTTTGGAGCATTTGCCCTGCCATCGTAAACCATGTGAATTCCAGTTCAATATTTTTTAATTTCGAAGGAAGTTCAACTTTTATAATTGTATCATTTACTGGATTCGGGTATACTTTCACCTTTTTGAACAAGCTTTCATTTTCTTCTAAATCTGTAATCAACAAAGCCCTTTCATAATTAGGAATACCAAAACCATACAGACTATCCGGTGCAGATGCTTTATCTCCAGACCTTCTAAGCCTTGTGATAACGTCCATTGGCGTAGTGCCTTCTGGTAAAGCCTGTATTAATCCAGCACATAATGCTGCCATTTGAGGAGCAGAGAAAGATGTACCATTTGCTGTGCTTACTGTACCTGTTGACTTTACAACCCAAGCACCTTCACCAGCTGCCATTACATCAGGCTTGATTCTTCCGTCTGATGTTGGTCCAAAAGAACTCGTAATCGCTTTGTTCAAAGTAGTATTATTTACGGAACCTACCGTCAATACGAAAGGTGAATCAGCCGGGAAGGAGATTTTCTTCCAATATCCTGCCCCTTCATTTCCAGCAGATGAAACCACTAAAATTCCTTTTGTATAGGCATGATTAGCTCCTAAAGTGATCCAAGCTGTTTTACCATTTAAATCACTTTGAGTGTAATTCTGAGATGCATCATCAAAATCATAATATCCTAAAGAGCTTTGGATGATATCTACGCCAATCGAGTCTGCTCGTTCTGCAGCGGCTACCCACATCAACTCTTCAATTCTACTCTCATAAGATGTGTTTTCAGTACGGTACAAATAATAGGTCGCTTCTGGAGCACCTCCTACAAAACTGCCTTCATCATAAGCTGCCATGGTCGACAATACATCTGCCCCGTGATTATGATCATCTGCTACATTAGAGTTCTTAGAATAAAAATCGTACGCTTCCCCTAACTTCAGTTCATTGAAATACGGATTTGTAGTGTAATTTTTAAATCCGGCATCTAATACGGCAACATGAATTCCTTCACCTTTGTGTCCGTCCTTGTGCATTTTATCAATTCCTAAAAGCTCATTCTGCTGTTTTGCTTTACCATAATCGTAGGCCTCAGTTTTTTCATCCTCTTCGATCCCGCCCATTGTCTTATCTGACATGTTCATTACTTTCTCAACAGATGCAATTTTTTCGATCTCTGCCGTATTCGTATTACTGACAATCACGGCGTTGAACCATTTCAATGGATACCATATTGTTGCTCCAGTTGAAGCCACGGCATCGATATAGGATTGTACTACAGGTAAGTCTGATGAATCGATAGCGATATTCATCATTTCTCTTCTATTGATTGACGCTTCAGAAAGGTATTCTTCTGGATTAGATAGACTGAAGTTGGTAGGGTTTTTATCTTTGAATTGAACAAGATAAAATGTTTCCTGTGCTGAAAGCAACAGTGACAAATGAAATAGAATGGCGGTAAAAAGTGTCTTTTTCATAATTAAAAAAGTGCAATTTCTTTTTGATATTTTTAAGTATGCTGAATAATGGGATAAGTACTAATTAGAAGTTAATCAGTTTTTATTTGATAAGAAAAAACCTCTTTCTACAAAAATCATAGATCGAGGTTCATTCATATCTTATTTATTGCTACAAAAATACAATTTTTTATAACAACAAGCCTTTATATTTAATTTTTTAACCTCCAGATTTCTTTGCTTTGTAACCTGCTTCTTTGAGCAGCTCCATCACTTTGTCTCTGAAATCGCCTTGAATGATAATCTCGCCTTCTTTGGCACTTCCACCAACACCACATTTTGATTTCAATGTTTTGGCTAAAGCTTTTAAATCATCATCACTGCCTACAAAACCTGTCACAAGAGTAGCTGCTTTTCCTTTTCTATTTTTACGGTCCAACATTACTCTCAAGTCTTGTTGATTAGGAGGAAGTGTTTCTTCTTCGAAATCTGATTCCGTTTCATATTCATAATCAGGATCAGTACTGAACACCACTCCTAAGCGATCTTTCCAGTCGCCCCCATCATTATTGTTTTTTCTCCCCATGATTTCTGATTAATAAAGGTCGTCCAACTTTAATTTTAAATATTTACTTATTGCGAAGTATACACTCGATACAACCACTAAAGTTCCCAATAAGACGGCTAATATACAAATAAACCCAATATCTTTTGTGGAGATCAAGTACACAAGTTCCGGCATAGAAGAAAGGGCCGAAATAGCCACCAAAGCCACAAAGACGGATGCTATGCCTCCTCCTATTGCTCCTTGGATCGCTCCTCTCATTAGGAAAGGCTGCTTGATAAACATCTGAGTAGCCCCGACTAACTGCATAGAACGGATTAAAAAGCGTTGAGAGTAAAGTGCTAAACGGATAGAGTTATTGATCAGAATAACTGCCGTTGAGAAAAAGATCAGGGACAGTACAACCACCACTATACCAATTGTTCTCATATTACCTCTGATGTTCTGAAGCATACTCTTTGTATATACTACTTCGTAAACACCGGAGAGCGTTGAAAGCTCATGTTTTACATTTTCTAATGCACTGCTTTCTACTCCAACATCCACGCGTACTGCAAAAGCATCTCTCAGTGGATTTTCACCCAAAAAGCGGACAAAATCTTCTCCTGTAGATTCTATCATAATCTCCGCTGCTGACTCCTTACTGATAAACTGAGGAGGTTCTTCTTTAGAAACAAAAGAAAAGTTCTGAATCGCCGCCGATAAGCTTTCTTTATCTGACTCTGACAAGTCTTTTTCTAAGATCACCTGCATCTCTATGCCGCTTGAAAGTTTGTTGGCTAGTCTCTTTGTTGCAATTGCAAAAAGCCCAAACAATGCAATCATAAACAAAGCAGCAGATATACTGAATAATACGTTTGTATAGGGATAACTTCCAACGATTTTTTTCTTCATTGGTCTATAAAAAATTTTGCTTTTAGGGGATAATTTCAACGCATGACATGGCATTCCACATCATTTTTATGAAGATGAGAAGTCCAGCATGCTCTTAGTGGACCTATAGGCACACATTAGATTAACGACAAAATTGTGTAGTTCTTATTAAAATCCTCCATCAAAATCATATTATTTCATATTGATGGAGGATTTTTTTACCAATTAATTGGTGATTCGCCTCTCTCTTCTAAATATTGATTGGCTTGCTGGAACTGATGATTTCCAAAGAAACCTCTATGTGCTGATAATGGAGATGGGTGAACTGACTTTAAAACCAAATGTTTTTTGGGGTCAATCACTCTTCCTTTTTTCTGGGCATAAGAGCCCCATAGGAAAAATACCACACCTTCTTTCTCGTTCGCCACTTTTTCAATCACAGCGTCAGTAAATTGCTCCCACCCTTTATTCTGATGTGAACCTGCTTTGTGTGCCTCTACTGTAAGTGTAGCATTCAATAATAACACACCTTGATCCGCCCAACGTTCTAAATTGCCAGATGCGGGACGCGGTATACCTAAATCCGCTTCAATTTCCTTGAAAATATTGACCAAAGAAGGTGGTTGCTTAATTCCGTCACTTACTGAGAAACACAATCCATTAGCCTGTCCTTCTCCATGATAAGGATCTTGCCCCAAAATCACTACTTTCACCTTATCAAAAGAACAATGTTCAAAGGCATTGAAAATTTTACCTGCAGGAGGAAAAATTGTTTTTGTAGCATATTCTTGTTTTACAAACTCAACAAGATTTGCAAAGTAGGGCTGTTCAAACTCTGCTGTTAGTTTTTCTTTCCAGGATGATTCTATTCTTACTTCCATATAAAAAAAGGAGTTACTCTTTTCAAGTAACCCCAAGGTATAATTTTATGCTTTTACAATTTCAAATGACAATGCGGCTGCCAATTTTGCAGTACGCTTATCAATATCCAAACGAGGATTTAACTCAGCGATATCAGATGAAATCACCTTTCCGCTTTTGTATACTTTTTTGAACAATCTCATAAACGTAGGGTTGGGCTCTACTCCATTATACGCTGAAGCACTTACGCCAGGTGCATAGTGCGCTGCGAACACGTCCATACATGTTGTTTGATATACAAAATCTACGCTATCCAAAAATGCACTCAGTTTGTGTGTAGTACCCACTTTATCTGCTTCCGACAATCTACGTCCTGTAATATACTTTACGTTCAAATCGTTAGCCGTATCATAAAGTTTTTGAGTATTACTGTTTTTTTGGATACCAATCACCAAATAATTGAATGATCTGCTTTGTTCTTTCTGCTTTTGAGCGATCTGATAAAAAGGAGTTCCTGAGCTTGGCAAAGGATTTGGCTCCCTTAAATCAAAATGAGCATCAAAATTAATGATGCCTAATCGTTTACCAGGGTGCACCTTATTCATATAAGCGTTAACCCCTAAATAGTGAGCATAGGCAATCTCATGACCGCCACCCCACACTAATGGACGGTAGCCTTTTGTCAAGATCATTTCAATTACTTTTCCTAATGCCTCCTGAGCACCTTCCAAGTCTTCATCAGTACATTGGATATTCCCTAGATCTAAAAGGTGAACTGATTCAGGAAAATGAACTGGTAAATTGGCACTTACTTTTCTCATTTCGTAAGGTCCATCTACCGCTCCTACTCTTCCGTTGTTACGTTTTACACCTTCATCGCACATGAAACCAATAATAGCTACCCCTGTTTCACCTTCTTGTAAAGTTGGCATTTCTTCTTTTTCAAGATTCACTACTTGTACCTTCTGATGCCATCTAAAAACATCATACGTCTCACCATCTATTCTTCCGGTCCAGATTGAAGGGTTTGTTGCTAAGTATCTATGATCTATCATGTATTTATATATTGTATTTTTCTAATATTTTTTTTAATTCATCTAAAAAGATTTTTTAGTGCTCCACAAATTAACAAAAAGGTTGTTTAGGATAGAAAAATTATGTATATTAATTGCATTAACCCTTTCAAAAAGTTTAAATAACATCAACTCACAGTGCATACTAAAAAATTATTTTGGCTACTCCTCTAACCTAATTGTCTTATTGATAATAGAAGACACATTAAATTCCTTCACCCTCTACCTATCTCAGAAAAATATAATTATCCCATGAAAAAACTTTCTTATACATCCACTTTAGACGACGAACTCAACCAAGCCTCAACTGCTGATGAACTGGAAATTCCCCGCGACACCCCCGAGGAAGAAGTTGTAAACAGCATCACGCACGGAATTGCTGCATTAGGCAGTGCAATAGGATTAGCAATTTTACTGAACAGCATCGATACAAGTGACCCTAAATATATTATTTCTGCTATTCTTTTTGGCGGAAGTATGGTGATTTTGTTTACTTGTTCTACACTCCTTCATCTTCATTCTGATGACAACTACACCAAAACACTCGTAATTCTAGACCATTCTGCCATTTATTGGTTGATAGCCGGTACTTACACTCCTATGTGCTTAATTGAAATTCCAAACAGTGGCGGAACAGAACTCTTTATAGTCATATGGACCATCGCCATATTAGGTACAATTTTTAAAATGATTGTCGCTGACCGTTATCAATGGATATCTATTACACTTTATCTGCTGACAGGTTGGGTTGGTGTATTTGTATTCCCCGAAATGCTTGAGGCTTTAGGTGATGGAATGCAATGGATCATTGCCGGAGGATTAGCGTATACATTAGGCGTTCCGTTCTATTTATGGAGAAAATTAAGATATAATCATGCTGTGTGGCACATATTTGTAATGATTGGGGCTGGACTGATTTACTATGGTTACTATTTATACATCTTTTAGAAGATAAATTATAAACAATCACTTTCACCTCAGTTAATACAAAAGCCCTGTAATCTTGTAAATTACAGGGCTTCTTTATGCAGTTGCATTATATTATTTTTTCTCTTGAACAG
This sequence comes from Flammeovirga aprica JL-4, assembly GCF_012844305.1. Classification (GTDB taxonomy): domain Bacteria; phylum Bacteroidota; class Bacteroidia; order Cytophagales; family Flammeovirgaceae; genus Flammeovirga; species Flammeovirga aprica. The sequence goes on from NZ_JABANE010000003.1 coordinate 72,147, forward strand.
ACTTTCCTTTTTGAGAAGGAAGATTCCTAAACATTTTACGTTTGTGTCTGTAGTCCAGATAATATCCAATCATTGGGAAAACTGTACTCAGAGTGATGATAAATAATATCTTGTATATTAATCCTTCTCCTTGCATAGCGTTGAATTTTAGGTTTGTATATTACAAATATACATGACCAAAGTCACCTTTCAAATGTTTTTCAACTGTTTTTACCATGTATCATTTTTGATACTATATTTTTCTTATCTCTTAACTCTCCCATGATGATTCCTAAGAAATGAAGAAAGATAAAACTTACCAGGTAGTAAAGGGATAGTTTATGCATATCTTCCATTAAATCATGATCTCCTATATCGTAGATGATACTCATTCCTGTGATTAATGAACCTGCTATGCAGACATAAAAAATGAAGTAAACCCATCCTTCCATCTTTTCCTTAGCTGTAAGCTGTCCAGAAGAAAGAAAGTTTAACTTAAAGCCTTTTTCCTTGGCATTGACGATTAATCTTAATACGTATAAGCCTATTAATAAGTATCCTGCATTAATATGCCACTGCCACATATTTCCACGAATTGCTTTTGCCACTTTCATGGCTTGATCTTTTGAGATTTCTACATCAAAAGTTCCCAGATAATTTAAGATTACATCACGCATATAGTATTTACTCATCCAGTTTTCTCTTAGGAAAATAGTCATTAGAATAAATAACATTGTAAAAGCGATCAACCAATGTAATAGGCGATGAGATAGACTGAAGCTTTGATTAGTCATTGTGTTTAAAGAGTGATAAGTACTTTTCCAAAATCAAGCTCAACCGTTTTTTAAGATTCATTTTATGTTGACTTTCCTTAAAAATAAAACAACAGCATTGTTATTCAATTTTTAAGGCTGTGAATCCATCAAAACTACCCCAAAACAGCATTAAGCTATTTCTGACCAAGCACTTAAGTGATTAAAAAGTGTAAGTAATTACAATTCTACAAAATAAAAATGAGAATTTTCTTTGTAATTTATAAATACAGTACATCACTTATAACATACCAAATAGCGTTTTTTGGAAGGATTTATTATTTTTAATCTACACAATACAATTAAACACCCCTAGTATGAAACAGTTTTACCAAAAGAGTTTACTCATCACGCTTCTCTTTATCTGCCATTATTCTTTTGCTCAAATTCAAAATGACAATTATCCTTTACTAGCGAGTTTTTATGCACAGGGAGGAAATTTTGAAGATAAAATACAGCTTTATATCGTAGAATTCAGACATACCTCTGAAGTACAAGTCAGTGTTTCTTATGATAAAGTTTCAGGAGATCTGGTTTTAAAATTTATGGATAAAAGTGGCTCAGAACACCGTGAGGTTTTACATGGATATGTTCCTCAATATGATTCAAACACACCAAGTGTGATCACATTTTATAAAAAAGACGAAAAGAACAAATCCGTTTCTATTACCGAATACAATGGAGGACTTTCAGTAATCTGGAATGGAGAGGAATATCACATGACGTCATAAACCTGAATAAAATATTCAACAAAAAATTAGGGCTACTTCCTTTTAAAGAAGTAGCCCTAACTTATATAATCTTTCAAAATCCAAGCTTTGTTGTTACCTCAACTTGGACTCATAATATACGTTCAATTTTGATCTTTGATATTTTGCATCACCTGCATTACCATCTGCCCAAAGGATTCTTCCTTTATCAACGTCATAGAATGGCTTAATATCAATTACTCTCAGTGTTAACTGACCTGACAAGATGAAAGAAGCCATTGTCTGACCGTCTTTCTCGTAACCTAACATGTACTTGTAGGCCGCATCTCTCATGTACTTACCTCTTAAAGAAGCTAACTTTAAATTACGATCATCTGCTTCTCCTGAAGCTTGACCTCTACCTTCCAATGAGATTCTATACATTCGATCAGGATTTGCCGTTAAGTTCATCAAAAGTCTATCACAAATTGCATCTAACTGCTCTTTTTGCTCTTTTGAGAATAAAGACATTTTTGTCTCTCCAGCTCCGTATGTTTCAGAACTGTAAACAACTCCTATTGGTTGATTTCTTAATTTTTCCCCTACAGGTACTAAATTGTCATTGTATAAATTTACGCTCATTGGATTAATTTTTAAAGATTATAATTGAAAGAATCCGACTTAAAAAATCTATGTTTTTACCGTCTTGGTATTACAAAAGTATATAAACTCTACCAATTTACAAGAGTAATAGAAAATAAAATACACAAATCAATCATAACTCATTGATTTACAATTAATTTATTTGTCTGCTAATTTTCTAATTCTTCTGATTTCTTCTTGATAAACGTCTTCATTTCTCTTCATTTCTTCTTGCGTAGCTTGCATTTCCTCAAGGTTCTGACGCATCTCTTCTTCTTGGGATCTCATTTGTTCTGCTTGTTGCTGAGAAATGGCTAGTAACTGTTTTAATTTTTCAGAAGCTAATTTATTCAAAATAGTGATGGCTAAACTCTCACAAACTCTTGAAAGGAACTCCAATTTATATTCCTCCAGCACCTTGAAACTCGCAATCTCAATCACCCCTTCCACCTTATCATAGGCTTTCAGTGGATATATAGCTACAAATGAGGCTGTGATATCACCAAGTCCTGAACTGATATTGAGATAGCCTGAAGGTACATCTTTTAAAATAATAGGTTTTTTCTCCAGGAAGCACTGACCTATTAATCCTTCACCTTGCTCAATTTTATTAGAGTTCAAATATTTCTTACGGTCATAAGCATACACAGACTGTCTTCTTAAATAGTCACCTCTCTCCTTGTCTTCTACTCTAGAAAATACGGCCACTTGATTCAGTTCTAACACTCTGGCTAGGAAACTTGTAGATTGATCAATCAGATCATCTAAATTCTCTACGGTTCTTGTCAAATCATTGAACTCAGAAAGACATTGGGTAGTCCAAGTTCTTTGTTCATCTTCAATTTTTGTCACTTGAACCTTTTTCAGGACCTCTCTTAATTCTTTGTCTGATTTTTCTAGTTCTTCAGCTCTTTCAATACTTTCCTTGGTTAATCTCTCTGATTCTAAACGATAGCTCATTCTTTCTCTTTGCATCAAAAGCATCAGAATACCCATTCCGAAAATACCGATATAGGCCCCTCTTGTAGAATCTGGTTCATAAAGAGTTTCATAATCAATCATTGGGTCTACCAAAATATCTTCCAATTGGAACATAGAAAGTAAAAAACCCGACAAGATGATAAACAGTGACCACTGATATTTTTTCTCTCTTACATCAAAAATCAAAAACGGAATCAACAAGTGTACAACTCCAATGATGTAACCTGAAATTCTAGGGTTAGCATCTACTGGTGTTAAATAAGAATTATAAATGATCACTACACTCATCGGTATAATACATAAAATCACTCTCGAAATCTGGTACAGTCTGAGGTGATTAAAAGTGAGTACAATCAAATTACCCAAAATACCCATCAAAGGCCATTGCATCAGAACAGGGGCCTTCATAATGGAGAGAATAAGGTAAAAAATTTCAAAAAAGGTCAGATAAAACGCAAATTGATTGGTTGTAATTACTTTCTCTCTCGTAATTCCTTGAATGTTTTTATCTAAACCTATTGAAAATATCTGCTGAAAAATGTTCATATATAATCTTTTAAACGCTTTGTGATAGTCCGCTTCTATTCTACTCCACTAATTTCATAAATCAAAAGTACTATGACAAATGTACTTGAGTTGTTTTATCACTCAAAAAAGAAACGTAAATTCAAATTTCTTTAGTATAAAAATCATGCACAAATGAATATTTCAAAAGACTTATACAAAACATCTCTCACATTATTGACTGATTTCTACCAAATCACGATGGCTTACGGATATTGGAAACAGAATAAAGGAGAGCAAAAAGCGGTATTTCACGGTTATTTCAGAAAAGCACCTTTCAAAGGCGGTTATGCCATTTGTGCCGGTTTGGGGTACGTGATCGATTACATTAATCAATTTGAATTTACAGAAGAAGATATTGATTTTTTAGCAAAGCAGAAAGATAATAACGGAGATGTTTTATTTGAGAAAGGGTTTCTGGATTATTTATCAAATTTAAAGCTATCTGTTAATGTACATGCGGTAGAAGAAGGAAGGGCAATTTTCCCTAACGAACCTTTTATAAGAGTGGAAGGTAATTTGATTGAATGTCAATTATTAGAAACTGCAATTTTGAACATTGTCAACTTCCAGACTCTTATTGCTACAAAAGCCGCACGTCTGAGAATTGCTGCTCAGGATGATAGTTTATTAGAGTTTGGTTTGAGAAGGGCACAAGGAATTGATGGTGGTATTGCCGCTACAAGAGCCGCTTATATTGGCGGTTTTGACGCAACTTCCAATGTGCTAGCCGCACGACTTTTAGACATCCCTGTAAAAGGTACTCATGCTCATTCTTGGATCATGTCATATGATGATGAAATGAAAGCTTTTAAGGCATATGCCGAATCTATGCCCACCAATTGTATCTTTTTAGTGGATACCTATAACACTTTAGAAGGTGTCAAAAAAGCGATTGAAGTGGGGCTGGAATTGAGAGAGAAAGGGCATGAAATGATTGGAATACGTCTTGATTCTGGTGACCTTTCTTACCTCAGTATCGAAGCTAGAAAATTGCTGGATAAAGGTGGTTTCCCTAATGCAAATATTGTGGCAAGTAATGATTTGGATGAGTATCTAATCAATAACCTGAAAAAGGAACAAGACGCTAAAATCAATGTTTGGGGCGTAGGTACAAAATTGGTTACTGCTTACGATCAGCCCGCTTTAGGTGGTGTTTATAAATTGGGTGCAATTGAAAATGAAGAAGGCGCACTGGATTATAAAGTAAAGCTTTCGGAGCAGGTCAATAAAATTTCTACTCCAGGGGTATTGCAAGTAAGACGATTTATAGACGATAATGGGAAATACAGTGCGGATGGTATCTACAATGAAGAGCATCCTATGCAGGAAAACTGTACGTTGATAGATCCGAATAACGGAATCCGTTCGAAGAGAATTACTGAAAACGACAAAGGTGAAGATCTTTTAATTCAAATTTTCAAAAAAGGCGATTTGGTATATGAAAAGCCAAGCATTCACCTTTCAAAAGAAAAAACGCTGACTGAATTAAGCCGATTTGACAACAGTGTGAAACGTTTTTACAACCCGCATGAATACCCTGTGGGGCTTGAAAAAGGTTTATATGAATTAAAATTAGAAGTTATCAATAAATTAAGATAATTATCATCAGAGAAAATTCCGATTAACATTAGAAAACCCTAATTTTGGGTAGATAGTGATAGGATTTTTGTAAGATAATCGCATTGTGATATTAAAGTATTTCAGAAAGTGTTACAATCCAGCAAGTTTTCCCATAAAAGAAACAATTCTGTTGATGAATCAGGAATTGACAGCAATCACTATTTCTGTAAATAATTTTTTTAACTGTCAGCGTTAAGCAAATTACTATATGGCTTCAGAAGCAAAAAGAAATAAAAATATTAGAAAAAATATATATAAACCCAATGCTACCGTTCCATCCACTTCTGCCACTCCACATGAAGAGAGAACGGAAAGGCCTTCGAGAGTGAAAATGCCGAGCATGTCCATCAATAGCAACAAGCTTAGTGATCCTAGACTGAAAACAAGTATTGGGCTTTCATTGATGTTCCTTTCAGTATACACTTTTCTCGCTTTATTCTCTTTTATTTTTACGGGAAAAGCTGATCAAAGTGTAATTGAAAATGTGGGCGGAATCAGCAATCTGATTTCATCAGGTAAAGAAGTACAAAACTGGCTTGGCTTGTTGGGTGCCTCTTTGTCTCATTTATTGATCTATAATTTATTTGGTATTGGCACAGCTTTACTTATCCCAATGCTGTTTATTGGTGGGTATGAATTATTCACTTTAGGTAAAGGAAAACTAATCCGTTTCAGAAAGCTTTCTTACATCTGTATTTTCTATATGATGTGGACCAGTATTTTACTGGGGTATTTTGTGGTTGTCAATGATTCTCCGAATTTTCTTGGTTTTCTCTGTGGAAAAATCGGTTTCACTGTAGCTGATGGTCTTTATAGTTTAATTGGATGGGGAACCGTCATTCTTTTGATTTTATCTGTTCTGATTCACACCGTCTATATCACGAAGTTCAAAAAAGTGAATTCATTGATTGGTAGAGTGACAAAGAATAATGTAGAAAAACAATCAGAACCAACTGCTTCTACAACTTCTGATGAGATCGAAACTCAAGAAGAAGAAAGAGAAGTTGAACATAAAGAAGCGGAACTTACAAACGAGGCTGATATTTCTAATGATATTGAGGAAGAAAACGAGGCAGAAGAAATTGAAGAACGAGACACTGAATTAGAAAATGAGATTGTCAATACTATCTTAGAAAAAGATACGCCTTCTCCAACTGAAATTGTTCCTCACACCCCTTCCACTCCTGAAGTTGTTGAAGAGAAACAGAAAAACAATGCTCCTCAGCAGATTAAGGTAGATCCTATTTCTGTAGATGTAAATATTCAGGTAGAACATGTTCAAGTTGGTGAAGCTACTCCAGTACCGCCAACTCAAAACTATTCTGAAAATAGGACTCAGAAGTCAAAACAGGAACCTCTTCCACCGGTACCTCCAAAGAAAGAGATCCCTGCATCGACTACTAAAGAAGAGGAAACTCCTCCATCTTATGAGTTGGAAAAAGAAGATCAAAAATCAGATCCAATCGCTTTAGATCCTCCTGCTCCAGCTCCTAAAGTAGATAAATCTATTGATCCACATGAATTAAGTAACGTATCAAATACAGATGATGTGGATAAGGCTGATTTGAATATTCAATTTGAGGAAGAAGAGGAAGATGATTTCCTACAAGTAGAAGATATGGATGAGTATGACCCTAAACTTGATTTGAGTCATTACAGACATCCTAGCTTGGAGCTTTTGAACCCTCCTGTTGAGAATAAAGCGAAGGTGACTAAAGAAGAGCTTGAAGAAAATAAAGAACGCATTGTAAATACATTAAGACACTTTAAAATAGGAATATCATCCATCAGTGCCACAATTGGCCCTACAGTTACACTTTATGAAATTGTACCTGAAGTGGGTATTAAAATCTCAAAAATCCGTAATCTTGAAGATGATATTGCATTAAGTCTTGCCGCATTAGGTATCCGTATTATCGCTCCTATTCCTGGTCGTGGTACAATTGGTATTGAGGTACCGAACAGCAATAGAGAAATGGTTTCTATTTCTTCTGTATTGGCGACTGAAAAATTCGCGAAAGCAAAAATGGACCTTCCTATTGCTTTCGGTAGAACGATTTCCAATGAAGTATTTGTAACAGATTTAGCCAAAATGCCACACGTTTTGATGGCAGGTGCTACTGGTCAAGGTAAATCAGTGGGTATCAATGTTCTCTTGAGTAGCTTATTGTACAAAAAGCACCCGTCTGAATTGAAGTTTGTAATGATTGACCCTAAGAAAGTGGAGCTTTCATTATTCAATAAAATTGAAAGACACTTCTTGGCAAGTTTGCCTGATGCTGAAGAAGCCATTATTACAGATACGAAGAAAGCAATCCACATTCTGAATTCATTATGTACTGAAATGGATATGCGTTATTCTTTATTGAAATCTGCAGGTGTACGTAACATCAAAGAGTATAATGCGAAGTTCAACAGCAGAAGACTGAATCCTAAGAAAGGACATCGATTCCTTCCTTATATCGTCTTGGTAATTGATGAATTAGCTGACTTGATGATGACCGCCGGAAAGGAAATCGAAGGACCAATAGCACGTTTAGCACAGCTTGCAAGGGCAATTGGTATTCACTTGGTTGTCGCTACCCAACGTCCTTCAGTGGATGTAATTACAGGTATGATCAAAGCGAACTTCCCTGCCCGAATTTCATTTAGAGTAACCTCTAAAATTGACTCAAGAACAATTTTAGATGCTGGCGGTGCGGATCAATTGATTGGTATGGGTGACATGTTATTATCAACCGGAAATGATATTACGCGTTTGCAGTGTGCCTTTATTGATACTGATGAAGTAGAAAAACTTTGTGATTTCATTGCTGATCAAACAGGATTTGCTACTGCATACATGTTACCAGAATTTGAAGAAGAGCAATCTGCTAGCAAAGACGCAGGAGGAAGAAGTGTGGATGACAGAGATGATTTATTTGAAGAAGCTGCACGTCTGTTAGTTAGACATCAGCAAGGTAGTACTTCTTTAATCCAGAGAAAATTAAGTCTAGGTTATAACAGAGCTGGCCGAATTATTGATCAGTTGGAAGCGGCAGGTATAGTCGGGCCTTTTGAAGGCAGTAAAGCAAGACAAGTGAATGTAAAAACAGAAATGGATCTTGAAGTCCTTTTAAGAACTTTAGAATAAAGTTTGAAACATTTTACCCTTTGTTTTACGTTAAATAAGGCTATAACAAAAAAACTGAACAAATAGAATCAAAAATTTAGCATGGTAACTACAAAAAAATATATATCATTAATCCTATCAATCTTATTTATTTCTACACAATCTTTATTCGCTCAGCAAGATGAAAAAGCAAAAAAGATATTAGATGAAATGAGTAGTTTTTACCAAGGTTTGGACGCATTTAGTGCTGATGTTCATCAAGAAGCAATTAGTACAAGTGAAGGCAAATTAGGTGATATTGATATGAAAGCGATTATCAGCGGTAATAAATATCAACTTCAATTAGATGGTCAAACAATCTATAGCGATACAAAAGATGTATATAGATATGATCAGGAAATGGAAGAAGTTACGATTGAATCTGCTGAAGGTGATGAAGAAAGCTTAACAGGTTCGCCTTCTCAAATTTATACTTTATATAAAAAGAACTTTAAGTATTTACATGCAGGCAAAGAAAATGGTTTAGATATTATTGATCTTAGTCCTGATAAAAGTTTAGATATTAATTTCTTCCGTATCAGAATGTATATCAAATCTTCTACTAAAGAATTAGTAAAGTGGGAAATGTACGAGAAAGGAAACTTGATGAAGTATGTTTATGTGATCAACAACTTCAATAAAAACGTTTCAGTTTCAGACAGTGATTTCAAATTCAATACGGCTTCTCATCCTGATGTTGAAGTGGTAGATTTAAGATAATCATCAAAATATTAAGCATAAAAAAACGTATCAAGCACAACCTTGATACGTTTTTTTATATCCATTTCTAAGCCCTACTCTACTGGAGCAGTTGCTTTGAATAATACAGCTTCACTTGAAGTTGCAATAGAATACGATGCATCTACTAATAATAATGCTACCTCACCTCTTGTTAAAGTTAAAGTATCATCACCTTCAGTAATTGTTGCCTCACCTTCAGAAACAATAATGATCTGAGCAGTTTTAGCAGTATGCATATAAGTGTCACCTTCTTTCAAAGAAATTCTACTTAATTCGAAATCTGGTGCTGGACTTTTGTAGATTCTTTCTAAACCATCCGCTTGCAACTCACCGTCCATTACATCAGGGTGTGTTTCATCAAAAGTCACGTGCTTCAATAATTCAGGAACATCAACGTGCTTAGGCGTCAAACCACCTCTTAATACGTTATCAGAATTGGCCATCAACTCCATGTTTTGTCCTTCTAAGTAAGCGTGTGGAAGACCTGCGTCTTGGAATACTGCCTCTCCTACGTCAGCTTTCACAATATTGAAGAAGTAAACTGAGTAAATACCTTTGTCTAAATCTTCACCTTCAGCTTGTAAAGCAACTGATTTTGCAGTCCAGTAATCAGGAGATGACTTTTCAATTTTACCTTCATTGTATAATGGCATTACTCTATCCACAAGAGAACGTAATTTTTCATTCACTTGTGCAGGAGTGTACTCCATCACAGTTTTATATAATTCATAATACCCTCCGTTTTCAAATACTTCAACTAAATCTGAAAACTCAGGTACCGTATTTAATACTTCTTTAAGTTTATCTTTTGGTAAGAAACCATGCAATAAATAAAATTCTGATAACGCCACCATGATTTCAGGTTTGTGGTTATCATCTTTATAGTTTCTGTGTGATGCCGTTAAAGGAATACCTTCTTCATTTTCTCTCGCAAAACCTTTTTCTGCCTCTACTTTTGTAGGGTGCACCTGAATTGAAAGAACATCTTTTACGTCAAGTACTTTAAATAAGAATGGTAAACGACCAAATTTCTCACTGATATAACTACCAATTGTCCCTTTAGGATCTTCTTCAATCATTTTATTCAATAATTGAGAATCACCAATTTGAGCAGGTGCGTTATTGTGAGCACCCATCCAATATTCGGCATATGGCTTGTCTTCTTGCGGTATAGATACTAATTCGGGGATAAACGAGCTACCTCCCCATGCGTAGTTTTGAACGATCCCTTTTAATGGAAATAATTTTGACATTTGAAATATTTGGTCTTATAAGTAGATAATAATGTTTGTATAGAGTGATTGTTTTTCTTTCTTTGTCCCGTAACCGGATGAAATAATTAATCATTGTTATCTGCTGTTTTGTGAAAACGACACAACAAGGTTCTATTCTAAACAGAACAAATGCAGTCATCTCAAAATAATAGTAATAATAGATTCAGTTATTCTTGTACAGTTACTTTCTGAAGAAAGCTCACTTAATTATGCTCACAAAAATAGAAATAATTTTTTCACTTCTATACTAACAAAACCTTATAAGACAGAAAAATAAAGTTTATGGATAAATATCTAACCTTTAAGTTTAAAAAGTTTGACATAGGTCATCAAAACTCCGCCATGAAAATCGGTACTGATGGAATATTATTGGGTGCTTGGGCTAATTTAATCGGTTGCAGAAATGTTTTGGACCTTGGTACTGGCTCTGGTTTGGTGGCTTTGATGTGTGCACAAAGGTATAAAGATATCAATTTTGTGGGACTCGATATTGACAAAGAAGCAAGTCTTCAAGCTGAAAGAAACTTCAAAAATTCACCCTATGCAGATCAACTCAAAAGCATTCATTCTTCTATCCAAGCCTTTCAGAACGATGAGAATATTTCCTTTGATGCCATAGTCAGTAATCCACCTTTTTTTAAGGATAGTCTTAAGGCTGATAATGAACAAAGAAACACTGCAAGGCATACTGACAGCTTAAGCTTGACAGATCTTTTCCTTTTCTCTTCCCGCCTATTAAGTAAAAGTGGAAAGCTGATCATTATTTATCCTTTTGATCAATTAGAGCAACTCAACACGACTGCTTTGAGTCATAACTTCCACGTTGTCAAACAAGTTAATATCCGACATAATAAGTCAAAACTTCCTAAAAGAGTATTGTTAGAGTATCTCTACCAAGAAAAAACACGTAAACAAACTATAGACTTTAATATACGCAACGGCAAGGGAGATTACTCTGAGGAATATATTTCTCTTACAAAAGACTACCATCCATTTTTATGATTAAGAATAAAACCAACATCTTACTTGATTCTACTACAATTGACTCTTTATATGCATCCATACATCAAAACATTGGAGGTGAAAGAGTTGGCAACAGAATTATTGGCAATACTATTCTAGGCAATGTAAATCTAGAATCATTCAACCATATACAAGACTTTAATATCAGTATCAACCATATGACGTTGAACAAAACCGCTCACATCTACAATAATGCGGATAATAGTGAGGGTAATGTTTATATGCTTGTGGTAAAAGGCGACGGTACTGTTCTTGCAAATACGGGGGAACGTAAACTAAAGGAGGTAAAGAAAAATGAACTTATCGTTTACTCTAATATCAATAAAGTTATTCTTGAGTTCCCAATGAATCAGTCTTTATCATTAGTTGGTCTTCGATTAAATAGAGAACAGTTGATTTCACTTCTAAATCACTCTGAAGATGCCTATCAGGAAATGATTACTTATTTAAATGAAAACGTTCTTATTGATCAGATTACATCTGAGACATTGCATATCATTGAAGAAATCATCAAAATACAGAACAGTACTGTGATAGGGCGTTCATCTATTATAATTGGAAAAGGATTAGAACTTGCTGGTAGATTCTTAACTCAAGTATATCATAAAATTCATAATCAAAGATCAAATATCAACCACATTTCACAAGAGGAAATGGAACTTTATCATGAGATCAAAGATTATTTGCTGCAGGATTATGAAAACATCCCGACTATTTCATCAGTAGCAAAGGAGTTTGGAATTGGCGAGACAAAGTTGAAGGAAAGGTTTAAGTCTATATTTGGCAAACCAATTTTCAAGTTTATCACTACACATAGAATGCTGGATGCACACCGTTTAATAGAAATGACAGACACACCAATCTCAAGAGTTGCAAAAGAAATCGGGTACCCTCATTTATCAAAATTTTCCATGGTTTTCAAGAAACATTATGGGTATACACCTTCGGAATTGAGAAAAAATACGGTCATTAATGCTTATTAAAAGTATATGACCAAAGTGGTAAATAAAAAGTCTAAAGTGGTAAATCAAATGTTAACAGATGGCGTTTTTATAACTATCAACATCATTTAAACATTTATTTCTACTTTATAATATTTAAGCAAAATGAAATTTACTACAAAAAACATCTCTGCAAACGTATTCCGTTTCTTTCTAGTGGCTATCTCTGCGTTAACAATAGCAAGCTGTAGCAAAGAAAATGATGAAGTTGCTCCAGAACCAGTATCTTCTATTGAGATCACAAGCCTTGAAGACGGTGCTATCGTAGGTGCTGAAACTTCTTTCGAATTAGTAACTGCTGTTTCTTCTTTAAGCGGTACAGTTGCTGAGCCAAAAGTTGCCTTTACTAATGTAAAAACTGGTCAACAATTTGAATTTGAATTAATTGGTAAGATGCCAGAAATCGAAGGTGCTATCAACACTACAATGACTGCACAAGTAGATGGTCTTATCAAAGGTGAATACGAAGTAATTGCTTCTTTCCAAGAAACAAACGTTACAAACAATATTGTAATTTCTGAAGCAATCAACGTAACAGCATTAGAAAAAGAACCAAGAAACTAATCCTCTGAGTAAACCAACTCAGATGAATAGATCCATACTATAGAAAATCTTCGCTCAAAAAGTGGGGATTTTTCCCTTTTATTCTAGGGAGGCTTATTTTTCATTGAGCACTTGAGTTTAGTTACTCAGGTGCTTTTTTATTTTCTAAGATTTCACTTCTAAAGTAAAGAAAATAGGTGTCTTTTCAGCAAAATTTTGAGAAAACAGGACTATTAATGCTTATTAAAAGGAAATGACTAAAGTGATAAGTAAAAAGTCTGAAGTGATAAATCTAATACTCAACCGTGGCGTTATAATAACTATCTAAACCAATTGAGTATTAATTTTAACTTTAACATTTAAGTAAAATGAAATTTACTACACAAACGATCTATACAAACGTTTTCCGTTTCTTCCTTGTTGCTATTTCTGCATTAACGATTGCAAGCTGTAGCAAAGAAAACGACGAAGTAACGCCAGAACCAGTATCTGCTATTGAAATCACTAGCCTTGAAGACGGTGCTATCGTAGGAGCTGAAACTTCTTTCGAATTAGTAACTGCAGTTTCTTCTTTAAGCGGTACTATCGCTGAGCCAAAAGTATCTTTTACTAACGTAAAAACTGGTCAGCAATTTGAATTCGAATTAATTGGTAAAATGCCAGAAATCGAAGGTGCTGTTAACACTACGTTGACTGCTCAAGTAGACGGTCTTATCAAAGGTGAGTATGAAGTAATCGCTTCTTTCCAAGAAACACTTGTTACAAACAACATTGTGATTTCAGAAGCAATCAACGTAACAGCTTTACCAAAAGAGCCAAAGAACTAATCCGCTGAGCATTATCTCACAGATTATAGTTTTCTAGAATAAAAAATCCCCACTTTCCAAAGTGGGGATTTTTCTGTTATAAGAATAAAATCAAAAATAAATCATAGTTAATTCTAATCTATTTTTGACTTTGTACTTATAAGGATATTTATTGCTTTTCAATCAGATAAAATCCACAGGTTGTCACAAAGTTTCTAACCCAAGGAATATCACCTAATACTGGTATCTTTTTTCGTGGCTTCAAGCCAAATTTATATTCATAAATAGGGTTGATAAAATATAAAGTCTTCTCTATGATTTTATAATTTGAAGCTTTGCTTATTCTCTCAAATCGTTCCAAAGAAATACCCGTTTCCTTGATTTCCATTAATTCCGTAACATGCCCTTCTGCCACGTTTCCATTCTTAAGAATAAACTTATAAAGTGGTGCAGGTAATAAATGAAAATAAGGGAGTTTAGATAAAACTTTACTGGCACATATTTGCTGATGTCCCCCAAAAGGCATTTGCCAAGGTGGGAAACCGAAAAATATTTTCCCTTTTGGCTTCAGGAAGCTTCTAAAGTAATGAATGATTTTCTCTTGATCGGGAATATGTTCAATTACATCTTTCAATACAATCAGATCAAATTTATCATCCAAATCCTTCTCTACATCGATATCATATATATTTCTGCCGATGATCTGTGCTTTCCCTTGATCAATATATTCTTTTAGGAATTGATTGGCGAGTTCTACCCTTTCCATATTCAACTCAATACCCATACCGGTACAACCACGGTCAAGAAAAGCTTTTAATACTCCTCCTTCACCACAGCCAACTTCTAGCACTCGCGTATTTTTTGTTATAGGATAGGATTGCTCAATAAAAGGAATAACGTATTTATTGGCATTCTCAGTCTGATATGAAAAATATACCTCTTTATCTTGATGAAACTCAAAAGCCATCGTTTGAAGTTTTTAGTCTTTTAATTTATTAATCAGCGGTGATACAATGTTAGGTTAGTACTGCTGACGTACCCATTCTATATGTTCACCAAAGTAAAAAATAATAATATTCATTATTATACCCCAAAATACGGCACTTAAAAACATATATGATATTATTCTCTGCTTTTTTTCACCAAAAGACAAAGCTATTAACATGCCAATAGGTGGACCGAATAAAATAGGTGTCAGAAAAGCTACTCCTTTCATACCGTAACCTTGCCACACTCTCACAATCATTCTGTTTCTTTTGGTAAATAGTCTTCTAACCTTACCACGGTTCATCCACGTTAATATTTTGACTCTCGCCTTCGTCCCCATATATGTCAATGTTACTACCGTCAACATCATACCCAAGACTGTAAAAACTGTTGTCTCTACGATTGTAAGTCCTGTCGTAAATCCCATAATAGGACCAAATAAGAATTTAACGGCACTAATAAAAAGTAGTGAAATATATTTTGCGAGTTGATCTAACATTATAAATATTATCGTTATCCTTTCAGAATATGTTTGAAATCTAAAGTTTAGCTTACAAACATGCTCTTATGATATGAACACAAAAGAGAGAAAGATAAATCAATTTTCATCTAAAAAATTGATTTAATTCCATTAATTATTAAAAAAGAACTGATTATCAGTAATAAAATTCTTTATTAACATCAAATGTTTTAAAATAGTTTCAAGATCTCCTAAATTTATGTCACTTTATAAACTACAACAACGAAGCATAAAATGATCTTTTTAAGAACCTTTTTATTATTCTTGCTCATTCTACCCTTATCAATGTCTTCTCCTAATGCCAAAACATTCAATAATGAAGGCAACTTGCTACAAGTAGAAAATGAGTTTCTGATATCTAAATTATACGATAATGCTCGCCTAAAGGATGAAGGATTATCTTACGATGCCTTTAAAAAAGGGATGATTGCCTATTTGAACCTAATCAATGATAAGAAAATTAAAAATACTAGAGTATTAAGTATTCTGGATTTTAATCAGCCTTCCACCTCAAAACGTTTTTATATTATTGATGTGACAACTGGCAAATTGCTACTCAAAACTTATGTTTCACATGGCAGAAATTCGGGCTTACTATATGCTGAGCGTTTCAGTAATATTGTCAACTCCAAGCAAAGCTCATTAGGGATTTACAAAACTTCTGAAACCTATCATGGAAAATATGGCCTTTCTTTAAAACTAGATGGTTTAGAAAAAAATATAAATGATAATGCTAGAAAAAGAGCGGTAGTACTTCACCCTGCAAAATACGTTTCTGAACACTTCATTGATCAAAATGGTTATATCGGAAGGAGCTTCGGTTGTCCGGCTGTTCCTTATAAGGATCATAAAGATGTCATACAGTATATAAAAGGGGAAAGTGCTTTCTACATTCATACAGCAATTGAAAGACGACTGGACGAGGCTTTATTTACCATGCCTGATAATGCATTAGAATTGCTAGCCAAGTATACTAATATTCCTCCTCAAACGATAAAAGTTAGAGGTTAAAGATTCATCAAGAATGAAGGGATACAATTAATATCGTCTTTATCCTGGATAAAAAAAGAGCATGCTTTTGAAACATGCTCTTTTTTTTATTTCAACTCTGACCCTGCTGGGAAGGTTGATGTTTTATATCCTAATGCGACGGCCTTTGATTTATCGTCTAATGCCTTTTTCGCTTTCCCTAACTTTGTGAAAGTTAGCGAACGGTAATAATATAATTTCTTATCTTTTGGATTATTTTTCAATGCCGAATTAAGGTATTTCAATGCTTTCTTATAATCTTTCTTATTGAAAGCAATAATGCCTCTAACACCGTTTACTTCTTCCGGGCTAGCGTCTAACTTTAATACCCCATCAATATGTTGCTCAGCTAAATCATTGTCACCTAATAATGCGTAATTGTAACCAAGTAAAATTCTTGCAGAAGAATAATCAGGGTATTTTTGAATCGCATTTTGTAGAATTTCATTACTCTTTGTTAGATCTCCTAATTCCATCAATGCCACCCCTTCACCATAAAGATCTACATATTTTGATTTACCTAAATTATGTAACAGTGAGAAATCTTCTAATGCATACTCATAGTTTTTCAACTTGATAGAAGTCCATGCTCTTTGATGGATAACGTAAGAAAACTGAGGTGTAATTTCTAAAGCTTTTGAATAGTTGACTTGAGCCTCTTCCAAATTTCCTTTTAATGAATAAACATCACCAAGGTAAGAATACACTTTAGAGTTATTTTTCATTAGGCTGACCGCAACATCTAAATCCGTCAGGGCTGAATCTAGTTCTTCTGATAATTTATAAGCAAAACCACGTTGCATATAAGCATACCCATAATTGTTAGAATTTTCAATCGCTTCAGTGAAGAAGTCTTTTGCCAATACATATTCTTTTTTCCCTAAATAAGCGTTCCCCATTAATACATAAGTATAGGCTTTTGTTGGGTCTACTTCAATTGCTTTATTTAAAGAAATCATACTTTCGTCTAACCTTCCTAATGCTAACTCTGTTTTTCCTTTCTCCACTAAAGCGTTGTAGTAAGTAGGAAAATACTTTAATGCGCTATCATAATCATTTAAAGCCTCTAAGTACTTTCTTGATTTTGTTAAAAGCACACCTCTTTTATAATAAGCGAAACCATAAGTAGGTGCCCATTTTATGGCTTGGTTATAATCATTAAGTGCTTCCGTATTTTTTTGCAGTCTTGCATACAGCTCTCCCCTTCTACAATAAGCGTAAGCATAATTAGGATTATATAAAAGTGCTTGATTGTAGGCTTCCAATGCTTCAGAGAATTGAATAGAGTTAGATAAACAATCCCCTTTTAAACTCAAAAGTTTTATATTGTTTTTATCAATTTTCAAACCCTGCTCTACCGTTTCTAAAGCGTCCTCAAATTGATTCTGCATAGTGTTAATCTCCGCTTTAAAAATATAAGCGTCGATTATTCTTGTATCTAAAGCAATGGTTTTATTGAAATCAGAAAGGGCTTCTTCATATCTTTTCATCTTCATGTAAGTATGACCTCTTCTTTGGTAATACATCGCTGATGATGGAGATAACTCAACTACTTTTGTATAATCTTTAATGGCTTTTTCATATTGGAAGATATTTCCATAAGTCTCTGCTCTGAATACATAAGCCGTCACAAATGACGAATCTTGTTCAATAGCTGTTGTAAATTCCTTTTCCGCTTTTTGATACTCCCCTTTATTCAGATAGATATAACCCATCAATGAATAACCAACAGGTTTAACGGCATCAATGGTCAATCCCATTTTCACATCCTGCTCCGCACTATCCAATTCTCCTTTATGAATGTATAATTTTGCTCTTTCATAATAAGCATTATCATTCAATAAGTTCAATTGTATTTCTTGAGTATAGGCATCTATTGCTTCGTCAATCTGCCCGTTTAAAACGTTTTTATATCCCTCTTCCATGTAACTTTGGGCTATTACAGGAATAGCGGTACTAATTAGCGCCAAGAAAGGGAAAATATATTTTAATGATTTGGTTGACATAAATAATGCTTAGTTAGAATTTACAATATCTATTAGATCACAGGTAGCATATTGTATTAAACACATAAAAATAAGATTTCGATATAATAGTTTAGAGTTATTAATAAAGTATTAACTTTTTTTAGAGAATAAGAAAATAAACATTGTTATCATTGTTGTTGAAATAAAATGATGTAAGCAGTATCCTAAAAAGTAGACCTTTTGATATATCCATCATTAAATGTTTCACTTTTTTTCCAAGTATCAAAATTATCATATCTACAATTTAAAAAAGAAGCGTATTTATGTAAGTTTTGGTCATTATTGTCTCACTTTCAACTTTCTAACCACTAATTATCCACCTCTTTCAGCATCAAACATACTTTACCATATTTGATGCTCGAACTAAAACGATTGCAATATGGAAGATCTTAAAAATAGAGAAGATATTATATTACTGGTCAACACTTTTTATACAAAAGTTAGAGCACATCAGGAGCTAGGTCCATTTTTCAACGAGCACATAAAAATCGACTGGGATACTCACCTGCCTACTATGTATGATTTTTGGGAAACGAACTTATTTTTTGTTTCAAAATACAAAGGAAACCCTGTCAAAACACACCAAGAAGTGGATCAACAATCCACAATAGAGCAAAAACATTTCGGATTTTGGCTACAGCTTTGGTTCAATACTATTGATGAACTTTTCAAAGGAGAAAAGGCTGAATTACTCAAATCCAGGGCTAGAAATATGTCGCACATGTTGTTTATGAGAATTTTCAATGCACGACAAAATTAGTAACATTCATTCGTGCTTTTTTCATTTCTGATGCAGTATATTTGAACTGAAATAAACTCTATGAAGAAGAAGAAGATTTTATATGCCGTGAGCTTTCTGTTTGTAGCCACGGTGGGGTTGGTTGTTTTACTACTTTTTTGGAATTCCTATGTCAGCCAAAAAAGTGCACCTTATATATTGAATAAGGAAAATCCTTCCATAACATGTAAAACCGGCTTAATGTTAGGGACCAGTAAATATTTGAGAAGCGGTGCCCCAAATCCTTTTTTTACCAACAGAGTCAATGCCGCTTCAGAGTTGATCAGAGGACATGATGTCGAGTTTATCATTGTAAGCGGAGACAACCGCACTACCCAATATAATGAACCTAAAGTCATGCGAATGGCTTTGGAGAAGAAAGGAGTCAGCAAGAAAAAAATTGTGATGGACTATGCTGGCTTGAGAACTCTGGATTCGGTAATCAGAGCAAATAAGGTTTTCAAGCAAGACAAATACATTGTCATCTCACAGTTATTCCATATTGAAAGAGCCATCTTTATTGCCCGTCATAATGGTATAGAAGCCTATGGCTACCCTGCAGATGATTTGCCACTTAATAGAGGTTACCGTGTTCATCTAAGAGAGATTTTTGCCAGAGCAAAGATGTTTTTAGACCTTTATGTTTTTGATACGCAACCTCGCTTTTTAGGTAAAGAAGAGGTTATTGAGTAAAAATAAAATTAAGAAGCCCTGAATTAAAGTTTGTCACCACAAACAGATAAAGTAGTTAACATTGTCATTCAGCTTCATAAAAAATAGTATACTAGAATAAAAAAGCATCAATTTCTACATAATGAAATTGATGCTTTCTAATTTAATAATATAACGGACTATGAACCAAATGCCATAGATTTTAATTCGAAGTTGAATCCTTGAGAGATAAGCTCATCATATTTACCTTCTTCGAAGACATAATAATAAGCTCCTTTTTTAGACACACCTTTTTGCTTTTCATCCAATTTCTTCAATAAGCCTGTAGCCAGAATTTTCTTTCTGAAGTTACGCTTATCAAATTGTTTCTGGTGAATTGCCTCATAAAGTGACTGCAACTCAGGTAATGTAAATTTCTCAGGTAATAATTCAAACCCGATAGGTTGGTATCTTGATTTTCTTCTTAACTTACCCCAAGACATTTGAATCATTGTTTCATGGTCAAACATCAATTTTGGCAATGCTGTAATCGGGAACCACTGTGCTTGGTTCTTTTCTAAAGTTTCCTCGTCTTGCGACTCAACCTTAATTAAAGAATAATATACTAATGAAATAACTCGTGCTTCTGGATCTCGGTCTACCTCACCAAAAGTACTAAGTTGCTCCATGAAAATTCTATCTAAACCTGTTTGTTTTTTTAGTACACGTTCTGCTGCGTAATGTAAAGATTCTCCGTAGTGCAAGAAACCGGTTGCTAAACCCCATGCTCCTTTGTAAGGATCTACTTTACGGCGCGTCAATAAGACTTTTAATTCGCCTTTTTCGTATCCAAAAATTACACAATCTATGGCCAGTAAAGGTTTATATGCGCTCTGATAATATTCGTTCATATTCTAAATCTTATTTTAAAGATTGGAATTTTACTATAATTTTTCTTTTCCTTCCCATAAAGATAACTAATAAATTAAGAATACATTATCTTTTTAATCCAAATCTGAAATTGAATTACAAATATAAAGTTTTCAATCGAAAAAGATAACAAAACGGGACAAACTCATACATAATAAGCAATAACCGGTGAATATCTATTTATTTTTATTTACATTTATATTTTAATAACATTTTCACTCCTAAAGATTATACTACGGACTTCAAAATAGCTACTATGAAATATATAACATCTAAATTTTTCATAAAGTGTTTGACTCTACTATTATTGCTTTTTTCAACACAACTCTCTTATGCTGATGGTGTCAATAAAAAAATTGACAACTTGCTTCAAGTTAGTCAGAAATATGCTGATGATGGAGAATACAAGAAAGCCTTAATATGGAACACTAAAGCACTTAGAAAAGCAAAGGGAAGGGATTCAGCTTTGATAGAAGTTTTAGCACAGAGAGCAAATTTCCAACTATCGCTTTCTGAGTTCGGAGAGTTTGAGGAAACGGTATCCTCTTTTATTACTCTTGCCAAAGATAGAAAAAGTGCCAAATTCGGTCAGGCTTATGCCCTGCTTATGGCAAGTCAGCTTTATATCGAATATACTGATATTGTAAGTGCTGCCAATCTTTATGCTGAAGCAAAAGCTATCCTAGACAGCAACCCTGACACGAAGGAGTTTGTGGATAAATCGCTTGATTTCCAGAAACTTGAAAAAGAAGTCGTCTCTCGTCTTTATCTGGAAAGAGGGCAATATGACTCTGCAATGACTGTAATTCCTACTTTTCAAGAGTTGAGCCTTGATTTTGCCAACAGTTCTACAAAAGAGGTTTACGAGATCAGGGGCAACAGATTCATCACTAAAAAATACAATAACCGTGAGCAAATCCGCCTGAAAAGAGATCACGCTTTCAGTTTGACTATGGAAGGAACATTGTATCGTTTGAACGGTGATTATGAGAGAGCTGATAGTTTACTGCAAGTGAGTGAGGCATGGATTAAGAAAAACCTTAGAGTTGACGATGTGAGCTATATCGTGAATTATCATGAGAGAACTTTAAATTATATTGAGAGTAAAATCGATCCACTTGTTCCTCGAAAAATGCTCGAAAAGAACATTTATAGAGCTGAAAGGGTGTTGGGAATTAGTCATCAGGTGTTCTTCAAAATCCAAGAGGATCTCGTTGATTATTATGCTTGGCAACGATTCAGCAACAAGGGTGATAAAACACAGTGGGAATATTCAACGAATACTTCTCTTTACTTCGGAAGAAAAAGCATTAACCACTCAAAATCAGAGCGTTTAGTCGCCAAAGATGATTACTTGAAAGGTAATTTCAATAAATCTTTACGCCTTACGGGTGATTTAATGGATGATGCTAATGATAAAATAATCCCTAAAAATCATAAAGAATATATACTCCTGCAGGAACTTCGTTATAAGCTGGGTTTAGCACTTGAAAATCAAGACCTTGCTCAGAAATCGTTGTATTCCTATATTACTGCTATCGGAAATACATTGGGGAAAGACGCTTTACAATATCATATTGCAAAAGTGGAAGAAGCTACCTACTTAACAATGTATTCAAATGAATTTGAAAAGGCAGACAGCTTATTCAATGTACATTTACCAGTGATTGAAAAACGTTTAAATCCTCATCATTACAAGCGTCTTGAGGCTGAAAAGGAAAGAGCAAATTACTACTCTCTAATGGGAGATACTGAGAAAGCTGCGACTTTGAGTGCAAGTATAAAAGAGGCTTATGGAGAGTATTATGGTACAGAGCACTTAGAGTATGCTGCTGGCTTGCAAGGTAGTGCTGCTTATGCTATTGACCTTGGAAACTATACAGAGGCTGACGAACAGATCACAGAGTTACTTCAAATTTATGAAAACAACTCGTATAGAAGAGGAACACAAAATTCTACTCACGCTAGAGCTTTAGAAACGGCTGCTCGTTTTCAAGTCATCACAGGACAGTTTAATGAAGCAACAAACAACCTTACTAAAGCTAATAGGTTATCCAAAAAATCACCTGGCACAGTAGCCTCTTCTTCTTATGCAGACGTACACGCTATTGTTTATCTGCAAAAAGAATATTTCTCTCAAGCAGAAGATATTATTCAGAAATCAATTGAACATAGAACTAAGATATTTGGTGAAGACAGTAGATTACTAATCGTCCCTTACACACAGCAAGCACGATTAGCATACCTGAAAGGGGAATATATTGATGCTGATTCTATTGCTCAGAAAGCTTATACTATTAGTATCAATACTTTTGGAGAAGAAGCTAAGCAGTCGATTGAGACATTAGAAGTGCAGGCTGAGATTGCTGTGGCAATGGGTAACTATGAAAGGGCACAGGGATTAGTTCAGAAAGCACTAGCAATTGCCAAGAAGTTGTATGGGGAGCGACACATTGAGGTGGCGAAAGGTTATACACAATTGGCACTGATTGATTTATATATGGGGTATGACCCGAATGATGTAATGTATCTCTTTAAAGATGCAGTAGACATTGTGGCGGTACAGCTTGGAAAAGACAACCCTGTTTTTGCTTTGGCTTTGAAAAACTATGCTTTGGCAAAAATGGAAATTGGCAAGTACAACGAAGCAGAAGATTTACTAAATGAAGCCAATAAGATTTGGGTGGAGAAGTTGAAAAATGAAAACAACACCAACTCTGCTGAAATCAAATTACTTTTGGGTGATCTTGAAATGAGAAGAAACAGTTACCTGAAAGCACAAGAAAACTATACAAAGGCTCAGAAGACCTACAATAAGTTATTCCATAAAGGGCACCCGATGTACATCAAGAGTACAATGAAAAGAGCTCAAGCTTATTATAGTGAAGGTAAATACAGCAAATCTGTAAAGTATGCTAAGATTACTTTGAAAGAGCATACTGAATTTATTGAGAAGTATTTCCCTGTGTTGAGTGCAAAAGAGAAATCAAAATATTGGCAGTCTATCAAACTTGATTATGACTTCTATTACAATTTAGCTTTTGCTGCTGGAAAGAATAAATTAAAATCAGATATGTATAATTACGCATTAGAGACTAAGCCATTGCTTTTAAGTTCTTCAGTAAAAGTGCGTAACCAAATTATGCAAAGTAAAGATTCTGTATTGATCCGTGAGTTTAATGAGTGGATTGAAAAGAAAGAAACACTGACAAAAGCATTCGCATTGACCAACGAACAGCAATTAGCAGAGGGCATCAATGTGAAGGCTTTAGAAAAAGATATCAATATACTAGAAAAAGAGCTTTCGAAGAAATCAAGTGTATTCTCTGAGCAAAGTTCGAAGAAGGAAAGCTGGAAGGCTATTCAGAAAAAATTAAAGGAAAATGAAGTTGCAATTGAGATCATTCGTTTCAGTCAGTTCTCTAATGTATACACAGACACGGTGAACTATGCTGCGCTGATCATCACTCCGAAAACGAAGAGTGCTCCAATTGTAAAATTGATTCCAAACGGTAATCTTCTTGAAACAGAAAACTTAGGTTTCTACAAAAACAACTTGATCTTCGGCTTCCCTGATGATGAATCATACGCCGCTTTCTGGAAACCTATTTATGATATTATCGGAAATGATAAAACGGTTTACTTCTCTGCTGATGGTGTTTATAATCAGATCAATTTAGAGTCTATTCCAGTTGATGTTGACAAAGGAGATTACATTATAGATCATAGTCATATTGTATTGACTTCAACTACTTTGGATGTATTGAATGAGAGTGTTGATAGAAGTAGCAACTTGAACGTTTCATTATTTGGAAACCCTGTTTTCTACAAGGATTTAAAGCCAGAAGAATACAATCAGTACACACCTAGAGCCATCACACAGTTGCCAGGTACATACAAAGAGATTCAAGAATTGGATAAATTATTATCTGCTGAAGATCATACAACTGATGCTGTTTACCTTAATAAAGCAGCAACAGAAACAGCAGTAAAAGAGCTTGATTCACCAAGAGTTTTCCATATTGCCACTCACGGTTTCTTCTTAGATGATATCAGTACAGAATCACAATCGCTATTTAAAAAGCAAGAAGGCGTCAACCCTCTTCTAAGATCAGGCCTATTGCTTACAAATGCAGGTGACTTAATGGAATCTGATAATGTATATGCTTTCAATAAAGAAGAAGGTGTATTAACGGCCTATGAGGCCATGAACTTAAACTTCGACAATACCGAATTAGTAGTGTTATCTGCTTGTGAAACAGGTAAAGGTGACAACAAAGTAGGTGAAGGTGTTTATGGTTTACAGAGAGCTTTCTTAGTAGCTGGTGCCGATAATATCATCATGAGTTTATTTGAAGTATCAGACGTTGCGACACAGAAATTGATGACCTCTTTCTATCACTTATGGTTAAAAGAAGGGCATGATAAAAGAATCGCCTTCTCAATGGCCAAAAAACAGCTGAGAGAAGAATTCCCAGAACCGAAGTACTGGGGAGCATTTATTATGATTGGTAAGATCTAAGATGAATAAGAAATATTTTTTTGAAGGACACTTTTTATAAGGTGTCCTTTTTTTATGGCATAAGAGTTAAGTACATTGTAAAAACACATCAACGGTAAAATTTCTGTCTAAGTGTATGATATTTTTTAATTTGATAAACAGTTAATCATAATTATTTTTGAATAAAATATATTATCAGTGGTGGCAAATAGTATTTTTAAAGTCTAATATCTAAATGATTCATCAAGTTAAAGAGTTAAGGTATTATCCTTTAGTTTTATTTCAACAGTAGCAAACTATTTTTTTAACAGCCCTAAAACAGGATAGTATCATTGGATGTAATTTATAAAGCAAACTTAAATATTGTGGTAAAAAATTCATATCACAGCCTATAAAACAAACTAATTGTATCATGCTCATTCATAAAAGTAAAGAGAGTGAAAGTGGTGAAAAATCATCAGGAGATTACACATCTACTTTCGACAGAAGAACTCTAGAAGAAGAAAAGAAGCTTCAATTTTCTGATGGACAGCTTCAAGAGATTACAGAAGCTCTACATGAATTAATACATGGAAGAGAAGTATTTAGTAATCTTCATTCTACAGAATTGCTATCCGACCCTCTCAACATTATTCAAGATGCTATTTTTGACCTGCTTGAGGTAATTGAAGGAAAAATTATATTTAAATACTATAAGCAAGAGCGAGTTAAAGATAGATTAAATTCATTTTATTTTGACCCCGATTTAATTTCCCAAATAAAATACGCATACCAAGAACGGTATAAAATTACACTATGGGAAGATCTTGTAAAGAATAGTGGTATCGGTTTTAATAATTACAAAGTTCTTCGAGTTTTCTCTTATCAAAAAAGATCTGCTTCTATTGTCGACCCTCTTGAAATTGCTATTTCTGCACAGCAATATTTTGAACGCTATGAGAAAGGTAATAAGAGAGATACCGCTCCTTTGATTGAGCTAGAGGAGTTTTTGTTACTTCATTTAAAAATGCATCCTCAATCCGTTATTGATGTAGATGAAGCCTACTCCAAAAAATATTCGATTTCTTTAAGGGAAAAGTGGAGTCATTTACCTTATGGTTTTTCATCTAAGTTAGATGATATATTACCTCTTTATTATCTAGATGAATTGAAATACTTAGATAAGGTAGCTGTAAATTTAAAAGAGCTTCAAATTTCTATCAGTGACTTTGAAGGAGGATTAGAAAAAGCCAATTTACTAATATCAGACAAAATACACGACTCTGAAATTAATTACATCTTCGACGATGCAATGCTTAAGATGTTGAGAGAAGTGATAATAGATGAAATAGAAGGTTGTGGTTTAGTAAGAGATCAAGCTGGAAAATATTCATTCCTTGGTGATTTAACTTCTCAGGCATCCATTTATAGTTTAAATGAAAAAGAAATCAGCATTTATTTTCCACTCACTTATGTGATCGAAAATACCAAGCTTCATTTTGATCCTGAAATAATTTCAAAAAAAATAGAGATAGGTGAACAGAACAGAGAGAATTATATTCATAGTCAACCTAAGGGTAACATTGATTATCAACATTTAGCTCAAATTATTTACTCCCAAACAGTCAGAGGAGATTGGAAAGAACCATCTTTCATTTATTTTTTCTATGAAAATTTTTCATGGCTCTTACCTAAAATGAATTATCGTCAAGATGATAAACAAGATGATAAACAAGATGAAATGCTGAGAGAGAAAATCAAAAAAGAGCACTCTGAGCAGAAAGAAATTAGAGCAAATCTAAAAAAGATAGAAGGACATCCACCTTCTATTAACGAACTCAAACTACAGTTTAAAAAACTATACCAAACAGATCTTCTTATTTTTCTGGAAAAATACCTCGAAGAACATATCTCTTATTTCAATTATGTCCTGGCCGATAGTTCTACTAATGGTAGGGAAGGCATTGATGAAGAAAAAATTGCAAATTCCATAGAGGAGATACTTTGGCAATATCAATATTATCTTGATAGTATTGCTAATAAAAATTATAAGGCTGTAAGTAAATTCACAAGAGATAAAAAACGAGATGAAGTTTCAGAAAATATTAAAAAGCTACTCTTGCAACTAGAGAACAACCCCGTAAGTTATAAGCGGATGCTTTATTTCTATGAAGGACATGATTTCACTAAGGATCTTCAACAGTATAAAATATATGAAGACCTGAAAGATTTTATACCTTTACAATTTGTACATCAATGGGTTACCGTTCGTTCTATTGGCAAGAAAAGTCAAAACCTGAATGAAATAGAGAAAGATCTAAAAAATCGACCAAAGAACCCTGATTCTACTGCTAGTGGAGTAATTTTAGAGTATTACGACCATACCACTCAACAACACCGGTACAGATACTTAGTATCAGACAAAGATACTGTGTATGGTATTTCTCAAAGAACAAACTCTAGTATTGATGATATTATTTCAGCAAATAACTGGAAGAAAATCGATCCTAATACAGGTATGATCTTGACATTTCTAAATAGAGAAATGAAATTAAAAGCAGGTGATTACATTCATCTACCCACTAACTATACCCCCAAAAAAGGCACTATTTTTTATAAGGAAGAAAATCTTGGTAATGATCTTAAGTATGTAGCGGTACAGAAAGAGGAAGGATATTGGAAAACTAAACCTCTACAGATACATGAAGATGATAACCTCAAGGACAAAATTCTAAAATATATTGGAGTAGAAGATCAAATAGAAAATAAAAAAATAAATGGTGTTAGCCTTAGTCTTGAATTGATGGTGAAAGGAAAGTTATATGCTTTTATTGATATATCATTTAAGATAGGAAGTGAATTGAGTATAAAAACTGCAGACACAAGGTCGGTAAATGTCTCCCTTTCTGCAATGCCTGCTATTGGTTTGTCAGCAGGAAAAAAAGGATATAATGTGGATATTGGGGCCGGTGTGAAATTCAGTCTAGATTATTTCAGAGTATTAAATGGTTCATACACTTCTTACTCTCACTTTCTTGCGTTCTTACAGTTAGCCGTTTTTCAAACATTTACTGGATTTAGTAAAGACCTAAATATGGTCGAAAAATGGGATGATGAGACATGGAATGAACTTGCAAAAGGATATGTCCGAAAGGAACTATTAGAATATTACGGTTATGTTGGAGGTAGTTTTAAATCGAATCAAGATATTTTACAAACAATGGATGTTGATGAGGATACAAGTCAGAAATTTGGAGCTAAATATACATTAACTTCAAGTTCTGCCTCATCATATAAAGTAAAAGGCTTAGATAAAAATCTCAAAAAAAGAAGTGTTTATGAACAGGAACGTGCATTAGAAAACTGGCAACCTAGTGAAAAAAAGGCCTTAAGAGATGACCTCTCCCATTCATTAACTAATGAAACCACTATAGGTGGAATAACCATAAAACATGAGGTTAAAGATACAAAATACAGTACAAACCAGAACAATATAGGAGAAACAAACGCAATTGAGATAGAATACCCTATCACTGAAATTACTGCTCAATCTCTATTTTCATATAATACCCCTAATCTTATACAGATCCTTAAAAATATTGTAAAAGGCGTATGTTCGTTTGATATTACAGTAGGACCGCAAAGTATTCTCAGCAATATTGATCACAGTTTATTTATGGGCACCGCACCTACTGCAGAAAAAATGTGTAAGCTAAAAAGCAGTTCAAGTTTTAGTTTAATTTTTAAATCTCAATTTCTATCCGAAGAAGACCTTCTTCCAAATCACCAATACACAAGAATGTCTATAAAAGGAAATTTAGGATTGGCATTAGAAGATCCAGCTGATAGGTTTAGTTTTTCAGGTAACACATCAGTAGAACATGAGATTGCAGAAGTATTCGGGTCAGGAACAATCTCTTATATCTCTTCCGTTTTCAATGGTATTAACAGCGAAAAAGGAATAGAATACGGCTTAGACAAACCTCAATTCTCCACCAAATACAATGATCTTATACTTGAAGCCACCCTAAAGGCAAAAAAGGAGTATTATAAAAATTCTGGAAGAATTACAGATGTACACGCAAAAATCCCTACTCTATCCGACCTACTGAAATCCTATCAACAAGATGAAAATTTAAAGGAAATTCGTGATAAACTACTAGAACAAACTATGAGCGAATGGAAAGGGTTTATAGAAAAGGATAATGAAAGTTATAATGAAATGGTCATGGAGTTTAGTGATAATATTAGGGATGTGGTACTGCCGTATGTAAGTGAACCTAATAGGATGGTATGGAAATGGAGTGATATTGCGAAGGATATTCATGGATTAAATGAGAAACAATGTGAATATTATTTAGGGGACATGAATGCTATTGGGGAGTATTTTTATTATAAAAAAAGGGAATCTAATAGAGTACTTTTAGAACAAAACTCCTCAAGTTTCCTCCAAATAATTCTACTCAAAAAAAACAAAGGCGACCTTATAAAATCTTTTGAAAAAGATATTCTGTTTCCCCTATTTATAGAAAACAAAGTTTATAGTAATATATCATACAATGGTTAAAATAATAATTCCACTTATATTAATAATGGCTATAATACAAAGTTGCTCACTCAGTGAGCAAGAAGCAATTCATAAATTGCAACAGATGCATCAATCAAGTTTTGATTATGAATTAAATGAAAACACAAAAAAGGTAGAGTCTATTTCGTTTAACAAGGATACTAGTTTAAAAGAAATTCCTGAAGAAATTTTGGCTTTTGAACATCTAAAAACACTTGAAATCAGACGGACAGGAATAACAGAAATACCAGAATTCATTTCTTATTTTAAACATATTCAAGAATTACGTTTTTCAATAAATCCAATACAACAAGTCGCAGATATTTTTGAGCAATTCCCTGAACTCGAATATTTAAGTTTATCGCATACAAAAATAACTGAGTTACCTCCTAGTATTTTTAAATGTAAGAAACTTAAAAATCTTTTATATATAAACACTCCAATTAATGGTTTTGATGAAAGATTATACCTTTTAAAAGATCAATTAGAAATCTTATTTCTTTCTAAATGCGAAGAACTCCCTCCAAAAATTAGTACATTCAAAAATGTATCAGATTTTGGAGTAACATTAGGTAAAAGTTTTAAGTATATAGATGATTTACCAAAGCTCAAAATGCTTACTCTTGATAATAGTACTGCTTCACGTTTCCCTAAAGATTTTAAAACAATAAAAAAACTTAGGAATTTAAGCCTAGTTAATTGTGATAAAATCACTGAATTACCTGCCTCTCTAGGATATGCAGAACTTGGAGAATATGATCTTGTAAGTTTCAATTTTAATGGTTGCAAAAAACTAAGAGGTCTTCCCGAATCCTTTAAAAATTTGAAGAATATAAGAACTTTTTACTTAGACAGTTGTTTTAATTTCTCTTATATCCCTTTAGGGCTAAGAATCGGAAGTTTAACAGCAATAGGAGCCAATTGGCTAAAAATGCCGAAAAACCTATTAAATACACCATGTACTAGGTTATGGATTGATGGTCACAGAATGGGAACTATAAGAGGTATAAGTGGTATGAAAGGGCTTGATTTCGCAGTGATTATCAATGGAAATATTTTAAAAGTGCCTGAAGAACTTTGTGAAATGAAGGATTTACATCATATCAATTTAGAAAATAATAAAATCAAAAATTACCCTGCTTTTTGGAAGAATTGTCCTGAATTGGATATTGCGTTGGGGGGAAATCCTTTGTAACCAAGATTTTATAGATTCCCATCACTGATACTTTACACTTTTGGGATAAACCTAAATTCTATCTATGGCTTGTAGATGTAAAGTGATAGTAAGCAGTTGCACATTTAAAATGGGGATAAGTTGGATTATTATTTTTTAGTCTAATCAAGGCCGAATAGAAGAGCATAGCCAAAGTTACGCGATGAAATTCTAACGATGAGTAGACTAAAAAAGAAAATCCAAAACTTCCGATTTTAATTGTACAACTGCTTAAACATCAAGAAATAAAAAGACAACTTTCAAAGCTTGATTCTTGCTCTATGAGATATCCTCCCAAAAGCCCATAATTTTAATTATGGGTTTACTATTATACGGCTTAGACGAACCTCAATTCTCCACCAAATACAATGATCTAATACTTGAAGCCACCCTAAAGGCAAAAAAGGAGTATTATAAAAATTCTGGAAGAATTACAGATGTACACGCAAAAATCCCCACACTATCCGACCTACTGAAATCCTATCAACAAGATAAAAATTTAAAGGAAGTTCGTGAAAAACTACTAGAACAAACTATGAGCGAATGGAAAGGGTTTGTAGAGAAGGATAATGAAATGGTCATGGAGTTTAGTAATAATATTAGGGATGTGGTGCTTCCATATGTAAGTGATCCTAATAGGATGGTATGGAAATGGAGTGATATTGCGAAGGATATTCATGGGTTAAATGAGAAACAATGTGAATATTATTTGGGAGATATGAATACTATTGGGGAGTATTTTAGTGATAAAAGTGATAAAAAGAATGAAGATTTGTATAAAGCAACAACTTCAAGTTTTTTAAAAATGACTCTCAAAAAAAATTGACAGATTTAGAATCTGCTTTTGAGAAAGATATTCTATTTCCACTATTTATAGAAAATAAAGTTTACAGTAATATATCATACAATGGTTAAAACAATAATAAAACTATTTTTTATCATGATTTCATTTACAAGTTGTACTGTTTCTGAAAAAGATGCAATAGCTCTATTACTACAAAAATATCCAAACTCAATAAATCTTATTAGAGAAGATAACTCTGATAAAATAACACAAGTTTATATTGAAAATGCTAAAAATATGACAGAGCTACCAAAAGAGCTTTTAGCATTTGATAGTTTAAAGGTCCTAGAAGTTTCAGAAACATCAATAAGTGAGGTACCTCAATTTATTACAGAATTTAAATCATTAGAAAAACTTTTAATTGAAAAGTCTCCAGTAAATGAGATTCCCGACATTTTTAATGAATTACCTCAATTAGAACATTTAGATTTTAGCTACCTCAATATTTCTAATCTACCTCAGAGTATATTTGAATCAAAAAAACTAACAAGACTAGTTTTCATTGAAACGAAAATAAAAGGTTTTCCATCTGAACTCTATAAATTAGAAAATCAATTAACCATGCTGTATATCTCAAAATGTGAAGAACTACCATCAGATATATACAAATTTAAAAATATCACCCATTTTGCAGTCGAGTTAAGTAAAAGTTTTAACTACGTAGATGATCTACCAAAACTTGAAAAACTATACCTTGATAACAGTACTGTATCTCGTTTTCCAAAAGACTTTAAAACCATCAAAAACCTTAGAGCATTGGGTCTAGAAAACTGTGATCAAATCACTGAATTACCTGCATCTCTAGGATATGCAGAAGTTGGAGAATATGATCTTGTAAGTTTCAATTTTAATGGTTGCAAAAAACTAAGGGGTCTTCCCGAATCCTTTAAAAATTTAAAGAATATAAGAACCTTTTACTTAGACAGTTGTTTTAATTTCTCTTATATCCCTTTAGGGCTAAGAATTGGAAGTTTAACCGCAATAGGAGCCAATTGGCTAAAAATGCCGAAAAACCTATTGAATACACCATGTACTAGGTTATGGATTGATGGTCACAGAATGGGAACTATAAGAGGCATCAGTGGTATGAAAGGGCTTGATTTCGCTGTGATTATTAACGGAAATATTTTAAAAGTACCAGAAGAACTTTGTGAAATGAAGGATTTGCATCATATCAATTTAGAAAATAATAAAATCAAAAATTACCCTGCTTTTTGGAAGAATTGTCCTGAACTGGATATTGCGTTGGGGGGAAATCCTTTGTAAATAAGATTTTCTATTTTTTTGGCAGTGATCTCTCCTAATCCCTTCATTTATAGCCACTGATAAGGTTAAACACCTTCACATTATAAAGTGGTGGTCCGCCACATAATAATATGGTTAGAGTAATAAGCTTAACAGTAAAGTATACCAATGCAAACACTCCAATTCTATTATACAATTTTATAACACCACTTGTTATATATCAAACACCTTTTGCAATATTCGTTACTATCGTATTATTCTATTATATATATGATAAAAATGTATGTTAATAATTTAAATATTAAAAAATAACTCATAGCTTTGACGATGTTAAAAAGGTAATTATACTTTAATATCAGTATGTAATGGCTTCACTAACAAAAAAAGAACTACAGAAGAAATATCAAGATTACAAAGCACAAGGATTAGCTTTGGATATGACAAGAGGTAAACCAGGTACAGAACAACTTGATTTATCCTTACCAATGATGGACTTAGTAACATCTAAGGACTACAAAACTTTAGCAGGTGCTGACACTCGTAACTACGGAGGTCTTGATGGTATTCCTGAAATGAAAGAAATTTTCAAAGATTTCTTAGAGGTTTCTTCAACAGATGAGGTGATTGCAGCTGGTAACTCTTCCCTTACTTTAATGCATGATACAATTGCGAGAGCAATGTCTCATGGCTTCCCTGAAAGCAAAAAGCCTTGGGGGCAGCAGGACAAAATCAAATTCTTATGTCCTTCTCCAGGTTATGACAGACACTACTCTGTATGTGAGCATTTCGGTATTGAGATGATCACTGTTCCGATGACTGAAAAAGGTCCGGATATGGATGTAGTTGAAGAATTAGTTGCTGAAGACAAGAGCATTAAAGGTATTTGGGTAGTACCTAAATACTCAAACCCTACAGGTTATACTTGTTCGAAGAAAACAGTGAAGCGTTTGGCTAAAATGAAAACTGCTGCGAAGGATTTCCGCATCATGTGGGATAATGCTTACACAGTTCATCATTTATCAAGCGACCAAGATCAGTTAGAGAATATCCTTGAAGCTTGTAAAGCAGAAGGTACTGAGAACAGAGTATTGATCTACGGTTCATTCTCTAAAATCTCTTTTGCTGGTGCTGGTGTTGCTGGTATGGGTGCTTCTGTTGATAATATCAACTGGATGAAGGGTCACTTGTCAATGGCGACAATCGGTCCTGATAAGATCAACCAATTAAGACATACACGTTTCTTCAAGGACTTCAAAGGAGTTCAAAAGCATATGAAGAAACATGCTAAAATTATCGCTCCTAAGTTTGATGCGGTAATCGAAATCTTGGAAAAAGAATTGGGTGGTAAAGGTATTGCTACTTGGACAGTTCCTAAAGGTGGTTATTTCATTAGCCTTGATGTGCCTAAGGGATGTGCAAAAGAAGTAGTGAAATTAGCAGCGGAAGCAGGTGTGAAATTGACTGCGGCGGGTGCTACTTTCCCTTACAAAAACGATCCTAAAGATAAGAATATTCGTATCGCTCCAACTTTACCGTCTATGGGTGAAATCAAGTTGGCTATGCGTGTACTTACTGTTTGTGTGCAATTAGCGGCTGCTTCTAAGAAGTAATTTTCACATTCAGTTTATAAAATAAGGGCAATCTCGTTTTGAGGTTGCCCTTATTTTTTGTTTCATATTATAGACCACATTGTTGTGGGTAAATATGTTTTTGGAGTAAACGCGTGGTTATAAAACCTCGTCCAGCATTTTTGTATATTTCTCAAAATCTGATTCGATTTTGGGGTCTTTCATGACATCGTATAAATGATAAGTTGCCAATTTCTCCATTCCGATAAAACTATTCATTTTATGGAACCCATACATCGGTCCATTGTCCACACTAGTACCTTCAAATAATTCTCCTTCTAACTCAAAAGCCTCAATTGGGGCATTCCAAGAGGTTGTCAAAATGTATTTTTTGCCTTGCAATAAACCACCTCTACCATAATTGAGTTTTGGACTTTTGCTAGATCTTCCATCAGAAGCATAAAGCTTGTTGTGCCCATTAGTTAAAACTTGGTCAAGGTAATGTTTAAAGCCAAAAGGAATAGAGAACCACCAAATCGGTGTATGATAAATCACGACATCGGCCCAAACAAACTTTTCTATTTCTTCATTGACATCATATTCCTCATCTACAAAAGTAGATTTCACTTCAAACCCTTCCCTATTCTTAAAATAATCAATAGATAAATTTGCTATTGATCTGTTTAAACTCCCTTGTGAGTGCAAAAACTTCTGACCGCCATTGATGACTAATATATTTTTCATTTTAATTAATTTCTTGTTTTAAATTCCTATTTATACACGTTAGAAAACACAACTTGTTTCAACAAATATTATCGATTTAGATTTGTTAAAGGGCGTTATTCTTAAATAAGCTTACTATCAAAAGGTTAAGAAATCTTATTGTTTTAGAATAAAGAACAGGAACGGTTATTTTTGCTCTTTGTTCCCCAACAAAAAATAAAAATAAGCTTATAATACATTCATGAATACTACTAACAACAAGCAAAAGTGGATTGCTACATTCCATCAATATTTTCGTGCTTTGTACTTTTTCATTTTAAAGAACAAGAAACCAATTCTTCTTTTCATTTTTGGAGGACTGTTTTTGGGTGTATCCTTTATTCTTCTATTCTTATCTGGAGCGTTTGGCACAGGGTATTCTGATGAAGAACTATTAAGTTATGAAAACGAAACTGCTTCTGTAGTTTATTCCGAAGATAAAATTCTGATTGGAAAATTCTTTGCTGAAAATAGAACCAACGTACAATTTAAAGACCTTCCTAAACATCTTATCAATGCCTTAGTTGCCACAGAAGACGCAAGGTATTTTGAACATGAAGGAGTTGACTCAAGAAGTGTACTGAGAGTACTGTTTAAGAGTATCATATTAGGCGATAAAAGTAGTGGCGGTGGTAGTACCATTACGCAGCAATTGGCGAAAAACATGTATGGAAGAAAGGATTATGGTCCATTTTCTATGATTTTTAATAAATCCAATGAGATCAAAATTGCACAGCAAATAGAACGCCTTTACTCTAAAGAAGATATTTTAAGAATGTACCTCAATACGGTGCCTTTTGGTGAAGATTTGTATGGTGTGGAAGCGGCGTCTGAGCGTTTTTTTAATAAGAAGGTATCTGCTTTAAAAATTGAAGAAAGTGCTATTTTGATTGGTATTTTAAAAGCAAATACATTTTACAACCCAAGGTTATACCCTCAGAATGCTCAAAAAAGAAGAAATGTGGTAATGCATCAGATGTTGAAATATGATTTTATCACCCAAAAAGAATATGATTCCCTTAAAGTATTACCGCTTCAACTTGATTATGCTAACATTGAAAATGAAGGAATTTCCAATTATTTCCTTGTGCATGTTAAGAAGAAAGCAAAAGGAATTGTTAAGGAATATAATAACGCCAATCAAACAGATTATGATCTAGAAAAAGATGGTTTAATTATTCAAACTTCTCTGAATGCAAAATTGCAATACAATACGCTTCTTGCTTTCCAAAAGCATTTATCTACTATGCAGGGACTGCTAGAAAAACAGTATGCTAGAGGAAGCAGTAAAAAAGAATTAGAGCGATTGGTCGCTTCAGCTTCTAAGAAATTTGATCAACCAAAAACTAAAAAATCAAGGGAGTTTTTTACATGGGAAGGTATCAAGGTTGAAGAACTAAGCATAGAAGATAGTATTAGAAAAGAACTTTCATTGTTGCATGCTGGTTTTCTAGCCCTTAATCCTAATGACGGTTTTATAAAAGCTTGGGTTGGCGGTATTGATTTCAGGACACATCCTTATGATCAAATCATGGCGAAAAGGCAATTGGCCTCTACCTTCAAACCTATTGTTTATGCAGCCGCATTGGAAAAAGGAACTCGCCCTTGTAAATATTTGAAGAATGAAATTGAAGAAGAGGACGGCTGGAAACCTGAAAACTACAGTAAGACTTCAGGCGGAATGTATACTCTTTCTGCATCACTTGCTAAATCTTTGAATATCCCAACGGTGAACTTATACAATTCTATGCGCTTTGATCGTTTAGAAGACCTTTGGACACAGCTAGGTTTTAGTGAGGAATTGAAAGATTATCCTTCAACTGCTTTGGGTACTGTGGATGCTAGTATTTATGAGTTGGCTGTTGCTTATTCGGCTTTTGCCAATGGCGGTTTTAAAATAGAGCCTAGATGGATTACAAGCATCAAAACCACAGATGGAAAAGTGATTTATGAAAGTGGTCACGTTAAATCGGAAAGGGTATTGAGTGAGGAAACTTCCATTTTGATGTCGGAAATTCTTCAGAAAGCGACACTAGAAGGTACAGGTGTTGCCTTAAGAAGCAGGTACAATGTTCGATTGCCTATTGGTGGTAAAACAGGTACATCACAGAATTATGGAGATGCGTGGTTTGCCAGTATCAACCCCAACCTTGTGATGGTAACCCGAGTGGGTGCAACTTCCAATCAAATTCATTTTAATTCAGGTGTGAATGGCAGTGGCAGTAAATTAGCCCTTCCTATCACCGCACTTACGCTTCAGGAAACTCAAAAAGACAAAGCACTTTCAAAAGAATTATTTACCTACTTCCCTGCCCTGCCTGATTATCTTTCAGATGCTTTGGACTGTGAGGATTTTAAGGAAGGCACTGATGTGGAAATGTTCTTCAATAATATCTTTAAGAAGAAAACGAAAGAGGAAAAGGAGAATAAGAAAGCGGAACGTAAGAAACGTAGAGAGGAGAGAAGGAAAAAGAGGAAGGAGCAATAAAAAATTGAGCACCATGATTGATAACATGGTGCTCAATTTTTCTATTTAATTCCCACATTTCAGTCTTTAGGGCATAAATGCATAGGCATAAAAAATCCCAACTTCCAATACAATGACCGGAAATCGGGATTAAAGCTATATATACAAAAAAGTGGTTATTTTACATTCTTGAGAGCTTTCCAATGTGGTTCTTTCATACCTGCCAAATCAAAGATAGCAAAGCCTTTTGCACCGCCTTTTTTGGCTAGTTTAATGGCTTCTTCCATATCTTCTTGTTTTGGTAAAGCGGGTGTATAAAGACCTGTGATCAGTGGCTCTTTGAATTTCCCTTTTACATCAGAAACACCTTGTTCTGTGGCGAATTTGATCCAGTCGATAGGCTCCTCATAAAAGTTGTTGTAGATCATTGGGAATACCATATCCAACTTGAAATCGTCCCATGATTGACGGCAGATTTTTCTAGCCAATTCAGGATAAGGGAAAACGGCCGCTGACAACATACTGCCTTCTTTATGTACAGCATCATAAATCTTATTTACTAAGTGTGTAACGGAGTCGTATCTGTATTGACGCCATTCTTCTGATGCTGTCGGATCTTTTAATTCTTTGATATCAATACCTGACTCTTCTTTGAACTTCTGACGGCACGTTTCGCAATAACAGAAATCCCACTCAGGGTATTCTTTATCTTGCACAATACCGTAAAGTGGCTGTAATGATGAAGCGAGAATAACATCAGAGTATCTTACATAATCCAAATGAACTCCTTTTACTCCTTCAATTTTTGCCAAAGAAACGGCTTGTTTTATAATATGGTCTTGTACTTCTTCTTTTGATGGGCACACCCATTGGTAATAATCAACATAAGGATGATATTCATAACATGAACGTCCATCACCACTTACGGCGTACCAATCTGGATTTTGCTTGGCTACTTTATCTCCATTTCTGTTGAGGGTCCACATCCAAGCGTGCATCTCTATATTTCTGGCTTTCAGCAATGGATACATTCTTTTGTAAGAAGCTTCATTTCCTCCCAAAAGAACACCTTCAATGTTACAGTCTTTGAGTACATCTAGTTTCTCTTCCCATTGTGCATCAGTCCAGTCATCATGTGCATGAAGCCACATCCACCTTGACGGAAGTTTTTTACCTTTTGCTAGTACGGGAAGTCCCAATACGGCCCCTGCTGTTGCTAGTCCTGCGATTTTAAGAAATTCTCTTTTCTCCATTTTATGTGTAGTAGTTTTTACGAATATTTATTCTTGAGTGAAAAGTGATAATTTAAGAGTGAAGATAAACTGAATTTAACTAACCTCCATCAATTTCTCTTGATACAAGAGAAAAAGTCTACCTCATACTTCTTAAGTCTTAACTCAAAATACTCTAATTCATATCAATTATATCAGTAGAACTATCTTCTCTGATCACGTAAATCTTCTTTTCTTGAGGTACTTCCAATACGAGTTGGAAACCAGTTAAGGTTTGGTCCATTTTAGGCGTCAATTCCTTTCCATTGTAATGCATTTTGTCAACACCACCTAGCTCCTTAAACGTTTTGGCATATACCCTGTTTTTCAAAAAGAACGCTTTTTGTTTGTAATAGATGTCGAATAAATGACGGTAAAGTCTTTCCCCTTCCGTCTCTTTAATTTCTTTCTTTACCTTATCCCCTACTTTATTTTCTGTGAAATGAAGGTATCCCCATTGTTCTGGCATATGCATGGCAATTTCACCTTGTGGAGACCAAACCCAGTTATGTTCTGGATAGGTTCTTCCTGTTTTAGGGTCGATTTTTTTAGCATACGCTCCGTCCTTTTCCTCTAGATCCCAATTGACTCTCGAAAAGTTTATTCTCCATCTTGTATCTTCTTTAGGGAAAATGGCTAATGGATTTTCCTGTCCAATTACTTTCCATGGGAAGGCAATTTCCAATGTCCACTTTTCATCCTTATCAGTAGGGTCATTCAAAGTACCATACATTTTCACTGCTGATTTTAAGCCGTCAATATCCCATGCGTTCATATACTTTCCTCCATCTCTATAAGGCTTTGTCATCATCAAATCCCATACTGTATTGAGCAGGTTCATTTCAAACTCATAGTATTGTGAAGAAGTTGGTACAGGATTAAGAAATACCTCAAAATCATTGTCTTGATAAATCACTGCATCTCTTTCAGTGATTGTACTCCAAAGATGAGGCTCTTCTAATTCTGCCGCGATATAGAGGTAATCCTTGTCCCACAACATTTTCACTCTTGTTTGAAAAGGTGGATTCGGTTGTTTATCACCTTCAATGTCTACAAAGTCCTGCGTCCATTCAGCGTTTGCCCAATCCTCTTCGTCTAAAACACCATCAATTATAATGGGTGATGCGGATTGATAACACAAATAACTTTCTGGTGTAGGGTACTTTTGTGCCATTACAGTAGAGGCTGTCAAAAGTGTAAAAACACTGAGGATAGAGGTTAGTCTTAAAATCATTTTTAACTATAGGGTTCCGTTGATTTATTTCAATAATTCAGGGTGCGATTGATATACTTTATATACCAACTCACCAAATAATGTATTGGTCCATGCAAACCATGAACGTGTATATTTCTCTGGATTGTCTTTATGGAAAGATTCATGCATAAATCCTGTTCCTGCATGCGTCGCTTTCAGTTGTTCCAGACACCATTTTAATTCCTTTGGATCTTCTGAAGTCAATCCTTTCTGAATAATAGACATTGGCCATACATAATCCAAACCTACGTGCGGACCGCCAATTCCTTCATATTTTCCTTTAAAGAAATAAGGGTTGCTGTCTGACCATACAAAGTCTCTTGTTCTTTGATATAAAGGATCATTGGCATCCATACAGTCCAAATAAGGCATTGAAAGTAAACTTGGAACGTTGGCATCATCCATAAAATACTGGTTACCAAAACCGTCCACTTCAAAGGCCAAAATTTCACCGAAGTCTAAGTGATCCTTTGTACCATATTTTTTAATGGCATTTTCTACTTCCTCTGCTAATGATAAACATTCCTTCGCAAAGGCTTTATCCTTCACAGCATTGGTATAAATATCCGTCAATTGTTTTAGTGACGCTACCGCAAATAAATTAGATGGAATAAGGAAAGGTAATAACGTAGAGTCATCTGATGGGCGGAATGAAGACACGATCAATCCACATGGTTTCATAGAGGCTCCAGCTCCCCAATTGGCCATTGTGTCTTCGTATTTTTGAGTTACCCTTGAGAAAGTATAAGGCCCTACACCGTCTTTACGCTGTTGCTCTTTGAAAGTCTTTACAATCAGTTTCGCAGACTTCTGCCAAGTGGCATCGAATATAGAGGCATCTCCTGTTTTCTTCCAGTAACCGTTGGCTAATCTTACTGCATAACATAATGAATCAATTTCCCATTTTCTTTCATGGGTACCCGGCTTCATATCTGTGATATCTGTTTCAGCCCATTTTGATTTTACAGTCGGGTCCTTCTCAAATGCATTCGCATAGGGATCCAATAAAACACATTCTGCTTGTCGATTGACTAAACCTTTGATCATGGTTTTCAGCTTATCATCCTCATTGGCTAGAGGAAGGTAAGGCCAAACTTGTGCTGTTGAATCTCTCAACCACATGGCAGGAATATCGCCGGTGATCACAAAGGTGTCTGGGCGGTCTCCATTCATGGTAAATTCAACTGTGGTATCTATTGTATTAGGGTAACAGTTGGTGAACATCCATCTGAGTTCGTCGTCCCCAATTTTCTTCGCTACCTTTTTGATGATTTTCTCTACAGCCTCTGATGTGAATTTTCTTTCCGCAACAGGAGGTCTGTGTGATGTGAATTTATCTTTAAATAATGTTGAGGCCATCGTTGTGCCTCCTGCCATTGATAGGCCTGTAGTAAATAATCCAGTGGTTTTGATAAAATCTCTGCGTTTCATTTCGTTCTACTTGGTTCGTGTTGGTTAATTAGGATTGTTTTTTGGTTATTTTATGTGCTGTTGGCGTAGTGGACTACGCTCTACAAGAACCTTATCAGCCCATGACGGTTGCCATGGACTAATTTTATTTGGTTCAAGGGGTATATCTTAAATATTATTCAAGCATTTTACTTCTAATGCTTTTTTCAATTCTTCAGCATTGATTGTCGTTCTTTCCAGTGTGATTACTTTTTCTTGATTTGCTTCAAGATGGAAGTAATTATCTGAGAAATGTGCTGTTACTTCTCCTTCTAGACTTAATGCTACGCTTTCAGCAAATACATCCGACTTCAATTTTATTTTTAAGGTGTTACCTTCTTCTACAACAGTTGTTTTGATAGTTGCTTTTGGAAGGATTTGATCTTTAGGTTTAAAGAAGAATGCATAATTCTTAGCAATCACTTTTCCGTTTGCGTCTTCTGCCTCCAAAGTCAAGTACATTGATTTTCTTTCTTTTAAAGTCGATTTTCTACCTAAAAGCTCTTCTAATGTACTCTCTAAAACTACCTTAGAAGTATTTCCGTCTACCTTGATGGGCAACGACTTCTTTACTAGCTCTTTACCATCAAATGTATTCCATTTTACATTCAATGTTGCACCAATTTCCTTCCATTCATCATTTACTAACCACACTGTCAGCAACTCATCTTCAATATCAGTAGAAATCAACTGCGGTTCGAAAGCTCTTTCCGCCGCATAGTGTAATGCTTTCCATTCACCATAGTAGTCAATAGAAGACCAAGAGGCGGCAGGCCAGCAATCATCTAATTGCCAGTACAACGTACCCATACAGTAAGGCATTCTTCTACGGTGAATCTCAAAGCCTTGACGCATACCATCTGCTTGAAGTAGTTGTCCTACGTAAACAAAATCTTCAAAAT
The DNA here is from genome assembly GCF_012844305.1 of Flammeovirga aprica JL-4. Lineage (GTDB taxonomy): Bacteria > Bacteroidota > Bacteroidia > Cytophagales > Flammeovirgaceae > Flammeovirga > Flammeovirga aprica. The sequence goes on from NZ_JABANE010000003.1 coordinate 114,921, forward strand.
TGTCAGGTACATTAAAATCTCTTTCCATATAGACTTTAATCAAACCATTACCTGTATAACTCTTCTGATGAGTATTCATCACATCCGTTTCCAAGCCCCAATCTTCTTCGATAGTGAATTTCTTGATGGCTTTGAATGAAGGGAAAGATTGGAATCCATACTCACTCATAAAACGAGGTACGTATTCTTTGAAGCTTTCAAATGGATATTTCCCATGCCAAACACCCCAGAAGTGGTTATCGCCAATCGTGAAGTCTTCTAAATTACCCCAGTTTGAAATTGGTGATGAAGGATAATAGAAACGGCCTTCATCATATGTTTTTACCATTTCTGGCAATACTTCTTTAAATAATCTATTGTAATCTTCTAGTAATTTCGCTTGTACTTCTTCAGACCATCCGTAAGAATCTTGCCAGCCCCAGTTATCCCAAGCTACACCTACTTCATTATTACCACACCATAAAGCCAATGATGGTCTATTTCTTAAACGCTTAATGTTGTAAGCCGCTTCCTCTTTTACTTTTCTGATAAAGTCTTTATCACCCGGATACATTGTACAGGCAAACATAAAGTCTTGCCACACTAAAAGTCCTTTCTCATCACATTGGTCATAGAAGTAATCACTTTCGTAAATACCTCCACCCCACATACGCACCATGTTCATGTGCGCTCTTACCATACTTTCGATCATCCAATCGTAACGGTCTTTTGTAACAGAAGGCAAGAAGCTGTCTTGTGGAATATAATTGGCTCCTTTCATAAAGACAGGCTGACCATTGACTTTCACAAAGAAACTCTCCCCAATGCTGTCCGGTTCATTGATCACTTCAACAGTTCTAAAACCGATTTTATGTGATTCTTGATCTACGAAATCACCATCTACATTCAACTGAGTAGTGATTTCATATCTTGTTTGCTCTCCTAAACCATTTGGCCACCATAATTCTGGGTTCTCAACTTCTGCTTCCAATTCGATCACGTTCAAACCTTTATTCAACATTACTTTTTTCTCTTGAGAAGAGAATGTTGATGAATTGTTTATCAATCGAATATTGGCATCACCTACAACACTTGAGTTGACTTCAACAGTAGCTTTCAGCATTACCTTTTCTTCCGTAAGGCTCATTTGCTGAATATGAACATCATTAATTTGAGCACTATTCCAAACCACTAATTCTACGGGTCTCCAAATACCTGAAGTCACAAAACGAGGACCCCAGTCCCATCCAAATGAGTAAGGTGCTTTACGAGAGTAAATACTGTATTTCTCCTCTCTAGCATCATTATCGGCAGGGTATTCAAAACCAGCTTGCTCTCTTAGCGGTTTTGTGATTTTAATTGGCGAATGGAAATACACTTCCAAAACATTGCCTTTTTCTTTTAAAAGTGAGGTTACTTCTTTATTGTATCCCACAAACATATTGTCGGAAGAGATCACTTTTTTACCGTTTAATGTAACATCGGCGTAAGTATCTAAACCTTCAAAATTTAAGGCAAAATGCTGTCCTTCCTGAAGCGATACAGGAGTATCGAAAGTGGTTTTATATACCCAATCCTCCTCTTCAATCCATTGTAAGTCTTTTTCATTTTGACGGTAAAATGGATCTTCAATTAATTTATTTTGAAATAAGTCAGTGTGCACTACTCCCGGAACTGTGGCAGGGTACCATTGCTCTTTATTGGCTTGTTTAAATTCCCAATTGGAGTGTAATGAATATGATTTTTTTAATTGTTCTTGATTTTCCCAATCTGTAGAACAACTAAAAATTAATAGTGATAGAAATGCGTAAGTTAGGTAAGTAATGTTCTTCATCTTATTTCATTTATGTACTTAAGTACAAATTCAAAATTATCTAATACTAATTCTATTTATTGTTTTGCGATTACTTCCTTCAAAAAACTTTTAATAGAACCACTATTAATACGTTTTTTAGCGTTGTACTCTCAAAAAATAAATTAGAATTAACTATGATTTATTTTTGGCTTAGTACTTATGCTAAAATAGCCCAAGGAATTGAATTCCCTGAGCTAGTTAGTATTTCTTTGCATTAATTTAATTCACCGAACAGGTAAGCAGAAACAAACCAGAAGTTTTGCTCTCCTTCCTTCAGCTTTTGTGCTGTTGGCATACTCACTGTTATTTCATGTTTACCCGAAATCTTTTCCATCGGAATAATCATTGGCGGTACGTCAGAACCAGGACACCAGTTTGATCTTGACAAATCTGATGATGCTTCCGGCTCTTCAATTTCTTTCGTTCTATAGCCTTTTGCTTCCCAGTCTATGTAATCTACTTTTCTTTTCTTTAACCAAACACCTGAAGTTGGGTTAAATCTACGGAAAGAAGCACAGTCTGTTCTCCAAGGCGTAAACTTAAATAGCTCTTGACCATCAAGTTTGATGATATTCTCAGTCGGCACAAACTCGTCACCACCTGAGTGACCACCATGACCTGTTGTGATATAAGCCATTTGAATGTCTTTGGCATTGGCAGGGACTTCAACAGAAGTACCTACATCTGCTCTTTGGAATTTATCGCAACCTCTTTGAGGCGGAATATATCTTACAGAGTTTAACACTGGTGCTACCCAACGTTTCTTAGCAGGTTCATAAGCATTTTCTGATTCCTCAAATCTTAGCTTAACATCCACTTTGTAACCTTCTTTTGTCCATGTATCAATGTGAACACCTACATAAACTTCACCTTCTAGTAATGGTAAAAGTTGTGTGATGTCTTGTTTCCACATGGCCTTTTCAGCCCATCCATCAATGTAAACCGGCATTCTGTTAGGGTACTTTGAGGTATCTTGCTTCGAATAATGCCCCACTCCAAACGGTGTCATAAAACGCATCAACTCCACAGCAGGTTTATATTCTCCTTCTGCAATCATACCAGGATAATTATCCGTTTCCTCGGCATCATCGCTGTGCTCTAACTCATATTTCTCACGAGCAACCGTCAACATATTTACACCATTGGCATCCATCACAAACACTGACCCTGCCTTATCCCAACGATCACCTGCAGAAGTTTCCTCTACAATAATAGAGACTTTCGTTTCACGTTCGAATTTTGGAATATTTAGTTTACGAAGCATGATACGTCCTGATTCAATATAGAAAGGTTGTGTATCACTTACTCTGATGCCGTCTTTTGTTAATTCAGGATCAAAGTAAAGGTGCTCTTGATCAAAAACATGATAAACTTTACTGCCGATTGAAGGAATTTCCTTAGGGCCACAGCTTACCATGAGTACAGTTAAAGCGAGTAGTTGAAGAATCTGCTGTTTCATTTGTCGTTTATTTATTTATTTCCTGTTTAAGAGATTGTACAGTTTTATCACAGGTTACCGCTCTTAAATATTCTGAGCCAGTGCTTTCTTTACTCATTGCCACTCCATTGTTTTTGAATGTCATCTGACTATCCACCAATTTAGAGGCAGAGGAATGCACTGCTGTAACTCCTGTATTTTCAATAATTTCTTTCACATTATTTGGTAAAACGCCACTTCCTGCCATGATTTCAATACGGCCATCTGCTTGTTTTACTAAATCTTTTAATACCTTGACACCTTCTGGCGCCGTCATCATCTGACCTGAAGTCAATACTCTATCCACACCCAAAGTAATCAAGTCTTCCAGTGCCTTTTCAGTATCTCTGGCCATATCAAAAGCTCTATGGAAAGTCACCCCTAAAGGTTTTGCCTCATCCACCAAAGCTTTGCATCTTTCCACATCAATTTCAGCATCAGCGGTCAGTGCACCAATCACCACACCGTTCATGCCTGATTCCTTGGCTATTTTGATGTCTTCCAACATCTCCTCAAACTCAAGGTCTGTAAAAAAGAAGTCACCTCCACGAGGTCTGATAATTGGGTAAACGTCTATATCTACATATTTTCGAACCAATTTCATCATCCCCACGCTTGGCGTAGTTCCCCCTTCTAATCTTCCTCCACATAGTTCTATTCTATCTGCTCCGCCTCTCTGGGCGTTAATGGCGGAATCCACCGTATAGGAGCAAATTTCTAACGTTACATTCATAATCCTTAGTCAAAAAAGAGGAGTCATTAGTCCCGTAGTCCCTCCTCTTTTTTCTTGTTTTTCAGCTCCTACTTTGAGCTGTATATGGTTAATAAATTTAATATCTAGAATGCTTTCATTGGGATGGCATTTTGAGCTCCCAATTGTTTATTAGGCACATTAGTCATCTCAAATTCCAACGCTCCTCCACTCATGATCTCTTTATGAGTGATGTACAAACGGTCAATCGTTTTACCGTTCAGTGTAATTTTGTTGATGTATTTGTTTTCCTTCGACACGTTTTTAGCTATAACTTTAAATTGTTTTCCTGTCGAAGTATTAATTTCTGCTTCTTCAAAAATTGGTGTACCGATCACATAAATTCCTTGTGCTGGATTGACTGGGTAGAAACCTAAGCTACTGAATACATACCAAGCTGAGATTTGACCACAATCCTCATTACCACTGATTCCCTCAGGAGTATTATCATATTGTGTAAAAAGAATTTCGTGTATTTTTTCTTGTGATTTCCAAGCTTCACCTGCATAGTTGTATAGGTAAGCAATATGATGCGATGGTTCATTACCATGTGCATACTGACCGATTAGACCTGTAATATCTGGAGACACATTATCACCTGTCAACTCTGATGATACTGTAAACAATTCATCCAATTTTGCTACAAATGCTTTTTTAGAAGGGAATAAATCAACCAAACCTTGAATATCCTGCAATACAAACCAGCTGTGCTGATAAGCATTTCCTTCTGTATAATCAGTATTTTCTCTGTGATTTGCTTCCGCTGGGTCAAATGGCAATCTGAATTTACCGTTTGTCATACGACCTCTCATAAATTCTGTTTCCGGATCGAAAAGTGGTTTATAACCTTCCGAACGTTTCATGTATTTGGCATAACCAGCTTCATCACCTACGTGTTTTGCTACTTGAGCAATACACCAGTCATCATAAGCATATTCTAATGTTTTCGTCACTGACTCACCACCTTTATCAGAAGGAATGAATCCGTATTTTTTATACGCTTTCAAGTCACGTTCATCTTGCATTGAAGTCACCTTCATTGCTTCATAAACACGCTTAGGATCAATATCATCAATACCTTTCAATACCGCATCTGCTAAAACCGGCATAGCATGATAACCTGTCATACAGTTGGTTTCATTACCTGCTAATGCCCAAACCGGCAGAAGACCTGTTTCATCAAAGTGTGCTAACATTGAATTGATAAAATCAGCATTTCTCTTTTCTGACTCCACAATAGTTGATAACGGATGTACAGCTCTGAAAGTGTCCCAAAGTGAGAACGTACTGTAATATCTGAAACCATTAGCATGATGAAGCTCATGATCTGCTCCTTTATAATTTCCTTGTGCATCTGAATGCGTTACGGGAGCGATCTTAGAATGGTATAATGCCGTGTAGAAAATCTCTCTTGACTTCTTATCTTTTGTAGTGATTTTGATCTGATTTAATGCCTCTTCCCAAATATCACTTGCTTTTTGTTTCTTTAAATCAAAATCATAACCCGCTGCTTCTTGCTCCAATGCCACATGTGCACCTTCAAGAGTTGCAGAAGAAACTCCTACTGCTGCAGTAACTTGATTTTGAGCATCAACACTTTTAAAGAACACTTGCGCCACTAATCGCTCTCCTTCTTTTTCAATATTGATTTTCTCAATTGGTTGAGAGAATTTCATTTCAAAATATACTCTCTGATCTTCAGCCCATCCTTGAGAAAGACGCTCACCTTGTACTCTATAATCATCCAACTGAATCAAAGACGACTTCGTTACACCGTCCCAGTTGACTGCAAATCCAAGGTTTACAATCATCGAAGGTTTTTCTGCTGACTGTGGGTAAGTCCATCTATGAAAACCAACTCTTGTTCCCGTTGTCATTTCAGCTTTAATACCACTGTTTTCAAGTAAAACAGCATAATAACCTGGTTTTGCCGTTTCATTCTCGTGAGAATAACGTTGCGTGTAAGGAAGGTTATTTCTGTTTTGCTCCATGGCATCCAAGGTATGCTCTTTGGCTGTAGGCAATACGATCAAATCGTTTAAATCACCAATACCCGTTCCGCTTAAATGCAGGTGTCCAAAACCAATTAATAATGAATCTGAAATATGATAACCACTTACCCAGTCCCATCCACTTACTCCGTTGATAGGGCTACACTGAACACCACCATAAGGTAATGTTGCTCCTGGAAAAGTATGTCCATGCTCACCTGTGCCGATCAATGGATCAACAAAATCAACTAATTGCTGTTCTTCTGCCTGTTTCGGCATTTCGTCAGTACAGGCCGTCATTGCAATCATAGGCGTAAAAGCAACGACTTTTAAGGTATTCTTGATGTAATTTAAGATCGACACGGTAATTAATTTTAGTATGACCAATAATGGTGCGGTTATCATAAAGTGTTCTTTGTACAGCAAAAATAAAAAAAAACAGTAATAATCACGCATCCAAACATGCAAAAACATGCATAAAATTGCTAACCTTTGTAAATAAACAAAGATTTATATCATTCTGTTTAATGTTCCAAAAATAAAGGCACACAAAAATACCTCTAGTAGTATTTACTAGAGGTATTATCTATAATTTTATCTAAAGCTGTACCACTGTTTTATACCTATAAAATCAGGGTTGCTTGGTGAATTCGCTCTTTGCTCTGCAATTACTCTATTCGTTTCAGACGGGTGCACCGTTAATTCTCTGTCTGGATAAGGGAAACGTGCAGGTCTTACATAGTTCGTCACACCACCTAAATGCAACGGCACATTTTCTGGTGTAGCAGAAGGTGTTAGCGTTTCTAATAATGGATCACCCGGATAGGAAGGCAAATCATAAGTACCATCATCATCTTGAGACAATGTAGCTCTTACTATAGAAGGTTTATTGGTTCTATTCCAATTTGCAAAAGCATTGTAACCATCACCAATATTCGAAATCCAACTTTCATAAGCGATCACCTCTAATTTATCAGATGCGTCATCATAAGCTTGATTGGCATTCGTAATATATGTAGCTACGGCATTATCATGATCATAGGCATTATTTGTTTGACGCTTATACAATTCCTCCATTTTAGTCTCAAACTCTTTTCCTGGAAAATTGATTGCATCGTACTTTGCTAATGCTAAAGTCACTGCATTTGTAAAATAGGTTTTCGCATCTCCAGCCACTCCGTAGATCAACACTGCTTCAGCAAGCATAAAATTCATCTCATCTGCACCAATAACTATAGAAGGCGTCACTCTGTTGTACGTTGCTGGAGCTAAACTTGCCAATGTCGCAAATTGTCCTTTATCCTCAAACTTATAATCGGTTTGGTCAGTCCAAAGTGCCGCCTGAACCACTTGATCCGAACTCGAATTATGGAAAAGTCCCTTCGTTCCAAAAGCGTTTTCTCCATATCTCATTCCTCTGTAATGCACTTCTTTAAACTCGTTAGGACCCCCTGCCTGTGCAAAAGGATCAAAATTAGTATATCGCGCAGTATCTTCCATACTTACATAAGCACTTCCATCTTGCGTCAAATGTGATGTAATTCTAAACAATCTAGGGTCTTGCCTCTGTTGCATGTTTTTCAAAGCCAATTCACTCATAAACGGACCTGAAAAACCACCTACTTCCCCTCTCACTGCAACGCCTGTACCATTGATATGTTGTCCCCATGGACCACCCACATCTACATGATTTACATAGACAGCATTGGACCAATCTGTGATATAACCACCGTCACCATTCATACCTTTTAAGAAAATCTCCTGTCCTTTGGTTGGGTCGGCATGTGACATCATCATCCCAATTTTCATCAACAATGAATTCGCCAATCTCACATATTTTTCAGCTCCAACTGTACTCGGTTCATATAATTCTGCTGATTCAGAGTTTGTAAACAGATTCGTATTTGTAGCCGAATTTAATAATACACCTCTAGCCTGTTCCAACTCTGTGGCCATAGTATTCAAGACTGTTTCCTGATCATCAAACTTAGGATAAAAATTACGGTCAGTGAATCCTTGCCCTGCCTCAGTATAAGGTATATCACCATAAAGTGCCGTCATTCTAAGCAAGTTGACCACTTTAACGATTTGTGCTTGTGCAATTTTACCTTCTTGCCCTTCCTGATCACCCAAGCGACTTTGAATATCAGCAATATTTTTCATCACATCGCCAAAAATCAAACTCCACGTTGCTTCTGTATAACCATCATTTCGTCTAAAACCTGATCCTTGTGTATAATTACAAGCCAAATTTTGAGACAGCGGACTAGACATAATAAGATTTCCTCTAAAGCCTTCGTGACCACTAGAAAACATTTTTAACTGAGAGAAAGTATACAAATGTTTTGGATCCAGATTATTACTTTTCCATGGATCTTTATTCATTTCCTCAAACGTATCGGTACACCCGATCAGCATCAAAAGGGAAAGAATACTATATATAGAATATTTTATGAATTTCATTATCAAAGAGAATTTAGAAGTTAGCATTTAATTTAAATCCGAAAGTTCTTGGGATTGTTAAGTTGGCAAATTCAATACCTTGACCATTTCCACTTGTAAATGAAGATTCAGGATCTATATTATCAGTGTTTCTCCATAAATAGAATAAGTTGAATGCGTTGGCTGATAATGTAAGGTTACGTATTGGCGTTTTTCCAAGCAGTTCTTTTGAGAATCTATATGACAAAGTCACTTCTCTTAATTTCACAAAAGAGGCATCGTAAATAAAATGCTCTGAAATCCCTGCTACCGCTCCATAATATTGTTCTGGATCGATATTATCTGTAAATGGAGATCCATCTTCTCTTACCAATCCACCTGGATTCCATGTTTGGTTAGGATCATAAAACTCATCTCTTCCTGTCAATGTTGATTCATGCTTTCCTAAGTTATAAAGGTTCGATTCGGTTGAAGAATAAATCTCTCCACCCCATTTTGAATCAATCAAGAAGGAGAAGGATACATTTTTATATGTAAATGAATTTCTCAAACCGGCCATCCACGGTTGTACACCGTTACCAATAATATGAACACCATCATCAGCCACCGGTCTACCGCTGTCATCTACTATAATGCTATTGCTATCTGGGTGTCTTTTAAATTTCTTTCCGACAATCACACCGTAAGCTTCACCAGGAATTGCTTGAACGGATACACTACCTAATGATAATAACTGGAATGAATTTACACCTTCTGTCAGAGAAACAACCTCATTATCATTATAGGCCATATTTAATGTGATATCCCATGAGAAGTTATCATTCTGAATTGGCATATAATTCAACATCAATTCGATACCTGAATTATCAATCTGCCCTGCATTAATCAATGCTCTTTCAAATCCTGAGCCTTTAGAAATATCTACACCCAAAATCTGATTTACAGAAGATGATTTATACCATGCGAAATCCAATCCGAATCTATTTTCAAAGAATCGAAGGTCAATGCCCACCTCATAAGAAGTTTGAATTGCAGGTTTCAATGTACTATTCGGAATTTCTCCACCTTCTACATTACCAATATTCACCCCATTATGATTCCATCCATCTAGTCCGTATCTCAAATTAAGTTTATAAGGGTCAGTATCAGAACCAACTTGTGCTACTGAAGCACGAACTTTACCAAAGGAGAACCAATCCGGCATGGTCCAGTCCATATCTGAGAAGATCCATGACGCCGATAAAGACGGATAGAAGAATGAGTTATTATTCAATGGAAGTGTAGAAGACCAGTCATTTCTTGCAGAAACATCTAAAAATAGATAACCTTTATAACCTACCGAAGCTGTACCATAAACCGAAGCAATTGCTCTCTCACTCTTTCTGAAATCTTGGAACCTTGAAGAACCTGCTAGAGGATTTTGGAAGTCAATGGCTGTAAAATTCTCTGAACCTGAATCAGTATAATCTACTTCTTTATGCATGTAAGCACCTCCAGCATTGGCTGTAATATCAAAATCTCCAAACTGTTTATGAAACATCAAAAGAAAATCAAAGTTGTTTTCTCGATCGAGATTGGTTCTTTCAAAAGCTCTACCTTGAGAGAACCTTGGAGTGAATAATGGTTGTAATACATTCTGACGGAAGGTACTGTAATCTGTACCTCCTCTACCCATCAATTTTAAGTAATCAGTAAACTCATACGTCAAGCTCACCATACCGATTATTCTATCAAGCTTATCTTCATTGACCACTTCATTTAAAGTCCAGTAAGGGTTTTCATCATCATTATTATAACCTATTGGTCTCCCTGTTGTTGGATCTTTATAGTTCTTTAGCCATTCCTCTTTAATTGTATTCGGAATTTGCACAAAATTGGCCATGTAGTTATTCACCGAATTACCCATTTCCAGCCTGTTATGAGCTTGCTGATTGACATATGTTACTCTTGCATCTAAAGAAAGTTTATCATTAATCATCTTCGTTTTCCCTCTCAGGTTAAACGTATTCCTTTTATAAGTAGAATGATCCACTTGTCCTTTACTGTCCATGTTTCCGTAAGAAAAACGCACTGTAGATTTGTCATTGCTTGAAGTTAATGCAACGTTCGTATTCCATGTACGTCCAGTGTTGAAGAAACTTCTATAATTATCATAAGCACCTACAGGTCTTGTTACTCCATCAAAGAAACGCATTGACTGCCCGTTGATTTTCGGACCCCACATAGATGTTACAGATTTAGGATCTGAATCTGGAGGAAGCGTACCATTTGTACCTTGAGCGTATGTCTTTTGGTCTTTCGGCGTAATTCCCAAAGCATCAAATGTGACACCCACATTAAAATCAACTCCTAATGCTTTCCCTTTTGTCCCAGACTTCGTTGTAATCAAAACCACGCCATTAATTGCTCTAGAACCGTATAAAGCTGTTGCCGATCCACCTTTCAAAACTGACATTGATTCTATATCATCAGGGTTAATAGAAGATAAACCGTCACCAGTATTTACATCTCCTGAATCAGAACTATCACCTGCATCTTTCACTTGATTATTTGAAATTGGAACACCATCGACTACATAAAGTGGTTGGTTATTACCGCTCAAAACGGCATTTCCTCTGATCACTACTCTTGAGGAAGAGCCTGCTCCACCAGAAACGGGAGCGACTTGCACCCCTGCCACTTTACCTGAAAGGGAGTTCATCACATTGGCAGAATTACCGGCAGAACCTAGTTCTTCAGAATCTACCTCAGACATGGCATACCCCAGCGAACGTTCAGAACGTTCAATACCCAAGGCAGTAACTACCACTTCTTCCAATTCCTCTGCATCCACTTCCAAATCAACTGTTATATCAGAAGCAGAAGAAACATCCACCTCTTTTGAAGTATATCCTATAAATGAGAAGACTAGTGTATTTTGATCGTCTGTTAAAGAGATGGAAAATTTACCATCTAAATCTGTTACTGTACCAGAAGCTGTTCCTTTCACCAAAACATTTACTCCTGGTAGAGCTGAGCCGTCCGTTATGTCTTTTACAGTACCTGTCACCACTTTTTCCTGTGCCAACAAATTACCTTGCATGACAAGGACGCTAAGTAGCATTAGTAAGTATTTTTTCATTGTAAATTGAATAAGAAATAATTAGTTATAAATAATGATTAGACCTTTGTTTTTTTATGGTTTTACTTTGAGTTCATTAATTAAAATAGACTTTATTTTTTAATTCTCTAAGCCATTCAACTATTTATCAAACTCTTAAATCACTATTCAAAGATGAACTAGAACAATTCTAATCGCACCGAACTAAAAAGTTTAATTTAATGTTTCAGATGTGGTCAATATGAGATAATTCATTGTTATACGAATTGTTTTTAGCAAGACAATTATCTTAGAATAGTGATATTTTCTGTATACAAAAAAAGAGACCCGGCAAATTTTACCAGGTCTCATTAGTGTTCATCTATTAGTTTTAACCGTTTCCTGATTTCTCAGGCTCTCAGATTATTTTTTACTGTACCATTGTGGCACTGCGATGAAGTGAGTAGCTTCAGAAATTGAACCTCTCTGTCTTTGCATCGCTTGACCAACATTATTACCATTGGCGTTCAACTCCTTATTAGGGTAAGGGAAACGTGATGGTCTAGTATAATCAGTCACACCACCTCTATGTAATACTACTTCAAATGTTCCATCTACCGTTGCATCTGCATTTTCAACTGGATCTTTATCAAATGAAGGAAGATCATAATCTCTAGCTTCTGCAGGAACTACTTTATTCAAGAATGAAGGACCACCCGTACGGTTCACTAAAGAGAATGAATTGTAACCGTTTCCAATTTGAGACAACCAGTGTTCTGTCACTACAATATCACGCTTATCTGCAGCCGCATTATATCTTGCTACTGCATCGTTTACATATTGTGTTTTGTTCTCATTATGGTTGTAGTTAGCATCCGTTTGCTCCTTGTAAAGATTAGAGAAAGTATTCTCATAGTCTCCACCACCAAAACCAAGTGCATCGTATTTAGAGATGGCTAATTCTACACCTCTTCTGAATGCTTCTGCATCATTCACGCCGTAAGCAGGAATTGTTGAGGCTTCAGCAATTAAGAAAGCTACCTCATCAGCACCTATTACAATTGAAGGCATTGTTCTGTTGAACGTTGCTGGGTTCATACCTGCCAATGTAAGCAACTGACCTTGGTTTTCGAATGCATATGCTGCTCTTCCACCCGCGTTCTGATCTTTCCAGAAAGATGCCTGCTGTGTTCCGCCATCATCTTTCTTGTGGAATAAACCTCTGTTACCATCACCGTTGTCACCAAAACGAACACCTCTGAAGTGTACTTTCTTGAATTCACCTTCAGCACCTGCCTGAGCAAATGGATCAAAGTCATGGTACAATGAAGGGTTAGTAACTGCCTTGCTCACACCGCCAGTGTAATCACAGTGCGCTACAATTCTGAAAATACGAGGGTCATGATTAGCTTGCATGTATTTCAATGCTACATCTGAAAGGTAAGCATAAGAGAAACCACCTACTTGACCTTCAACCGCAATACCAACACCATTTACGTGCTGTCCCCAAGGACCACCTGCCTCAACGTGTCTTACGAAAGAAGCATCAGCCCATGATGTAATATAACCACCTTCATGCGTATAACCCATTTTGAAGATCTCAGCACCTCTTGAAGGTTTCGCTTCTGACATCAACATACCGATTTTGATCAGTAATGAGTTGGCTAATCTAGTGTATTGATCTTTTTTACCTGTAGAAGCATCATACGCATCATGTGAAGTGAATTTCTCATCAGAAGAAGCCATGATTGCCGTTCTTGCATTTACAAGGTCCGTTACCATCATTTCTAATACTTCCTCTTGAGATTCATATACAGGGTAGTAAATCCCTTCAGTGAAACCTTTACCGGCAGTAGAGTAAGGAATATCACCGTACAACTCTGTTGCGCGAAGCATATTCACTACTTTAATAATATCAAACTGAGCAATGTAGTGCTCGTTTCCTTCTGTTTGAGCAAGTCTCACCTTTGAATCCTCAATGTTCTTGATAATATCTTTGAACAATAATGAGAAGGTAGGTTCAGTATAACCATCATTGGTAGTGAATCCCATACCCGTTGAGTAAAGACAAGCTGTATTTTGAGCATAAGCTCCACCCATAATGATAGATGATCTCCAAGCCTCATGACCTGAAGCATACATTTTTGCTTGAGAAAAGGCCATGACGTGTTTTACATCGATGTCGTTTGATGTCCAAGGGTTGTCATTTATCTCTTCGAATCTGTGAGTACAACCCATTAGTGATGATGCAGCAACAGTAGCCGCTAATAATATATTTCTTAATTTCATTATTTCAACTTTTAGAAGTTAGCATTTAACTTGAAGTTCAATGTTCTTGGCAGTGCTAAAGTCGCTGACTCTACACCCGATACATTTCTTGAACTGAAACTTGCTTCAGGGTCAACATTTGGAGTGCTTTTCCATAAGTAACCTACGTTAAATGCTGAAGCAGTTAGGCTTAAGTTTTTGATTGGAGTCTTTTGAATCCATTGCTTAGGTAACATGTATGAAACTGAAACCTCTCTAAGCTTGATGAAAGATGCATCGTATAAGTTAAACTCTGCAATTCCTCCATAACGACCCCAGTACTGTTGTGGATCTACGTTACCTTCAAATTTCTCATAAGTAACATCTCCATTGTCTCCTTCCACTGCTGTGTAAAGATTACCAGGGTTCCAAGTACCTCCGCTGTAGAATTCTTCTCTTCCTGCTACAGTGTTTTCATGCTTACCAGAAGCATACATTGAAGCATTTGTTGAAGAGTAGATATCGCCACCAAACTTACCGTCAATAAGGATTGAAACGCTTAAGTTTTTATAGTTGAATGTGTTTCTCCAACCTGCCATCCAAGGCTGTACACCGTTACCGATGATTGAAGGCTCATCTTCTTGCATAATACGACCTTCGCCGTCTACTACAAACCCTCCTTCAGGTGTTCTTAATGCTTTCTTCGCTACTAATGCTCCGTAAGCTTGACCTGGGTTAGCTTGGATAGAAATTCCACCTGCTGAAGCGATTTCATAGAAATCTACGCCTTCTGTTAATGAAACTACTTCGTTGTAGTTATATGCTGCATTTACAGCTGTAGTCCATTTGAAGTTTCCTTTTTCAATTGCTTTGAAATCCATTGCAAATTCCCAACCTTTGTTCACAATCTCACCTGCGTTGATGATTGCTCTATCATATCCTGATACATCTGAAATAGATACTGGGATAATTTGATTTACTGAAGATGATGAGTAACGTGCAACATCAATTCCTAACTTATCATTGAATAATCTTAAGTCGATACCAAATTCATAAGAAGTTTGGATTGCTGGTTTCAAGTTGGCATTTGGAATATCATTACCTTTGATGTTACCGAAGTTTAAGCCGTTGTGATCCCAGTTATCAATGTCATATTGCAAGTACAAGCTATAAGGATCTGTTGCTGAACCAACTTGTGCCCATGAAGCTCTCAACTTACCAAATGATAACCATTCAGGAACACTCCAATCCATGTCTGAGAATACCCAAGTACCTGATAATGAAGGATACAAGAATGAGTTATTGTGCATTGGTAAAGTTGATGACCAGTCATTACGAACAGATGCGTCTAAGTATAAATAACCATTGTAACCTACTGAAGCTGTTGCATATAATGAAGTCATCATCATTTCATAAGTAGAGTACGCTTGGAATACATCACTACCTGCTCCAGGGTTTTGGAAATCAGATGATGAGAATTTTGATGATCCTACATCTGTGAAGTTTCTGATTTGATGTAAGTAAGCACCACCTGCGTTTACATTGATATCAAATTTACCTACTTTCTTATTGTATGAAACTAAGAAGTCTGAGTTCGATTCCATTTCAAGGCTTGTTCTTTCAAACGCTCTACCTTGTGGCTGCCATGGAGAATATAATGGATCTAAAACATTCAATCTCATAGCACTGTAATCAACACCTGTACGGCCTAAGATTTTTAAGTCTTCTGTGATATTATAAGTTACTGAAGCCATACCAACTACACGATTCAACTCATCCTCGTTTTTACGCTCGTGAATGTACCAGTAAGGGTTTTGCTCGTTATTTGTGTAACCAATTGGTCTTCCTAACTCATCTTTGTAATCTTTCAACCAGTGGTGTGAAATTGTAGAAGGCATACCGATCAACATTGACATGTATGAGTTTACTGAACTACCCATAACCAATCTATTATTCGCTTTTTGGTTTGTGTAGTTAAGACGAGCATCAACTTTAATTTTCTCACTCAATTTCACATCACCTTTAATTGAGAATGTGTTTCTCTTGTAAGTAGAGTTTTGAACCATACCTTTGTTATCCATATTTGAATAAGAGAAACGGATAGATCCTTTTTCTGTTGATCCATAAGCACTTACCGAAGTATTGCTCGTTAAACCTGTACGGAAGAAATCGTCATAGTTGTTGTAATACGTAAGTGCTCTTTCCTTACCGTCATAATAAGCTGTGTTTAATTGTCCTTCAATTTTAGGACCCCACATGCCTAATTGATCTCTATCTGATGCTAAACGGCCATCTGAACCGTTACCGTATACGCTTTGCTCATTTGGAGTGATACCCACAAAGTCTAAAGAGAATCCTTGTGAGAAATCAACACCTGATGATCCTTTTTTACCTGATTTTGTAGTAATTAAGATTACACCGTTGATCGCTCTTGAACCGTAAAGTGCTGTTGCTGAACCACCTTTCAATACTGACATTTCAGCAATATCATCTGGGTTTAAAGATGAAAGACCGTCACCTGTAGAGATATCTGACTCATCTCCATCACTACCATCTGCTAAGATATTATTTGAAATCGGAACTCCGTCAATTACATATAACGGTTGGTTATTACCACCTAACATAGCATTACCACGGATAATCACTTTTGAAGCAGAACCTGCACCATTTGAAGGAGTGATTTGTACACCTGCCACTTTACCAGATAATGAGTTCATCATGTTACCGGTAGCGGCACCGTTACCCATATCTTCCGCTTTTACACCTTGAACTGCATAACCAAGAGATCTCTCCTCTCTTTCGATACCTAAGGCTGTTACTACAACCTCATCAAGTTCCTCAGCATCAATCTCTAAACTTACATTTACGTTAGATGAAGAAGCAACATTTACTTCCTGTGATTGATAACCTATAAATGAAAATACTAATGTGTTTTGATCTTCTTTTAATAAAATCGTGAATTTACCATCAAGATCTGTCACAGAACCTAATGATGTACCTTTTACTAAGACGTTCACGCCTGGAAGTGGCGATTTATCAGCAGCGTCTTGAACTATACCAGTTACTGCTCGATCTTGAGCATAGGTGTTACCCAACATCCAAAGGATGCCCAATAACGTTAGTAGACATTTTCTCATGTTTGTCAAATGAATAGATTAGATACGAAAATAAAGTTCGATACATTAGGCATAGAGCGTCCCCTCTACCTGTCGTAGCTTAAGTTTTTTATAAAAATTTAAATTCAGAAAGATGAATTTCTGTGTTGTCAGAAGATTGATCTAAATATATAACATTGCTACTCTTCCGTTACATTTCAAAGAAAATACTCCTTGAAATTTGAAAAATAGAGTGACTATTCCGCCTTTTTTAAAAGCGGATCCAATAAATAAACAGAAGGTAGTTTTTGATTATATAATAGGTTCTTTTAATTCATTTCATTTCATAATTTGACAGCTCTTAAATCACCTCAACTCCCTCATTTACAAACGGTCTCAGCAACTCGGAGGTAGGATTTAATTCTGTAATTATTGTATTTACATGCTTTAGCTTCACACCCAAGAAAGGTTGTGCCGTCATCAGTTTGTCTGAAGCCGCCACTGAAATCACTTTTCTTGAAGCATTTGCCATAGCTCCTTTCACTTCTACTTCTTCTCTATCAATATCAGTAATACCACGGTTGACGTCAATACTTCTTGTTCCCATAAAGCATAAATCTGCTTTGATGTCTGAAAGCTCATTGATCACTGAATAACCTACAGTAACCAAAGCGTTTGGAAGCAATTTACCTCCCAAGAAATAAACATCAAGAAAACGATAAGGTGCCAGACTTGTAGCAATAGGCAAACAGTTTGTGATAATGGTCGCTTTCAAGTCTTTTGGCAACTTTTTCGTAATCTCCAAATTGGTGGTACCACCGTCAATCAAAATCACTAAATCATCTTTGATCAAAGAAATTGCCTTGTCAGCAATCACCTCTTTCTTTGCTTTGGAGTACACCTCTCTATCCTCATAACTAAATGGGATATAAGTGGATACATCAGCATGGTTTTCAGTGTTGTCTGCATTTTTCACAGCTCCACCGTGCACCCTTCTGATTTTTCCAGAGTCAGACAACTCTCTCAGATCTCTTCTAATTGTATCTTCCGATACATTTAAGGAGATACTTAACTCAGATGACAAAACTTTGTTGTTTTTTCTGATCTCATCCAAGATAAATTGTTGTCTTTCTTCTTTTAGCATTTTTTATTAGATAAAGTGTTTTGATTACACCACAAACATAACAAAACACGCATAAACACGCAAACACTAACGCGATTATCTTCATTAATAAATGTAAATAATTACAACTTTTTATTATTCTAACTTACAAATAATAGAAACACGCATGTTTATTTAAGAAATCACGTATGCTATGTTAAATATACTTTAGATAATAAATAACTAATAATCAATTATTTACACAAATAATCAACAAAAACGCAACTCGTCATTAACAAGCATAAACGTGCAGATATAAAAAAAGGAAAGCATTTCGGCTCTCCTTCTTAATATATTTTAACAAAATAAATTAACTCAAGACAGCAAATTTTTCATGCGACTCTAAGTAATCCTTCACTTGTTCCATCAACCACATCGGAGTAGAAGTTGCACCAGAGATACCTACTTTATCACCTACATTAATCCATGATAAGTCAATCTCATTCTCATTTTCTACAAAATAACTTCTCGGGTTATTTTTCAAGCACACATTATAAAGTGCCTTACCGTTGGACGATTTCTTACCACTCACAAAGATGATAACATCCATCTCTCCTGAAAACTTCACCATTTGAGGCTCTCGATTGGAAACTTGTCGGCAAATGCTGTCATTGGCATTAAAAAGCGTTTCATGTGCGCCTTCTCCATGCACCTCATCTATTCTTTTTTCAATTTCAGCTTTTAACTCATAAAACCCTTTTGTGGATTTAGTAGTCTGGCTAAACAATGTCACTGGCTGATTGAAATCTACTAATTTCAGATCTTCGATTCCTGTTACAATAATACAGTTATCGCCTGTCTGCCCCGTAAGACCAATCACCTCTGCGTGCCCTGGCTTACCATAAATGACTAGCTGTCCTTCTTTGCTAGATGTTTTATCATATGCATTTTTTACACGGTTCTGCAGTTTCAAAACAACCGGACAAGATGCATCAATTAATTCAATATTGTTTTCAATGGCAGTTCTATAAGTGGCAGGAGGCTCACCATGCGCTCTAATTAATACTTTGCAGTCACTCAGTTCTTTTAACTGCTCACGGTCAATCACCACCAAACCTTTTTCACGTAGACGTTTGACCTCCATATCATTATGAACAATATCTCCTAAACAGTACAGTTTTCCAGAGTCGTCCATTTCTTCCTCTGCCATTTGAATGGCAAACTCAACGCCGAAGCAGTAGCCTGATTTATGATCTATAGTAACTTCCATTAGTGTATTTTTTATTTGAGAACATTGCAAATTTAAGAACTTTAATTGAGTGAATTAAAAAATTTACTCTTCCGTAATGAATTTTTCAATTTTATTTAATTCTCCTCTTTTCACTTCTTTTAAATCGTATTCTGCAGCAGACAGCACTTCTATCAAATACTGCATTGCTTTTTCAGGAAATGCGGTTTCTCCACAGGTGTAAAAATCTACGGAAACAAACTGATGCTCAGGCCATGTGTGTACTGCAAAATGACTTTCTTGAATAACTACTACTCCAGAAACCCCATAAGGTGAAAAATGATGAAAAACGGACTGTACAATAGTTGCATTTGCCGCTAATGCCGCCTTTTCCATTATCTCTTTCATGGCTTCCGGGCTGTTAAGTGCTTCATGATTGCAGGCATACAATTCACCTAAAAGTTGCTTCCCTAAAAAAATTTCTTCTCCTTTATAAAAACTCATTTAATTTATATCCTAAAGTTATAAAACAGATGCTCAACAAATTTGTTTGTATTTTTTTCCTTTTTCTCTTGACAAACAGCTGTAACAAAAAACAAGAAACGGTCACTTTATTATATACGGTTCCTTTGGTCATTGATACTAAAATGGATGAAATTATTCACTCTATGATCAAAAAAAAGATAGCACAAGACAAATACTGGCAATCTATTGCTGATTTATCTGATTCTTCTTTTGTGGAATTGATTAAACTAGACAGCATGTTTGTACTTGACATCCGCTATGCGACGTCCAACAACTTCACAAAAAAAGTGCTCTACCCCTGTCCCAAAGCAATGCTTCGTAAAAAAGTGGCTTTACAGCTTATAAAGGTACAACATGAACTTCTTAAAAAGGGTTATAGATTGAAATTATTTGATTGTTACCGCCCATTAAGTGTACAATGGAAAATGTGGAATGTCTATCCTGACCGCCGTTATGTTGCTGATCCTAGAAAAGGTTCATGGCATAACAGAGGCTCGGCTGTCGATTTAACACTTTGTACCATGGATGGAAAACAGGTAGAAATGGGCACACCGTATGATTTTTTTGGGAAAGAAGCTTGGCCGGCCTATCAGGATTTACCTCCAAAGGTATTAGAACATAGGCGATTACTGGCGGACACAATGTGGAAACACGGCTTTGGCCCCACCTCCACAGAATGGTGGCATTACTCTTACAGATTCATGAATTTTGAAGTTTCTGATCACTCTCTAGAATGTGAATAAAAAGAAAAAAATTAAAAATTCCATAATAAGGTACTGATCACTAATAATTTATAAAATAATTTCATACATTGTTAAAACAAAAGAGGAGGGCTTTTAGTCACCGTCTTTTCCATCTAAATATGTTATACTGTTAATCATGAACAATCGCTTCCAACATGATTGTATTTAAAAATGAATCAGCATTTGTGGAATGGAACACCACCACAAATACTATTATTTGTAACTGGAAAGCTGTTACTAATACTAATGAAATGGAAGAAGTAATTCTATCCATTGTTGAAATCAAAAACGAGAATGAAATTAAAAACTATGTATCCAATCGAAGTCACTTAAATTATTCGTGGTCGGGATTGCCCGAATGGAACCTGTTTTTGAATACAGATTCTACCTCATTAAAGAATTTTGAGGATGTTTATATTATCGACCCCAACACCCAAAGCAATGAGAAATTGAAAGACTCACTAGAAACCATCACCGATAGTGTCAGTCAAGAATTTGACTATAAAACCTTCCGCAATTACAAGGTTTACCAAAGTATTGCAGAAGGATATGTCATAAAATAACAGAAGGCCTGCTCTCACAAGCAGGCCTTTTTTATGAATTCATCAATCTTTTCTGTTTTTTTCCTTCAAATAATCATAGATGCGTTCTTGCGAACCACGATCATAAGAACTGCGATTTGTAAAAACTTCATTCGTCTGATCTGCATCTATCATCCTCCCTTTTACATTATCCTCCCACTGCATCTGCATAATATCTCTGATGATCTGACTATTTTCTTTTTCTACAACAGGAGCAACAACCTCAATACGGTGATCAATATTTCTCGTCATCCAATCTGCAGAGCCAATAAACATTTTCTCTTCATCTCCTGATCCAAAAATATAAACTCTTGAATGCTCTAAAAAACGATCAATAATACTCACCACTTCAATGTTCTCACTCTGCCCCTTTATACCAGGCACTAAACAGCAAATTCCTCTCACAATCAATCTGATTTTCACCCCCTCATTACTTGCCTTATACAAATGCTTGATCATTTTATGATCTTCAATGCTATTGAGTTTTAGAAAAATAAAGCCCTCCATCCCTTGTTTTACTTTCTTGATCTCTTTGTCTACCAATTTTGTAAAACTCGTTCTTGAAGTAAAAGGAGAAACCAGCAAGTTCTTGATTTTCGGAACAATCAACTCCCCCTCTAAGATGCTAAATACCTGACGCACCTCTTCCGTCAGTGCTGTTCTAGCTGTCAGCAAGCCAAAGTCAGTATAAATTGATGCTGTTTTCTCATTAAAATTACCTGTGCCGATATAGGCAAACTTTTCATTGGTTGCGCCTTTTTCTATATATAGTATCTTTGAGTGTACTTTGATACCTGGAAAACTGTACCTTACTCTCGCTCCTGCATCTTCTAATCTTTTTCCCCATTTGATATTGTTTTCCTCGTCAAAACGGGCTTTGGTTTCTATAAACACAAATACTTTTTTACCATTTTCAACGGCTCTCAGCAATGCTTTCGCAATTTTAGAATCAGAAGACACTCTATATAAAGTAATCTTTATAACCGTCACCTCTTTATCCTCTGCCGCTTCTTCAATCCATTTTAAAATACCATCATAGGACTCAAAAGGGAAATGGAGCATTCTTTCTTTCTCCTTAATCACAGAGAAAACCGACGTTCCTGTTTTGATATAATCGGGGTCGATAGGTGGTAATTTCTTATGCTCTAAAACGTCACCGATTGGATTAGGGAAACCGAAGAAATCTTTCATTTTATGATTTTCGCCCCCATACACTATGTCTGTGTCGTTGATATCAAGCACTGTCTGCAATTGCTCATTCGTGGCTTTATCAACTTTAGCGTCAATCAAAGCTCTAGTAATCTGACCAACATTACGGTTGGACAATGAGTTTTTAATTTTATCTAAAAGATTACCTGAATATTCATCTTCAATGTAAAGCTCCGCATCTCTTGAAACCTTAAGTTCAAAGAAAACTTTATCATACGTTTCTTTTAAATAAACTTTCAAAATATCATCTATGTAAGCGATCTTATGTCCATCTTCTGACGGCAATTCAATAAACCTGCTTTCTTCAGGCACTTTCACGCACATAATTCCTCCCTCTGGCTGTGCCGTAATCAAGTATAATTTTTCATTTTCAATAAATAAACACTCTTCTTCCGTAGAAAAATTATCTTTAATCACTAAAGGTTCTTTCAGTTTATTTTCAATGAAATCTATTGCAAAATCCTTATACTGCCCACTGATTTCGTTGGTAGAGACAATATGAATTCCTAATGCATTTAATTCAGGTATAATTTCATTTCTAAAAATATTTCCCAGCAGTTGCCCTTGTCTGTTGACCTCCTGTTTGATTTCTTTCAGTAACTTATTGGGCTTAGTGATCAGCTTTTTTCTTAATTCTTTATCTAAATTTTTAATTTGACGAATATCAGAAACCCTTACCTTAAAAAATTCATCAAGGTTGGACGAGTAAATCGCTAAAAATTTAATTCTCTCAAATAATGGGTTTTGTTTGTCTTGAGCCTCTTGTAGAACTCTTGCATTAAATCGGAGCCATGATAAGTCGCGATTAAAAAAAGTATATTTCATAGTTTATTTCTCTCAAATTGAAGGTTGAATAACAATAATAAAGCATATACGGAAAATGTCCTCATTTTGGTTATTACCAAAGCGTTAAAATATACAATAAAAAAAGGTTTCAACATCCTTTTGAGACATTGAAACCTTTCTAAGTATCATGCAGTTTGCACTGCGGTATTGCTATTTACCTAACATTAAGCTTTTCAACTTCTTATCAGCAGGCTTGTTGCCTAACCAAATACCGAAAAGTGCCTTCTGGAATTCTTCTCCTTCAACTGTCGTTAACAACTTACCATTTTTGTAAGCTTTTAATTCCTTTCCTGAAGTCACAAACTTGAAAATGTCACCTACTTCAATTTCCTCACCGAATACGGCAATAAAACTATCAATTTCAGATTGTAAGGTAGGAAGTTTGTCTCCTAATGAATTTTTAAATCCAGCTCTTACTGTTTCTTCCATTTTTTCAGCTGTAATCAAACTTGAAATGATATCAAGCTGGATCATTTTCATTTTGTTGCTGTATAAAACTTTATTCGCATCTGAAGATTTTTCAGCTAAATAAAGACTTCCTACATACAATGACAAGAAGTACTTTGATCTTACACCTGCACCATTAAGCTGCAATTTTGTTCCCGCTTCATCTACTGAGTTTTGAAGCACAACATCTGAAATTTCTGTAGTTTGTGCACTGACAGTTACCATAGACGCAACCGTAAGTAAAAATGCGATAAATGCTCTTTTCATCTTATTTTAATTCTAAAAAGTGTGTTTAAAGGTTTCGAAGGTCCACTTTTTTTATGGGACCGCAATGTATTGTTTTGGAAAGATAACAAAAATTTATTTATGAATAAACGTTCACGATTAAACTCTTATTGTATCTTTATTCGCTAATTTTATTTCAAGCCATTTCACAAAACGATCCAGCAACTTGTAATACAACGCGACAAACAATAGAATGTACATCACCCAAAGAATAACAATATTAAACCAGAATGTTTTATGGTACTGACCAAAGAAATGCTTTGTCGGTGCAAAAAAGTGTGTTCTGAAATCAAATAGCCCGCTTGCCTCTGTTGGAGCATGATAGATCGGATAGATTCTCTGCACCAGTTTTGAACCGTACTCTACAATTCTTTTTTCAGCTATGGTATTTTTTACAAATTCTGATACTTTATCATTGGTATACAGATCTTTTAAGTAAAGGTATTTCTCCTTTCCATATTTTTCCAAGAGCTCCTGCACCTTCGCTTCTTTCTGCTTTTTCCAGTAGATATAAGCCATGTTAACGTGCTCTCTAGCATCTAAAAAGAGCTGATGCAACTTATTGGCATCGGCCAAAGTGAATTTATCAGGGTTAAAATCCAACTCAAAATCAAGCTCTGCACCGTATACATCTTCATTTTTAAAATGCTTGCATTCATTAGAAAGTAAAACCAGATTATCTTCAAATTTAGAACGGGTTACTTTCCCCTCTTCTTTATTATGAAGATACAGTTTACATTTTTCCAATTTGCTTATTAAAGTAGGAATATAATAAGTCCTCAAATAATCAGCAGAGTGGATTTCTGTATCTAATTCAAAGAAATGTTTTTCAAATAAATTATCTGAAAACTGCTCTACCATCAACCCTTCAAAGGCCCATCTTGAAGCCATCATTTCACCTACCAATGGCACTTTTCCTTCTCGGTTTTTAAATACTGGGTTGATATTGGCATATTGTACCACTACACCTCCCAATAATAATTGTGGAATCAGGATAATCGGAATCAAAATATAAACAGTAGCCACTGATTTGAAGGCACTTGAAACGTTCAATCCTATCATATTAGCCACACATGCCGTAGAAAAAAGCATTAGAAAATACTCCAGATACATCCCTCCAATACCCATTATGGTATTACCAATCAACACGAAAACCAGTACCTGTACGGCTGACATCCCTGATAGAATTGCCATTTTTGAACATAAATATGAAATCCTGCTCAAAGAAAGATAGACTTCTCTTTTCCGTATTTTCCGGTCTTTGATGAGTTCTTCCGCACTGATCATTAAACCAAGGAAGAGGGCCACAATCACAGCCATAAAGATATAAGAGGGCATGTTCATGTTTTCCCTGAATACATAATTCACTCGATTTCCTAATTCATCTAAATGATAAAAATAGACAATCAGTGACAGCATTAGAGCGAGCAATGGCGCCTGCAACAGGTTCACCACTAAATACTGTTTATTATTAAGTTTTGTATTAAGATCCCTCAGTACAAAGATTTGAAACTGCTTAATTTTTGAAGGCAGATCCAGCACACTTTTAGGTGGTTCTTTTACCGTTTCTATTTTCGGCACCTTCACATATTCCTTATAACGCTCAAACCAGTATTCTGGCTTCCACTTTCTCTTTCTGGTTCTTCGGCCGTATTCGTCCAGTACTTTGGATTCAATAATCTCAAATACTTCCTCAGAATCTACATTGCCACATCTTGTACATTCACTCTCCACATCCGCATACCTCGCTTCTTCTTTGAAGTAGCTTACAGCAGTAACAGGGTTGCCATAGTACACAGGATAACCTCCCACATCCAATACCAACAACTTATCAAACATTTTGTAGATATCTGATGAAGGCTGATGTATCACAACAAAGATCAGCTTCCCTCGGTTAGTTAACTGACGAAGCAGATCAATCACATTTTCAGAATCTTGAGAAGATAAACCAGAAGTAGGTTCATCTACAAAAAGTACACTTGGCTCTCTTAGTAGCTCAAGACCAATATTTAATCGTTTACGCTGACCTCCACTGATCGTTTTCTCCAGAGGATTACCGACTTTCAGGTCTTTTACGGCATAAAGACCCAAATTCTCTATCGTTCTCATGATGATCTTCTCGACCTCTTCATGATCAGAATGAGCAAAACTGAGTTTGGCGGCATAATACAAATTCTCATACACTGTCAGTTCCTCTATCAATAAGTCATCTTGAGGAACATACCCCAGCACACCTTTTACTTCCTCTGGTTTTTTATGAATATCAATGCCATTGATCAGCACCTCACCTTGTTTTGGCTTGTGAGTACCGTTCAATACATTGAGTAAAGTCGACTTTCCTGAACCACTAGCTCCCATCAAAGCCACCATATTTCCGCCTTCTTCTATGACATCAATATCATGCAGACCTTGCTTCTTGCCAAAAAAGTAATTGATTTTTTTCGCTTCAAATGAAATGGGATCAGTAGACTCACTTCCAATAAAAATGGCTGCAATTTCAGAATGGTAAAGATTTAATGAGCCGCCATTAGCTGTATTGATACGAATCACGCCACCCACATCCAGAGGATACGCTCTTCCGGTACGCATTCTTTCACCATTGATAATGAATATCTGTCCCTTTTTGGTAGTTCTTACAAAGTACATTCTTGCCAAAGGCATGTAAAGTACAGCAAGCGGAACATCTACTTCTTTTCTATAAAGGTGCTTTCCTTCTGTTTCAAAATCTTTTTGATTGGTAATAGCCAAGCAACCTTCAATCTCTGACAGTTTCTGAATATCATTGGTATTCATAAAACTCTGCATTCTATCCAATCTGTTAAAATCCAGGTTGAATGCATCGCAGATCACTCTCATAATGGCTTGCTCATCTTCAGAGAAAACGCCATTAGAATAAGCCAATTCCAAAAGGTCTATCACCATTACAATACGCTGCCTCAAAGTCAGATCTCTAGCGGCTGAAAGAGCAATTGAACGAATCAGCTCTTCATCGACATTCTGTCTTGCCTGAAGCTCAAAAATTTCAACGTATGTATTGGTATTACTTTCGTGAAGTGTATTTTTTAAGTATTCTTCTAAAATCTCCAGTGCCTCATCAATAGATCCGTCAGCACAGGCCATAATTGCAAAAAGTTTTGTAAGAGATTTTAATACTTTCTCATTCATAAGTAAGATTGTTTCGTAATGCTGAAATAGGATGCTTACGTCGTCATTCAGTTGTTGTAATAGTACTATAAAGAAACAAAAAAAGTCCTGTGTTTTCAAACACAGGACTCTTAAAAATGATGGTTTCTAAAAAACTATTCAGAAACTGTCATTGTTCTTAATTTTTCTACGATTGTTGAAATACCTTTCAAGTCGTCAGCTTTTAATTGATAACCACCTTTGTTGTCTTTCAATTTCTCATCAAAATTAAGCTTGTCATATTCTGCTTGTAATGCTTTGAATGCTTTAGCATACTCTACAGCTTTATCACCACCATTTTGCAACGGTGCTAAAATTTCTACAATTGCATCGATAGAAGAACGTTGCTTTGCAATAGAAGACATCAAGTCTACTAATAAAGCGTCTCTAGCTGCTTCAGGAAGGTCTGCAGGTGCGTTGTGCACTAAACCTAATGAAATGTGCAATGCTTCTAATGTAGTACCTGTCACGATCAACGCCGCCACATCATACTGTGAATTAGTATTTAAGAATTGCTTTACTTTTCCTTCAGAAGATGAAATCACTTTCAACATCGCTTCCTTATCTGACAGCGATTTCTCTAGCTTCTCGCTTAAGTCCTCACCCATTGCTTGAGAGATACCCAACTTATCTGATAAAGTTTTAGCAGTAGTGAAGTAATCAATTGCTTCCTGCGCTTTACCAAATGCTGATAAGTAAGCAATATCTGAAAGGTAAACACCAAAGTTCAATGCTGAAGATGCTTCAGTCAATGTGTAAGATGTTGCACTCTCTCTCTTATTTAAAAGAGTAGCATCAAACTCAGCACCACTTCTTTCTAATAATACAGGAATTGCTGTAGGCTCAGGGGCATTATTAAGAATAATGTTGAAGTCAGCTTTTGTTGCTTTTTGAGCTGCAATTTCTTTCTTTGCCTCTTCTTTCTTCTGTGCAGTTTCAGATGAACCACCACATGCTACAAGAGAAGTTGCTAAACCACATGCTAAAGCTACTTTCCCTAATTGCTTGAATTGTGAGCTGAATGTCATAATTTATAAAGTTCGATCAGGTTTGTCTAAAAAATTTTATGCTCAAAAATAATTGTAAATATTATATATCAAAACAATTCATTCATAAAAAGATTATTTTAAGTCAGATGATGTTAAGTACCAACACAAAACAAATGAAATTTTCCACTTGTCACTCTTCTTATTCTTGATCATTATACCACAGTTATACGTCGCAAATCTCTATAGGTCGCATTGAAAAATAATAACTTGAAAATTCTCATTTTTTCTACCCGAGTACTTATCTTTGCTTTATGGAAAACGAATTAGGTTTTATCTCACAAATGTTTGATACTTTGTATCTATTTCCAGAGGAATTGGAAGATATAGAGATCCCTGAGGAAGAGTTAGAGAAGGAAGAAGAGAAAGCTGTAGAAAAAACGGCAGAGGTGGAAAAAACACCTGCTATCACCCCAAAAAAGGTCATTCGGAAGCAATTACCTACGGATTATTATGGGGAGAATAAAAGGAATATTGTCATTTTTATCGAACATAGTGGTGTAGATATTTTCAGAAGCAAAGAGTTTCAGTTATTGCTCAAAATATTAGGTGCCTTACAACTTACATTACAGGAAGTTGCCGTGATCAATGTGCTAGAGCAAAAAGACAATCTGGATACTTTGGTCAAAAAATTACAACCTAAGTTCTTCCTTTATTTTGTCAATCAGAACGAAAGCCCTCTTTCAGGTGAAAAAGTTGCAAAGTACATTCCTACAGAAATAGATGGTCATCAAGCTGTTGCTGCGGATGGTCTTACAAAACTGTTATTGGATGTTGAGAAGAAAAGAGATTTATGGATGGCTTTAAAAGCTTTATTTGAATTATAGGCTTTAATCCTTTCCACTAATAATACAAAAAGTCCTATTTACACTACCTTAATGTAAATAGGACTTTTTTATTTATGAACTACGCTAAGTCTTGCAGTAATCTTTCTTATTAAATCATCAACAACCTCCAAACTCCTGTAATGAAAACTAATACCAATCCTGCCGGCGTAAGGTATTTCCAACATAAGGTCATTAATTGATCCACTCTCAATCTTGGATAAGTCCATCTTACCCACATCTGTACGAAAACCAAGAATAAGGCCTTGCTCATCAACCAGAAGAAACCCCAAAGGTATGCGGAAAGCTCTCCCATTGTACCTGAAGTCCAATCTGCTAAACGTACAGGACCGATATTAATAAATGGCGTATTCCACGATCCTAGAAATAAAACTACTGCAAATACAGACCCTAGCAACATCACTCCGTATTCTGAAAGCATCATAAATGCAAAACGCATTCCTGAGTACTCAATATGATAACCGGCAATGATTTCTGATTCTGCTTCAGGAATATCGAAAGGTGCTCTATTCGCTTCTGCCAGAGATGAAATGAAAAATATAACAAATGCAATTAGCAAAAATGGATTCCTAAAGATATTCCAATTTAATATACCACCTAACTGCGTCACTTCTATTCCTAAACCTTTTAATCCAAAAAGGTAATTTTGATCTACACTGAATATTCCTTGTTGTAAAGAGATGATTTCTGTATTTAAACTCTGTGCCGTCATCACTGCACATAACACTGCTAATCCGAGTGGCACTTCATAAGATACCATTTGTGCGGCGGATCTCATTGCTCCATATAATGAGTATTTATTATTGGAACTCCATCCTGCCGCTAAAATACCCAACACCTCCAATGAAAGTATGGCAAGGATATAAAAAACACCTACTTCGGTTCCTGATCCATAAAGACCATTGGTGAATGGTAATACTGCGAATCCTGCAAATACAGGCATAAAAATAAGTATAGGAGCCACCTTGAAAATAGGTTTATCGGCCGCTTTTGGAATGATATCCTCCTTCAATAATAATTTCAATATATCTGCCAAGGTTTGCAATAAACCTTTAGGCCCCACATTGACAGGCCCTAATCTATCTTGAATCCATGCAGATACTTTTCGTTCGGCATAAACTCCAAATAATGCAAATGTCAATAAGAAAGGAAGATAAAATAAAAGTGCTAGCATAGTTCTTCTTTTTCCAAAAAAGTAAATTGAACCGCAAGTTAATCAAACAATATACTTGGTCAAAAGTAATCTGCCTTTTTTGAAGTAGCGCCACACTCTTATTATGAAAATGCTTCCTTTTTTTTAAATTATTTGAATGCAAAGCTCATTTGTTAAAAATCAACTAAAGAAACTTCAAAAAAAGTATGACTTTCATTTTCTGGAATACTATTGCTACATGCATTGTTTTGGATTTTTCAATAAATGATGATTTTACAATATCATTTAACGATTGGTTCCTAAATATTTGTTGTGCTTAACTTTTTTTAATAATTTTACGATCTGCCACTTATATAAAGATTTCTTTTTACCATTCATTCAGAGTTATCTTATTTTTTCGTGATTCTATTCATATAGAAGATTAAATTTTAAAGTTTTGACTAGATACATCTCAGTAGTACTTTTAATACTGATCTCAATAAATGCTTACTGTCAAAGTAGCATTAAAGTGACTGGGCAAATAATTGATCAACAAACAAACGAAACCATACCATACGCAAGTGTTTATATTGAAGGAACAACGATAGGAACACTTTCTGACATGGACGGTAATTTTTCGGTCAATGTACCTTTACCTGTAAATAAAAAAGTACTTATCGCGTCATTTATGGGGTATTCCACTCAGAAGAAAAAACTGAATGAGAAGAATGTCCGCAAGAAAATGACCATTAAATTAAAAACTTCAGCCAAACAGCTGGATGAGGTTGTGATACGCACAAAAAAATGGGAAAACCCCGCTTGGGCCATTATGCGTGCTGTTCAGAAAAATAAATCAACCAACGATAGAGAAAAACTGAAGGCTTACGAATACGAAAGCTACACTAGAACCAACATCTGGGTGGGTAATGTGAATGAAAATTTCAAGAAAAAGAAAGTCGTTCAGGATGTTCTAAAATCTTTTGAAAGCTTTGAAAAGGTAGAAGATGAAAATGGACAGCCAATTATTCCCATTTTTGCTTCTGAAGTACTTTCCAATACTTTCTACATCAAAAATCCTGACGCTAAAACGGAACAAATTATCAAATCCAGAATCAGAAGTGTTGGTCCTGATGATGACGAAATGATCACACAGGTACTAGGTTCTTCATTTGTCGACTTCAACCTCTACGATAATAACTTCTTGTTTATTGGTAAATCGTTTATTTCACCGATTACATCTGAATGGAGAAACTTTTATGATTATACCCTTGACCCTAAAAAAGTAGATGTAAACGGGATCACTTGTCATAAAATTGCATTTGAACCTCGTCGTGAAGAAGACTTAGCCTTTGCTGGTAATTTATACATTGCCGATTCTGCCAATCATTTTGCATTAGTGAAAATTGACGGAACCTTAGGACAAGGAGCTAATATCAACTTCATTGACAGCGTTTTTATTGACCAAAGTTATACTCCTATCGTACAGGAGGATGGCTCTTCTGCTTGGATGCCTCTGCATCAAAACTTTGTCGTTTCAGTCGGTAAAATTGGAGAAAAATGGGCCAAAGTAAAGATCAAAATAAAAATCAGAAACAAAGATTTCGTAGTCAACGAGCCTAAATCTCGTTCTTTTTATGAACAACCCGTTTTAGTTGCTACTGACGCGTATCTTGATGGCAATAATGAGGAATTCTGGGATGATCATCGGCACGAGAAACTTTCCTCCACCGATGCGCAGGTGTTCTCTATGATTGACTCAGCCGAGGAAACACCTAGAGTAAAAAGACTTGCAGCAATTGGTGATATACTTATCAGTGGTCATAAAAAAGTAGGACCTGTAGAATTTGGCCCTTGGCCCTTTATTTATGCAGGCAATAGCGTAGAAAAGCACCGTTTCCAAATCGGCTTAAGAACCAACAATGAGTTCAGCAACAAATTCTCTTTCAGTGGTTTTGGTGCTTATGGCATTAAAGATAAAAAATGGAAATATGGAGTTACAGCTAGAGCGATACTGAATAGAGAAAAATGGAGTATCATTGGTATTCAACATTTCAATGATCTGAGCAGAGTCAGTGTCAATCAAGCGAACTTTAATAGTAAACCGATTTTCTTGGCGTCATTACGATGGGGCGACATGCGCTACCCTTATATGGAACAGAATACTAATATCTGGTACGAATCCGATGTGATGCGAGGCCTCAACGTTCAAGCAAAATTTACCAAAAGAATCATAGATCCACTTTTCCCTTACAAAATGGATGGTGAATTTGTAGACAACAAACCTGTTTATGACCGTCTGAATGGCTCCGAATTTTTCTTTAAACTGACTTACGGTTTAGGATACAAATACATTGCTACGCGTACACACAACAGAAAGAAAATAGCACAAGACAACAGACCAAGAATCACGATTGACTACACGATCGGTATTCCTGATTTATTTGGCAGTAATTACAAATTCCAACAAATCAGAGTTGGACTTGACCAAAAAGCCCGATTGGGTAAACTTGGAACATCAACCTACACACTATCCGGAGGATATATCCCGACAAAGACGCCTTTCCCACTCTTGGCGATGCCTTTTGGTAATAATGTACCGATTCTTTACAATCAGTTTGCTTTCAATATGATGAACTTGGGTGAGTTTGTGGCTGACAAGTGGACTTCATTACAATTGATCCACCGTTTTGAAGGCAATCTCTTAAACAGAATTCCTTTTGTGAAGAGAATGGGCTGGAGAGCAGTAGGTATGTGTAATGTAGTTTATGGTGATCTTTCTGAAAAGAACAGAAACCAAAGTGTACTTCCTCAACTACTTGAAGGAGAAAGCTACGACCCTGCAAGGGAAGCTAAACCCCTGGATCCTTCAATGCCTTATGTTGAACTGGGAACAGGTGTAGAAAATGTATTCAAAGTTTTAAGAGTGTACACTATTTGGAGAACTACCTACCGTACTCCTACAGCCGATAACTTCGCAGTCTATTTAGCATTGGGTATTTCATTCTAGTTTTTTTCCTGAGCAGAGAAACAAAATTACTTACTCAAAAAAATTATATTTGTAAAAAAATTAAGATTATGAAAATAAGAGTAGGACAAGGTTACGATGTTCACAAATTAGGTGAAGGAGAGGAATTATGGTTAGGTGGTATTCAATTGGATCACACACATGGTCTGATAGGTCATTCTGATGCTGATGTACTCATTCATGCTATCTGTGATGCCGTATTAGGAGCTGCCAATATGAGGGACATAGGCTTTCATTTTGCTGATACAGATCCTCAATACAAAGGCATTGACAGTAAAATTTTACTGAAAGATGTCATGAAAATTGTACGCGAACAGGGTTGGGAATTCGGTAACGTAGACTGTACTATTGTGGCACAGCGTCCTAAAATTAATCCTCATATCCCTGCTATGAAAAAATGCATGGCTGAGGTGATGAATGTAGACGAAGAAGATATTTCAATCAAAGCAACCACTTCCGAAAAAATGGGTTTTGTGGGTAGAGAAGAAGGCATGGCAGTACATGCAGTAGCTTTGATCACAAAAGCATAAATTCTAAGGCAGAATATAAAAAAACAGGACAACGTTACTTTTTCCGTTGTCCTGTTTTTTTATTTTAAAATTTATTCCGTCTCCAAACCTAACTCACTCAGCAACAAGGATGCATTAAATTTCTCACACACTCCATTTTTCAACTTATAATCAAAATCGAACTCGTTATTTGTGTAATCAAAATCAAAATGATAGTTCTTTGTGATGTTTGGCTTATGCTCTTCAAATTCTGACAACTGCAAATCATGCGTAGCTACGAGGATATGAGAAGCAGAAGACTCTTGGAGCTTTTGAAGTAAAGCGAAAGAACCTTTTAATTTATCTACAGAGTTTGTTCCTCTCAGCATTTCATCCACCAAAAATAAATCACAACCTCCTTGATCCACTGCTTCAATGATTAATCGGATTCGTTCTAATTCCGCTTTAAAAGTGGATTCGCTTAGCCTTAAAGAATCAGCTATACGCATAGAAGTGATCAGCCTCGGTTTCCTTCCCATTTTAAAAGAAGATGCACAAACTACTGTACCTGCATAAGCAAGTAACAGGTTGACTCCTATCACTCTAAGGAAAGTACTTTTCCCAGACATATTCGAGCCTGTTACAATACTGATTCTATTGGAAGCATCTAATGTGTAAGAATTTCTTACCCCTCCATTTTGAATACCATTATTCCCTTCAAAAATTAAAGGATGCCCCATATCTTCCCCTTCAAAAACAATAGTTTCGTTGTCTTCAAAATCAGGCATAGCCCAGTCGCTATAATTACGTTTGTGAGTTCCTAAACTATTATAAGCCTCAATGGAACCTATGACATCAAATAGTTTATCAAACAGGTCAGGGTATTTATTGAACCATTTTCTTATTTTGAAAACGACTAATATATCAAAAGGAATGATTACGTACAGTACCACCAAACCCAGCATATTCTTTCGGATATAAAGCTGTTCTATATCATTAGAAAGTTTGAGCAAGGGCTTGTAAAAGTCTCCTCCCTCTAATTCTTTGATTTTATTGACAAGCAGAACACTTTTAAACTCTTCCTCACTGATCAGTTTTATAGCATTGGCTAGCCTTGAAAGTGATTCTGAGGTACTGTCTAAGTAAGCAATAAACGTGGATACTTGCTTGCCCACTTTACCCATAATCCAAAAGTTGCTCAAAACCAGAACCGCAGCCGCTTCTTTTGAGTATTCAAAGGAAGTATGAACACTTAGATAAATCAAGATCCAGGCAATAGGCACAAAAATCAAATATCCTTTCAGAAATGTTTCTCTTTCAAATTTGAAATTTTTCAGTGCAATTGAGTTGATATTGAAGTATTTTTTGGGTTTTGAATCATCAAAAAGAAATAATTTAAGCTGGTCTGAAAAAGATTCCTTACCTGCCAATTCTTTGACCACTTCCTGTCTTTCTTTAATTTCTTCTGAAGGCGTAGCATGACTGTCTTGAGCAAAAAATGACGCTAATAGACGCTCTCCCCATTGCGTTGAACAACGATTGATAAAGTGGAATAATGAGTGCGTACCAAACACGTCCAAGTCATGACCATAATTATGCACTGTGGTGTTATATTCTTCCCCATCTTCATAAATATTGGCCTCACCTTTACTGATGTTTACCTCATTCTCTGTCAGCAACTTTAATGTTTCCAACTCCCTGATTTGCTTGATGACATCCGTATGTACTCTTACAAGCAAGACAAAAAGGACTAGAATAATGAAAAAGCTGAAAAACAGACCTCCTTCTTCATAAAATTGATACGCAAAATAAGCGATAAAAATTCCTGCTACTACAGTAGACAGCCTCATCATTGAATAACGCTGAGACTTAGAATTTAACTGTTTTAATTGTAGAGAAATCTGACTTAGCTTTTCCTGATAGTTTGACATACAATAAAATTTCGTCAATCGTTTATCTTCCAAAAATTGTAATAGCAAATGTAAAAGAAAAACATTAATAATTTATGTTTTCTGTTTAATGTTGAAGCATTCTAAGTGATGAGCTTTTTTAATACTTCAGAAGTTAAAAAACATCAAATCAATCATTACCAAACAATTACAAACTACTCAAAATAATATACACCAATAGTGTTTTTGTGATATTTCATAATGTTACATGAATTAAAAAAAGTAAAAGAATTCGACTTATTACAACTTTTCTACGTTACATTTGCAGTTGGATTTACTACTATCATCATTTATTTTGAGATTTTCAAAAACATATAAGCATTTATTCAGACACCTATTTACAGTATGGGTGGCACTCCACACATTGAATTACAGTGTGGATATTGATGCTGTATTGTTTTCTCAAGCCAATTATTCTACGGAAGAAATCACTCTTTATGATAATAAAGTAGAGTCCTTTTTTGAAATTTTTGTGCATTTACTTTGGGAAGGTCAATTGGACGACCTGAAAGATAATCCTTTTTCTCAAAACGAATCCAAAAGTTTTATTCCAAAGGTTTTTACATTCGTAAATGCCTGTCAAATCATTTATGAAGCAGAGGAAGCTGTTCTTCATTTCAAAGAACAGCTAGACTTTTTCTATTTAGATCAAAGTTACCCTACTCCTACTGCTGACATCATTCCTCCCCCTCCACGAGTGGCTTAAATTATTCGGCAACGTGCACTTTTCTGCACTTTCAATAATTTAAAACAGCTTCTATACGCATAGAAGACAACCACTCTATCATGAAAAAAATATTATTCTTACTGGGATTAGGTTTGAGCCTATTCACAGTTAATTTATATGCTCAGGAATCTTCACAAGAAATAAATGAAGAGGTTGAGCCTGAAACTAAATTCAAACAACAACCTGGGCTTGCTAAAGCCGCTTCTAAGATTTTTTATTCTGAAAAACCATGGAGTGTTTCTGGTTTTGGTGAGATTTCTTATGTCAACAGAAATGACATTCCGTTAGGCATGGAAGATGATATTGAGTTATCATACAATAACCTTTACCGTTTCTCTACTTTCTTTGGCTACCGTTTTACAGATAAAATTATCTGGAACTCAGAAGTGATGATCGAATACCTTCAAGATCCTGCCGGAAACAGTCACTTTGAATTTATTTTAGAAGCCTTCTTAGATTTCTCCATTCACAAATCATTTAATGTAAGAGCAGGTTTATACCCTATGAATATTGGTTATATCAACAATAATGATGAGCCTGTAATGTTTGGATCTGTAAACCGCTCTGATGTTGAAAGAATCATTGTTCCGTCTACTTGGATGGGAATGGGTGTAAGTGCTTACGGTGTTATCTCACCAAGCTTCAACTATGCTACAGGAGTTACGCAAGGATTAGATGGGGCACACTTTTTAAGTGGAAGTTTCATTCGTCAAGGTAGAGAACCAAGATTTGACAGTGAGGCGTTTTCTACTTATGCTTACAACGGACAAATCAATTATGTAGGTCTAAAGAACTGGACGCTAAGTGCATCAATGTATGTGGGACAGGCAGGAAATAATCAAACGGTTCAAACTTCTACAGGAGATTATAAAACTGCTGATGCAGTCGCACAATTGTACACTGCTTACGCAAGATATGAACAAAAGAACTGGGAGTTTATGGCATTGGCTACTCATGGCTTTATGTCAGGCACTGATGACCTTTTTGAGCTAACAAAAATGGGTAATGGAGGCGTAGGCCAAGTAATGGCCAATCAAAATGTAGGCTACTTGGTGGAAGGAAGCTATGATCTATTATCTCTATTTGGAGAACGTTCATTCTTAAGAAAAAAGAATGCGCTTATCGATCCGCATCATGTAAAAATCCCTTTGTTTGTTAGATACGAATACATCAACACACACAAAGATTATAATAAAAACCTCTTAGCTGAAAATAATGCGAATATGGTCCATTTTAATTCAGACATTATTACGGTGGGTTTGAACTTCAAACCAAGAGAGGAGATTGCTTTCAAGATTGATTATCAATTTAGAAACAATCGAGCAACAGGACCATACGCCGCCAAAGAGGATAATTTACTCGAACTAGGTATTGGGTTTATTTTCTAACCTTTGACAACTTAACTAAAACTAAATCACCAATTTTTTCCCTTTAAGGTATTTTACTTTAAAGGGATTTTTTTGAAATCATTATTTCTATCCTTCATTTCTACTATATTTATAGAGGCAGGTAATATTACCTCAACCAAAATGAAGCTATAAAAACAACCCAAATGAAAATATTCCTCTCAATACTTATTTCAACTCTACTCTTTATCAGCAACATACCCACACAAGCACAGAGTTTCGGGACTGGAGGCGGAGGCGGTGATAAAAGAACTGATAAGAAAGTCGACTTTATGCCAATTCCTTATATCAACTACAACAGGTCATTAGGCTTTTCAATTGGAGCACTGCCAATGGCAATGTTCAACATCAGTCAGAAAGATACAATATCACCTTCATCTGTAGTAGGCTTACTTGGTATGTGGACTACAAATGATTCATGGTTTGGATTAATGTTCTCCAGATTTTATCTCAATAAAGATAAATACAGAGTAACTTTTGCAGCAGGTTTAGGCAGTATTAATTTCCAGACTTTTGTCCCCATGCCCATTGGTGGCGGTTTTGTAGATTACAATACAGGTTTAAATTTTATAAAAGTAGAAGTACAAAGAAAAGTCATCAATCACCTTTATTTTGGTGTTAATTATATGGCCACTGATTTTAATACTTCTTTTAATGTAGAGGGAGATACCACCGTTCAAAACAACCTTCAAACCATAGGCCTTGTCATATCTTATGATCATAGAGACAATGTATATTACCCCTATGGGGGGCATATTGGAAATATAAAATTAGACATGAATCCAGAGTTCCTTGGAAATGAAGTACAAAACACCAAAGTCTCCATTGATTTCAATAAATATTTTGCATTTAGGGAAGGGAAAGATGTTTTAGCCACAAGAGCCTTTATAGGTTTTGGTATAGGAGACCTTGTTTTCAATCAGCAGTTTATTGTAGGTGAAAGCGACATCAGAGGGTATACACAAGGTAAATTCAGAGGTAATTCCATGTATAATATTCAAGCAGAATACCGTTGGAATTTTTATAAACGAATGGCCATTAATTTCTTTGGGGGGTTAGCCACTATTGCAGGAGCCAATGACTCTAGTCAAAACGGAACAATTCTCCCAGGAGTAGGTGTTGGCTATCGATTTAATGTTTTTCCAAAAAACCATATGAATGTAGGTTTAGATGGCGCTGTAGGCAATGATGATTGGGGAGTGTATTTTAGAATTGGGGAAGCTTTTTAGTACTTAAAAGTACTGCGACAAAAGTAAACGGGTGTTTTTAATGAAGAATTAAGAATGATGAATGAAAAATGTTTCTTGCTCTGGCATATAAGCTAGTCTTTATGACGGAAACCGTTGCAGAGGTGTTGTAGTATAACGTTCACACTGACCATAGTATTGATCTCCTTTTCTTCATTCTTAACTCTTCATTCAAAAAGTCCCTTTTCTTCTGTCCTAGTACATACCATTTAATTTACAGGAATGAAGACTAAAACATAATTAATATTGATCATCATGCTCCCCTTCTAAAAATAATATAGGATGAATATTACTAGAATGCAACACTTCAATTCCTCTAAGTTTTCTATACAGTTTTAGAGCGAAAATATCAGTCATACTCGATATAAAATCTAATATGTGCATCACTTTTTCATAGGGTGTTTCAGACTCTTCAAATCGGAACTGTATAGGTAAAAGTCTAATAA
The DNA here is from genome assembly GCF_012844305.1 of Flammeovirga aprica JL-4. GTDB lineage: Bacteria > Bacteroidota > Bacteroidia > Cytophagales > Flammeovirgaceae > Flammeovirga > Flammeovirga aprica. Next base: position 154,297 of record NZ_JABANE010000003.1, read on the forward strand.
TTTTTCGTTGTTCCTTATCCCTATCCATTTGAGGAGTAAGAGCAGCGTCAACAAAATCTTTTACTAAACAAGATAAAATTCTAAACGCTGCAATTTCAAGTTCAACTACTTTCTTCGCATTGTAGATTTTATTAAATGAAATATCTTTTATTTTTTGAAACGAGGCTTTAAATGCTGGAATTGACTCAATGAGACTTTTCTTGTAATCTCCGCTGAGAATTTCTTCCTTATTATTCCAAAAAACATCAATACACTTAAAAACCAATGAATTAATAGCCTGCGTACGTAAATAAGCAATTGATTCATCAGGGTAGTTTCCCATTAATTCTGCTTTTAAAATTACATCCTTAACATGATCTGGCCTGTTATTCATTTTGATTATTTCAATAAAGGAGTCTTTCACATCTTCATAAGACAGAATACCTAACCTATGTGAGTCTTCAAAATCAATAATATTATAGCATATATCGTCTGCCGCTTCCACTAAATAGACAAAAGGGTGCCTTTTATAAATTATTTCAGCACTATCTTCCTGTTGCATATTTACCTCTTTGACTATTGTTAAAAATGACTGCTCATCATTTTTAAAATAACCATACTTTTTCCGATGTAAAACACTTTTATTTGATGCTGATGACTCACAAGGATACTTTAGAATGGAAGCAAGTGTAATATAGGTAAGATTAAAATCTGTTTCTATTGTATTTTTTTGTTTCATAGTCAAAATCCGCAGCGTATTAGCATTCCCTTCAAAAGATATTAAATCTTCCCATTCACAAGGTGAAAATTGGCTTTTAAATATTTTATCTTCCAAATTGTTGGTATCTCTCTTTTTGAAATACTTTGAAATTGCCTCTTCTCCAGAATGACCAAAAGGAGGGTTACCCAAATCATGAGCTAAACATGCAGACGCTATAACTTCTCTAAGGTCACTCTCATAAAATGTTCTTGACTGATCATCTTTCTTCACGCCTTCAAGAGTTGCAATTTTCTGTCCTATTATTTTACCCAGTAACCGGCCAACACTAGCTACTTCCAATGAATGTGTGAGCCTGTTATGTACAAAATTCTCTTCAGGCAGTGCAAAAACTTGCGTTTTATTTTGAAGTCGCCTGAATGGACTAGAAAAAATTAATTTATCCCAATCTTTTTCATACGCACTTCTAGCCTCATCGATGATAATATCTTTGCCAAATCTTTTTGAAGAAAAGCAATTATTCCATGTAATCATATTTTAATCAGTTTGCTATTTTTTCCGTTTAAGCAATAAAACTTCTCAATATCTCTTTATAATTGTGGGGAATACAACCTTGAGAAATTACTTTCAATGACTGAGTAAATTTCAATAAATAGCTGTCTTAAGTTAATTATAATAAAGAAATAGTTTAAAGCAATTGTATCTTGGTACTGCCCCCAATAAGGACATCTTTTTTCAAGAACCATAATTATTATTTACTCACTCTTAAGAACCTAGTTACAAAAAGGTAAATACAACTTGTTTACAATGAACTGTAAACAAGTTGCTAATGATTTTGAAGACAGTAAATAATATTATTTTGCAATTCAAATCGAATACCTACATAGATGTAGGCATAAAATTATGCGTTGACCTTCAGTAGCTGTTATCTATTCATCAAAGCATTGAATAGAAAAATAAGTATCTACTAATGGCTTAGTATATGTTATAGTTGAAAAACCATATAATAATTAACACAATAAGTAAGGAACTTGATACAATATTCACCGTTTTTTCTTCCTTTCTAAAAGTCTTTATGTTACTATCATAATTGAACATATCAAATTTGTATTTTTCCATAAAAACAAAACTTATTGATGCAGTGAAAATACGCATGGATAGAAAATCAGTATGTAAAACTGAAAGCATCAATGATGTGACTTGAAAGACAATGAATAATATCTTATTTCTTTTATCTCCATTGTAAAGTAAATAAGGGATAACCCAAACGATATAAAAAATACTATAGAAAGCTTGAATATCATTACTAAACAATTGTGGGCTATCATTGACTGAAAGTCCCGGAGAACAACTGAAAATAAGATAGATAAGAAAAATACCATGCAAGATACAATTGGAAATCAAAAGGAAGTTTTTTGACTGATAAGTTGCTAAAATGAAAAGACCTGCTTGTGGGAGTATAAAAAAGAAAGTCAAAAGATAGGGATTGACAGTGGGCCATTCAATGTAATAGATAAATAAAAATAAACTACAAAAAAAGGTCTCAATGACAGCTAACTCCCTTATTCGGCTGTTTGTATTTTCAGCTCTTTTTTTCTTCCAATAAAAACTAATGACAATAATAATTTGAACAATTAAAAAGACTAAATAGGAGTGTATTGAAAAGTGTATTCCAAAAAAAATAATAAACTGTGCCAAAATAATTTTTAAAGTTGTTGACACATCATTTAGCTCTCTTAATTGTTTTAAGAATGGAAAGGTTATGGTTTTCATAAAAAAATGCTTGCACACAAGAGTACCACATAGATTCCTTGTTAAACTAATTATACTGTATCGTATATGTCAAGCAAAACAAAATATCTACACGATTAACTTTGTGTTATATGATAAATTGATTTCAAAAAATGTTGGATGTAAAAAACTGTTTTAGTTTATCATAATCCTTATTAAAAGGATGGCAAGTGGAAGTAATTTTATGAATAAATTATGGTGAAAAAATTAACTAACTGGTTACGAAAGTTAAGTGAACTGTAAAAGTATAAAAGTTCTTTATTTTTATATGCATCTTATTCTCTTTTAATAGAATATGCATGTTTAAAATTAATCAACTGAGAAAAAAAAACAAATTTAATTTTTCATTTATAACTCTCACAACGCGTCTTTAATAAAAGTGGGCCTTATAGGAAAAGTATAATGTGTTAAATCTTGAATAATTTCATGATTATATTTCTGACCGAATAAATCCCTTTTCCTAAAATAAGATTATTGACAAAACACCGATATTCAATGTATAGAGAAATAACAGACATAAGATATTTTATTAGATATTGGGTAAAATAAGAAATAGATAAATAGTAGCTTTCTAAAAAAATGAGAATCTAACAGCCATGATAATTAGATGGTGTAGCATTACCCTTATAATTATCACTTTTTGAATAAAAATAAAATTTTCAACAGATATAAATAATTTTTGTGTATCTCAATGACAAAGATCAAAACTATTTACAAGATAACTTCGTAAATTATGGTTACGGAAATGAAGTTTCACTTTAAACAATTCATTTTCATCACTTTTGAGATATAAAACTATGTGGGAAACATTTGACATACAATCTGTATTGATTGGACTTGGTATTGGTTTAGCAGTCGCTGCATTGGTTCAAGTGAAAGATTGGATAAAGCAATCTGGTTTGAAAAGTGAAATTAAAAGATTGAAAAATCACCTGCACGATAAATTGGAAATTGATGCGGAAGCTATTTCTGGAAAGAAATCGGAGATAGAACGCTTGAAGAGAGAAAATGAAAACCTGAGAGTGACCAATAAGGCTTTAATCAATAAACCTGGAAGACAAGAACTTCTAACTTTTCATGCTTATCAAACAGCTATAGATAAACTGAATAGTAATATGATGGGATTCGGCCCTGCTTGGCAAGATGCTCTAAAAGAAGCTAATCAAGAAATTAAAGAAATGGAAGAAGGACAAAAGTCTTTTGTAAAGAAAGTATTTCCTAAAGGACTGTTTGGAGGGAGTACTACTTATGAAATTGGTGAGGGTGATTAAACATCCATCACAAACTTTTTCAAGAACCTTGATGAAAACATTTACTTTTATCAAGGTTTTTTTATGCCCTCACTACCAAGTTGATTATTATTTGTATATTGAATGAACACTCAACCAATAACACTTAAAATCGACTAACATGACTGTCAGAGAAGATCATAACGACTATGATGCTATAATAATCGGAAGCGGAATTGGTGCATTGACCACAGCTTCTCTCCTCTCTCAAATCAAAAAGAAAAAAGTACTGATACTCGAAAAACATTGGGTAATCGGAGGGCAAACACATGTTTTCAAAAGGAAGAAATATCACTTTGATGTTGGGGTACACTATATAGGTAATATGGATCAACGTTGTATGCCCCGTCAGATTTTCAACTTCATTACCGAAAATAAACTGGAGTGGAACAAGATGCCACATGTATTTGAGAAGTTCGTTTACCCGGATTTTACTTTTGGAGTACCTGCACACCCCGATGAATACAGAGAAAAGCTTATAGATCTATTTCCGTCAGAAAGGGAGGCTATTGAAAAGTACTTCGTTGATGTAAAAACTGCATCAAAATGGATGGAAAGAAATTACGCCACTTCCTTTCAAGTTCCTCTCCTTAAATTACTCGGAAGCTTATCCAAGTCTAAAAAAGGAAAAGCCATGGCATTATCCACTACTAAAGAGTATATGGATAAGAATTTCAAAGATCCAAAACTGAAAGCGGTGCTTTGTTCACAATGGGGCGATTTTGGCCTTCCTCCTTCAAAAAGTGCTTTCGGGATGCATTGTCTTATTGTTACCCATTATTTTTATGGCGGATATTACCCTGAAGGCGGTTCTAAAAATATCGCAATGTACATACAGCCTACTATTGAAAAAAGTGGAGGCAGGTTGATGGTGAATCAAGATGTAGAGGAAATTATTATAAAAAATGACAGGGCTGTTGGGGTGAAAGTGAAAGAAAAACATGGAAAGTCATTTACGTTAAAGGAATACTATGCTCCAGTGATTATTTCTTCTGTTGGTTTCTATGGTACTTTTAATCATTTAGTAAAACAGAAAGTTGATTTCCTTCCTGAGTTCCTCGTAATGAATGTTAATCATTTATAACTTTCATGTATTCTGTGTTTTACGTAAAATTATT
>NZ_JABANE010000030.1 GCF_012844305.1 Flammeovirga aprica JL-4
AAGACAAGTCTGAATTTATGGAAATGAAGGTGGCAGATGATCCCGTAGTAGTGATCAAGTCCTTGCCGTTGATCTTCTGGTGACAGAAGCTAGGATAAAACTTGGATGACTCTGTACACGAATGGTGCTTCAGTTACAGAGGCGGTCGCTTTTCAAAAGGAAGCGACTTGTGCGAAGGGGTGAAGTTAGAACCGAAAGTGAAAATGTAAACAGAACTATTGAATAAGTACAAGTAAAGACAACAGTGGTTGAAATACTGCTGGGAATTTTCAGTGAAGAACCTTCCTCTGCAAGAATGTTCATCGCTTTTAATCCGTACGAGTACTCAGTAGGCGAGTTTTTTTTTGATAGATTGCCTTGAGCTAGAAACGTTAGAAAATACCGCTGAATCAAGAGTCTACTTCTCCAATAACTGTTCAGATCTTCACTGTAAACCATTTTAATTACCATGCACAAACGGTATAGTTTAATAGACAAAGTCTACAGTATCAAGAATCTTACAGAAGCTTTTAACAAGGTTAAAAGAAACAAAGGGTCACGTACGAAAGGAATCGATGGCGTAACCGCCCATAGTTTCCAAGTGGAACTTACTAAAGAACTATGCCTTCTTCACGACGAGTTACGCAGTGGTGAGTATCGTCCCCAAGCAGTTCGTCGTACATTCATTGACAAGCCCGATGGTAGCCAACGCCCGTTGGGAATCCCCTGCTTCCGTGACCGTGTTGTTCAGCAGGCTTTGTGTAATATTTTAGAACCGATCTTTGAGGAAACCTTTCATCCATCCAGCTATGCCTACCGTCCGAATCGTAGTGCCCACCATGCTGTAACGAAGGCCGATCTGTTTATGCGTAAATACGGTCTTAGTCACGTTGTCGACATGGATCTGTCTCAATGTTTTGATCTCTTGGATCATCAAGAAATCATAGACAGTGTTGGGGAGTACGTAAGTGATGGGAAGGTTTTAAGCTTGATAGAGCATTTCCTGAAATCGGGAATTATGCATAAGTCGACATTTATAGAAAGCAGTAAAGGGAGCCCTCAAGGAGGTGTGATTTCCCCTTTGCTCGCCAATATTTATCTGAACCGTTTCGATCAGTCGATGAAATCCCGAGGCATTCGTCTAGTTCGTTATGCAGATGATATCTTATTGTTTGCCCGCACGAAATCAGAAGCGTATTGCCACATGCGTAGAGCAGTATCTTTTCTTGAAGGGAGTTTGAAACTCAGAGTCAATGCAACTAAAACGAGTATCACTCACTTAAAAGAAGGACTTCACTATCTTGGATTTGTAATTGATCTCCAAGGCGTACGTGTCAGTCCTAAAAGTGTCAAAAGCTTTAAGGATAAGGTAAGAAAACTGACAAGACGTAGTCAAGGTCACTACCCACTTAAAATCTACATTCGAGATTTATCTCAGTTGATGCAAGGTTACTCGATGTATTATCGTTTAGGATTGAGTAAGAGTTTATTTCGTTCTCTTCAGAGCTGGATTCGTCGTCGTCTTCGTATGATGATCATGAAATCTTGGAAAAGCTGGAAAGGACTCTACAAGCAATTACGCCGAATGAACTACAAAGGTACATATCGTCGCATTAGTTTGTGTCGATGGCGGAATTCGAATTGTTATTTGATTCACCGTGCATTACCTGATAAGTGGTTTTCAGAGCAAGGGTTATTTGATTTGACGAAGGTAATTACAAATACAATACACCAATTTAGGGATAAGGTTCTAGCATGAGCCGTGTACGAGGCCCGTACGCACGGTTCTGTGAGAGGGATAAATATGGGATAAGATTAAATTTATTCCATATTTACCCTACTTGATTATTCTCAAATGTAAATCATATGCTGAAACGGTTAGACGCTGTTACGTAAACTAAGACAATTATTTTTAAGCAAAAGAATAAGCGTAAGACCTCTCAAATAAATACTAATCACATAACAAAGTGCAATCGTTATTTTATTGAAATAATCAATTCGATGCCATTCAATTTTTTTAATCAAAACTGCAGAGTTTCAAAAAATAGAATAAAATGTGGCTCCACTGTGTCTAAATTTTGCCCAAATTCCATAAAAAAGTAATTTTTAAATAGCAGGTATTGAGTGCTTTAAGGTGTGTTTTGTTTAATAAATTGATCTAAAAGTTCAAAATAGAGCTAAAAACATTTGTAAATATTTTAATAATTCAAAAAAAAACAGGATTATTGTAATTATGTATGATTACTAAAACATATAATAGTAGTAATCAGTTATATATCTTGCTTATGTAATTTCAACAAGCACTTGCTCATTTTAATACAACCCATATTGAATAAACCTATGAATATTCTGTTTTTAATTATCACTTCACTTAGAAAACAATCATTGAGATTAATAGAAGGACTCAGTTCTACATTTTGATTAAAACGAAATTTATCGTTAAGGAAAAACTGCTATTTAAATGAATAAATAATCATCCAATAATGTCTTTTGAGTGAAGTATTCTTTACCAGCGAAGATATAACTCAAAACAAGATAAACCTTAACTAGTAGTCTACTACAACTACTATAATTATATATGAAGAGCTAACGCTTTATCAAATACCATAACTTTCTGTTTCAAAGCTTATTCAACCAAGTTTTGAATGATAGCACCACACTAAATAACTATGTTCCGAATTATCAATATTAATTGCTACAATAAGTACCGAAAGGTATTTATTACTCTATTTCTTATTGTTTTACCATTTATTGATCTACAAGCACAAAATGATATACCTTCCGATGGCCTTGAGCTTTGGCTTAAAGCAGATCAGATATCCGCTTCTGATTACACTAATGTTAGTGGTGATTTAAGATTGGATAAATGGGTAGATCAATCCGGTAACGGATATTATGTCAATAATGATAACAATGAAGACGGGATTGTTTATCAGACAAATCAGATAAACGGTTTACCAGCAGTACTTTTCCCTTCCACAGGTCATGAAGGCTTAATCTTGAAAGATGCTTCTGATAACACTGTTGAATTGTTATTGGAGAACTACGAAGTATTTATTGTTCTGAAAGCAAACGAAACTACAGGAAATGTAGGTTTCTATGCAGGAGGTAACGCAACCAGAGCTTTATATGGTAAATGGAATAGTGCTCAGTTTTATTTCAGAGGACCTGACAGTAATTTGGCTAACACAGACAACGCTTCATGGCCAATCAGTGATAGTTGGGGCTTGATCTCATTCCAGAGAAATACAAGCAATGAAACAAGTTACACTTCTAATGCGGGTTTACTTACCAATTTACCTAATAACACATCCAACACAAATACGCATAAATTTGGTTCTGTAGGCGGTGCGAATCAATCTACCACTTTAGGTTGGGATGGATACATCGCAGAAGTTATCGTTTATAATAAGACTTCTGGCGGAGGAACAACTTTAGATCCGGTCACTCGACTTAGGGTCAATGATTATTTGACATCTAAATACGGGTTTACGCATGCCGAATTCTCTGATACAGATGAGATATTTAATAACAATACAACTCCTAATCAAAATATAGTTGTTTATGGCAATGACGGTGGAGTTTATGCTCCTGATAGAGGAAACCCATCTACATCCATAGAAATTGCAGTTTCAAATACTTCTGACGGAGATTACGTTATAATGGGTGAAACCAATGAAGGGGGATTGACATTTGATTTCGCTCCAGATAATTCCCGTATTTGGTCAAAAAAATTCTACTTAGAGAAAAAAGGAGCTCTTGATTTGACAGTTAATTTTGATGTTCAAAGTTTTGAAGGAAAACCTAATGACTACAATACAGGTTCAGGTCCAGAAAGAACTGTAGCTGATTACTCATTAGTTTATTCCGCTGACAATGGTTCAACGTATACCGTGGTAGCAGGTCCAACAGCCACATTTGTTGGTTCAGATATTGTTTCCTTTACACTCACAGATGCCCAATTTGCTACAAATGGTAATGGTTTCTATACATTGGCATCTACTGCTCCAACTGCATTTTACACTAAAAGTACTGGTAATTGGACTGACACTGATATTTGGACTAAAAATCCATCAGGTTTTGCAGATGGAACGAATACTTATCCTTCTTCAACAGATGACGTTTTTATCCTTTCAGGTGGGGTGATTACATTAAATACTAACGATATCGCCGCCGGAATAGTAGAAGTGAATCAAGGAGGAACTTTGATTGTAGGAAGTACTACAAACCATAATTTTTCTGGTGTAAATGGAAAAGGGACAATTAAGTTGGATGCAGATAATTTCCCTTCACCGGCAAACGCTACTGCAGTAGGAGGTTTTCTTACTAAAGATGGCGGGACAGTAGAATTTAATGGTTCATCTATAACATTGAGCAACAGCTATGCTTACCATAATGTGAATATAGATTTGGATAATGCGAGTGATGAATTGATAATAGCAACCGATCTAACGATTTCTGACTCACTCACTTTGACTAGAGGTAAAATAACCCTTGGAACAAGTAACGCTTCAAATCAGGCAGTGAACATAAATGTGGCAGGGAATACCAGAGTAAGACCCAATGCATCATTAGGAGTAGGTACAGATGATGTTATTCATAATATTATTTTGAAAGGCAGTTTAATCAACGCTGGACAAATTGCATTAACCAATAGGGCAGACATTAAAGATACCTTTACATTTGGATCAGCAGCGTACCTCACTGAATTGGAAACCTATTTTGCCAACGACTTATCAGGTGAATATGCAATTCTAACATTTGATGCAGATCAAAAAGATCAAAATTTAATTTGTAATGGGGAGACAATTTTATATCAAATTGTAGTCGATAAAGGAACTTCAGATACCTACAATTTGAATATCAGTGCGGATATTGCAGGAAGGTTTGAGATGTATGGCTATAATACTCACGGAAACAGCAACACAGGAGGAACTGACGGTTCTATGACAACAAGCAATGGTATGTTTGTAATGAAATATGGAACCATTCATTTCGGACAAAATATCTATGTCCCAAGCTATGCCAATACAACGGGTAATTTTGACTTAGGTTTTGGATGTAGACTTTGGGTAGATGAAGGAGCAGATATTAATTTTGGTCCTGTAAATGCCTTGACAGTTTATGGAAATGTATTAGTTACAGGAGGCCGTTTGAACATTGGTTTAAATAGCGATGGAACTAGTAATGGAAAGCAAAATAGTATCACACTAAGAGAGAAAGGTTACTTTGTACAATCGGGTGGGCAAGTATTTCTTAATCAAGTAAAAACATCAGTTCTAGGCGTAGACCACCAAGGATCAGTAACGATGTCAGGTGGTGAAATGACGGTTTATGGTCATGTTCCAGGCAGTGATGTAGCGGCATTTTCATTGCCGTACAAAACGAATTCCTTCAATATGTCGGGCGGTACTATTACAATTCACAACGAAGATAGTGAACTGCAGTACTTAACGAAGTTTGCTATGGGGGATGGTTTTTACAATGTAACTGGTGGAGAAATTATCTTTGATATCAATACCGACAGAGATGCAGAATTCATTTCTTCTATACCATTTTACAATCTAACAGTAACAACAGATTATCCTTTAAGAAATGTATCATTATCCAATGGCATTGGATCATTTGGTGACCCGATTCCTACTGATGGAGATCTGACAATTTTGAATCACTTAGTAATTGAGGAAAATAGTAATTTACAAATTGGCGATTATGATCTAACAATCAGTGGGGACCTTACTTTATATGATGAAGCAAAATTAAATGTAGGTGCAAGTAATGCATTAAAATTTAATGGAGATGGTACTACACATTACATTGATATTCGAGATACAGACGAAGCCTACAGTATTAATAATCTGATTCTTGATCTACCAAACGCAAGTGATGTATTTAAAGTGAGGGATTTTAGTGGAAATTCTGGAGTAGGTGCAACCCGATTGAAAGTACTATCTTCATTATCGCTTACTCAGGGTACTTTTGATTATTCAAATTATGTTGTGGAGGTTGAAGGAGACCTTTCATTTAAAGGGAGAATTGGAGAGTCAGATGCATTAGGTCATTTACTAATTAACGGCACAGCGGGAACAGCTCAGAAAATAATTTCTAGTTATGATCTTCCTGATGCTCAGATTGCCGATACAACAGGTGTGGGTATCACACACTTGTGGTTGAATAATGCTAATGGAGTGGAGTTGTCTAACGTTATTTATGCCTCTAAATTGACTTGGCAACAAGGTGTGATCAAAGCGAATGAATATGGTGTAGTTGTTGGAGCCCAGGGTATAAAAGATCAATCAGGGAACCCAATCAATAACTTCTCAGATAATATTACAAATAAGCGAATGTTAGTGGGAGCAGGTAATTATACCGATGGAGGACTTACCTATTTGATTACTGCTAATGGAAGCTATTATTATCCTTTGGCTTCGGATTTCGATACACCTGTTGCCGATTCGTATAAATATACACCAGCAACGATAACGGTTTCTGATAAACCAACAGCAGATGGCTATTTACAATTGGCAACTAATAACGGTAGTGTAGCCACTTTGACTACTGATGGTACAGAAGATGAAATTATCAATTATTGGTGGAAAACAACTAATTACGGTTACAGTGCTGATATTCCGAACATAGCAGGTGTATTTAAATATCATTCAGAAGATCTTGATGCAGCCAATGATGATGAAGCTAATTTTGTCCCTGCAAGAGTGCAGATAGAGGTTTCAAATAAGCAGAGAGAAACTTTAGGAACAACATCAGATGTAGATACAGATGGGGATGATGCTACAGAAACAGATTTCACGATTACAACATCTGCAGTACCTGCTTATAATTCATTATTCACAGCAGGAGCGGCATCAAAATTCACGGGTGAATTAACAATTTATTATTCTTTCTGGGGAACAGCCGAAGATAATATGAATGCAGAAACTGTCAGTGTTTCAAGAGATGCAAATTGGAATGATTCTCCTCGATGGACGACCAACCCTGATTGGAAAAATACAGGTAATCCATTTGATAAACAAGGAACGCCAGGAGCTGGAGATATCATCATTGTAGGTCATGGTCAATATGGAAATCCATCTGAAACAAGAGGTCATAGAGTAGTGATTACATCAGCACAGAGTGCGGCAGTGATCCGTTTTGACTCGGATGAAGGTGCAAGTTTAGAGAAAGCTGATTTGGCAAGGGTACGATTATCTAGTGGTAGTCTTACTGTTGATGTTGTAGAAAATATTGGTTCGTTGAGAATCCATAAAGGTACAACACTGAATTCACAAGATCTAAATGATTTTCTTAGTGAAGCTAGGAGTGAAATAATGATTCAAAGCAATAACTCTGACATGGAAATTCCTGAGTTTCCTAAATACCCTTCAGTAAGATTATGGGGAGGGGGAAGTTTTGACAATGAATTCACATTTGCCTCAGGTGTTGCACAACCTGTGGAATTTAAATCTTTAATGGTTGACGGTGCTACATTAATTTTAGATAAAACCATCAACGTAGAGAATAACATTAATGTAGGGGGATTCAGAGAGGCCGCTATTGAGATAAACTCTAGTTCGGCAATTACAGTCACTACAGATAACCTAAACCTGGAAAACACAATATCGTCTAATTCCTCTGCTTCTAACAAGTTTTTGGTAACGGGAACGGATGATGTAGAACATAAATTGATTGTCAATGGCGATATCACTATACCTGAAATTAATGGAGGAGAAAGTAATGCTGGAGGTATTGAATTCAGCTTATTAAAATCAACTACTGAAAACCGTGTAACTCTTGAGCTACAAGGTACAGGAAGTGGTGTTTTTGATAATTTTTATACAGATGATGTAACCAATACATTAACCCCAGATTTGTATAAAATTGTGATGAATAAAGGGGATAATCAGGATTCTACTTTTACTTTCAAGACTAATTTTACATTGCCAAGCGTAACCACAGAAGAATTAATTACGCTATCCAACGGTACTTTGGTTTTAGATAATGCTGATATAGATATTACACCTTATGCAGTGGCAGGTTCTGATTGGGTCATGTCATCAAACTCAGGTTTATACTTAAAACAAGGAACAGTAAAAGTAATAGGCGATGATGCTAACTTTTTATTAGGTGGTAAGTTGACTGTTGCTGGTGGTAATTTTGAAATTGCAAATGCGGGACAAGAAAACTCTATTATTTATGCTACTAGTGGAGAAATAGAACTCAGTTCAGGTTCAATTTCAGTAGGGTCTGAATTAAGACGTGATTTAGCAGCAAATGATGCAAGTGTTACTTATACTCAATCTGGAGGTATTTTCAATGCAGGTTTGGTTGGTAATCCTAATAGTGCAACGAGAGGCACTTTTGAAGTAGTTGGCAGTGCCGCAACATTTGATTTTTCAGGAGGTGATATTAATGTTTACTCTGGAAAAATCACACTGGACGCAGCTTCCTCTTCTGTCAATGAAAATGCCGTGATCAAATTAGGAAACACTATTGCGGAGTCTATTGATGCTGTTTTTGAAAATACTATTGGTAAGCTTGAACTTCTTTCTCAAGTGACAGTAGAAACGTTAGTCAATGATATCAATATGATAGGTGATTTAACATTGGCAAACCCATCAACTTTAAATCTTAATAGCTTTAATTTGAATATAGCAGGTGATATAACAAACGGAGGTACTATTGATGCTTCAACTTCCACAATCACTTTTAACAGTACAGATGACCAAACAATTGGAGGATCGAACGCAATCACTGCTCAAAACTTGATTGTAGACACTGATGGGGCCACTGTGACTATGGGAAATGCAATCACAGCATCAGAGGATTTGACAATCAACACAGGAACGTTATCAGATAACGGTCAAGTAGTTAATGTAGGAGGTGTATTGTCAGTATCAGGCACGCATACTACAACTGGAGTTGGGAGAATAAAAATGAATGGTACTTCTTCTCAAGATATGAACATTACAGGTAGTTTGGGACGTTTAGAAATTGATAATTCAACAGGCATCAATCTAACCAATAGTTTAAATCTAGTGGCTGATGAAATAGTTTTCACTAATGGTGTTTTGAATATTGATCAGTTTACACTCAATCTTGGAATTGATGTTGTATTAACGCCGACAACTGCTTTTAATTCGGATAATATGATACAGTTGAGTGGTAGTAGTAATGCTCAGGGAGTTAAAATTAAACTGCCTGCTACAGAGATAGCTTCTGAAAAATTATTACCTATTGGTTATTCAGGTATATACGCTCCTGTTGGTATTGTTGGTGATTATAATGAGGCCGAGCTGGTGATCAAACCAATCAATACAAGACATACTGTAGCAGAGAATCAAGGAGATAATAACGAAGCGCTGAATCAGTATTGGAGATTTGAATTTTCTAAAACGGACGGAGCAGTGGCAGGCGACAGATATGTTTCTTTATATTATGATGATACCAATATCAATGGTACAGAATCAGATTATATTGGGATCATTATTAACGACGATGCTATCATTCAAAAAAATGTACAAAAAGCAATTGATCTGGCCAATAATAAAATTGAGATTAATTTAAATACAGGCTTAGTGACAGGTGATTATTTTGCAGGAGATGAGCTTTCAACTCCTGATGATATTATCCGTTACAGATTAGCAACAGGAGTCACAGATGCGGTATTGAATGATGTATCTAGCGGTAAGTGGGAAATATCAAAAAACAATGGAGCTTCTTACACTGCATTAGAACTAGAATCTTCTCCAACGTTATCTGCAGGTACAATTTTAGAGGTGCCTTCAGGTACAAACCTAACAACAACAACAGATGGTACATTAGGATTTAGAACCTATTACAAAGCCATTGTAGATGGTACGTTGGTCATTAATGTTGATGATAGACAAATCAATTTTGATGCAGTTGAAGGGGCTGGAACAGTGAAGTTTTTTGTAAATGAAGCTAAGGTGGGGCAAATGCCAAACGCAGATTGGGAACCTTTCTATACAGCAGGAGGTGGAATCATTGTAGAAGGTGATGCATCATCACCTGTACTGAACCTCAATGCACCAGTCAATAATAGTAAATTGACTATAGGAAGTCTGTCGCTGATTGGAACTGGAACTGGGCAAGAGTGGGAAATACCAAGTGGTAATGGCTTAAACATCAGTTCTGGGGAACTTTCTATCAGTAATGTAGATTTTGATCTTTCAACATCATCTAATGTAAACGATATCAATATTATTAATAATGGTACGCTAACAATCAATTCCTTAACCACTGTAGCAGGAGATGTTAATGTAGACGTTGGCGATACAAATGATGGAAATGCTTCTACTTTAAATATAGCCTCAAGTTCATTTATTGTGAAAGGTAATTTAGTAATTGATACAGATGGAAAATTGATCGTCAGCAATGCAAATTTAGACGCAGAGAATGATATTACTTTCAATAGCGGATCAAGCTTCTCATTTTCAACAGGTGCAACACTGGCAGTAGGTGGCAATTTTACTGATAATGGTTCTGATAATACCTCAACGTTTACAGGTTCTACTTTATCTTTTAACGGAGCTTCAGGCAACCAAACATTTACAGGAAGTTTTACTTCTGCTAAAGCAATAGACAATTTGCAAATCAATAAGGCAAGTGGAGAAGTTATACTTTCAGGAAGTAATACAAAAGAGGTGTCAAACCTAACACTAAACTCTGTGTTGAATAATTCAGGAAATGATGACGGATCTTTATTGATACTAGGAAATTCTATTGCTGGAGATTCATTTGTACTTGGACCACTATCGAAAAAGATGGATGTTAATGACAGCTTCAATTTCCCAGTTGGTGGAGGAGGCCTTATAAGAACGCTGACTGTCATTTATACTGAAAATGTATTGGGGGCAAGTGAAAAGTGCTGGACAGTGGAATATGGAGAATTATTACAACCCGTCGAGCCTGAAAATATTGATGAAACTACTGGTATAGCAAATGTATCATCAGAGTATCAATGGAGAGTGACTGATATTGATGAAGGGGGAGATCCAACTGCTAAACAAAGTAAAGCTGAAATATTTGCATACTATGGTGGCTTGGGAAAAAATCCAAATTATATATTAGCCATTTGGAATGACCTTGATTTGATATCTTCAAAATGGAGAAAGGCTGGAGATCCACTGCATAATACAGAAACTTATTTTGAAACAGAAGATGTTTCTTTCAGTGAAAAATTCCTTGCCATTGCTTCTATCGATGAAACTACTGATTTACCTGTTGAGTTGATCTATTTCAATGCCTCAGCAGAAGAATCTCAAGTGAAATTAGATTGGGCTACAGCCTCAGAACTAAATAATGATCAGTTTGAGATACAACGTTCAGTAGATGGTAAGAACTGGAGTTCAATTGGTATGAAAGAAGGTGCAGGAAATTCCAATGTACGTTTGGATTATGAATTCTTTGATGCTAATCCTATCATGAATGAAATCGTTTATTACAGATTGATTCAAACTGATTTTGATGGAACTGAGACAGTATTTGATCCTGTCCAAGTTTATTTAGAGGGAGCAGAAGGCGTAGCTGATATGTCAGTGTATCCAAATCCTACTCAAGGAGAGAACCTAAATATTTTATTGAAATCATGGAAAGGTGATGTCGAAATTGGATTATTCAATGCATTAGGTTATAAAGTGTTGGATGATAATTGGACTTATGGAGATAGTCAATTGAAATTATTGACTTTAAATCATCTACCAAGAGGCGTTTATTTATTGAGATTAAAATCAGGAAAAACGATCAAATCGAAAAGAATAATTGTAGAATAGTTTTCCTTTAAAAATTAGATCATTTATTTTTCAGAAATACCTTGTTCATTTTATCTTTGAACAAGGTGTTTTTTTATACCCATTATTCATTCATCATTGAGAAAATTATCTATGTACAATAATGAAATAAGAACAGTCAATATGACGCGTTACGTGACCCCTCTGAGAGAAGGCGGTTCTCTTCCTGCAATTGTAGAAGCAGATGACGGCTTTGACTATGTAATAAAATTTAGAGGAGCAGGGCAGGGTGTAAAAGCTCTGATTGCGGAATTGATTGGAGGAGAGATGGCTCGTCAGATTGGGTTGAATATGCCTGAACTTGTTTTTATTCATTTAGTAGACACGTTTAGTAAATCGGAAGGAGATGAAGAGATTCAAGATTTACTAAAATTTAGTGAAGGGTTGAATTTAGGGATGAGTTATTTGAGTGGGGCAATTACATATGATCCATTGGTTTCTATCGCTGATCCATTGGCGGCTTCAAAAGTAGTGTTGCTCGATAGTATTATTACTAATATTGACAGAACACATAGAAATACTAATTTATTGAATTGGAATAAAGCACTCTGGGTAATTGATCATGGAGCAAGTTTATACTTTCATCATTCATGGAATGGCTGGGAAGATCACGCTAAGCGCACTTTTCCTATGATTAAAGATCATGTTTTGTTGTCAAAAGCGACAAAGCTTGATGAAGCAAATAATTTATTAAAAGAATTATTAACCCCGGATATTATTGAAGGAATTGTATCTTTGCTGCCTGAGGACTGGTTGTCGGACCCAAGTATTGATGCGAGCATTGAGGAAAGGAGAAAAGTCTACACCACTTTGTTGAACACAAGAATTTCAAATTTAGACCAACTAACAAAAGAAGCGAAGAATGCAAGATAAACATGTATATGAATATGCGGTCATCCGCTTTATGCCAAAAGTAGAAAGAGAAGAGTTTATTAATATTGGTGTGATCCTGTTCAGTAAACCTTTGAAATTCCTTGATCTCAGATATAAAGTGATAGAAAAACGACTTAATGCTTTTGATGTAATTGATATTGAAAAATCAGAAATTGAAGCTTATCTCAATACATGGAAATTGATCTGTGAAGGAGGTGCAAAAGGAGGTGTAATTGGTGAACAAGATTTGCCAAGCAGGTTCCGTTGGTTAACAGCCACAAGATCGACTATGATTCAATCCTCAAAGGTACACCCAGGCTTATGTATCGAAGAGCCTGATGCTGTATTGGAAAGACTTTTTGAAAAATATGTCCTATGATTCATATACATCATAGGTCTTCCACCACTTTTGAGCATCCTTTTTAGTCCAGTTGAAACGTTGAGCTATTTCTTCCAGCTGAAGAATTAAATCATCAATAGTCTGTACTCTTTCCTCTGGATCAAACTGAATACACTGAACTAAAAGTGCATACAAGTCTTCGGGAATATCTTCACGGTCTACCAGCTTTTCTATATCTTTTTTCTCCACAGATTCTTGACCTGATAATACCCTCTGTGAAAGAATTTCAATCATCAAACGGCCATTCAGCATATAGAACCCCAAAATGCCAAGAGAATAAATATCCACTTTACTATCACTGTTTTTAGGATCTCTCAATCGTTCTGGAGCCATGTATAACGGTGTACCACCCACTTTGTGGAAAGCAGTGTGCTCAGAGTTAGGGGTTAGCTCTTTCACTAATCCAAAATCCAATAGTTTAACTTGATCATAAGCCTCTCCTTGCTTAGAAAGGATGATATTCATGGGTTTGATATCACGGTGTGCTAAGTTCTTATGATGCGCTTCTCTAAGGCTGTAAGCAATTTCAAGAAGAATATAAATCACTCTGCTGATAGGAAATACTTGGTCACGCTCAATGATTTTTGCTAAGGTAATTCCATCAATATATTCCATGACATAGTAGAAGTTTCCTTCATTAGAAGTACCATAATCATAGATCTTGATAGTGTTTGGGTGTTTAAGCATAGAAGTAGCCATTACTTCTCTCTCAAAACGTTTGATGTTGTCTTCTGTATTAAACTCTTTCTTCAAAAGCTTAATCGCTACAGGCATTTTCATCAGAGAATGTTCTGCTTTATAAACCACACCAAATCCACCTTCACCAATTTTATTGACAAGCGTAAATTGTCCTAGTTTTTTAATTTTAGAATTAAATTTTAAGATTCTGATATTAGAATGATATAAAAAGAAACACAGCAGACAGATAATAAAATAGAGGAGGCCTAAGATCCAATCCATTTTTTGAATCATTAATAAAGCATCTGCAGCATCTTCTTTCACTACAATCCCAAAGTCTAGATCATCAAGCCATTTCCAAACACCAATGACATCTACTCCGCGATAATCTTTATATACATGATTTATACTACCGCTATTTTCTTTAATAAGACCATTATAATATTCATGAAATTTTAAGGAGGTAGCTGTTAGTAACCAATTTATTTCCTCCTCTTGAGGGACTTCACCCTTCATCACATTCACACCGGGATTTAGACCCGAGAGGTGATAGATGGCAGTTTCATGTTTCAAGAAACCAATAGCTCTAAGTTCTTCAGTAAATCTACTTTCAGAGATAAGGTATCCATCAGTATTAAGAGCATAAGCTTCAGATGATCTGCCATAAACTGTATTTTTAAATAAGTTGGAGAATTGATTTTTGGCTAAAGTAACGGTAAGTACAAAGCCTATTATTTCATTCTCGTAGTTATAGATTGGGGTCCCTATTGCACAGTCTGAAAATCGGTTGATTAGAGTATCTTCTTCTAATAATGATTCAGTAACGTGAATGGGAGGAGCAAAAAGTGTTTTTCCTTTCTTTAATTCTGTATAGAAATCAAATACTTTTTTGCCAAGGTGTTTATTGATAAGCGGAGAAAGTTCATCACTAGTATCTGAATTCCAAGTATTATAAGTGATTTTAAGCTCGCTTTTGTGAAGAATACATAAATAATCAACCCCCATAATGTCTTTTAATTTGTTGATTGTTTGATTATAGGGCTTTATTTTATTTAGATATTCCTCATTTGGTAACTCTGCTTTCTGTAGGCTGTCAATAAGAATAGCAAATTTCTTTATCATATTGGTAGAAGCAATTTCTTTTGCTATCCTTTTTTCATTGTTAACCCAATCATAAATTATTTTGCTAGTAGAATTAAGTTGTGCAGTTTTTTCTTCTATCTCTTGATTAAATACATCAATATAAATCTGTTTTCTTACAAAGTAGCCTAATACAAGAAGTAATGTCAGACTAATTAGAATGACAATTAGCCTTGAGTACTTATTTTTAAGAAGTTTATTGGTGACATTACTGTAAAGAGAAGATGTATTGTCTTCCTTTATGGGTTGTATATGAGATTGTAAAGAAGATTCATTATCCTTTGGTGTGTAAGTAGTAAATTCCTGATAGAGGCTTAATACCTCTTTTAGAAGTTCTTCATCACCCTCACATTTTTCATGAATCAATTTTACAGCTTCCTCTTTTTCTAGTTCAATAACAAGTGCTAGAATATCTGAGGCTTTTTCGTGTAGAGACTTTGGCATAACTGCAATTAAAGATCGCTCTTCATAAATTTTTTCAACCAAGCTTTGGCCACTTTCCAGTCCACTTCTACAGTTTTGATAGAAACACCTAACTCATCTGCAATTTCCTGCATTTTAAGTCCGCCAAAGAATTTTAATTCCACTACAGTAGCTTGTCTCTCATGAACTTTTGAAAGTTGTTCAAGCCCTTCATGAATATCCAATACCATTCCTTCTTTTTCAGGAGTAAATGCTATGCCTTCTTCCAGTTCAAGCTGATGCTCACCGCTACCTCTTTTGATAGCATTCTTACTCCTTGCATGATGAACTAAAATACGGCGAATAGCTTGAGCACCTACTGCAAAGAAGTGGGTTCTTCCTTGCCAATTGATCTGATCTTGATCTACTAAATTGAGATATGCTTCATTGACAAGTAATGTAGGCTGTAAAGTATGATCTACTCTTTCTCTATTAAACAATTTTTGAGCAATGTCATGCAAGTTGTCATAGACAATGGGATAAAGCTGTTCTTTTGATTTTGGTAAATCAAGCTGATTGAGCAACTGTGAAACCTCTTTTTTATTCATATGTAGGAATTATAATAGAATGAACATCTAAGATAAATAAAACCTTTTGAAGAAAAAAAACACCTACAGATAGTGACATTTTTTAACCTCTGATATAAGGAGATGTAAAAGATAATTATTGCAACAAAAATTAAACTATTACTCTAAGGCATTGATCAAATACTAACACTCTTTACTAGATATAAATTGTTAGGTAGTAATTAAGTTAGAATAAAAGAAGGGAGGTAATATCTCCCTTTTTTGATTTTCAAAAGTTTATGAAAGCAACTGATAATCAAAAAGATCATACTTTATTACGTTTTTCAAGAGGTGTACAGCAGCTTCTTTTACTATAGTTTCAGATAAGTCAATAATAAAGTCAAGGGTCTCACCATCACATTCCACTTTAACATTATCAAAAAACTCTTTAGGGTAGTTCCTTAATAGAGAAAACTTTTTTTCAAATGCATAAGCAATTATATACTCTATCGCTAAAAAATCATACTCCTGTTCATTGAGTGTGGCTTGATAGAGTAAATGATCAATTTGTTGGTGAAGCGCATTACTTTCCGCTTCTGGTAATTCCAAAATTTGAAAGAAATCCCAACTTTGATGTATATCAAAATGTACAATTATATAAGTATGATCTGCTGTGATTTTCATAATAGTTCAATTATAATTCGGTGCTTAACTATCTTTAAGGATTATTATATTTCTTTGTTCAACCCTTTATTTTGACCTTCCGTTCAATATATCAAAAGTAAATACAATTAAGTGTATTTTTCTAACTTCAAAATTGATTGCTATGATACGTCAAAATATAAATAAAGAAACAACTACATATAAATTAATCCATAATCAATATATCAAAGAATTAAATGCTATGTTAGAATTTAATCAAGGTAGATTGACAAAAAGATTATTTGAATCTCAATGGGCATTATTACCTTTCCATTGGTTCATGAAAGATTTTAGAAATTTAAAAAATACAAATATTGAAATTACAGCTGAGGGTTTTATGTTAGAAACAGCTGAAATTTTGAAAGATAAATATGGAATTGAGTTAGGAGAGAAAGAGATTGCCAACTTTATTTCAGGTTACAATAATATATTAGAACAACAAACTCTTTTTGAAACAGTTATTGAAATTGAAGAAGAAAGATTTTTTGAAGATTATGATCAGCTAAAGAAAATGAAAGCGAAAGAACAAAAAATTGAGGAAGCAAAATTACAGGTTTTAAACCTTTATGCTTCAACTAAAAATATACTTAATTCTAGTGTACTTAATGTGTCATCTTACTTGGAAACTATCCAAAAGAGACCAAAGCTACACAAAGGTTAAGATCAGTAGTTTAAAATAAAAGCAAAGTCCTGATTCTATTATTTGAGAATCAGGACTTTTTTATGCTTTTGTCTAAATTATTTTACGACAAACTTGTAAACCGTCTTTTGAGAATACTCTTCACCAGGATTTAAAATCACTGAAGGGAAGTGAGGTTGATTAGGAGAATCAGGGTAATGTTGTGCTTCTAAACAGAAACCTTGACGTTTAATATGAGCTGTTTGGTTTTTACCCAAATCACCTTCAAGCCAGTTACCAGTATAGAACTGTACGCCAGGTTCAGTAGTATACACTTCCATAGCTCTTCCAGTAGTCGCTTCATAGGCTACACCTAATAAACCAAACTCACCAAGTGGCTTATTGATCACTAAGTTGTGGTCATAACCAATACCGATTTTTGTTTGCTCGTGATCAGCATCAATTTCATGACCGATTACTTTTTCTTCTGTAAAATCAAAAGGAGTACCTTTTACTGTAGCGATTTCACCTGTAGGGATACAAGTCTCATCGATAGGAGTATAGAAGTTACAGTTTAATTGTAATGTATGATCAGAAATTTCACCTTCACCTTTTAAGTTGAAATAAGGGTGAGAAGTGAAGTTTACAATTGTCTTTTTATCTGTAGTGGCACTGTAATCTAAAACAACTTCATTTTCGTCTGTCAATGAAATTGTTAACTTCAATGTTACATTACCTGGTAAGTTTTCAAAGCCATCAGGGCTAGTATGAGATAATACGATAGAGTTGATACCTTCTTCAGAAATTTCCTCTACAATATCAAAAACATGACTATCGAAACCTTTGTCACCACCGTGTAAGAAGTTAGGACCGTTGTTAGTAGCTAATTGGTAATCTACTCCATCAAGAGTGATTTTACCCTTAGCAATTCTGTTTGCAAACTGACCAACAGTTGCTCCTAAATAACAGTCATTTTTTAAATAATCTTCTAAAGAATCTTTTCCTAGAAGAACGTCAGCCATTGTACCGTTTTTGTCAGCAGTCAAAAAGCTGACAAGGATAGCTCCGTAAGTTGATACTTGCAACTGCGAGCCCGATGCATTAGTTAGAGTGTATAAGTAAACTTCTTTTCCGTCTACTTTACCCCATGATACTTTTTCTATTTGATTTGTTTCTATCATTTCATTCAAAGTTAGTGGGAGTATTAAGTCTTGATTTATTTATTAGCGATTGACTTAATTCCAAATAAAAAAATGCACTTCTCCTCAGTTTAAAACTGCTAAGGAGAAGTGCTTTATAATTAAGCTTTAGATAAAGCTTTTTCTTGCAATTGTTGTTGCCATTTCCAAGCAGAACCTGTCATGTCGTCCAATGTCTTTTCTGACTGCCATCCTAACTCTTGGTTACCGAACGTAGTGTCAGCATAAATCTTTTCGATATCACCTTCACGACGATCCACCAATTTGTAGTTAAGCTTCACTCCAGACATTTTTTCGAAGGATTGGATTACTTCTAAAACTGTAGAACCAGTACCAGTACCTACGTTGAAGAATTCGTAATCTTCTTTTTGCTTGCTTTCCATCATTCTGTTCAATGCAACAATGTGAGCTTGTGCTAAATCTACTACGTGAATATAGTCACGAATACAAGTACCATCTTTAGTGTTGTAATCGTCACCAAATACGCTTAACTCAGCTCTCATACCCACACCTGTTTGTGTAATGAACGGCATTAAGTTTTGAGGAACACCTAATGGTAATTCACCGATTAATGCAGAATCATGTGCACCTACTGGGTTGAAATAACGTAGAGCAATAGCTTTCAAACCGCTTTCTGCTTTTACGATATCTCTAATGATTTCTTCACCCACTTGTTTTGTATTTCCGTAAGGAGATAAAGCGGCTTGAACTGGCGTTTGTTCTGTAACAGGCAACACATCTGGCTGACCGTAAACAGTACAAGAAGAAGAGAAAACAAAATTACTTACCTCATGTTTTACCATTAGGTCTAAGATGTTTAATAACGATTGTAAGTTATTTCTGTAATAAAGGCTAGGCTTGTTTACAGACTCACCCACTGCTTTAGAAGCGGCGAAGTGAATAATACCATCAATCTTTTCTTCTTGGAATAACTGATCTAATTGGTCAAAATCTAAAAGATCAAACTCGTAGAACTTTGGTTTTGTTCCAGTGATTTTCTCAATACCCTCTAAAGCACCAATTTCAGAATTTGATAAGTTGTCAACGATAACTACTTCAAATCCTTTGTTGATTAACTCTACTGCGGTATGTGAACCAATGTAACCTAAACCTCCTGTTACTAAAATCTTCATTTTGTTTATTTGTTATCTCTAAAAATAATAAAATTATAGACTAGCAATTTTAAAACCACTAGTCTATAATCTATCTCTAAAAGTTTATTTTTCTTCTTCTAAAACAGCACTTTTATAGTGTACCAAAGATTGCTCTCTGATACGTGCAGCTGCTGTTTCAGCAGTGATATCTCTTTGAGCGTTGGCAAGCATTTCGTATCCTACCATAAACTTCTTCACAGTTGCCGAACGAAGCAAAGGAGGGTAGAAACACATGTGCATGTGCCACTCTGGGTGATCCTCTCCGTCAGTTGGAGCTTGGTGGATACCCGCTGAGTAAGGGAAAGAAACTTCAAAGATGTTGTCATACTTGATCGTCAATGATCTGTAAGCATCTGCAAAAGCGTCTTTTTCTTCTTCAGTAAGATCAGTGATTCTGCTTACTGCTCTCTTTGGAACGATCATCGTTTCGAAAGGCCATACAGCCCAGAAAGGAACGATAGCTACAAAGTGCTCATTTTCATAAACAACTCTCGTTTGTTGCTTAATTTCTTGTGCAATATAATCAGAAAGTAATGTAGTACCATTTTTATCATAGTATGCTTTTTGATTTTCTTGCTTTTTTGCTGGCTCTTGAGGAATTGATTCCTGAGCCCAGATTTGACCGTGAGGGTGAGGGTTAGAACAACCCATCACTGAACCTTTATTTTCAAAAATCTGAACATGGTTGATGTAATCTCTAGCACCTAGCTCAGTATATTCTTTTGTCCAAAGGTCAACTACTTTTCTAATGCCTTCAGTTTCCATTTCAGGAATAGTCAAATCGTGACGAGGAGAGAAGCAAATTACTTTACATAAACCTCTTTCACTTTTTGCTCTGAAAAGACCGTTACCATCATTCATTTCGCCAGTTGGAACATCTTCCAATAAAGCAGCGAAATCATTTTGGAATGAATAAGTATCAGTATACTGAGGGTTCACTTCGCCATTGATACGAGTATTACCCGCACATAAGTAACATGAAGGATCATGTTCAGGACGCTTTTCCTCCTCAATCTTTTCTACTTGTCCTTGCCAAGGTCTCTTCGCTCTATGAGGAGAAACTTGTACCCATTCGTTTGTAAGTGGGTTGTATCGACGGTGAGGATGATCCTCAAAATTAAATTCCATTGTTGATTTTTGTTTTCCTAGTCAAAAAATTTCTTTAAAAGCATGTTTAGCATCATCTGAACTAAACATGCCTTTTATAGATATAAATTAAGCTTCAACTGACTCTTCAACTCTTGCTCCGTCGCCGATAACAACAACATAAGCAGAAAGATCTTTACCCATACCTTCTTTGTAGGCTTTCGTCATTCTTTCTACAAATGCGTCAACTGCGTCTTCTTTTACAAGGTTGATAGTACAGCCACCGAAGCCGCCACCCATCATTCTCGCACCAAGTACATTGTCATCTTCTAAAGTTTGCTCCACTAAGAAGTCTAACTCTGGACATGATACTGCATATTTCTTAGAAAGACCTTCATGAGAACCGTAGATCATTTTACCTAAGTTCTCTAAGTCTCCGTTGTCCATAAATTCACATGCTTTCGTTAAACGGTCGTTTTCTTCAACCACATACGAACATCTGTCATAGATTACAGAATCCATTTTACCTTCAAACTCGTGCATCATTTCTACAGAAACGTCACGTAGGTTGATGATGTCAGGATAAGTTTGCTTGATTACTTCAACACCCGCCTCACATTGCTCTCTTCTTGTATTGTACTCAGATGAAGCCAATGAGTGAGTAACGTTAGTGTTACACAATACTAATTTGTGACCAGTGATATCTAAGTTATGGTACTCATACTCTTTTGTACGACAGTCTAACTTGATTACTTTGTTTGCTTGACCGAAAGTTGAAGCAAATTGGTCCATGATACCACACTTCACGCCAGCATAGTTATGCTCAGACATTTGTGAAGCTAAAACGATATCTAATTTAGATAAATCGCCTTCGAATAATTTATTTAAACCTGTTGCTAAAGCACATTCTAAAGCAGCAGATGATGACATACCAGCTCCTAGAGGTACATCGCCAGCAAATACTACGTCAAAACCTTTTGGCTCTAAACCTTTCACTGCTGTTTCAGCAACAACACCTTTGATGTAGTTGATCCAACCTTCAGAAGGAACAATGTTTGACAATTCAAAAGAACCAGATTCTTCTAAGTCAAGCGCATAAGCGTTTACAGTATCAGTACCGTTTAATGCCAATGCAAATACCATTTCTTTATCGATTGATGCAGGTAATACAAAACCGTCATTGTAGTCAGTGTGCTCACCGATGATATTTACTCTACCTGGAGCTCTTGATACCATTGGTTCTTTCTTAAAAAGTTCTTCGAATTTTGCTACTACAGCTTTAGCGTTCATGTTGCCTTATTTTTAAGTTAAAAAATTTCTTTAATTCATTTCGATGGCTCAAACATGCGGGCTTTTATTTTAATGGGCAAAAAAACACTTAATGATTTTAGAAAATAGCGTTACCGGAAACGTTCTCGGTAATTTTTGACGTGTTTATTTTTGACTTTTTTTTAAATTTGAGCATGAAAAAGAGAAAACCAACCATAAAGGATATTGCACGCCGTTTGGACATTTCTGTCTCTACGGTTTCAAGAGCAATCAGAGGAGCAGAGGACATTAATCCAATGACAAAAAAGAAAGTCTTGGATCTTGCAGAGAAAATTGGTTATAAAAAAAGTGTGCTGGCGGCAGGGCTTGCCAGTAAAAAATCGTATCTGATAGGGGTTATTATTCCAGAACTGACGGTTCCATTTTTTGGTAGAGTCATTTTAGGTATAGAGCAATTCTTGAAGCCTTTGGGCTATGATTTAATTATTGTACATAGTGACGAGCAAGAACAGAAAGAGAAAGAATGCATTGATATTTTATTAGACCGTCAAGTAGATGGAATACTTATTTCGCTGTCTTTCAATACTAAAAGCGACCTTCACCTTCGTAAAGCTATGGAAGAAGAGGTGCCAATAGTCGTTTTCGATAGAATTCTTCCCAATTCAGAATTACCTATCCCGAGAGTAATTGTCGATGATTTTGAGGCAGGGTATCAAGCCACAAATCACTTAATTAATAAAGGCTATAAAAGAATAGCGTTTATTGCTGGACCCGAAGATTTATATATTTCTCAACAAAGATTGAAAGGTTATAGAACAGCAATGGAAAGAAACGGGTTTGGCACTTCAGCTGACTTGATTGTTCCCACATTGGATTTAAGAAGGTCAGTAGGGAAGGCTTTGGATAAATTAATGGTATTGAAAGAAAAACCTGATGCTATTGTTGCACTCAATGATCCTATTGCTTTTAGAGTAATGCGTCTTTTGCAAAAACGTGGAATAGAAATCCCGGAAAAAATTGCTGTTATGGGAATTTCCGGTGATGATATGGGAGAGCTTTTCAACCCTTCATTAACCACAATTGATCAGCCAGCACAAGAAATGGGTTTTGTAGCCGCTAATCTTTTAATAGACCGTATGAATGCAATGAAAGAAGCGAAAAATCAGGGTAAGGTTTTTATTCCAATGGCCATTTTTAAGAAACTGCCAATCTCATTAATAGAAAGAGAGAGCACTTGATTTTTTGAGAGAAGGGTTAAGAGGTATGTGCAATTCTGAATTCATCCCTCTTACCTCATCCCTCATCCCCTTTGCTTCAATTGTTTTTCAATTAAGATTTATTTAGATTTGAATAGAACCAAAAAGAACATATATGTACAAGCACTCTTTAATATTATTATTCTTTCTATTCATTTCATTCAATTCGAACGGACAGAAAAAGATCCTTGATTTCTATTTTGAGGGTGGTCGTTGTCAGATGAATGAGAAAATTGTGGAAGTGATTACTGACGGGATCAATATCCAAGCGAAGCAAGTTGTTTTACATTACAAAAAAGATGAGGAAAGCATGACCTTAAATTTTGTAGATGAAAACTTAAGAACGTATCAGGAGACAGTTGAAGAATTAGAAGCCTACACCGTAAAAGGAAAAACGGAATTGATCTGGAGAAATAAATTCAATAAAAAACTAGAAATTATAGTAATAGAAAAGGCTGGTAGTTTGACTTTTATGTGGAATGGAGCAAAATATAAGACAAACTGATGTTAAATAGGCATCATTTTTAATCAACTAAAGTATATATCAATTTCAAATTAAAGACAGATGAAACTATTATTTATTCTTACTCTACTATTTAATTTCTTTGCAGGACCACCTGTGAAAGATGTGAAAGAAGTATTACAAAAAAACGCATCAGATAATTTACCCTACAATGTAGATGTATTATCTACTGCTTTCGGTTCTCAAGATTATGTAAGTATTGATGCTAGAATTGTTCATGCAAAGGATGATTATTATGCTATTGAATTCTTAAATCAGGATTGGAATATGCAAGTGTATCATGCTGATGATGATTATTTGGGTTTGCCTTATTTCAAAAGTAAAATTAGAAAAGACGCTTTGGAATATTTAGAGGATACTACCAATGAAATTGAGGTGACAGAAAAAACATATTTAGGTTTGGCATCTTATAAAGTGAAAATTCATTTACAAGGATCTTCTTCAGATGTGAAAAGAACAAACAAATGGATTGAGTTCATTGTATCAAAAGAAGGCTTACTGTTAAGATATGAATCACATAGCCTTTCTGGAGGTAATCAAGATATTAATAAACAAAGAGAAGTAGTGCGTTTTTATATTCAAGAGAATTAAAAGCTTACTTCACCTCAAAAATAAACCTCTTCAATTTCGTAGTTGAAGAGGTTTATTTTTATTTAAAAATTATACCCGATACCATTTTTAATGGTGTAATTCAATTTATCAATTGGCACATAAGGCTTGTTTTCATACCATAATGTGAAGTTATTGGTGAAGTACAATTTTTTAGATATTTTGAAATTAAGGTTCGCCAGAATACTGATACGGTATTCATCCATTGTTGAATATTTCGATTGGAAATAAGAAGTGATATTAAAAAATATGTGATCTGAAAAATCAGCTCTGTAAGTCACATATAAGTTCCATCTTGCAATTGAAGGTTGTGCTTTTGTTACTAGTGATTCTCCATCAACGTCCTGTTCCCATTCCCAATTTTCATTTTCATAAAATGAACCCAATCCAATCGCTAAAAGGTCTGTATCGTTTTCGATAGGGCTAAACCTTAAGTTACCACCTAAGATAAAACGTTCATTCATACCTTTTACCTGATCAAACTGTAATTGTGTGAAGACTTCATATGATAGCTTTCTGTTTTTAAGAAACTCCATACGAGTATGTACAAAACCATTTTGTAATAAATCAAAGCCTTCCGAATTCAAGAATGAAAGGTCACTGATTACAAGTAAGTCATTGACTTTACCTATCCTAGCTATATTGGTTTTAAGACCGCCACCCTGAGTTCTTATTTGTTGATTGATGAGTTTATAGTTTAAAGATATATTTCCTACCCATTGAACAGAATCACCTTGATCGAGTCGTGATTTTTCGATGTTTAAGATTTGTGCTTGAAGAGAATAGGAAATAAAAAGAGTAAAAAATAATAGTCTATAACGCATTGATGTGTTTGTTCTGTTTTGATTATTTATCAAAAGTAGAGAAGTATTTTACAAATTAAAAAGATCATAAAATCACTCCTTTTTAAATAGTTGTAATTCAATGAGTTAAAATGATTAAAATTAACAATTTAAACGATTGTTAAGCAGTCAGGTAAATCTATTTTTTAGGTAAATGGATGAGTCGTTTATTAAAGTTAGCCGACTTAAAAAAAGAAATATTCAGCTAAGCATTAGAACATAATGATTTACATCAATGCTCTATTTTTTCATTGAAACGAAACGGGATAGCTTTTCCTTCTTGTGTCACTTCATAAGCCTGAAATTGATAATTCTGAATCATTTCATGCAAATATAAATCAGCACCTTTTAGTTTTAATTTAGCCTCTTTGATATCTTTAAAATGGAAGACAGGTCCCTTCACATCAAGTGTGTGATACCCTAAGCTTTCTGGAATGAAAAATTGGACGTAAACTGGTTCACGGCTCATTTTATTCATCACATTGGAGACATCATAATATAAAATATAATCTCTATTGAAAAGGATAGAAACTTCATCAATATCTTTATTATGGCACATGACTTCTTGTGGTTCTAAACTGATAGAAGTCCACCCTCTTAATTGATATAATAAAACCTCAAAAGAAGTTCTTTTTTTGTTCAATGGAGTATAAATAGGAAGTTTACCCACTTTTACAGCTTCAAGCATTACAGATGCCATGCTTTCAAAAGCATCATTACCTTTAAAAGTGGTGTTTATATGGACTTCTTTATATTTTTCTTGAGAATAACAGAAATAGGAAGAAGTAAAGAAAAGAAAAAAGCAAAAGTATTTCATATTATAATGAAGACATATGTGTGTCAAAAGCTGCTTTCGAAAGAGAATGAGCTGAGATCTCAAATGAAATATAATTTAATTTCTTATTAGGAGAGAGGTTTAACTGTACTCCGCTATCAATTTCACCTATCCATACTTTTGTTTTATCATTCTTTAGAAGGTCAAAAGTGAAAATTCGGACATTAGATAAATCTGTATCTACCAATGCAAAATCTTCGACTATACTGTCACTATTGACATTATAATAAATGACGGTATTCAGATGAGGGTAATAAACATAAATTTTATTTATATTTTTTTCCTCTACTTTAACTTTGTAGGTGATAAGTTCTTCTTTATCAATTAGGTAATCGTAATTATAAAGCCCGTTGCTATTTATATTCATGGTTTTATAAAGCCACTGAGAAGCAATTTCACTTTCTGCACTCCAACCCCAATCACTAACTCCATCATCCCAACCTTCTTGCTCACTACTTTGAGGTTGTAATGCTCCCCAATCATCCGATGAAGAGTTTGTTGATGCATAATCCAATACTGGACCTTTTAAATTGTCCCATTTCTTTTGCTGATCATTAAAACGAAATCCATCAAAATGATTTATACCATCAGAGATATAGGAAACTTTCACAGGTTTTTGAAACACTGTTTTTTCTCCTTCATAAGTTACTTTAATGTCGTACATACCTCCAGAAACGTATATTCCTTTTTGATCTTTCATCTGAATATCGCCCTTTAGCATATCAAAATAGTCTGCATAAAGCGTTACTTCAATATTGACTTCACCGCCTATAGAAGCCTCTTTCAATGCAAAAGTGTTTTCCTGAATATGGATCAGTAAACTGTCCTCAAAGAAGCTCAGTGTGCCACAAGAGGAATTGTTCCATTTTTGTTTTTGATTTGATTGGGCAAAGACATTAAAATGTAACAATGACAAGAATAGAATTAATGTGAAATTTTTCATTGTAAGTGTAGAATGATCTGTGTTAATTCGTGTGATGTATAAGTATTAGCCTGTAAATAACAACTAATCAATAAATTAAATAACCTATGAGGGCTATAGAAAACATCATACCAATTATAGAAATCCCACTTGTAATATTTTACTTTTTGTTGCTATTCCAAGAATAGAAGTTGTGTTATTGATACAGGTAAATGTCAGTAATAGTGATAAAAGTACCGGCACTTTCTGATGTTATTGCTACTTTGGCATTTAAAGCATTAACCCTGAATCTAATATTTTTAAGACCAATCCCTTCATTAGCGTCATAAGTATTAAAACCGATACCATTGTCTTCATAGAAGATAGACATCATCTGTGATT
Organism: Flammeovirga aprica JL-4; assembly: GCF_012844305.1. Classification (GTDB taxonomy): domain Bacteria; phylum Bacteroidota; class Bacteroidia; order Cytophagales; family Flammeovirgaceae; genus Flammeovirga; species Flammeovirga aprica. The sequence goes on from NZ_JABANE010000030.1 coordinate 27,243, forward strand.
TTTCGTCAAGCATAAAATCAATAAAAATATCTGTAGCTTTACTGTGTTTGATGGCGTTGCTGAAAAGTTCTTGAATAATTCTGTAACTATGATTCTTAACCATTTGTGATTTTATAGGTATTTCAATGCCGTAATTGACATGAATATTTAGATAAGCACTTTTGTATTTCGCGCAAAGGTCGAGTAAAATATCTTCAAAATCTTCCTTATCATATTCTGGTGAAACCAACCCGTGACTGAGACTTCTCACACTTTTTATGGTATGTTTTAAGATCTCTTTTACATTATCAGTATCAAGGTCTTTGGATTTGTTGATCAATGCTAGATTCCCGCCCACATGATCATGAAGTTCTCTGCCAATTCTATTTCTTTCATCTTCTTGTCCTTTTATCACTGCTAAAGAGTATTTCTGTTGGATTAATTGATTTTGAATTTGTAACTCATTACGTTCTTGAATGATAGAAGAAGTTTTCTTTAAAATGAGCAAAAGATAATAAATGATGTCAATAGTGAAGATGATAAAATAAAGTGTTCTTGTGATATTGAGTTTTTCATAAACCCCCATGTTTGGCATCACAGAGAAAATCACTATAAATAAGGTAGTGAATAAGAAGATAGCCAAAGTAGGTATAGCCAATTTTTCTTTTTCTCTAATACCAGTAATGATTACCACTAGGTAAAGACAGAATATTATTAGTGTAAAAACTGTGGCGAATTGTGCAAGAAAGAAATTGACAATATTGGGGTAATAGGATGCGAAAGGATACATCAATAGCCCAATAATTCCAATAACAGTAGCTAGATTAACGATTTTAAAAGCCCACTTTGGTATTTTTTTAGTGTTATTGAAAATCAGATAGATATAAAAATAGAATGTGAAAACTGAGTAAGAATAAGACCCAAAAATTAGTAAGTATTTTGTGAAGCCGAAGTATTCATGACTCAATAAATTGGTAATAACACCACTTTCTGTTTCAAAAAATAAGAAAGCACTGACCGAACTTAATGTATAGAATAAGAAAAGCTTTTCTTTAATGATCAACCCTAGAATCACACCTATAAATAACAAGCTGATGACAATGGTACGGGTAGTGAGTTTAATACTCTCTTCATAATCAATCTCTTTTTTAAACTCTTTTTCTGTCATCACCCAAAAGAGCTTATCAACAGGAAAGCCTTTATTATCAATTCGATAATAAAAATCTACTTTCTCTCTTCCATTAAGTCGGAATGATACAGGAATACCCAAACTACGATCATATTCGGTAGGGTTTGAGTTATTCTCAATATCTACTAATAAAGTAGTACCTTTTCTATCGACTTTCCATAACTTAAAATCTTCAAAAAGAATATAGTTAAACCGCAATACATAGTTTTCGGCAATAGTACTGTGGATCGATATTTTGTAAAACTGAGCGTCTAAAAAATCATAATTTTCTGAAATACATTCTGAGTCACCAGGGATATTTTGGATGTCAAATTCTGAAAGTGTACACTGAGAAACAATTAAATTTGTGTCTGTTTGAGAGTAGGTATTAACCGCAAAAAGTAGTAGCAATATATTGGTGAAAATAATACGCATTTTTATGTTAGGAGGTTTTCAACGGCATATTTGATTAATCCTGCCTTTGAATCAATTTTTAATTTTTGTTTAATTTTTTTGCCATGAGTGATTGCTGTATCTGGACTTATATTTAATAAATCTCCAATTTCTTTCATTGTTTTTCCCATAGCGATATATCTAAGCACTTGTTCTTCTCTAGGTGAAATAGGCGTGAAGCTATTATCAGTGTTGAAATTGTCTTGGTCAATTTTCGGGCTCATATATACTTGATCATTCAGCACAGCTTCAGTAGCCTTGATAATATCTTCCACATTATCATCTTTGAGCATATAACCTAGCACTCCAAGCTTTTTCGCCTTTCTAATCAAAGAAGGTTTATTGTGCATGGAAATGATAAGGTATCTAGTTTTTTCACCTCTATCAATCACAGTTTTGATCAATTCCAATCCTTTCATATGTGGCATGTCCATATCAACAAACGCCATATCGAAATCATTGAAATTAACAGAAAGAGAGAGCAGTGGGTCATGGATAGTGACAATTTCTGATGGAATATATTTTTCAATAATTTGTTTCAATCCGTTACTAAACAATTCGTGGTCGTCAATTATAAGGAACTTGTACATTTTAGTTAAGTTGTATGAATACAATATAGACTCTGAAAGTTAAGCCAAATAATACTCTAATGAAATACCAACTAATGGGTATTTTGCCACCAAACACATGTATAAATCAATAAAAAATAATGTTATTTTAAGTCGTTGATAAATTTATCAAGATCCACCTCTTTATCAAGCCCCATTTTTTTCCTTAATCGATAGCGGTTCATGATTACACTTCGATTGGTGATGTTCATGATATTTGCAATTTCATTATTATTTAAATTAAATCGAATAAGTGCAATTAATCGGTGGTCATGTGAAGTCAGCTGAGGATATTTTTCATTGAGAGAGACAATAAAATCATGGTGTAGTTCGGAGAAAAGTTTATAAAAAATAAAGTTTTTCTTATCATTATTCATTTCATCATCAATTCTATCGATCCATAATTTTGCATTTTTATGTTTGATGATAGAAAGGCCTTCACTGAGCTGTTTCAGAAAGTCATTTTTTCTGGAAAGTTCTTCAGCATATTTTATAAGCTGTTCATTTTTTATCTCAAGTGTTTTCTTGTCCAGGTCTACCTTTTGCTGTTTCTTCTGTTTTATTTCAGCTTTCCGATTCATGATTTTCCAGGCATTGTAGACAATTACATAAAGAAGGAATAATACAAAAATCAAAGGCAATATAACCCAATAGGTCTGATACCATTTTTTCTGTATGGAAACTGAAATCGAGGTGATGCTCGTTGAACTATTGTTGATTTTTGTCTCCACAACAAAATCGTATTCTCCACCACTTAAGGTGGTATACTCTCGTTCATTGGCAATACCCCAATCGGACCAGTGTTCATCAAAAGGAATTAATTTTGTCCTGTATTCAACAATGTCATTTTTATCTTTTGCGACACCAAAAATAAACTTGATGTTATTTTCCTTTTTAGTCAATTCAATTTTTTTTGAACGGTAAGGATAAAGCAGTTTTCGACTGATGTTATTTTTATCAGATGCTATAACTTTTGAAATAACGGGCTGTGGAAGGTCTATAGATCTGTATTTTGAATTAGGGTCAAAAGTTTTTACTCCTCTTTCAGTAGCAATCTGAAGTTCGCCTTTATAAAATGATATAAATTCATGATCCTTTAAGAATTGATATTGAAGCGATTTGAAAAGGTTGCTGTAATCATAAAAATTTCCATTGACAATATTGACTCTCATATGTAGTTTTTCATCACTAATATAAGCAAAAGTAAGTCCTTTGTCTATGATTTGAAGTGCCGTAATATTTGGGTCAACTAACTGTGAAAAGGAGGAGGGCATTTTAATAGTTTCGAAAGTACCATTTGTAAATGTGGAAACCTTTCCGTTTACTAAAAATAGGATTTCTCCGTTTGCCTGAGGAAATATCTTTTGTACGGAAGGGAATTGTACAATAGATAGTTTGTTATTTGCATTGTATTGGTACTGATGCAAAACACCAGGAGCAGTTTTAGCCCATATACATTGATTTATTTTATCAATATAGACTTTAGGACTTCCTCTGTGTTTTAGATTTTCTTCAATTTGAAAATGATTATTTTGGATTTTGGAAAGGTGAAATCCAGAATAGGTTGAGATAAAGTAATGCTCGTTTAAGGACGCAATATCCATAACACCAACCGAAGTATAAAGCGGTATGATTTGATTCTTTTCGAATTTAAAGAGTCCTTTATCATGACAAATATAGATAGTACCTTTAATTTTTTTTATGTTCCATACCTGACCTTGTGAGTTGGGGATAATTTGGAAAGGATCATTGTTTTGTGAAAAATACAAACCCTTGTTAGTTGCCAGTAAAATAGAAGAGTCATCAAGGTTAAGAATTTTATAAGTAGCACCTCTATTGAAGATTGTTTTAATTTCTCTCTGTAACTCAACCTTGGAAATACCATAATCTAAACCACACCAAATATCTCCATTTTCATCATTGAAAACAGCTAAAATAGTATCATCTTTTAGCCCTTCTTTGGAAGAAATGTGTTGTGTGATTTTCTGTTTTTCAAGAGAATAAATAAAAAGTCCTGCTGATATAGTACCAATCATCAGACTTTCACTATTATAGGATTTTATACAGAAAATTCCTTCTTGATAGATTTCTTTTGGCAGATCGATTACTTTCTGTACAATACCGCCATTGAAAGAGTAAATAGCTCCATTAATATGAAGAATATAAAGTTCGTTGGTATGAGTGAATAGATTTCTTACTTTCTCATGTTCTATTAATGTGTCTACTGCCACAAACTTGTTGTTTGTGATGTGTCCAATATGATTTTTGTTATCAGTGACCCATATAGCATTATTCCATTTTTTTAAACTCGAAAAACCCTCAGGAGTTCTCACTCGTTTTAAGTCTTCACTGTTTTTATTAAAAATGATTACTTGCTCTTCAGTTCTAAAATAGACATTTTGATCTATGACTTCAATGTCCCAGATTTGACCGCCATTTACAGTTCCGCATTGTTTATATTTATAAGTGGTATTATCATCTCTGTAAAAATACCCAAATTCAATATTACCACCACACCAAATCAGATCGTCTTGCACTGCAAGCGAAATGATCACATCATTATTTTGTGTGGTTATTAATTCCCAAGAATCATTGATATTAACTAAAAGACCACGGTTATTCGCTATGTAAATAATACCATTCTGATCTTTAGCAATATCCCAGTTTTGCCTGCCTGCATTATAATTCAAACGGTCATATGATGTAACCGAAGGTATGATAGGTTGACTGACGCAAATTAAATAATGCAGTAAAAAAATTATAGTAATACTAATTTCTTTCATAAGCATACAATTTACGTCTTTTTTGAATCTATAAAAACAAGAAGAGCATGTTATTCTATTTCGTTCAGATTGAATAACATGCTCTTCATTGAAAGTACAAAAAGTACTTTTTTTAGAATCGTGAATAACCGTTAAAGGGACTCTGTTTCTTTTTCTGGTTTCTTCTTGCCAAACAGTTCTTTTATAATAACGTGAGGATATACTGTATGTCTTTTTCCTTCATAATCCTCAGTGTCGAAAAATGAAATTTTACCATTCAGTCTTTGCTTGATCGGCTTAGGATTACCGCTTTTAAAAGACAGAACGTCACCTTTAGAATTAATACTCAAAAACGGCAATTTTGGTATTGGTAAATAAAGGCGGTTGTTCTTTACATATTTCTCTGGAGCATAGTTAAATTCCTGTTTTCCCTTTAGAGGAACCCACTTTAAGTTTTCTACTCTATTATCATAAATGTCTCTGTTCACGTGCCAAACTTTCTTCCCTTTAGGGCTGAAAACTGGCAGAAATGTTCTTCCTACAAGCGTATGCAAATAAGCAGTACTTTTAATTTTTTTACCGTCTTTATCCTTTTTTAAGGTAACCTTAAGTTTTTGTGTCACATTACATTTATAAGCTTTTAAAAAATTAAAATTACCTTCCTCATAATCTCGTTTAAGTAAAACGAGACCGTCCATATTTAGCATATAGTCGGGGAAACCTGGTATTTCTTCAAATCTTCTCAAGGTGATTGCTAGTTAAGTCTATTATTAATAGTATTGTTTGCTAGATTTAATTTAATGATATTAATAGTCAATTTAAATATCTAAAAATCAAGCTTGCAAAAACAACAACAAATCAATTTATTTACAGATATGTGGCTTTAATAATAAAGCATTAAATAAATGAGTCGTAATTCACATATCTTATTTTCAAATATAAATATGATGTTTTCTTAAGCAAGCGTAGCAAAGTATGTATTAATGGAAAATTAACTTATTAAATTTTAATATTAAAGTAAATTAACATATCAATGAATGTAAATTCATGAATAATAACCTACATCAGCATGAAAAGACTTTTCAGTTCAAAAGAAGATAGAGATCAATATGTGGCTAAAATTATAAAAGAAAAGAAGCAGGATTGGCTATATAATGAAGTGAAAAAACATGACGATCAACATGGAAATCAGTTAGCATGGGCTTTATCTGTGCTTTGCGATTTGGAAATAACTTGGTTTGAGAAACATATTGATGACGTTATACTCTGGTTGCCAGCAATTAAGACTCAGGGAATAAAGCGTTCTGTTTTGAGATCAGTTGTACCTCAACCTTTGTCTACAGAAAAAGAAGGAGAGTGGGTAGATTACCTTTTTGAACTTACTCAAGATATGGAAACAGATATAGCTGTAAAAGTGCACGCTATAGAAATATTGTCAAAATATGTACTTCACTATCCTGAACTGGCCAATGAGTTGTATTTAATCCTAGAGGATAATTTGCCATACTATGGGCCGGCATTAAAATCAAGAAGTAAGCGGGTGATGAAAAAGCTGAGTAAGGTATTGGGCTAACTATAAGAAAGACAGTCATTCTATATTTATTTATAGAAACTATTGTATAATAAGACTGTATTTTCAGTGTTATCAGTAAAGTAATTTTATTTGTCTATATCTTACTATATTTCTAAAACCTAAAAACAGAATGAGTAAACAAAAGATATTGCCTAATTTACAGCCGTTAAGAGGCTTTTTAGCCTTGTGTGTGGTTATTTTTCATATACCCGAAATATCTAAAACTGTCAATATTGTTTCGTTCTCGGACTGGCCTATTTTTCACAAAGGAGAAGAAGCGGTTTGGGTATTTTTTACTTTGAGTGGATTTCTAATCATTGGTCAATTGTATAAAGAATTGAAAAATGGAGATGTTGCCATCAGGAAATTTTACATCAGACGAATTCTAAGAATTTACCCTGTATATTATGTGGTATTACTTTTTGGGTTTGCTTATTATAGTTTAATTCTTCCAGCATTTAATATTGATTACCCGATTGAATATTCAATAGTAGAAGGGTTGGCGTGGTGTATTGGTTTTTTGCCCAATGTGTTTAAAGTTTTGTATGCACCAGGAGCGATTTTACTTGTGTTATGGTCTATTGGAATTGAAGAACAATTTTATTTGATGGTGGCACCACTTGCCAAGATTTCTAAACCTAGACCGTTTATTATCGGATTGATTGTATTTACCATCGTCAGTTTTATCTTATTTTTTCTGCCTGGTTTTGACTTCCTAAGAAAATATCATTTTATCTATTTTTATATGTCTTTTGGTGGACTTTTATCTGTCTTACATTATGAAGGTAAAACTGATTTTCTAATCATTAAGAACGACATATTAAGATTGGTATATTACTTTATGTTTTTTGGTTACTTTTTTACGGATGCTTTTGTATTTAGCCAAGATGTATGGATCCACCTTTTCTCCTTCCCATTTTTTGGTATTTTCATTTTAAATATTTCGAATGAGAAAATGTTTGTAATCAACAATAAAGTACTGAATTACTTAGGAACTATTTCTTATGGTGTATACATGTATCATATGATAGCCATTAACTTCATTTTATTTATTGTAATGAAATTAGAAGATAAACTTGGTTTAAGTGATATTTCATTAATTCTGCTCATTAATTTATCTTGTATTATTTTGACTATTATCATTTCTCATCTTTCCTTTTTCTATTTTGAGAAGCCTTTTCTCAAGCTTAAAAAGCGATTTAATGCTTGAGAATAGTTGTGAGTTTTTTTTCATTTGTTAATAAATAGTACTTTTCTAACAATCTATATTCCAATAAAACTGAAATAAAGCATAGAATACTTATTCCTTCAAAAGTTTACTAAATTATACTTAGTACTTATAACTTTATGTATTACTTAAATGAAAGTATACTAGAACCTACGAGACCAATAGTAGTGAGATACTAATATTTAATCTAAACTCTTGATGCTTGATTAATGAATGTCAAAAAAATCACCATATCATTATTCATTTTTATGCTATATTCTATTCAAACTTATGCTCAGTTTGAAACTAATATAAACTATAAACTACTCGATTCACTCAAGGAATTACGGTATGATGTTGCCTATTCTTTGAAAATTCAGCAAGAAGATATATTTGCTGCTCAACAAGCACTTTATTCCACTCAAAAAAGCTGGTTGGCGTCTTTTACCATTGGCGTAAGTAGTTTTAGATATTCTTCAGATGGAGCTATCACACAAATTTCAGCATTTTCTGATATAGGAATTACACTTTCCTTAGACCTTTATTCGTTTGCTTCTTTGAATAACAGGATTCGGATTGCAAAACACGAATTAAGAAAAAAGGAGTATCAATATCTAAGTCAGCAAAAAGCGATGGAAAGAGAATTAGTAGGGGTATATTCTACTTATTTACTTGCTGTAGAAAAACTTAAATTATTAACGAGTCAAGAATCAAATCAACTTGAAATATTAAATCTTGTAAAAGAAAAATTTCTCAGAGGAGAAGCAAAAATTGATGATTATCTAGCCGTCGAAGAACTGTTGGAGAAAACGCGAATTGCCAAAATTGAAGCTGAAGTAGCTTCGGAAATGGCTTATAAAGAATTACAAATACTTACAACAGATTAACCGGTTAGATATTTAGTGCAAACAATATATTACATATTATTTGAAGTCTTAAAAAGATGGTATTTGTGGACTATTCCTCCGGCAATAGCGGCAGTGTTTGTCTATACAAAAACGGCAGATTTTAAGAGCTACGAATCTAAATCAAAACTTCAATTTGAGCTAACAAGTGATGAAAACTTGACTTTGAATAGTAAATCTATCAAGCTTTTTGAATATGGGTTTCTATTTAGTGATGTGATTGAAGTGGCACGTTTAAAGCATGTTACGCAAAGAATCCAACTCCGTATTTTGAAAGATGGTGTAGGGGAGAAACAATACTTTGATTTTCCAATTGATCAAAATTTATATGGATCAAAAGAAATTTTAGAGCGCATTGATTTCTTAGTAGCAAAGAACAAGCTTTTAGATATGCAGCGTCCTATTGACGTAGTGATTTTACAGTTGCTTGAAAAAAATGGTATAACTCCTGATGCTGTAGAATCTAAAATTAAGATTTCAAGAATTGGTTCTAGTAAATACATGACAATTTCTGCTGAAGATAAGCAAGCTAAGGTAGCTTATTACTATGTGAAAATTATGGCAGAGGAATGGACGCAGGAATATAAAAATGAAATCAGCCATCAGTTGACTGGTAAGAGAATTATCATTGAAGAAACCACAAACAAGGCAAAAGAAGAATTAGATTATCTATTGGACTCCCTGAGAAATTACCAATCAAGATTCAATATTTTCAATGTGGAGGCTTCTTCTGATGCAGTCAACGAAAGGATTTTAGAATTGCAGAAAATGTTGGGCATGCTGAACAAAAATCATGCTGCACGCAGAAGAGCGATTGATTATATAAAGCATCAACTTGAAGCGAAAACGGATTATGGGTATGCTAATCAGAATCAAAGTTTACATGAGCAGATAGTACATTTGAAGGATTCTTTACAACAGCTAAAGTTGAGTAGAGAGTTTGATCAATTCAAGGCGGATCAGCTTCCTTTTGACTATCAAGATAATCTTGAAAATGAGATTTCCCACTTAGAAAGCCGATTGCAAAATTCTTTGAATGAATCTATTATAAACACTACTTATGATCCTTCTGCTACCAAACAAAGTATTGTTTCTGATTTAGTAGTATTAGAAATAGAATATGAAAAAGAAGAAGCTATGATTCCTGTAGTGGAGTCTCAACTTTGGGCCGTCAAAAGTGAAGGGAAAAGATTAGTGGGAATTATTTCTCATGTTGACAACTTAAAACATAAAATCAATACCAAGGAAAAACATTATCTCAAATTATTAGACAAATTGAATGTCGCTTTGGTATTAGAGAAAGATGCAGGTAAGGATCTATTTGTGATTGAAGAAGCAAATTTCCCGCTTAAACCTAAGAGCTCAAAAAGAATGCTCTTAGTGGTTGGTACTTTTATGGGTGGTTTGTTACTGATAATTGTAGTGATTGTAGCCACTTTGGCTTTGGATAGTAATCTTCATAAACAGTTTCAGTTTGAGCACGAAACAATCATTAGTACCGTCGCTCTAGTTTCTGGCCGAAGGTTTAAAGTCAATAAGATAATCGATAAAATACCTAAGCTGAATAAATTTTATGAAAAGAGGTGTAAGAAAAAAAATCAAGTTCTAGATGCACATGAACGAGATGTTATTAAATCAATCCGAAAACAAGTGCTGGAAATTGACACCAAAGAGTCAGGCATTATATTATTTAACTATGTGAGGAGTAATAAGATGCAATATCATACGGTAAAGAAGCTGTATGATTTTTTGCGTGTATTAGATGTAGAGACTTTAATCCTTTATGCGAACTGGGATATGCCTGACGCAGATTTTGAAGATGCACCTATTATAGGAAACAGTTATGCAGATGTAGAAACAGCTACAGAATCAGGTATGATTGATCTTTCCAAATATGCGGCTTCTCCATATGATTACGCCTTGCCAAGCAAGTGGTTCAAAATGCTGAAAAGATTAAAAGAGCAATATAAATACATTTTCATTTTACCTCCTCCAATTAACAGTTCATTGGAATGGAAAGAATGGATGGACTTGTCCTCAGATTTATACTATATGTATGAGTTACATTATCCATTTAATGAAGATGATGCTAAAAATCAGCATGAGATGTACGAATCACATCTCAATATATTAGGTACTATAATTACTGAAGATGATGAATATTAATTACCTTGACCTAGCCCATTACGTTTTACAGTTTGTAAGTTTTTACTTCTTATGCTATAGTTTTTATTGGATGATGACCCTGTTTATTGGTTCATTTTATAAAGAACCTGAAACTTCAACACATCCACAAAAAGACAGGTGGTTGGTAGTTTTGCCTGCTTATGCCCCGAATTCTACTTTTTTTGAAGTCCTGAAAAGCATTCGTGATCATCAGCCTCCTAATTTTATTGAGATGAAAACGTATGTTCTTTTTCAAAATACGAATGCCAAGTTTATTGATCAATGTTATCAGAAAATGGACTTTTTATGCAATCATAAAAGCTTTCATAATAGAGATGGAAATTCTTATGTGCATGCATTGAAGTTCATTTGCCATCAAATTACTTCTGATAATCAACTCAAAATATTTGATCCTACTCACATTATATTATTAGATAAAGACAATATTATTGCTCCAGATTTCTTCTACAAAATGAGTGCTTTAAGAGGGAATAATTATGATTTGATTCAAGGTAAAAGACTTCCTTTATCACAGAAAAATGGGGTGACATCTTATGATCAAATTTCAGAAGCATTGAATGATATGATGATGAGACAGTATAGAGTGAAAATGGGTTGGTTGCCGGAATTAAGTGGGAGTGGTTTCTTAGTTGAGAAGAAACTTTTTATAAAAGGGGTTAATAAATTGGATGTGAATAACCCAGGAATGGATAAGAATCTATTGATCAATTGGTTATTGAATTTTTCTGACATCAAAGCTTGTTTCTCTAATACCACATTGCTTTATGAAGAAAAAACGGACGATATCAATGTACTTGGCGCTCAAAGAACAAGATGGTTTGCAGAACAGTATCAAACTTTGGGAACTTACTTCAGTCAGCTGTTCATCAAAGGAATTACAACTTTTCGTTTAGAAATACTGGATTACATTTTTGCATTATCCCGTCCACCAAGAAGTATTCATTTATTAATAGTTCCTGCATTGCTGATCCTTGAATTAGCCTTATTTAAAACCTCTGTTTTCAATCTTTTGTCCCTTCTTTTTATTGTTTTTGGGGTAATACTTTTTTTAACGAACCAAAGACTATGGAGAGCAGCATTTCATGTATTGAAAATGTTCCCTTCATTAATCATTAGCAATATTAAAAGCATCATGAAGATCGGGGCTCAAACCAAAGGAAATTTCATACATACTGAGAGAGAAGAAAAATAGGTCCGATGATTATGAGAGTAGCAAAAAAAGTGATAAAGAAAATGATAGGAGAGCGGTACAATACCAATTTTGGTTTGTTCTGCCTTGTATCATTTGCATTGACAGTTGGTGTTTTAGTCATGAAAACCAATTGGGCAACCGCTATCGCTTTGGCATTTGTTTGTGTAGCAATGCCTGTCTTCTTTTCTCTTTTTGTAAAGCTGGAGTTTGCAATTTATTTCTTTCTTACACTTTCTATCTTCATTGGAGTCCCTTTAAAAATACCAACTTCTATACCTATTGGTATTTCATTTGACAGTTCCATTCTCTTCACTTTTTTTGGACATGTTTTTAAGTGCTACGAGAAAAAAGATTATAAATCCACTTTTAAGTTTTTCCCTGTTTATTTTGTCTATGCTTGGATGGGTTATAACTTTTTACAAGTAGGCAATCCTTGGGCAGCATCAAGAGCCGCGTGGTTTTATACTATGCGCCCCTATGTATTTTATCCTCTGATCTTTATTTTGACCTATTATCAATTCAAAACAAAAGAACAAATCTTAAAAGTATTACATTTCTTTTTAGTTATCACAACGATCTGTGCCGCTTGGGGGTGTTATCAGTTTTTGTTTGGATATCTTAATTTTGAAATGATGTGGGTACTGGCCAATGATGCCAAACACTTAGTTTATATTAATGGCCGTTGGCGTTCTTTTGGAACAACAGGATCACCTGCTCACTTTGGCGTATTGATGGGGCTGATGTTCAATTTTTATGCGATTTTAGTACCTGTTTACAAGAAATTATCTCAAAAAATATTTATGGTAATTGCTCTTGTTATTATTTTTCTTGGGCTCGTTTGGTCGGGAACTCGTTCTGGATTTGCCATTGTGCCTATTGGCTTCATTATCATTATCGGGCTCTGGGGAAATACCAAAATTTATATAGTAGGAGCTGTTTTGGTAGCCATCATGACTTTCATAATTGTAACGCCTTCTAACAATTATCATATTCAAAGAATCCAATCTACTTTCAATGCAAGCGAAGACGAATCTTATAAGGAAAGAAAAAGGAATCAAGAAAGAATTAAGCCTTGGCTGGCGAAGCATCCAATTGGCGGTGGGCTTGGCAGTACAGGAATATGGGGTATGAAGTTCTCTCCAGGAACTATGCTTTCAGGTTTTGCACCAGATTCAGGTCATGTGAGGGTGATGGTTGAAACGGGGTATGTTGGGCTGGTCGTTTATCTTTCTTTCTATGCCGCTTTGTTATTGCCAGCTTTTTTCAAAGTCAAAGTCTGGAGCTTACAGGACAAGGATTACAAGTTGCTTATACTCACATTTTTTGCCTTCTACGGTGCATTTATGGTAGTTGAGCAAGCTCAGGATATCAACGGAATTCTACCTTTCAGTGTGGGTTTATGGTTCTTTTCCGCTATATTTTGCCGTTTGATTAAACTAGCTTTAGCAGATGAATTTAGAAGATGGGTAGAATTAAATGATCAAAGAAAAGAGGAGTTTGAAGAAAGAGAGAAACGAAAATTTGCAAAAAGACAGAAATATTTGAAGAGGTTATTTGATGAAGAATAATGTTACAGAAATAAGAATATAACCGAAAACTAATAGAACTATTTTAAGATCATTCATGAATATAGAAACGTAATTTCTTAATAAAAATTTGAATTGAATCATTCTTTTAAAATCAATGTTCTACAGTAAACATTAATTATTGACAATGAGAAAAGTACTATATCTAGAAGACGACCGATTTATGTTTGAATTTGTAGAGCATGTTCTGAAACATAAATACGAAATCATCGAAGCACGAAGCATCGAGCAAGCTCAAGAAATCTTATCAAAAGTATCCATTTCTTTATTACTATCAGACTTACATATTCATGATGAAAGTATGATCGATTTTTTAGGGGAACTAAAACAAGATGATGCCTACAAACATCTTCCAATTGTGGTGTTGACTTCTGAAATAGATGTCAACTGCAAAATGGAGCTTTTGAAATCAGGGGTGAGTGAATATATCACTAAACCTTTTGTTCCTGAAAACCTCGATATTATTCTTGAAAATGTAATTTATCAGTTTGAGGTGCTGGATGATTATGAAATGGTTGAGTTTCCTAAACAAAAACTTTTGAAACGACGAAGAAACCTATATGTGCTATTAAATGATTTTACTAAAAGGATCTTTGATATAGTTGTTTCTGCTACTTTGATCATCATATTGTCACCCATTCTGTTATTAATTGCGGCAGCGATAAGGCTTGAATCTAAAGGTGCTGTAATTTATTCGGCCAAAAGAGTGGGGCGGTATTATGCCATTTTTCCATTTTATAAATTCAGGTCAATGAGAGTAGACGCTGATAGTATGGTCAGTTCTTTACAAAAAGAGAACGCTTACAATAATGAGGAAGAAGGAGATGAAAAAGAGAAGAAGGAAGAGATAGATCCTCATATGCTTTATAGTGACAAAGGTTTTCAAGTCACCTATAAAGATTATATCAAAGAGAAAAATAAGTCATCCTTTTTTAAGTTGAAAAACGATCCGAGAGTAACAAAAGTAGGTGCCCTGATCCGTAAAACGAGTCTTGATGAATTGCCACAGTTATTTAATGTTTTGTTTGGTCATATGTCCATTGTGGGCAATCGTCCATTGCCTATCTATGAGGCGGAGCAAATGACTAAGGATAAGTCAATCTTGAGGTTCGCAGCCCCTGCTGGAATCACAGGTTTGTGGCAGGTAGAAAAATCAAAAAGAGCTTTTATGTCCATCGACGAGAGAATCGAACTAGACACAAAATATGCCCGAAAGTATAATATATTTTATGATATCGGACTTATGCTGAAAACAATTCCTGCTATGATACAAAAAGAAGAATAGAAGTTAAATCATAAGTATTTGACCTTTCTGATATTTTTAATTTTTAGGACTATTTCACTCTGAAAGAATAATTTAATATACGCTATATAACATTGTATTGTACTATCTCAATATTTTTAAAGTGAAGCTAATATTATTTAGTACTTTAATAAATAAAAATTTAAACCAATAAAAAATGAATATACAATTTCTTTCATGCTTAGAAGGAAAGTTTGGTATTGGTCAGTATTCAGAAAGATTAGCTCAAGGAATGTATAGACATGGTTTAGAGATTTTACTCTCCCGAAAAAAGGGAGCTGAATTTCCATTTACCAATCACTACCATCATCGCTCGTTAAAAAATCTACGAAACTACATAGCACCCTACTATATGTATAAAGAGTTAAATAACCAGCATAGAAAATATTCAATTTATCATGCAGATAACATTGATGCTTTTACAGGGTACTATTGGTCCAATAAAAAAAAGGCGGGTAAAAATATAGTCACTATTCATGATGTGATTCCGCTTCATTTTAAAAATGAGAATCCTCTTGTGCATCAGTATTATCTATATCAGTTAAATACGTCTTTAAAGCATTCTGATCTGATTGTGACCGTTTCTGAGACTTCTAAGCAAGATTTGGTAAAGATGACTAATGTTGATCCAAGTAAAGTGGAAGTGGTATATAATGGCATTGATCATGATACATTTTATTGGGACAAAAACTTCAAATCAGAAAATGATAAATTCACCATACGTTATTTAGGTGGATTGGGAGTAGTGCATAAAAATGCCTCAGCTTTGATTGAAGTAGCTAGAATACTTGAGGAAAAGGGATTGGATTTTAAAATGGAGATAGGTAGCGGAAATCCAGCTTATACCAACCTTCCCGATTTAGTAGAAAAGTACAATCTTAAAAATGTTTCTTTTGTAGGGTATGTAGCAGATAAAAATCTACAGGAATTTCTTCAGACAGCCGATGCTTTTTTATACCCATCCAAGTTTGAAGGGTTTGGCTTCCCGCCATTAGAAGCAATGGCTTGTGGCACAGCCACAGTTTCATCCAATGAAGGCTCTTTAGGAGAAGTTTTAGAAAATGGTGCATTACTTTCTTCATCTGCACCCGAAGAATTGGCTGAAAATATTATTCGCCTAATGAGCGATGAAAACTTGAAAAAAGAATACGAACAAAAAGGGATAGAGACAGCCCAAAAATATACATGGAGTAAGGCGACCAAGGACCTTGCAAATATTTACGAAAACCTAATGCGATGAAAATAAGTATTATAGTTCCGACTCATAACAGGATGTCTTCTATGCTCACTTTAGCAGAGGCTTTAGATACCCTTGATTTTCCAGATTACGAAGTGATTATTGTTTGTGATACTTGCAAGGATGATACGAAAAAGGAATTGGATAAACGCTATGCTCAAAAAGAGAACTGGAAAATAGTTGAAGTGGAGAAAGCAGGGCCAGCTAAAGCTCGAAATACGGGTGCAAAATTGGCTCAAGGTGAAATTTTAGCTTTTACAGATGATGATTGTATTCCAGATAAAAATTGGTTGCAAGTCATTCATCTTAATTTGAGTGATAATCCTAATGTTGTAGGATTAGAAGGTTTGACTTACACTTACAAGAAAGAAGTAACTCCACTGACACATCAGATTGAAAATCTAGATGGAAACCCGGCAGTGCCTACTTGTAATGTTGCTTTTAGAAAAGAGACATTTGATTACCTCAATGGGTTTGATGAAACTTTCCCTTATGCTCATAATGAAGATGCTGATTTTGCATGGAGAATGAGAGAGGTAGGTGAGATTGTATTTACTGAAGAAATGAAAGTCTGTCATCCGCCACGTCAGGAGTCTTTTTCTAAAATGAAATCCAGAATGAAAATTTTAGAGAGTGAGTTTCTATTATATTATAAAAATGCAAATCTCTATCATAAATATAGAAACACATCACCTTGGGTGACTATTTATTGGGAAGTCTTTTTCTATCATCAGTTGATGAATCTTAAAAGTACTTTCAAATACTTTTTCAGACCAAAACTATTCTGGGGCGGGTTGCAACTTATTTTCTATTGGTGGATGGACCTGATCGTTTTATTCCCGAAATATTTTGCCTCTAACTTCAAATATCAAAAACAATTTCAATCATAATAAACTATGCATATTTTTAGACCCATTGTATTACAAGCACTAACGAGAGTCGATGAACAGTTTGGTGCTACATCTATCTCTTTAGCGAAAAAGTGGTCTAGAGATAGATTGGTATTTTATGTAGATCATCCTTACACTTTTAAGGATCTTACAAATGAGGCTTATCAAGAACAGCTCAGTATTAGAAAAGAACTTTGGAAAAAAAACATCTATCATTTTCAACCTTTTGATGATTATCCAAACTTTATAAATATATGTCCAAGTCCTGTTTTCCCAATCAATTTTCTTCCTCCTGGAATGATCTATAATCAGTTGAAAACAAAAAACTGTAAAACGATTTGGAAAGCAATTGATACCGTGTTGGATCGCTTTCATGTGAAAGATAATTTTGTGTATATCAATTCTTTTAATCCAGTATATTTTTCTATTCATTCGAAGAAAAAATATATCATGTCCATTTATCATTGCGTGGACTTAATAGAAGGGGAAAAGTATATCGCAAAGCATGGTAAAACAGCAGAGAAAAAAGCAGCGGCAAATGCAGATTTAGTAATAACTACCTCAGACGAATTAAGACATAAATTAGAACCGTTTGCAAACCATATTGAGACCGTTTATAACGGGGCGGATTATGACTTTTTTCAGAGAGAGCATTATTTCGAGCCTCATTTAATGAAGAATATCCCGAAAGGAAAAAGAGTAACATATGTAGGGAATATTGGTTTGAGAATCAACTATAAATTGTTGGAGAAGATTGTGAAAAATGATCCAGAATTGCAACTAATTCTGATCGGCCCAATTAATGAGAGAGAATTCAGAGGTGGAAATTTATTGGATTATAAGAATGTTCATCATTTAGGCCCTCAAAAAATGGACGATGTTCCTGACTATATTTATTATTCTGATGTCTGCATTATTCCATTTCTCTGTAATGATCTGACACAATGTATTTATCCTCTAAAAATCAATGAATACTTAAGTGTTGGGAAGCCTGTTTTAACAACTCCTTTTACCAATTTAGAGGATTTTGATGAGGTGGTTCATATATATGATGATGACCTATCATTCGAAAAGGAGTTGAAGGTGGCATTAGAGGATTCTAAGAAAAAAGTACAAAGAAGAAAAGAAATCGCTAAAACAAATAAATGGGAAAATAGAGCGAGTCAGTTCCATAATATTTACCTCGATAAAATCAATAGAAATGCTCAGTAGTTTAAAATTATATGTAAAGAACAATGATTGGCTGAAACAATTTATACATCAGTCCATTGTTCTTTATTATCGCCCGAGATATTGGGTGAGACTGCTTTTGTTTCCATTTTATATTAAGAGAGGGAAAAAGGCAGTAATACGATCATCAGCTCGTTTGGATTTATTCCCTTTCAATAAAATTTCTATTGGGGAAAAAAGTATTATCGAGGATTTTGTTACTCTCAATAATGCTGTTGGTGATCTGGTGATAGGCAACAATGTGATTGTAGGGATTGGTAACACAATCATTGGTCCTGTGGAAATAAAAGATAATGTATTATTTGCTCAAAATATAGTTGCCTCTGCCTTGAATCATGTTTTTGAAGATCCCGATCAACCAATTGTAGACCAAGGAGTCAATACCAAAAAAATCACAATAGATGAAAACTCTTGGATTGGAGCCAATGTGACAATTACACAAGGTGTACATATTGGGAAGCACTGTGTGATTGGTGCGGGAAGTGTAGTCAATAAAGATATTCCAGACTATCATGTGGCCATCGGAAATCCTATCCGATTAGTAAAAAAATATAATTTCGAAACTAAAACCTGGGAGAAAATCCCGAAATCGTAATATTATGCTCTCCATCATTACTGTCAATTTTAGACAATTAGATGTCACGCTTGAACTTATAAAATCCTTAATTCAATTTGCACCTAAAGATTCAGAATGGATTATTGTAGATAATGGATCACAGAAAGACATTTCCAAACTTCTTGAACAGATGGATCCCAGAATAAAAGTGGTCACATCAGAAGAAAATTTAGGTTTTGCAGGAGGAAATAACCTTGGTATTGAAGTGTCCAAAGGTGATTTTCTCTTTTTTATTAATAATGATACCATCGTAACTGAAAATTCTTTTCAACCATTGCTAGAATCTTTGGAGGATGAAAAAGTGGGAATGGTTTGTCCTAAGATTCATTATTATTACACGCCTAATACCATACAGTATTCTGGTTTTACAAAGATCAATCCTTTTACAGGACGGAATAGTGTGATAGGAGAGAGAGAACAAGATCAAGGGCAATATGATAGTGTTCGAAAGACGTATTTTGGTCATGGTGCAGCTATGATGCTCCGACGAAAAGTGATCGATGAAGTGGGTGGAATCCCTGAAGCTTTTTTCCTTTATTATGAAGAAATGGACTGGAGCAAAAAAATAAGGAAAGCCGGTTATGAAATTCATTATAATGGTAAAGCAAAAATTTTACACAAAGAATCCATTTCAGTTGGAAAACTAAGTCCGCTAAAGGAGTTCTATATGACAAGAAATAGGATTTTATTTATGTACAGGAACTATTCTTTATTTTATTTTATCGGTTTCTTTTTCTTTTTTATGATTTTATCATTTCCAAAACGCTATTTCTTCTTACTCAATAAAGATAAAAAGCTGAATAATGCATTAAAAGCGGGACTTTATTCTGCATTATTGTATCTTTTCAATAAAAGCATGGCACAACCCAAAGACGGACTCAAATACGCTTAGATTTAATACTTATTTTTTGTACTTTAATAATAAGTTAAAAAACCTAGAAATGATCGCTAATTACCAATTACTATTCTGGGCATCCCTGTTTGTAATTTTTTACAGTGCTGTTGGATATCCAATTTTGCTTTATTCAATTCTGTTGATTAAAAGAATTTTCAAGAAGAAAATAGACTTGTCAATTTGGACAGATGAGGCTTGCCCAGAAGTTACAGTAATAATACCAGCTTATAATGAGGCTTCAATTATTGAAGAAAAAGTGAAAAATACTTTGGCACTTCAGTATCCGGAAGAAAAGAAAAGAATTCTTTTCATAACGGATGGTAGTACAGACGAGACTCCTGATATTATCAGCAGATACAAGGAGCAGGGAGTAGAGCTTTTGCATTCCCCAGAACGTTGTGGGAAATCAGAAGCTTTAAATAGAGCCATGCAATTTGTTGAAACAGATATTGTAGTTTGCTGTGATGCTAATACCATGATCAATGCGGATGCATTAATCCATCTTACAAGTCATTATAGAGACCCGAAAGTAGGTGGAGTTTGTGGGGAGAAGAAAGTAATTACACCTGCCTCAAATGGTGCTGCTTCCGAGGGAGAAGGAGCTTATTGGCGATATGAATCTAAGTTGAAAGAATGGGATGCCGAGCTGACAAGTGTAATGGGTGGGGCTGGAGAGTTATTCTCTATACGTACTTCATTGTATCCGTCGATTCCTAAGGAAATCATACTCGATGATTTCTTTATCACAATGCATATTGTGCAAAACGGATTTAGAGTAGCTTATGAAAAAAATGCGTATGCAACTGAAACTTCTTCAGCATCAGTAAAAGATGAGATGAAAAGAAAAGTTCGTATAGCGTCAGGCGGATTCCAGATAATGCTTGTTTTATTACCGATGCTCAACTTTTTCAAATACGGTTGGGTTTCATTTCAATATATTTCGCACAGGGTTTTAAGGTGGCTGATTGTCCCTTTTGCCTTGCCATTACTGATATTATTAAATATATACCTTGCTTATGAGGTTGGAGGAATCTACGAATTTACCCTCCTCTTACAAGTCGTCGCATACGGCGTGGCATTGATAGGTAGATATTTAAAGAAAAACAAAGTTCAGATCAAAGGATTGTTATTTCCTTACTATTATGCCTTTATGAATTATTGTGTTCTCTTAGGCTTTTTCAAATTTCTGCAAGGAAATCATTCCTCCATTTGGGAGAAAGTAAACCGACAATAAATGTATAGTACCACCCACAAATACCGACTTCTATTTATTCCCATCCTGACATTTTTATTGGCGATGATGCCTCTAAAAGTGAATTATGATTACCAAACTTTGGGCTCTTGGGATGCAAATGGTGTTCCCTCTTATTTAGATGGTAGAATATCTGTACCCACAGATATTGTAGATAGAACACGTCAACTTATTGAGGACTCATTAAGAATATCTGGGAATGAATTTTTAGATAGAAATGCTACTGATGTTTATTTAAGAACAGAAGGGGAAGTATTTGTTACGCTTCTTTATGAAGACGCTGGGTGGAAAAATACTTTAGGTTTTTATACTTACACAGTAGATGACATACCTGAAAACCAGAATGAAATAGGTGATCTAACCATAATTTTCCCAAATATTGACAGCCCTGACATTGTTGATAATGGAATGAGAATTAGTTTGGGTACATTTCCAAAGCATACCGTATTTGGCTTTTTCCTTGTAGCACAAGGCTGGAATGGAGGAATCACAGATGGTGATTATATGCTTTTTACTAACGGTGATTTTAATGCTTCTTTTACGGCAGGTACACTTTACAATCAGATGACAATCATTTTCTCGAATGATTTGACAAATTCAAAAGACTTTGATTTCCTATTATGTATGGAAGACAATGTAGATCTTTCAGCAGGTGATTATGATTATAATGATGCAGTCTTTCAATTAGAATCATCTCCTGAGACTTCTTTGGATCAATTCAGACCTGAAGCCTTAATAGCACCGACAGTAGAAGATACATTAATCACAGTATTCCAACATGATACAGTAACGTTCTCAATTGATAGTTTACTTCAAGATCATAATTACATAGATTATTCTTCATTAGAAATATTGACTCCAGTGGATGGAGATAATATTTCAGAAATCTCATTTAACGGTACAGATTTAACTGTTGGTATGACAGATGGCGTTTTTGATACGCTGGCTTTAGATTATAGAATTTGTAATGAAGATTTTACTACACTTTGTGATACCGGCGTAATATACATTACGTTAGGTCATATAAATCAACCTCCTGTCGCGCTCAAAGATTCAGTGATTACATATGATGTATCACTAACTTCAACAGGTCTTCCTCTTAGTGTTTTAGGTTCGGATCCTGACAGCAATTTAAACATGAACCATCTTAAAGTGATTACGTCACCAAATGATGTTTTCTTTACAATTGCAGATAATGGCCATATTAAAATAGTTCCTCAACTCAACGCAAGCGGTATAGATACGGCCTTTTTTGAGATATGTGATTTAGGGATGCCGGTTTATTGTGACACAGGTTATTTCCTTGTGAATTTCCCAGTTTTACCTACAGCATTAGATGATGTGGTGAATTTACCTGATGGTCATGAAATAAGTATTGATGTACTTGCAAATGACACGCATCCAGAAGATGATCTTGATCCTTCTACTTTAAAAATTATAGATGAGCCAGATATAGAAGGGGTTGAATTTGAGGTGGTAGATGGTGAAATTGTACACACCCCCCCGGAAGATTTTGTAGGTTCTTATGATGTGACTTATGAGATTTGTGATACTTCCAATCCTCCCGACTGTGATCAAGCAGTACTTACCATTACTGTTTTTGATGATGATCCAGTGGCTGTAAATGACACATTACGTTTACCTGATGGAAGCCCTGTTAACATAGATGTACTTGCTAATGATTCTCATCCGCAAGATGATTTAAATCCATCTTCTTTAAAAATTATAGAAGAACCAGATATTACAGGAGCAACATTTGAAGTGGTGAATGGAGAAATTGTACATACACCACCAGAGGGATTTGTTGGAACCTATGAGTTGACCTACGAAATCTGTGATAATTCTACACCTGCAGATTGTGATCAAGCAGTTGTATTTATAACGGTTTTTGATGATGATCCAGTAGCTGTAAATGATACATTAAGTTTACCTAGTGGTGAGTTGGCGAGTATAGATGTTTTAGGAAATGATACTCATCCAGAGGATGATTTTGATCCATCTACTCTGAAAATTATTGAAGAGCCGGATATAGAAGGTGTAGAGTTTGAAGTGATTGATGGTGAAATAGTACATACCCCTCCAGAAGGTTTTGAAGGGACTTATGAGTTAACTTATGAAATCTGTGATAATTCTACACCTGCAGATTGCGAACAGGCAGTGGTTGTCATCACTGTATCAGATGATAATCCTAATGTGCGAACAAACCTGCCACCTGTTGCGAAAGATGATTTTGCGGTGACCGATGTGAATGTGTCAGTGACGCTACCTATACTTGAAAATGATTATGATCCTGATGGAGGGTTAGATTATTTTACGGTAACTCAAATTACAGAACCTCTCAATGGATCAGTACTTTTCGATGGGAGTATTTCAGATGGAGATACAATAGTAACAGCTCATTACTTTCCAAATCAAGGATACACAGGAGTAGATATTTTTACTTATGAAGTGTATGATAACGGAAATCCAAGAAGGAAGGATGAAGCAATAGGTATTATTCTTATTGGAGACGAAGGATTTGTGGCAGGAAACTCTCCGCTTTACTGGATTGATTCAGTGAAAATTTTTGAGGGAGAAAGTTACAATCATCCACTGCAGGAAAAAGTAGAACAAGTGACTGAAATTGATCTTTCTTCACCAACTACAACACTGTTTGGTTCACCGGACCTTGAAGGTGCCTCAGCAAGTGCAGTTGATTCTTTAAATATACTATACACGGCTCCAGATTCAGTCATCTCTGATGGCGAAAGAGATTATGTCTATTATAGAGTTTGTAATAGTGCTGATGAATGTGGTTATGGTCTCTTGATCGTAGATATTTATCCTGAAGGCACAGAGATAGTAGAAGAAATAGACATTATGGTCTATAATGGTTTTTCACCTAATAATGATCTCGTAAATGATGTTTTTGTGGTGGAAAACATAGAAAGATATAAAGACAATCAATTGAAAATCTACAATAGGTGGGGGCAGGAAATATATTATAAAGAAGGGTATGCCAATGAGTGGACAGGAAATAATAACAATGGAGAACCACTGCCTGACGGTACCTATTTCTACGTGATCTTGATTGAATTAAATAACAAAACCAATACGTTTAACGGCTATGTGGTACTGAAGCGATAATAAGATGAGAAAATTAATAGTAATTCTAGGACTAATATACATTTTTGGAAATGAGGGGAAGGCTCAACAATTACCAATGTTCACCCAATATGCTTACAACACATTGGCGATCAATCCTGCCTTTGCAGGAACAAAAGATGGCGTTGATTTCTTATTGTTGAACAGGTGGCAATGGGTGGATTATGAAGGAGCTCCAAACACATTCAACTTCAACTCATCTTTCAAAGTAATGGATAAAGTAGGTATGGGAGTTAACTTTGTCAATGATAAAATTGGCGTTTCCACTACCAATACAATTCAAGTGGCCGGTTCATATATGACTCAATTAAACGAGAAATTAACCCTTTCATTTGGCTTGGCGCTTTCTGCAACATCATATAAACATGATTGGAGCAACATCAGACTTCAAAATCCTTCAGACCCTACTTTTGGTGCAAATAATGAGAACCTCACAAATATCAATACTGGTTTTGGTTTGTATTTATACAGTGATAAATATTATGTGAGTTTCTCAATTCCATATATCCTCGAAAATAAAATTACGAACACTTCAGAAGCACAAGAATACAGACATTACTTTTTAAAAGGAGGAGTACACTTTGAATTATCAGAAAATGTAGAATTTGTACCCTCAGCACTTTTAAAATATGTGACCAATAATGATGTTCAACTTGATATGACTGCCACCTTTATTCTACAGAAAATGCTTTGGGTGGGAGCAACTTATAGAACACAAGACGGTTTCGCCTTAATGGCACAAGTAGATATCAATAAAAGATTCAGAGTAGGCTACGGTTATGATATTCCAATCACAGATATACAAACTGCTACCTCTGGTTCACATGAAATAATATTAGGTTTCAATATTAAATCAAGAACGAATAACGTGATTGTGAGTCCAAGATATTTTTAAAACATGAAATTAACTATTGTACTTACTATATTGCTTCAACTATTGACTCAAACTATTGTATTTGCTCAGTCTTCACATGACAGCAAGTATATGAAAAAAGCAAATGAATACTTTGAGAGAAGCGACTATGTATTAGCTATCGATTATTTTGAGAAAGTCAACAAGCTTGATATTATCTCAGAATACAAACTTGCGTATGCGTATCAGCATACCCTCCAATATCATGAAGCGGTGAGGGTTTATGAAAAATTGGTCAACTTTAATTGGGAACTATCCGATGAAGTATTACTGAATTATGGCTTGATGCTCAAGTCTCTGGAACAATACAGTAAAGCTGGAAAAGCCTTTCAGAAATATTTGTATAAAAACCCAAGAGATCATGAAGTCCGCGATCTGTATTTGTCTTGTCAAGCAAGCCAACTTAAAAAGCTGAAAAAAAATAAGTTTAATGTCATTATTGAAGGGCTGTCTTTTAATGCAAAAGAAAAAGATTTTAGCCCATTGATTTTTGATGGAGGTATAGCTTTCTGTTCATCAAGACCTTTAAAGAAAAGACAAAATATTCATAACCGTGATGGGTATTCATTTATTAATTTAGTGAAGGTCAGTAAAACAAACTTGGGAGCCTATACGGATGTAGAATTATTGGATAAAGATATTTTTTCCAATCATCATGTTGGCCCTTCTTATTTTGATAAGTCGTCAAATATGATGTATGTGACCATTAATGTAGATAAAAACGAAGTAATTGATGGTGAAAATTTCGACATACATCACTTAGAAATCCGAACAACAAAATACAAAGATGGTGAGTTTCAACGTATGGCGGATTTCGAATTAAATAACAAAGATTTTTCAGTTGGGCATCCTACATTGACAAAAGATGGAAATACGATTTACTTTATCTCTGATATGGCAGATGGTAAAGGAGGTACAGATATTTATGTGAGTCATCGAAATATTTCTGGTGGTTGGGACTCTCCTTATAATATTGGTGAAATGATCAATACTTCAGGTAATGAAGTATTTCCTTTTATATATAACGATAGTACTTTATTCTTCTCTTCTGATAGACATATTGGATTAGGAGGATTAGATATTTATAAGGCAAATATTCGAAATAATAGAGTTGTATCCGTAGAAAATATGGGTTACCCTTTCAATTCTTCAAAGGATGATTTTGGAATGGCAATAGATCATGATATAGAAGAGTTCAAGGGTTATTTCTCATCTAATAGAGATGGAGGTACTGGTGCTGATGATGTTTATCATTTTAGAGAAGTTCCTGATAATGTCACTGTACTTGTAGTAGATAGTCTTACAAAAGAGCCTTTAGCCAATTCTTCTGTAATATTATTTGACTGTGAAGAAGAACCTATTTCAGAGGGAACTACTGATGATAAAGGAACTTTTTCAACTTCTGTAGACCTACATAATTTTTGTAAGGTGGAAGCCATTCAAATGGGCTATATTCCTAAAATTGTCAATACTAAATACCTGCAAAAAGAATTTGGAGGTGTGTTTGTTATTGTAGACCTCGTAAAGGGGCAACAAATCCGAATGGAAGGTTTTATTATAGATGAGGATACAAAAGAAAAAATACCACAGGCATCTATTGCTTTAGAGGATAGCAAATATGTACATTTAGATCAAACCTCTTCTAGTCAATATGGGCATTATCAATTTATTTTTGGTGAAAAAGCACCAGACCAAAAGATGAATTTAAAGGTTTCTGCTCAAGGATATTTAGCAAAAGATGCTAATGTTGATGCTGCGAATATAAGTATGGATGGTGTGATCAGAAGAGACGTTTATCTGAAACGTATGATTAAAAATGATCTATTAGAAATAGAGAACATTTATTACCCATTTGATAAAGCTTACCTCACACCAGAAGCAAAAGTGATCCTCAATGATTTGTATAGAATTATGGTCAACAACCCTTCATTAATAGTAGAAATGGGGTCTCATTGTGATATACGAGGAAGTGATGATTACAATATCGATCTTTCACGAAGAAGGGCAGAATCAGTTATCAGTTACATGAGTGCACGGGGGATTAATACAAGACGTCTTATTTATCAATTTTATGGTGAAAAAGTAAATGCTGTTGATTGTATTTCGTGTACAGAAACACAGCACCAATTGAATAGGAGAACAGAGTTTAAAATTTTGGATTACTAATGGAAGATCATATTAATTTAGTAAGCTGTCAGCATTTCTTTTCTGGAATAGGACGGTATAGTTTTGAGTTGGGAGAGGAAATGTATAAATCTTCAGCAATTCAACTTTTCAAACCTTCAAAACCCTCGAATGCAGATCACTTTTATGAAGATCAATATGATTGGATAAAAGGATATTTTTATAAGTCATTCAGAAATTTACATCCCTATGTACTGCCGTTGTTTATTAAACAAGCTTTGAACAAAACGTTTGATTCCAATAAGATTTATCATGCACATTGGTTTCTTTCAGGCCTGGCACTGTCTTATTTCAAAAATGCCAAATTTGTCGTGACAATGCATGATGTTTCTCTTCTGCATATTCACGAAGGAGATCAATGGTTTATGAAGTATTATAAGTGGGCTATCAATCGTTTTAAAGAAAGAAGAGTACCCATAATTGTTGTTTCTGAAAGTGCAAAAAAAGACACAATTCTTCATGCAAAATATCCTGAAGAATTGGTTCATGTGATTCATAACGGTATTAATTTCGATCAATTTTACCCTTCCAAAACAATAGAAAGATCAGAAAATGAATTCAATATTATATATACAGGTGGATTAGGAGAACGAAAAAATTTACAGCTCTTATTAAGAGCATTTCAAGCGATAGAAAAAAAATATCCGTTTGTAAAATTAAGAATAGCAGGCATGTATCCTGAAAGAACGGTTTATCCTAAAATTGCAGAAGCTTTAGAGCTTAAAAATGTCATTTTTGAAGGATATATTCCTGATGAAAAATTAATAGATTTCTATCACAAAGGTGACCTTCTTGTTTTTCCATCTTTGTATGAAGGTTTTGGTTTTGCTCCATTGGAAGCAATGGCAAGTAGTGTTCCGGTTCTTAGTGCAAAAGGCGGTTCTTTACGTGAAGTTGTTGGGGAAGGCGGAGACTTTTTTGATTATGATGTGGATGACCTTCAATTAAAAATATCAAACATTATTGATGATGAAAGCTATAGACAAGACCTGATTAAAAGAGGTAGTTTATGGGTGAAAAAATTCACTTGGGAAGAAAGCGTTAGAAAAACCAAAGAAGTCTATAAATCTGTCAGTTAGTTAATGAATAATGTAGAATTAAGAAAGAAGGATATTGAAATTTAATACCTTTTCATTCTTAATTCTACATTCTTAATTTATATATTAATCTTGTAAGTGAATTAATCCACTTTCTCTGTTTCCGGCATCATCTGTATACCAATCAGCATTTGATGTTCCTCCACTTTCTACAAATGTTCTAAAATTTAAATACGCATTTGTAATATCAATATTTTCATGAGGTGGGTGGAACTTGTGAGGCATATGTAAAGCCCACGGGTGACCAGCAGAAGTCTTATAGTTTCCTGCATCAGCACCACTTGTCCTTAAAGAAGAGTTGAATTTTTGCGTTGGAGTACCATTGGCCATATGAACTTCTCTAGATCTATCCTGATTGACAAAGATAAATGGATTGAAATTAGCAACAGGCAAATCACCAAAAGGAATTGGATTAGTAAAAGAAATAGTCATATCCAATTCATCACTCGTTCTGATAGCACCGACACCTTGTACTAATCCAAAGTGATTATCAAATATAATTACACAAGGCTTGGCGTCATCAATACCACTTTCTAAACCTTTATCATTCAAAGAAGTCACACCACTAAGAATATTAGATCCGCTTACACTACTGACCGAATCAGAATGAATTGGTAATTCAATACCAAAGCCAGATGGTAAAGAAGATTCTACAGTACTCACTTCATAAGTAGAAAGTACTTCCACCACTTTATTACCTGCGTTTGAAACATAATTATGACGGTAATGCACCATGATATCATTAAAGTCATAATCTCCTTTTTCAGGGTAAAGGTCCTCAAAAGCATAAGTACCAAAGCCATTTTTACCTGGATTGTAATTGTTGAATGCTCTTTCCGGATCGTTAGGGTATTCATCGAAACCATCCACTACACCATCACCGTCAGCATCTGCACCTCCAAAATCATCTTCAGAACATCTAAACGTACAAAGATCATTTACTTTTCTACTTAAATTCTGAACGATTGAATAGGAGCCGTCATTTATATCCATCTGAATTATTACAGAATTACTGCTGTTAGTTGATAAATAAAGGTTGTCGAAACGGTCAAATGTCACACCAGTAATCGAATAAGGGAAATCATCTGCACTGATTCTTGACGCAGAAACTGCAGTAGAATCTGAATTAAATGTAAGTTGATATAAACCACCTCTACATGCTTGATATAAGGCTCCAGTAGAACTAAATGCTAAATCACCTGCACCATGTTTATCAGTAGGAATTCCTGATATCACAAGATTTTTTAATACGGTGCCATCAGTAGGATCCACAACTGCCATGTGTTGGTTGTCAGCAATGAACAATCTCCCTTTTTCATAAGCCATTCTTGGGTAACCATTATGAAAATTAGAGCTAGCTGTATTCAATGATGCAACAAAAGTAGATGTACCTGTTGATCTGACATAAGAATACAAATCACCTGTGTTGTCATAATAAATTATATCATTTTCCTGATCATAGCCATTTGCAAAACTTTTACCGACAAGATCACCATAATCAGTGACAGTATAACCGCTTTCAAAATTAATTGCAAAGGATTCACCGTTTCCGTTTACCGCAAAGAAAATATCTTCACAGGCAGTAGAAGTCCTTGCATTTGAGCTTGTGCCAGCAAAGGACTTTTGACTTAGTCTATCAAAAGTGATTGTTGTTTGATCATTAGAAAGAGGTGTGATTTCATACCACTCTACTCCTTTCGCAATTTTTGTCACATACAATCGCTCCACAAAAGAAGGAACCGTTAAAGTATGTTCCAAGTTTCCTGTCAGGTCTGAAAGGGCTCTACCAATCTGGAAGTACTCTCCATTATTATCCACAATATAGAAAGTAAGAACACTTTGAATCGGGTTAAATTTAGATTGTACTTTTACTGACAATTCTTTCACAGTAGCATAGTCAAAAGAAGCTGGTGCTTTCACATCTTCGAAAGTACTATTTGTTGTAGGTACTGGAGTTGGGTTTGTATTTGAATCATCTTTGACCACCGTACAGGCTCCAAAGATGAATACAAGTGTTAGGACATATAAATTAGATATTCTCATACTGTTTTTAGGTTGTCATGTAAGATTTATATTGAAAATGATAAAGGCTATCATTAAAAAATATCCGTCAACTCTTTTAACATGTATTTATATAAGATAATTCCATTTTTTTCTCCTAAAATCTCGAATAACCTATGTAAGGTATGTTAATGTTTTTCCTGTAAAAATTCATTTTTTATCAATACCAGTTCAAAAAGCACTTGTTGATGATAAAGCACTGAAACTTTTTCTTTTGTTGAAAAATAAATAACGTATTATGGAACTTTTCTATCTGTAAAAGTGTTTCGAAAATTAGAAGGATTATTTAATAATAAACTTAAAAAATTGCACTATTAGAAGAATAGAGGCTAGATTCTAATTTTATTGACAACGATAATTCTTCATTATTAAGTAAAGCCAAACTTCTTTACTTAAAAGCTCACTGAAATCTTCTAAAAAGAAGAAGTTAAACCTACATTAAATGAATACCAAAACTCAAAAACACAGACTTATATTTATCCCATTTGTTGTTATATTACTTTCAATGATGCCCTTAAAAGTAGCCTATGATTATAATACTTTGGGAGCATGGGACAGTAATGGTATCCCCCAATATTTAGATGGTAGAATTGCGGTTCCAACCAATATAGTAGATAGAACAAGGGAAATTATAGAAGACTCCATTAGGGTTTTTGGTAATGCATTTTTAGATAGAAATGCTGTAGATATTTACCTTAAAGAAGATGGAGAAGTGTTTGCAACGTTGCTTTATGAAGATGCTGGTTGGAAAAATACAATTGGTTTTTACACGTATACTACTGACAATATTCCGGAATCATCGGATGAAATCGGTGATTTAACTATAATATTCCCAAATCTCGACAGCCCTGATATTGTAGATAATGGAATGAGAGTTAGTTTAGGTACTTATCCCAAACATACAGTTTTTGGTTTCTTCTTGGTGGCCCAAGGATGGAATGGAAATATTGATAATGGGCTTTACACCTTGTTTTCAAATGGAGAGTTCAATAGAGAATTTACAGAAGGAGGATTATATAATCAGATGACAATTATTTTCCCTAATGATCTTACTACTGATAATACAACAGATTTCTTACTATGTATGGAAGATAATGTAGATACTTCAGAGGGTGATTACGATTATAATGATGCAGTTTTTCAATTAGCATCTTCCCCAGAATCAGCATTGGATCAATTTAAAGAAGGACTTCTAACACCACCTATGGCCAATGATACATTGTTCACTATTTACGAAAATGATACAGTCATTTTTTCTATTGATGATTTGCTTCAAAATCATGAATTTATTGATGTTTCAAGCCTAGATTTTATAACGAATACAGATCATTTTTCTACTCTCGATTTTGATGGTACAAATCTGACTGTAGGTTTGACAGATGCTTCTTTTGATACATTGGCATTGCAATACAGCGTTTGTAATGAGGAATTCAACACTTTATGTGATACAGGAATTATATACATTGCATTGGCAGGAATGAATCAACCGCCAGTTGCTCTAAAAGATGTAGTAATAAAATATGACTCTTCACTATCCACTACAGGTATTTTGTATGATGTTTTAGCTAATGACCCTGATAATAATTTAAATACCGATCACCTCACTGTATTGAATTCAATAAATCAGATTTTCTTTGCAGTAGTCGATAATGGAAATCTTAAAATTATACCAAAAACAAATGCTGTTGGAAGTGATACAGTGTATTTTGAAGTTTGTGATTTGGGAATGCCAGTATATTGTGATACTGGTTTTGTAATAATCGAATTTCCTGAACCAGAAGTTATACCTATTACACCAGTTGTCCCAATTGCAGTAAATGATACCATTAATTTAGTCAATAATGAAGAGGTGAGTATTAATGTTTTAGCCAATGACAGTCATCCAGACGATGATTTAAACATTGCATCCTTAAAATTAATAGAAACCCCATCGATTGAAGGTCTAGAAATAGAAATTGTAAATGGAACATTGGTGCATACCCCTCCACAAGACTATACTGGAACCTATACAATAACTTATGAAATCTGTGATAATTCAATGCCTGCTGATTGTGATCAAGCCGAAGTGATCATAACAATTCCTGAACCTATAGATCCGGTAGTAATTATAGATAATAATTTACCTCCAGTTGCTAAAGATGATTTTGCAGTAACTGATACAGATAATTCATTACAGTTATTTATTCTGAATAACGATCATGATGTAGATGGGAATTTGAATCCTAACTCTGTTACTTTGGTAACTCCTCCAAGCAATGGTACAGTACTTTTCGATTTTGAAGTTTCTGATGGAGATACAACTGTAATTGCCTATTATATACCAGACAATGGATATGAAGGGATGGATGAGTTTACTTATGAAGTTTATGATGATGGAAATCCTGGAAAAAAAGATGAAGCCAAAGTGGTAGTATTAGTTGGAGATGAAGGTTTTACGAACAATAGTTTTCTATTTCAATGGATTGACTCCACTATTATCGCAGAAGGGAGCTATTATAATTTAGAATTAGAAGATAGAGTAAATAATGTTTCTGAAATTAATTTTATTTCCCGTAATATTAATCTATTAAGCCAACCTGATTTGGAAGATGCAGAAGCAAAACCACTAAGCCCTTTAAACATTTTATATTCTGCTCCGGGATCAATACCATCTGATAATGAAAGGGATTATATCTATTATAATGTTTGTAATAACGATGCCGAATGCGTCAATGGATTATTGATCGTCGATATTTTTAAACCGCAAGAAAATACTATAATTCCAGATAATGTGGAAGAAGAAAATATTAATATTTCTGTATTCACCGGTTTCTCACCCAACAATGATTTAATCAATGATTATTTTATAGTAGAAAATATTGAAAATTACTCCGACAATCAATTGAAAATTTTCAATAGATGGGGGCAGGAAATCTACAGAGAAAAAGGGTATGCTAACCAATGGAATGGAGTGAACAATAGTGGAGATCCATTGCCTGATGGAACATATTTTTATCTTCTTCAAATAGACCAAAATAATAAGACGAATACTTACAATGGTTTTATTGTTCTGAAAAGGTAATAGTTCTTGGAGCAAAACCATCTATGCATTTCCTAGTAACTTTTTCCTGAGATGATAGAAAATGGTAAGCGCTTCAAGACGCATTAGTGGAATAATCTTGAGCAGATTAATATTTTCATATCTAATATAGAAGATAAATATTACAACTGCTCCGATAATTTCAGTGACTAATGCAGGTAATACGGTACCGATTTCACCCATATAAGTGACCATCACATAAGAAAGGATTATCAATAAAATGCTATTCATCACCACAATATTAGTACTCAATTGTGGTTTACCCTTAGCGTTGGTATAACTTGCAAAGAATGCTCCTAGTGGTGCAAACAAAGAGGTAATAACAAGTATAACTAACAGATGAAAGGAATCAGAATATTGATCACCATGTAAAAGCACAATAAAAGGTTTGATTAAAATTAAAAAACCAATGGAGATGGGCAGTACAATTAGATATACTTTTCCTAAGGTTTGGAGGAAATACTTTTTAAATTCCTCCATATTTCCTTTCTCATATAATTCAACAATTTTTGGATAAAAACTCAATTGAATCGCATTAGAGATAGAGAGAATAATGACCAAGTAACGTTGTGCTAAACCTAACATTGCCGTTATTTTTAAGGAAATAATTCCTGCTGAAAGGAAGAGTGTCATTTTTGAGGAAGCAGTACCAAAAAGTGCTTTTAGAGTACCTTGTTTTGCATAATGCATTATTTCTTTAAATGTCTTTTTATCGAATGGACTTAGAAGAATTGATTTTATTGGAATTGTAGAAAGCGATATTAAAAAAGATAGACTGTAAACACCTACAATCACCAATACTAAATTTTGGATACTCAATGTATATAGATGAACATAATAAATACCTAAAACCAACAATGTCAATGAAATAACATTTATAATAACAGCTCTGTAAAGCGTATCTCTACTTTTATGAATATTTTCTACCCATTTCAAACAGTTATTTGTAATTGAGAAGATAGGGTAGACCATTAAGAAGTAAGAGATATTTGGGAAAATATTCAGGTATCCTACCAAAGCAATTAAAGCACCTATCACAATTTCTATAATCAAAATTGCAATTATCACTGTCTTATAAGTTTGGTAAGCGAGCTGATTATCTTTTCCTGAAGAGAATTTTACTAGGGCAACATAAGTCACACCTTCTCTTATATTGATTGAGAAATTGAAAATAGAGAAGAATATAAACCATAATCCCACATCTTCAGCACTGTATTCTCTAGTAATAAAAAAGAGTAGAATATAACCAAAAAGTAATTCTGATACTGTAAGTGAGTAAGTAGTTATAAAAGGATACTTATTTAAGAAAGGTAATAGCTTTTTCAAAGTGAAGGTCGTAAAAGGTAATAATTACTACAATAAACATTTTTTTTTCCGAAAGGTTCATGTTTGTTTGATAGATTTATATTAGTACCTCGTAAAGTGATATTGTGGTTTGAGTATGTGAAATAATAAACAATATAAGTTGCAACTTGCAACTAAAATATAATTAAAAAAATAATATAAATAGGGGGTATTTATATTATTACAATTTTCATCATTAGTCCATAACAACAAGTTACAGACTAATGATGTATAAAGAGGCTTATTCAATAAATAATTTCTTATTAATGACTTTACCATTAAACTCAAAACTTAACAGATAAAAGCCTGCTTCAAGTTGTTCAAGGTTGATAGTATTGGTCAACGCACTAGGCTGAATCAATTTACTGTCCACTAATTGTCCTTGAAGAGAGTAGATTGAAAGCTTCACTTCTTTGGTTTGCTCTCCCCAGTATACTTTGATTTGCCCCTTCGTTGGGTTAGGATAAACTTTTAAATTATCTCTTTTTATGTCGTCAATCGATGTAATAGGTTTATCATCTTCAAAGCGTTTTATTTCTGAACTGAAATTATAAACCCTCATATTGATACTACTGATATGTCCGCCTGTATCAGGGAAATTAACTGTAACCGTATTGTTCTCTGACAGTAATTCATAAGGAACTGGAATTTCTAAAACACCGAAGAAACCATCTCTGTCTTCTTGAAGTTCACCTCTTACATTTGTAGGAACTGCAACTTGAGTACCGTTCACCTTCACCACAGGCTGTTTAGAAAGCTGATGCCCTCTGCCGATACCAATACGTAATACTGCTTCTCCAAATTCAGCTGTATTCACATCAGAAAATTCAAAAGCTTCTTCCGTTCCATTGATCGGTAAATAATAGCGGTTGGCATAATATTTTGTTTCTTCAGAAGTTTCATCAATCAAAATATCATTCTCAAAAACATATTCTAATACCATTGCAGATTCTGAGAATAAAGTAACCTCAGTAGGAGCAGTAGTTTGTGTTTTTTGATCAAATACAGGAATTCCATCTCTTCCAAAAAGATGTTTGATGTTTACACTTTGCAAGTTGTTTCCTTCATATCCTTTAATATTCAAATCGATCGTCTCGCTGTTTCTATTTAAATTGTTTAATACCACATAAACACGGTTGCCATCTACTGTTGCAAGTGTTTGAATATCTACATTACTTGTAGTGATATCAACCTTTGTGCCGTTGACATCTTTCCAGAAATCATAAAATCTAACCAATTCAGTATAAATCCAGTCGCCATCTGAACTTTCGGGCTCGCCTTCTTTTCTCAATAACCTTGTATTATAAGGACTGCCATTAGATTGAGTACCCCAAGTTGCTTTTACAACGATGAAAGGTAAAGCTTTAGCAATATGTTGTGGTCTGTCCATAAAAGTCATTGCCATAGAAATATAAGATCTTAACAAGTGCCAATCTCTTTCTCTAGACCACGTTTTGTTGATAAGCGTATGTACCTGACAGCCGTACTCTGATACAAGAATAGGTTTTACTACTCCAAATTTATCTTTACTAGCATGTTCAATCATATCTAAAGTAGCTTCCACTCGGCTACCTCTTCTCATTAATCTCTTGTTTCTAATCTCTGGCCAATCGTAGAGGTGAATAGACCAGAAGTCCATATTTTCACCACACATATCCATAAATTTATTCCATCTTTTTTCCCAACGCTGGAAGTTGTCATAATCGAAATTAGGGAAAGCGGTAGTGAAGCCACCGACCATTACAGATGGATTTACTTTTTTAACTTCAGTAGCTACAGAATTGTGATATTTAAAAATCTCTTCAATAGCTTCGTCTGTTTCACCACAATCTTCACATCCAAATTGACCGTATATTGGCTCATTGATTACTTCAAAATATTTAGGTGTTTGTTCTGAACCATTATCGTAAAACTCTTTGATGAAATGAGCACAGTACTCTCCAGAGGCAGTACCAAAAGGTTCATCTTCTGTGTCATTTTGAGATAATGCCCATCCTTTGTTAGTCAGTTTCCCATCAGGGTAGAACGGATGATGCTGTGCGGCTAAAATAAAATCGTTATTTCTGTCTATGTAGTTTACAAAGTCAGCGTTGCCACTGAATTGATTTCTGTACCTAGTCGCTTCAGTTCTTAAGTGATCTAAATCTACAAAGCCAGGGCGATTGGCATCTTCTTTCAATACAGAGTTAATATTCCATGTGATTGTACCCGTATTTCTACCCAAAAATACATTTCTTTCATTTAGAAAGTCATTTTTGATATCCAATGGGTTTGCATCACCGTATTTTGTCCAGTCATTTTCACGGATTCCAGCATGAATACCGATATACTTTTCTCGTTCAAATTCTGCCTTGCCACCTTGTCTGTGTTCCACATTCACATTGACCTCAATCCCTATATTTTGAGCATAGGAATTCGTTACCCAAAGAGGTAAAATAATAAATAGTAAAAATTGTTTCATTTCAATCAATAGCCCGTAAAGCCAATTTAATTTGTTTAAAAAATTTAGTTGAAAAACCTTCTTTGCGAAACCATTAAGTAGAAGGGTATTTTTTCTACTGCTTTGAAATTAACAAGCAATCATGTTACAACGGAAGGGTTTTTACACCAAAAGTCAAATTACCCCACTAAAAAGAGCCTATTCATAACCTGTGTTTTTGAAAAGAATTATTTCTGAGCTTAAAAAAAACAGATTAAAAAATTTTAGTTCAAAAAATCACTCAATTTTCAACTTGTAAAATATTGAAGTAAACATCCTATGATATGTTATTTATTCATTATTAAAGTGAAAACGCAACTATACAAATTTATTTAATATTAATATAATCGATTAATAAAATATATAATATATTAATATTTGTTCAATTGAATAATTTAATTCTAATATTTTGAGGTGTTTTTTGAATTTTCTTTTTTGATTTACTTTTGCAAGATGGAATACTTAATGATTGATGAAGAGAAGGTAGATATCAGCGATAAGGATAAAACATTAGTTGATACGATAAGAAGATGTAAAAAAAGCATCACAGCCCCTTGTTATAAAACAATGAGAAAGTTTGGGACTTGTAATTCCTGTTTAGTTGAAATTGATGGAGAAAAGAAACTGGCATGTGGAAATTCACCTGAACCGAATCAGTGTATAACATTAAATAGAAATGACTTGACTCAGGAGAGGAAAAAGAAAGTTGTAGCCTTCAAAAAGCATGTGGAGATGATGGAGAAGTATATGTAGATTAATAGATGTAAAATTTCATTTCATCTGTTGAATTGAAAGTCACTACACGAAAAATATAAATACCTGCTGATGGTACTTCTGGGACAATATAACTTGTAATAAAATCTCCTTGGATATCAACGGAAAGCAATGTCTCTTCGATAATTTGACCACTAGAAGATATTAGAAATGTACGAACGGATTGCTTATTTTGAACACCAAATATTTCCAAAGTTATTGATGTACCTTTGGTCACTACACTTGGGTACAGACGGGCAGAGATCTCACCATTGTTGTTTTGTAAATTAATTGGGCCATAAAAAGTTGAGTTTCCATCAAAATCAACCTGTTTTAATCGATAAAAAGGTTTTAAGGAAATAGAATCTACATAACTATATTGGATAGTAGTGTTTATATTTCCAGCACCACTTACACTGTCTAAAATTATCCATTGGTTATTATCACTAGAGTTCTGTATTTCGAAATGACTGTTATTAATCTCTGAAGCTGTTTCCCAATGAATAATATTACGGCCTGATTCAACTACACCATAGAATTTTGTGAGTTCTACAGGCAAATCCTCTTCATTTATTTTCTTACATATCTGGAAATTAGGGGAGTTTTCTCTGCATTTTCCATCACTAATAGAGCATTTTGTTCCTGATCCAAATTGAAGTTTTCCATTGATTGTTGGATTAATATTATTATTACAAGACAGCATTACATTGCCACCAATAATGAGACAGCCTGTTTCATCTACATAAATCGTTTCTTTTCCTGCTAGATCTATATCATTTTCTATATAAAGAACACCATATACAATTATACTTCCGCCACCCCCGTTATTAGAACTAACATTTCCTCTTATACGTGCATTTCCTTCTTCACCAATTTCTAAAATAGCTTTTCCATTGTTGGTATAATCAGCACCAATAATCAATTCACCATTAGAAGTATAAGCACTGCCACCTCCATTAAATGAATTAAAATTACCACCAATATCCATTTTGCCTCCTTCATTAATCAGCAATTGATTGTTGGCGTTTTGAAAGGTAATATCTGATTCAATATTCAAAACACCATTCACATTCAATATTATTTTACTGCCTTTAAAACTAATATCATCTTTGATGGATAGAATGCCATCAACCATTAAGGCTACCGCATAACTATTGAGTATTTCTATTTTAAAAGAAGCCTCACCGTTTTCCCCAATTTCTAGCCTTGTATTTTGTCTCCTCATAATATAAGTCATTTGATCACTTAAGGCATTAAGATTAAAATTGATCTTCAAATATTCAATATTCAGTCTTGTTGGTGGGGTTTCAATAGTATCATCACCCGTGGGCCAGTCATTTTCGGGAGTGCCACTGATCAGTACCCAATTTTCTTTATTCTGCCAATCCTCAAGCGATAAATATTCTGTTTGATTAGGATGGAAAGTAGCCTGAGAAAATGAGACAAATGGAAGGGATAGAAGACAAAAGAAGAGAATAAAAAAAGATTTCATAATTATTAATCAATGATAAAATCAGGTAACGGAATTTTGAGATGATAGAAATTACAAAAATGTCAGTTGATATTTAAAAGACTCTTGGCTTATGTATATAAAATATTTTAAAAGTGATTATTTAATGTGCTATTCTCAGATTGATGATTGTGTTAGCTCTTGATTTTAAAAAGAATAGTGAGGTAAAGTTCTGTTAATTATTAGCTTTAATAAATTCAACTCAATTGATACAAACATTAAAAAGAGAGGAGGAATTTACACTCCTCCCCATGGAAATGGATTAAGCCACAGCCAACCCTCTGGCTTCTAAAACATCTTTTAGAGCGGCCACTAAACTATGGTTGTGGTGAGAAACCTTTTGTCCCACTTTTTTGAAAATTCGAACTAAAGATTTGTCATCTAAAGTTGAATAGTGATCTACGAATTGGATATAGATATCTTGTGCTAAACTCATGATAAAATAGAAATTAAAGGGTTGAAAGTTGATTATCAATTAGACGTACTCTCTTTTTTATGGAGAGTCTTCCATTTTTAATGATCAGGCGATCATCCTTGAAATTCCTTTTGCTGATTTCATCATTGAGGGCACCAAGAAACTCACCTCTTGGATTACTCCAAGCAGTGTTTCCAACTTCAGCATTGAATGTATCAATCAACGCTTCGTTACGTAAGGTTGAAAGTTCTTTGACTTTCTGGATGTAG
Source organism: Flammeovirga aprica JL-4 (assembly GCF_012844305.1). Classification (GTDB taxonomy): domain Bacteria; phylum Bacteroidota; class Bacteroidia; order Cytophagales; family Flammeovirgaceae; genus Flammeovirga; species Flammeovirga aprica. The sequence continues at coordinate 67,534 of NZ_JABANE010000030.1, forward strand.
AATTCTTCTTTTAATGTCATTTTTTTCAGATTATAAAGTGAATAATCGATTAATGACATCAAGAAAAAACGTGAAATTTAAGTGGGGGTAGGTTTTTGTCCATCCTACGGACCACATCGTTTTTACCACCGTGGATTAAACTCGGTTGGTATCCATTCAAGGATTCTTGATGATGACACAAAGTTAGATTAATTTTATTTTAATTTCAAAATAAAAAAGGTGAAATATTAATAAAAAAATTTATAAATAACTGATAAATAGGTTTATATAAATAAGTTGAGCTCTGTGAAATTATAGATTTCATCTACAGTGAAAATATCATATAACTTCTCTGCAGTGATCAACCGTGGTCCTCTGTTATCAATTGTCACAGACAAACGATCTTTCAATAAAGAATTGAGATATTGTTCTGCTTCAGTCCAATTAGATTGATAATTTAAGTCGGCAATAAGGTTGTTCTGATCAGCTTCTTCAGTAGATGGAACATCGAATTGATCAAAAGGATAATGTTTGTCTAAAAGGTGTTTATAAATACGGTTGACTTCAATCTGTCCCTGCTGATTTTCACCTAAATGTGTTAACATCGCTTTGAGCCAAAGCAAACCGCTAAAGTCTTTGTTGTCTCTGATAATAAATATGTTATACCAGTATTGGTTAATGTTTTTGGCTAGAATTTCCATAAAAACACCCACAACCCAGCTTTTCTTCTCTCTGTGTTTATGGTATCCTTTTCTTTCGATATCTTTCAGTGATTTTGATAATGCCTGAAGAATATCATTTTTAAGATCTTCTATATATAAGTCAGTATATGGAAAGTGTTCTTTAGCGTATCTTTTCCAAACCTTAAATATTTTTTCTCCTTTTTCCGGTAAGTTATTGATGGGAGATAGATCCATGATTACAATCGATTAATTCCATTAAATTTTATCAAAAGTAAAATATTAAGGATGATTTTTCTTCATAACGTAGAATAAAACTGGCATTTTATGAGAATCTAACACTGAACACAAAAAGTAATTAGACATTTCAGCCCCGAAAAACGAATTTCGTTTAACAGGGCTGCAATAGATGAATAGGATATGAGATTATTCTGCTACATACCATGAATCAGAAGTGTAATAGAAAGTATTACCTTCGTCATCAAAAAAGTACAAAGTACCCGTTTCTTTTTCCCATGTAAAATTAACATGCTTATCCTTGATTGAACGGGTGTTGAGTGCTCCTTGGAAAAGAGGTTGTTCAATTGTTCCCGCACCATAGAACTCAAAGAGGTCTTCAGTACCTGCATGACGGTAAATGTTACCTACAGAGAAATCATGTGATTTTACAGCATTTGTAGTTGTGTTAGCTTCTTCTTGATTAAACTTACTTGCAGTATATTCTGCATTTTCACACGCAGTACACAAGATGAGAGAGAAGATTGTTAAGATTAGAATTCTCATTTGAAATTTGTTGTTATTTGAGATTTGAAATAAGTCATATTTCACAATAATTTGACTTCAGATTAAAAATTTTGATGTTTGCTTTTTCCATAGTTTGCTTTGTTGCAAAGTTGTTTGCTGATCATTTAATATACTAATGATGAGTATCACAATTTGAAAATAAGATGAGGCACAGTGGTGTATGTAACAAAGTTTAACACTTTAGAGGAGTCAGAATTTAATAGCATTATTTTTTAAATGGTTTCCATAAAAGAGTGCTAGTTAGTAATCTAATATTGAGTGGGTATTGTATGTTATTTTGAATGAATAATGTTGAATCATTCTTTTGTTATGTGCAAAGCAATGAAAAGAATAGGGGTTTCTGAATCAAAGAACCTGTCCATATTGTATCTAACTAAGATTGATTAAAATTACATTGAGAATGTAGGAGATTTATGGCACTTTTTTATTGAAAACGCTCTTAAATGTTAATAGAAGAGTGATTATCAATTAATTAGATAATCAAATTGTACTCTTCTAAGAATATAATTCATTGAAGAAGCAAGTTGAATCCGATAATTATTAACTGATCGATACAATGTTTATATTTAATTAGATAAAAGTACGTTACTAATACCCAAAACGATCCTTATGCGAGATACTATAATGAGTTCAGATCATTTATCCAGGTTTATCCAGCGGATATATGAAATCAAAGAAAGTCGTGCTAATGTAATTACCCAAAGCGATCTGAAAGCTGCTGCAAAAGAAATAGGAGTTACAGATAGAGAATGGGTGAAATTGCAGGATCTTTTTTCTTCGCATTTAGCTAGGGCAATCGGATATCATAAATACAAGAATTGGGATGATGCAATTTTCGAACTTGATCAGGCACTTACAATTAACCCTTTTGATTCAAAAACCCTATTTATGATTTCTTCTTGTTATGCTAACAAGTACTATGAGGAAGAAAGAAAAGAAGACAGAGACCTATCCATTGGCTTCGCTAACAAATGCCTTGAGATTAACCCTCTTGACGAGAAGGCACTACAACTACTAAGTTCATTAAAGAAAGAAGAGAGACAAAGAAGAGTGATTGAAAAAGAATCATTGAAAACACTTATTGTCGCCTGTTCTTTTGGAGCAATTATTTTTACTGCACTAGCATATTTGTCATTTTCCGACATTGTTGTCACTACTATTCCTTATACTGCCGAAACGGTAGAGATAAGAACAAAAGAGTTTAAACCTTCCGTTCATTTCTTAAATGCTGAGTATAATAACAGTTATTTCAGAGTGAATGACAACATTATTAAAATCTTTGAAAGAAAAGCCGCTTTAGTTTTACAGGGTGAAATTATGAAATCTGATAAAGCTATAAATGGCGTATTTATTAAGTGGAAAGATATGGATGGAAATATCGTTCATGCAGAACATTTCACGAATCAATACTTGCAGGACATTAAAGACCCTGCCAACGACAACTTTAAATTGATCCGTTTTCTAGAATCAGAAAAAGCCGTTTCAATTGCCGACGTAGATATAGTTCTAAATTAGTTGAAAGTAGATTAATTGCTTTGTAACTTTAGTAAATGAAAGTCAACAATACATCCGTTTCTCTGTAAATGGATGTATTTTTTTATTAAATAGACCTAAAACTTCATATTAACTTAATTTTTTAGTGACTTTTTCAACTAAATGTGTTGAAATCGCAAATTAACCCTTACTTTTGGGGGCATTATTGGGCTTCTGAAAAATCAATTGGGCAAAATGGTACTCTTTTTCCAAGGCAATACAGACAATGTATTTGCAGTACACGCCGGTCAGGCACTTTCAAAAGAAAATCTAGAAAAACTTTCTTGGTTATTTGGCAATGCGGAATTGTCAGAAAAAACATCTTTGGACGGCTGGTACGTAGGACCACGCAAAGAAATGTTAACTCCTTGGAGTACAAACGCAGTTGAAATTACTCAAAATATGGGTATTGAAGGAATTATCCGTATTGAGGAATTCCTTCACGTTGAATCTGAAAAATCTGCGGATTTTGATCCAATGCTACAAGCTTTGTATGAAGGATTAGATGGTTCGATCTACACTATTGATGTAGAGCCAGAACCAATTCGTCATATCGAAGACATCGCTTCTTATAATGAAGAGGAGGGATTGGCATTGAGTGAGGATGAAGTAACTTACTTAAAAGAAGTAAGTGAAAAATTAAATCGTCCTTTAACAGATTCTGAAGTTTATGGCTTCGCTCAAGTAAACTCAGAGCACTGTAGACATAAGATCTTTAACGGTATTTTTGTGATTGATGGAGAGGAAAAACCTACTTCGTTATTCCAATTGATCCGTAAAACTTCAAACGAAACTCCAGATAACTTAGTATCTGCTTACAAAGACAACGTAGCATTTATTAAAGGTCCTATGGCGGAACAATTTGCTCCAGCTACTCAAGACAAACCGGATTTCTTTGAAACAAAAGATTTCGAATCAGTGATCTCTTTAAAAGCAGAGACGCACAACTTCCCAACAACGGTTGAACCATTTAACGGTGCTGCTACAGGTGCTGGTGGTGAAATCAGAGACCGTATGGCAGGTGGTAAAGGTTCTATGCCATTGGCAGGTACTGCGGTTTATATGACATCTTACTCAAGATTAGAAGATGACCGTCAGTGGGAAAAAGGTATGGCTGAGAGACCATGGCTTTACCAAACTCCAATGGAAATCTTAATTAAAGCATCAAATGGTGCATCTGATTTTGGTAACAAATTCGGTATGCCACTAATTGCTGGTTCTGTACTTACTTTCGAACATGAGGAAGAAGCTAAAAAACATGGCTTCGACAAAGTAATCATGATGGCAGGTGGTATAGGATACGGTAAGAGAAGAGATGCCTTAAAAGATACTCCAGAGAAAGGTGACAAAGTTGTTGTGATGGGTGGTGATAACTACCGTATCGGAATGGGCGGTGGAGCCGTTTCTTCTGTTGCAACAGGTGAGTTTTCTAACTCTATCGAATTAAATGCAATTCAACGTTCTAACCCTGAAATGCAGAAGCGTGTATACAATGCGGTTCGTGCAATGTCAGAGGCTGACGAAAACCCAATTGTATTGATTCACGATCACGGTGCAGGTGGTCACTTGAACTGTCTTTCTGAATTAGTAGAAGAAACAGGAGCACAGATCGATGTAGACAAATTACCAGTAGGTGATCCAACGTTATCTAATAAAGAAATCGTAGGTAACGAATCTCAAGAAAGAATGGGATTGGTGATCAACGAAAAAAATATTGATACTTTAAAGAGAATTTCAGCTCGTGAGCGTGCTCCATTCTACGTAGTAGGTGAGACAACTGGCGATATGCAATTCACTTTTAAAGACACTACAACAGGAAATGCTCCTATTGATATGCCTTTAGATTATATGTTTGGTAAAGCACCAAAAACAATCATGAAGGATACAAAAGTAGCTCCTAATTTCTCAGCTGTTGAAGTGGAAGCTTCAAAAGTACATGAGTACTTGAATGATGTATTGCAATTAGAATCTGTTGCTTCAAAAGATTGGTTAACAAACAAAGTGGACCGCTCTGTAACAGGTCGTGTAGCAAAACAACAAACAGCAGGTAGTCTTCAGTTACCATTGAACAACGTTTCAGTGATGGCTTGTGATTACAGAGGAAAAGCAGGTATCGCTACAACGATTGGTCATTCTCCAGTAGCCGCATTGATCGATCCTGCTGCAGGTTCAATCAACGCAATTGCGGAGTCATTGACTAACTTAGTATGGGCTCCATTGGCACACGGTTTAGGTAATGTTTCATTATCTGCGAACTGGATGTGGCCTTGTAAGAATGAAGGTGAAGATGCTCGTTTATACGATGCGGTTGAAGCTTGTTCTGATTTTGCAGTAGCATTAGGAGTGAATATCCCAACGGGTAAAGATTCACTTTCGATGACGCAAAAGTACGGTGACGAAAAAGTGTACTCTCCAGGTACTGTAATTATTTCTACAGTAGGTGAGGTAGACGATTTGAAAAACGTAGTTGAGCCAGTAGCTAAAGTAGGTAAATCATTAGTTTATGTAGACCTTGCACAAGGTGGTCATGAATTAGGTGGTTCATCTTTAGCACAGGTATTAAATAAAGTAGGTGACAAAGTTTCTACAGTAACAAAACCTGATTTCTTTAAGAACGGTTTCGAAGCAATTCAAACTTCAATTAAAGCAGGTAACGTAGTTTCAGGTCATGACGTTTCAGCAGGTGGTTTAATTACTGCTTTATTGGAAATGACTTTCCCTGAGCAAAATGTAGCATATAAAGTAGATTTATCAGCAATCTCTACTGCGGACTTGACAAACGTATTGTTCTCTGAAACTCCTTCAGTAATCTTCCAAGTGGAAGACGAAGCAGCGTTAGAGTCAGTTATGAAAGAAGCGGGTGTTACTTACCATGTGATCGGTAAAGCAGTAGAAGGTGCTCAAACTGAAGTGACTTACAATGGAACTACTTTAGCATTTAATACAGAAGATTTAAGAGACGTTTGGTCGAAAACTTCTTACTTATTAGATCAAAAGCAAAGTGGTGAGGAATTAGCGAAAGAGCGTTATGAGAGCTATAAAAATGCTCCATTACATTATTCATTCCCTGAAGGATTTGAAGGAAAGCTTTCTAAATTGGGTATCAACCCTGATCGTAAAGAGCGTTCTGGAATCAAAGCGGCAATTATCCGTGAGAAAGGTGTGAATGGTGATAGAGAAATGGCTTACTCTATGCACTTAGCTGGTTTTGATGTGAAAGACGTTCATATGACGGACTTGATCTCAGGAAGAGAAGACTTAACTGACGTAAACTTCATCGTTTTCGTAGGTGGTTTCTCTAACTCAGACGTATTAGGTTCTGCAAAAGGATGGGCTGGAGCATTCTTATACAATGAGAAAGCAAAACAAGCTTTAGAGAACTTCTACGCTAGAGAAGATACATTGAGTTTAGGTGTTTGTAACGGTTGTCAATTGATGGTCGAATTAGGTTTAGTGACGAAAGGTCATGATGAAAAACCTAAGATGTTGCATAACAACTCTCATAAATTTGAGTCAGGTTTCGTGAACATGGTGATTCCTGAAAACAACACTGTAATGTTGAACTCATTAGCAGATACTCGTTTAGGTGTTTGGATTGCACACGGTGAAGGTAAATTCAACTTCCCTTATGCAGAGGAGAAATACAATATCGTAGGTAAATACGGTTATACTTCTTACCCTGCCAACCCTAACGGATCTGATTACAACACTGCGGCGTTAGCTTCTGAAGATGGTCGTCATTTAGTAATGATGCCTCACTTAGAAAGAGCTATCTTCCCTTGGAACTGGGCACACTATCCATCAGACAGAACTGATGAGGTATCACCTTGGATAGAGGCGTTTGTAAATGCTAAAAATTGGGTAGCCGAAAAAACTAAATAAGTTTAAGGTTATCTTTTTTATACAAAACAGCTCATGTTACGCATGGGCTGTTTTTTTTATATTCAAACAATATCTTACATAATATAACCTCTATTAGCTATACTCCTTTATTTTATTGTAATTTTCTAATAAAATACTTCCATTTTATTTAAAACAACAAGTAACTGCTTTTTCTATTTTGTTTAACAATTCTATAATATCATTAGTCAAATATGTATTTAAACATCTAATATATACAAGAGAGTTAAACAGAGCTTGTTTTAATGATTGATTATAGTATTATTCCAAGACATTAAAAGATGAAACGATGAACCTTATTAAATTGTACAATAGTTAGTTCGTTGAAATTAGGAATATATAGTACACAGTGTTATATTCAAATAAATCGTAAAACAAGGATTAAAATAGACCCTTCCTTGTTTATTGGATAACCAAGTAGTTGGCACAATAAGTATAACCCAAAAAAAGAAGTATCGAATTTTGCGCATTAAAAATACTTTAAAAAGTGAGCGTGAAAAAACTGATGATGAATCAACATGAGATATTATTTCGAAAGACCAATCTACCAATGTGCATTATTAATGTTGATCGTATTTATTATTGACTTAATAATTCCTTTGGGCGTTGCAGTAGGTGTTTTATATGTTTGCTGTATTGCATTGTTGATAAGAGAGAAAGTGAAGGTTACTTTGATGTTTTCCATCGTTGCAACTTTACTGACTGTTGCTATTCCTGTTATAACCTTTGATGAAAATACTACTTGGATGGCCTTTGTAAATAGAGGAATATCTGTTCTGGCAGTATGGATGATTTATTTTATTGTGGTAAAACACCGCATACTCGATCACAAGATGCGAGTGTATACCACTAAGCTTGAAATTAAGAACAAGGAATTAGAGCAGTTTAATTATGTAGCGAGTCATGATTTACAGGAACCTTTGAATACCATTAGAAGCTTTAGCATGCTGCTAAATCAACAATATGGAGGTGTTATTGATAAAAAAGCGGATAAATATTTACTCTTTATCAATAGAGCAAGTGTCAGGATGAGTGAGTTGGTGAAAGCACTGCTTGATTACGGGAGGATTGGACATAACATGAATCTTGAAAAAGTGGATTGCAATGTATTAGTCAATGAAGTAAAAACAGATATTGATTCATTGATCTCTAAATCAAATGCTCAGCTATACGTGAATAAATTACCCAAGGTAAAAGGTTATGAAACAGAATTAAGATTACTCTTTCAAAATTTAATCAGCAATGCGATTAAGTTTCAAAATAAAGATACAACTCCTATTATTAAAATAGGAGCAAGCTTGGAGACAGACCAATGGATTTTTTTTGTAAAAGATAATGGAATTGGGATTGACCAAGTGCATAGAGAAAGAATTTTTGCCATATTCCAACGTTTGCATTCTACATGTGAATATGAAGGAACAGGAATAGGGCTAGCACATTGCCGTAAGATTGTTGATTTGCACGGAGGCAGAATATGGCTCGATTCTCAAGTCGACAAAGGCTCAACATTTTATTTTAATATACCAGCTTAGCAAAAGACCGAAAACCAAAAACCAATAGTGACTAACATTTTTTTACTACTTTAGGTTATCTTCTTTATGGAATAGAAAAAATATTTCGTACATGAAGATAACCTTTTTTCTTTCCCTAAAGTTCAATCCTCCCTTCATAATGATGGTTTAATTTGAAAACTTTTCAGAAAGTAATCAGTTTCTATTGTGCAGATTAACACTTAAAATCCAAAGCTTCTGATTTTAAATGTTTAACTGTTTAAAGTTATTTTATATTCGTTGTTTTTTTAGTGAAAATGGAATAACTTAAAACAGCAAGGTAAATTAACCTTATGATTTACCATCATTAATGAATAAGCAACAACCCTAGACTCAATTATGAATTTCACAGATGAAAGCAAATGCCCCTTTCACCAAGGGACAAATTCTCAAACACAGCACAATGTGCAAGAATGGTGGCCTAAGACCCTTAATTTAGATATCCTTCACCAACACGACACAAAAAGCACACCTTACGGAACACCTTTTAATTATGCAGAAGAATTCAAGAAATTGGATTTGGAAGCCCTAAAAACAGACCTGAAAGCCTTAATGACGGACAGTCAAGATTGGTGGCCTGCTGATTGGGGGCATTATGGTGGTCTAATGATCCGAATGGCTTGGCACGCAGCAGGTACTTACAGAACTTCTGACGGACGTGGTGGTAGTAACACTGGAAACCAACGTTTTGCCCCATTGAACAGTTGGCCTGATAATGCTAACCTTGATAAGGCAAGAAGATTGCTTTGGCCCGTAAAAAAGAAATATGGCAATAAAATCTCTTGGGCCGATTTATTTATCCTAGCAGGTAATATGGCTTATGAATCTATGGGATTCAAAACCTTTGGATTTGCCGGAGGAAGAGAAGATATATGGCACCCTGAAAAAGATATCTACTGGGGAAATGAAAAAGAGTGGCTAGGAAATAACCGTTATGGTGACAATGATGATAGTGATTCTTTAGAAAATCCATTAGCCGCCGTTGTAATGGGGTTGATCTATGTAAACCCTGAGGGAGTTGGAGGAAAATCTGATCCTCAAAGAACAGCTCATGACGTTCGTACTACATTTGGTAGAATGGCGATGAACGATGAAGAAACGGTAGCATTGACTGCAGGTGGACATACTGTAGGTAAAGCACATGGTAATGGTGATGCTTCTGTTTTAGGACCTGAACCTGAAGGAGCAGAAGTTTATGAGCAAGGTTTAGGTTGGATAAACCCTAAAGGAAAGGGGAGCGGAGCAGATGCTGTGACAAGTGGTTTGGAAGGAGCATGGACTACTACTCCAAACAAATGGAACCACACTTATTTCCATCTTTTACTCAATCACGATTGGGAATTAAGAAAGAGTCCTGCCGGAGCCAATCAATGGGAGCCTGTAAATATGAAAGATGAAGATAAACCTGTTGATGCTTTTGACCCGAATGTAAAAAGAAATCCGATCATGACGGATGCAGATATGGCAATGAAGGTTGACCCTGAGTACCGTAAAATATCTGAGAAATTCATGAATGACCCGGCTTACTTTGAAGATGTATTTGCAAGAGCTTGGTTCAAATTAACCCACAGAGATTTAGGACCTAAATCAAGATACCTTGGCTCTGATGTACCTGCTGAAGATTTAATCTGGCAAGATCCAATTCCTTCGGTTGATTATACACTCACTGACGCTGAAGTGGAAGATCTAAAATCACAGATATTAAATTCTGGATTAACTTCTCAAGAATTAATCAGCACAGCTTGGGATAGTGCTCGTACTTTTAGAGGTTCTGATTTTAGAGGAGGAGCAAATGGCGGCCGTATTCGATTGGCACCACAAAAAGATTGGGAAGGCAACGAGCCTGAACGTCTACAGAAAGTGCTTTCTAAATTAGAGGAAATCAAATCTGCCTTCTCTAAGGATGTAAGCATAGCTGATTTGATAGTTCTTGGAGGAACTGCAGCAGTAGAAAAAGCCGCACAAGAAGTTGATCCTTCGATCAAAGCTAGTTTTATTCCTGGCAGAGGTGATGCAACAGATGATATGACAGATGTTGATTCATTTTCAGTATTAGAACCTGTACATGATGGTTTCAGAAACTGGCTGAAAAAGGAGTATGCAGTAAAACCAGAAGAAATGCTTTTGGATAAAGCACAATTATTGGGACTTACAGCGCCTGAAATGACTGTATTAATCGGTGGCTTACGTGTATTGGGCACCAATCATGGAAACACAAAACACGGTGTTTTTACAAAGAATGTTGGAAAGTTAAGCACTGATTTCTTTGTGAATTTGACAGATATGAAATACAATTGGAAACCTGCTGGACACAACTTGTATCATATTGTCAATCGTTCATCAGGAGAGATTGATTGGACGGCCACACAAGTTGATATTGTATTTGGTTCAAACTCGATTTTAAGATCATATTGTGAATATTATGCTCAAGATGACAATACAGTGGCTTTTGCTCAAGACTTTGTGAAAGCTTGGGAGAAAGTGATGAATGCGGATCGTTTTGATGTTTAAGTTTCTTATTTAAACAAAAAGAAGAGGAGTGTTTCTTAGTTTAGAAACACTCCTTTTTAATTAATTGACTTTCATGATGGTTGGAGGAATCCAAGTTCCATTTCCTACTTTTTTATGTGGCGAATAAAGTCTTAATGTTATTCTAATTCCATCTTTTGGAGCAGGCAACCAATTTGATAGTTTATCCTCGGTTGGCTTCTCATTTTGTATATAAATAGTTAAAGAGCCATCTTCATTGTACTTCAGTTCATTTTTGTTGCTTAATGCATAACGATCTAATTCATTATCTACCAAATATTGATCTTTATCGTACATTGTCGCTGACCAAAATGCATTGGCAGGAGGAAGTTCATCATGAGCAAATGTTAACTCGTATTGGTGCTCACCAGTTAAATCATCGCCGTTTTGATCCACTCTTGTTACTGGGTAAAAGGCATCTTTAATAACATTACCACCTAATCCGATATATGACCAACCAGCTCTTAGCGCGTAATCTGTACCATAACGACCCATATCATAAGTTAAAGTCCAACCATTTTTGATCGTTCCAAGATTAGCTATTATTTCTTCAAGCTCTTGATGTCCCTTTTCAAAACCATCATTTATTGCATTTTGAATCTCTACACTAAAATCAGTGAAAGCAAATTCTTTACCCGCTTCAATATTTAATCTTTTCAATCTATCAATGATTTCATGATCTTCAGCGTTAGGTAAGTTGCCTTCTAATAATCTATTCAGGTTCGAGAAGAATTCTTCAGCTGACATATTCTGAACACTTTCATTGACATCTTTAGGGAATTCAATATCCGCTAAAGCAACTTCTGAAGGAGGAGTATAATCAGTTCCCCAAGCAGATAATGGAGTAAGTGTAATTTCATCTTGGATAGCATTTACCATAGTGTAATCTTCCTCACCGCTACTATATAAACGACCACCAATACAAGTGATATTTGTATTAGAACGGATCAATTCTACTCCATTAGGAACAGTACCATTCCAATTAGGACCCGCAATTAAGAAATTACCACCTTTTTCACCGTGTGTTCTTACTCCAGGACCAGCAACTACATCATTCCATGCATTCAATATCTGCATGATCCAATATCTATCTTTTACTTCAGGAACTGATAAAATGAAGGGTTCTTCTTCAAGGTCTAAACCTGCAAAAGAATAAAGGTTGTCTACATTAAATCCAACTACCATTTTATTGCTCGCATCAACAAACTGTCTGCTATGACCAAATTGTCCCATAGGAGCCATTAAACCTTTTGGAGAAGTGGTATAAGTAATTCTTTGAAATTGCTTTTCCCATAATAAAACTGGTAATCCAAAAATGTAGGCATCTTTAGCTATACTCTTCGCTTCTTCTGGTGTAATGTGATCGTTTATATTAGAAGCAAAAGTACTTTGTATGATTAGTAATAAGGATAAGAAGCTTAAAACTATTCTGTTTAGATTTTTCATATTATTGTGTCTATAAGTTATGTTTATTTAATTTTTTGAACTACAGGTGGAATCCAATTTCCCTTGATTACTTGCTCTTCAGGGGTATATAATCTTAAAGCAATTCTAAACGCTCCCTCAGGAGCTGGTAACCAATTGGAAACTTTATCTTCTGATGGACGATCTTTTTGCATGTAAATCGTTAAAGATCCATCTTCATTGTATTGCAAATCACTTCGATCACCTACAGTATATTTATTTAGATCATTAGGGACCAAATAGCTTTTAATATCATACATTGTTAATGACCAGAATGACTTAACGGGAGGGAGTTCCTCTTTTGAGAATGTGATTTTGTAAGCGTGTTTATTTGTATCAAACATTTCACCGTCTTCGTCGATGATCGTTGTAGGGTAAAAAGCATCTTCTAATAAATTACCACCCACACCGATTAAAGTCCATGCGGCTCTGTAGTTGTAATCAGTACCAAAGCGGCCCATATCATAAGTCAAGATCCAATTGTTCTTAAGCTCACCTAAGTTTTTAACTCTTGCTCCAATGGCTTGTTTAGCATCAATTACACCTTGATTAATAGCTTCTTGTACTTCTTCAGTGTAATTGTCAAATGTGAAATGTTCTCCTGGAATGATACCTAAAGCAGCAATTTTCTCCATGAAGGATTGATCGGCATCATAAGCTGGATTTTTTAAAAGGACTTTGTTAAGTGAATTAAAAAACTCTTCAGCAGGCATCGACATTACGATTTCATTGACATCTCTATTTCCATCAAAGTTCTCTTTTAGTGTTACGTAAGAAGGAGCAACATAATTTCCCCCCCATTGACTTAATGGAGTAATATTAATTTGATCTTGAATGGCATTCACTTCCTTGTAATCAGATTTACCACTGCAGTATAATCTCAATACTATAAGAGTAGTTTCAGTATTAACTTTCAAAAGTTCCATTTCAGCAGGAACATCTCCTTCCCATTCAGGACCTACAACTACAAAAGTTCTTGCTTTTCCTCCGTGCGTTCTGGAACTTGGAACAGCTGGTACTTCATTCCATGTATTGATAAATTGCATTAACCAAAATCGATCTCCCATCTCAGGAATTGTGATAACAAGAGGTTCTTCAGACAAATCTATACTTGCAGATGAGGCTAAAACATCGACATTATTACCCACGTACTGTCTGTTACTCGCGTCAACAAACTCTCTACTATGAGCAAACTGATTAATAGGTGCTTTAAATCCCACTGCTTTGGTTGCATAACTATTGACATAATATTGGTTTTGAATAAATACAGCGGGAAAACCAAACTCGAACGCTTCTTTAGATAATGCTCTTGCTTGGTCTACTGATAAATTATTCTTTTTTTGAGCAAAACTGCTATTATAGACCAAAAGGCATAATAATAGGGTAAGTAAATTGACTTGTTTCATAATGATTTATGTTTATTATTTTCATATCGTGATACAAATGTCAGTGATTATTTATTATATTATTGTTGCAAAAACAATATATTTCGGTATAAAACGATTATGATTATGAGTTCACATTCTTTTTCTTTTGGTAAAAAAATTACAGCATCAAGTATTCTCGATAACCTTAAGCATTACGAAGAACATCAACACAACAACAATCACTTTTGGGGAAAGGGAAAACAAGGAGAAATAGATTTGTGGTGGTACGATGATTTCGACCATGAATTTCAAATATTAGTTTTCGATATGTCATTCAAAGAGGATTTTCACTTTGTTGATAATCAAAAGGATTTTGATTGCATTACATTTCGATTCTTTCTTGAAACAGAAGTAATTTACAATCAGATGAAAGTAGGGAAGGGGAATCACGCCAATGTTGTCATTTATAATTCTAAAAAGAGTGTTCCTACCAAAGTTTTAAAAGATCAAGAATTAAAAGGGGTGACATTCAGAATCACAAGAGAGTTTATCAAGAAGTTGTGCAATGATCGATGGGATTTAATCGCTAATTTTATAGAAAATCCAAAAGATTGGATGATTCATGAATCATTGGATTTGGAAATGGAGAGACTACTCAAAGACATTATAGTAATACAAAAAGGAATTGAGGGTAAATATGGATTGACTTTATCAAGATCAGTCGAATTAATGACCTATCTGCTGATACAATTATTTAAAAATAGAGCTAATCAAAAAAGCATTCAATTATCAGATGAAAAATTGGTTGAGATATTTAAAATCAAGGATTTATTAATTGAAAACTTAATGGAACCACCACCAATTACCGAATTGAGCGAAAAATTCGGGATAAACATAGGTGTTTTAAGAACCAATTTTAAAAATGTATTTGGCACATCACCCCATCAATTTGTAATGAATGAACGACTAATTGAAGCTAGAAGATTAGTAAAGTTCACTGAATTAAATATGACAGAAATATCAGATCAAATTGGGTATACTGATTCCTCTCATTTTGCTAAACACTACAAAAGAAAATTTGGAATTTCGCCTTTATCTGACCGAAAGAAATAATCATTTACATTAAATCCAAAAACATGAAAAACTTTGAAGAAAGACTAAAAGGAGGACACCCAAACTCCCTCGGAAATACTGTTGAAATTGTAGAAGAAGTATTACAAGATAGGGACTTATTTGATGAACTTTTCAATTGCTATTTTAGTGATGATGAAGTAGTTCGATTAAGAGTTTCCAATGCTATGAAAAAAATTGGCAAAGTAGACAAAACCTATCTTACACCTTATATAGATCGATTTATAAATGAAATCTCAAAAATTGATCAAGCTTCTACCCAATGGACCTTTGCACAGCTATTCCTTTTACTAGAAAAAGAGATTTCCGATCAACAAAAGAAAAATGCGATAGTTATTATGAAACATAATCTAGAGCATCATAATGATTGGATTGTATTGAATCAAACCATGGAAACCCTTTTTAAATGGTCTAAAAAAAAGGAGGATTTGAAAGTCTGGTTGCATCCTCATTTGGAGAGGTTATCCAAAGATGAAAGGAAATCTGTCAGTAAAAGGGCTTTGAAATATTTAGATATAATTCAACTTTAAATAACAATCTGTATTGAAGTTAAAATAGATTTTTAGGTATATAAACTTACGTCGCCCAATCACAAAGCTGTTTTTGGGTGACATGAATTGAAGAAACCATCCGTGCCAATAATTTTTTGAAAATTGTTTTCCGATATACCCTTCTATTAAATCGAAAATGAAATTCATCTAAATATCGTTGGATATATTGATCACTGACATGGTGATGAAT
>NZ_JABANE010000300.1 GCF_012844305.1 Flammeovirga aprica JL-4
ATCCATTTTTTCTTGGTATTCTTTTAATGGTGAAGGGAGCGGTAACTCAATATTTGAAAAGTGATTGGCGAGATAGGGATCAAGGTTTCTCATCCATTCAGGCTTTTCGCCAATGCGTTCTTCAACTGAAAGTGAACCTGATAATCTCTGGTTAATAAGATCACTTAGACTCATTTTGGTTTTATTCGAAAGCCGTTGTAAGGATTGCTTTAATCCTATATCTAGCATGATATTTGTTCTTTCTCTCATTACCCCCCCTTGCTATTGCGTTTTTTGTTGCGCACAAAGCTACCATTGCGCATTAAGAAACGCAATAAAAAAGGAGGGAGGGAGTGGTTTGTACATGATGTGCAGTGCGCTGAGGGCATCAGTGGCGGGTGTTTTTCCGTGGGATGGATGGAGCTCCGGGGATAACAGAACTGACGATCATTTAAAGGATCTTCTTGAGATCCTTTTTTTCTGCGCGTAATCTCTTGCACTGTAAACGAAAAAACCGCCTGGGGAGGCGGTTTGATCGAAGGTTAAGTCAGTTGGGGAACTGCTTAACCGGGTAACTGGGTATACGAGACCGCAGATACCAAAACTGTTCTTTCAGTGTAGCCGCAGTTAGGCACCCACTTCAAGACCTCTCAATATCTCTCTCGTATATATCCAGTTACCAATGGCTGCTGCCAGTGGCGTTTTTGCGTGTCCGTCCGGGTTGGACTCAAGATGATAGTTACCGGAAAGGGCGCAGCAGTCGGGCTGAACGGGGGGTTCGTGCATACAGCCCAGCTTGGAGCGAACGACCTAAACCGAGCCGAGATACCAGCAGCGTGAGCTATGAGAAAGCGCCACGCTTCCCGAAAGGGAAAAAGGCGGAACAGGTATCCGGTAAACGGCAGGGTCGGAACAGGAGAGCGCACGAGGGAGCCGCCGGAGAGAAATCACCGGCATCTTTAAGTCCTGTCGGGTTTCGTCCTCCTCTGACTTGAGCGTCCATTTCTGTGATGCTCGTCAGGGGAGGCGGAGCCTATGGAAAAACGGCAACGCCGCATCCTTTTCTCCGGCCCTTTCTGATTTGAGCGCCTTTGCTTTATCCCGTTATCCGTGAGTCGGTCACGCCCGCCGCAGCCGAACGGCAGGAGCGCAGCTACCGAGTGAGCGAGGAGGCGTCATT
>NZ_JABANE010000301.1 GCF_012844305.1 Flammeovirga aprica JL-4
CCATTTTCTTTCTCTTGAAAATCCTTTTTAAACTGATTCAAACGTCTTGTTTTTTCTTTACGCTTGACCTCTTTCTGTTGCTTTACACCTTCCTCAAACGAACTTAATTGTTGCTTCAATTCGTCCAGCTGAAGCTGAATGCCATTCAAATCTTTATTAAGCTGAACTAATTGTAATTCCTTTTCATTCTGTCCTTTTTCAATCCAGTCCTCCAATAAAACATCTTGACGTTCCTTCTCCTTTTTATTCTTCTTAATGGTATTATTAGACACCTCAACAAAAGATTTCAACTTATTAAGTTGAGGTTGGTATTTTTTCTTTAGGTTTTGTTCTTTCTTGATTAATCCCTGATCTAATTCACTCGACTCCTTCCTCACTTTTTCAATCTCACCTAATGTATCTTTCAACTGTTCTTCCAATAGCGACAATGAAAAAGATCTTCCTTCAATACTTTTCAAATCAATTCCGACTCCATAAAATGAAGTAGCGAGCTGATCTAATAATTGAGGATTGAGTTCATCATGGAATAGTAAATCTTGGTCAATGACCTTACCGATATTCTCTGACCAATCCTTTTTATGATTCGTCAGCCAAGCCAAAAGGGTGTGATTGTATTTTTGAACTTTAATCTCTAAATCCTTTTTCTTTTGAGTCAGTTTCTCAAAACGTTGATTCAAATTTGCTCGTTCATTTTCAATCTCTTTTTGATAGATTTCTAATTCATGCGTCCAACTTTTACGAAGTCCCTCTATTTCCTGTTCAGACTTCTGTACCTCTTGTTCCAACGCTGTAGTTTCCGCTATTCCTTTCTGAAGTAAAGTCTTTACTTGTTCAATTTCATGTTGATAAAATTGCTTATTTCTACACTCATTGATCTCAATTTGCTTCTCCGATTTGTTGTTTTGAATAGTAGAAAAGTGTTCTTGTAAACCTATTCTTTTATCGGTATTAGTTTCGTCTAGCTGATCAAATAATTGATCGTACTCTTGATTTAACCCTCTCTCCTGTTCTATTAATTTATCTTTCAACTCACCTATCGATGCCTCTTTCTGCTGAATAAATACAGATTGTTCTGCTTCCTTTTGAGCTTGGAGTGATTTGTATTTTCCTTCTATATCTTGAAACTGACTTGTAAGCGAGGACTCTTCTGATTCAAG
>NZ_JABANE010000302.1 GCF_012844305.1 Flammeovirga aprica JL-4
ACTGACCTTTCGCTCTCTTAAAATTTGCGAATGGTTAAAATATTGATAAGTAGATGCTAATTCAAGCTGTTCTTAGACGGTTTAATTCCTCTAAAGCAGCATTTAGCATTTTCAATCTCAATTTTGCCATAAGGGCAAAATGATTTAAACGTTCTTTGATTTTAAGTCTTTCTAGTTCTATGTATGCTAACATAGAAGCAAAAATGTGGTTCTTTTGTGTCACTTCCATTTTAGTTGGTGATTTACTCAAAAGCGTATTCTGTTTAAGTGATTTATGTAATTCCTCTACTTTCCATCTTTTTTGATAGATCGTAGTGATTTGGTTATAATCTGCTTCAATTTCATTAGTCACTAGATATAATACACCTTCAGAATAATCTTTGTTTTTAAAGATTTGCTTTACAAGTCTTACAGGGAAATCTAACCCTTTTATATAGACTTCAAGCACTTCTTCTTTGTTGATATCTAGAGAAGAAACCTCTACAAATTTACCTGCATATTTGTCTTCTTTACTTAAAGCTACACGCCTATTTTTCTTTAAGGGACATACAAAATACTTTTTGAAACGCTTATGAATTTGTTTCATATTATCATTTGAAGAAAACCAAGTGTCAAATAGTATGTATTTGAATTTTAGTCGATTATCATATAGAAGAGTGGATAACTTATCAATAACAAGTTCATTTTTGTTCTTTGCACTTTTGTATTTTGTTTTACCCTCTTTATCTATAAATTCTTGATCCTTCACGATGACTTCAAAACCTACAGGACAATTTACTGTAGTTTCATCTTCCAAGGTGGTCGATAAAAGAAAGTTCAAGATATTTATCCCTTTAATAGATTTACCTTTGGTATGGTCAAAATGATAGTTTACAATAGTATTTATTGAACTATGAGGTTTTTCAGAAATCGTATCATCAACAGAAATAACAGAATCTTCACTTTCAATTTTTCTGGCAAAAGGTTTTACAGATTTCCAAAATAATTGACTATCTAAACTTGGATCAGCAAGCATATCACTGATATAATCATGCTTCACCAAGTTGTCTGTTGAAGCAGAAAGCCCTGTAGCTGTTGCTTGGTGATCTTCGGCTAATAAATAATCTCTATATAGTTCAAATGCATCAAATCTTTTCATAGAATAAAGATCGACTTT
>NZ_JABANE010000303.1 GCF_012844305.1 Flammeovirga aprica JL-4
GATATAGGCAGTTTCAAAAAGCTGAAACATTTAAAAGTAGCTTTAAAAAGTTTTAAATATTTGGATACTATAGAGAGCATTGAAAGCTTTACTCTCAATAATAGTACGGGTTCGCATTTACCTGAAGGACTAGGTAATTTACCTTTATTGAATGATCTGAATTTGAGGTATTGTAAAAACCTTTTCAAGTTACCTGCTTCAATGGGTAATTTAAAAATGTTATTGGGATTAGATATAACAGGGTGTTCACGAATTACCGGCCTTCCTTCCTCACTAAATCAAGTGCCTATTGGGATATTAAAACTTGACGAATGTAATGGTTTAAGATCTGTACCAAAAGGCTTACAAGTTGGAAGTATTTGGGCAGAAAATGTAACTTGGAAAAGTATGCCTGTAGGAATTTTTGATAGCGAAGCTAGTGACCTCAATGTAATCAATCATCAAATCACTGATATTACGGGGATTGGTAGGATGAAAAACTTAGAGAACTTAAACATGACCAACGGAAAAATCAAGCGTATCCCTCCTGATATCAACAAATGTACAAAGCTAAACTTATTACTTTTAGAAGGTAATGAAATTGAAAACACCTACAATGCCGAGATCTCTGAAAATGTGGATACAAGACTTTTAGGAAATCCTGTTTTTGATAGGAAGCAGATTGATGAGTAAAGTAAATTAGAGAAGGTTACTATACTTTCTCTTCATTCTATAGAACAAATGATACATAAAAAGGCTTCTATTAGTACTGTGCAACGGAAATTAGCTATTGCTAAATACTTCTATTATTTCATTATTAGTGTAGTGATTATTCTATTGATTGGTTGTACAAACTATAAGGATATGGAAGAACAGGAAATAATTGAGATACTTAGAGAACAATATGATGGGAGTGTCTATTTTGAATTAGATAATAACAACGAACATATAACATTAATAGAAATAGAAAAAGCGACATCTTTGGAGGAGTTCCCTAAAGAAATACAGGTCTTAAAAAAACTTGAGGAAATAAAAATCCTCAACTGTAATGTAACCGAAATCCCAGAGTTTATTACTGAATTCCCTGAACTCAAAGCATTATGGTTGGAAGGAAATCCTATTAAGGAAATACCCTCTTTTATTACAAAATGTCATAAACTAAACAT
>NZ_JABANE010000304.1 GCF_012844305.1 Flammeovirga aprica JL-4
AATAATTTTACGTAAAACACAGAATACATGAAAGTTATAAATGATTAACATTCATTACGAGGAACTCAGGAAAAAACAGCTATTAAGGCACATCAATGTGAATATGCATGATATTGTAATTCGTAATTTTTTCATAGTTGCTTTGTTTTTATATCAATTTTAGTTTTCATTACTTCACCTCTTCAAACTTCCCTTCATCAGTGATTAGGTACTTTCTAGTATTTCCATCCAGTTGATGGATAATAGAATCTTTATACACTACAAGTGTCCCTCTTCCGTCTCTTATGGCATTGTATGTACCTTCAAAATCGAATTCAAGACGATCGATCATATCACCTGTGTATTTGTTATGTGAAGCCATATAAAATGGTGAGTAATCTTGATTATTAGGTTGATCATAACTTTTTACATAGGTTAAAATATTAAATTTATCCCAACCAGAAAAATACTCATTTCGGCTATAGTAATTTCCAACAGCACGATACCTTCCATCTTCATCATTCCAATAAAGCTCATCATAAATAGTTCCTAAAGCTCCATATTTCTCAATTTCAAATATTACACGATTTAGCGAATCTATTGCTTTAAATAATCTCCTATTTTCTTCTAACATAACGGAATCAATAAAAGCATGTACAGCTTTATAAGAGATTTCGTTGTGAATCCATGCTTCATAGTTAAAATCTTTTTTTGTTTGAAAACAATAGGGATACTTGGTAATAGGATCGTAAAAAAATATCCTCTCAAGCAACTTAGCTTGTTCTGCATTTATATGAGGTTGTTGAAGAGGGATCTGAGATTTCTTTTGTATGTTCTGAGTTTTTTGATTTGAACTCTGTATATCCTTTTTCTGGTTCTGAGATTGCTGATCACAACTTATCGAAAATATGATAAAAAGTGTACTCAAAGATATATTAATTAATAATTTCATAGTTGCTTTTATTTTCTTTTATCCGTAATAGGTTAGTTAGGGAACCCTGGTAAATACTTAATCTACTAACAATGAGTTATTTACTTGTTATAAAATGTAAAAAAGACCCCGAAAAATGTCGAATTAGGCTTTTTTCGGGGTTTTAACTTGCATAAATTTGAGTTCCAACAAAAAATCTATTACAAGTCTGACTCAAATATAACATGCAATTC
>NZ_JABANE010000305.1 GCF_012844305.1 Flammeovirga aprica JL-4
GGCGGCCGTAACTATAACGGTCCTAAGGTAGCGAAATTCCTTGTCGGGTAAGTTCCGACCTGCACGAATGGCGTAATGATGGCCAGGCTGTCTCCACCCGAGACTCAGTGAAATTGAACTCGCTGTGAAGATGCAGTGTACCCGCGGCAAGACGGAAAGACCCCGTGAACCTTTACTATAGCTTGACACTGAACATTGAGCCTTGATGTGTAGGATAGGTGGGAGGCTTTGAAGCGTGGACGCCAGTCTGCGTGGAGCCAACCTTGAAATACCACCCTTTAATGTTTGATGTTCTAACGTTGGCCCCTGACCGGGGTTGCGGACAGTGTCTGGTGGGTAGTTTGACTGGGGCGGTCTCCTCCCAAAGCGTAACGGAGGAGCACGAAGGTTAGCTAATCCTGGTCGGACATCAGGAGGTTAGTGCAATGGCATAAGCTAGCTTGACTGCGAGCGTGACGGCGCGAGCAGGTGCGAAAGCAGGTCATAGTGATCCGGTGGTTCTGAATGGAAGGGCCATCGCTCAACGGATAAAAGGTACTCCGGGGATAACAGGCTGATACCGCCCAAGAGTTCATATCGACGGCGGTGTTTGGCACCTCGATGTCGGCTCATCACATCCTGGGGCTGAAGTAGGTCCCAAGGGTATGGCTGTTCGCCATTTAAAGTGGTACGCGAGCTGGGTTTAGAACGTCGTGAGACAGTTCGGTCCCTATCTGCCGTGGGCGCTGGAGAATTGAGGGGGGCTGCTCCTAGTACGAGAGGACCGGAGTGGACGCATCACTGGTGTTCGGGTTGTCATGCCAATGGCACTGCCCGGTAGCTAAATGCGGAAGAGATAAGTGCTGAAAGCATCTAAGCACGAAACTTGCCCCGAGATGAGTTCTCCCTGAGACTATAAGTCTCCTGAAGGAACGTTAAAGACGATGACGTTGATAGGCCGGGTGTGTAAGCGCAGCGATGCGTTGAGCTAACCGGTACTAATGAACCGTGAGGCTTAACCTTACAACGCCGAAGATGTTTTGGCGATTTGAGAGAATTTTCAGCTCTGATACAGATTAATCGATACGTTGGTGAAACGTGTTGAT
>NZ_JABANE010000306.1 GCF_012844305.1 Flammeovirga aprica JL-4
ATGAGTGGTCGTAACGGCGGCGCTTGGGAAATTACCAGTGCCGGAGTGAAATTCCTTAAGACCCATGGAGGTTGCCTGTGAGTAAGTTAACAGATAACGTTAAAGGTTACGTGAAGGAGCTAGGTGAGCGTGAGACCGAGCATCGTAAGTATTCGTCGTTTTACCTTACGATTTCCTTGAAGGTTACCGAGAGTGACGCTGAGAACGAAGAAGAACTTCTCCCGTACGTTGGTAAAGAGATTGTCGCTACTGGAATGTGGGATGACACTTGGGGTGATGAGCTTTATGACTGGCGAGTATTCTCTGTGGAGACCTCTGAGGAAGATACAGAGGCTCGTTCAGAGTTCCGTGAGTTACTCTCCCACCTCAACGCTGAGGATAACAGTATGGCCCTAGACTTCCTTGAGAAGCACCTTAAGCCTAAACTAGTGGGGAATCGTGTGGAGGTTCACCATGAGTAAGCACACATTGTTATCCTTCAGTGACTACCGGGCAACCCAGAAGATTGCCAAAGGTGTCCTTGTGATGGATGGTGACTGGCTGGTGTTTCAAGCCATGAGTGCCGCTGAGTTCGATGCCTCGTGGGAGGAGGAGATTTGGCACCGTTGCTGTGACCACGCTAAGGCTCGTGAGATTCTGGAGAACTCCATTGAGTCCTACAAGGGCCGTAAGAAGGCGTGGAAGAATGCCGATGTAGTCCTAGCGTTCACCGACCGTGTCAACTGGCGTAAGCTGCTGGTGGACCCAACGTACAAAGAGAACCGAGCTGTCACTAAGAAGCCTGTAGGTTACTTCGAGTTCCTTGAGTCCGTCTTTGAGACCTACACGTGCGTCCTTGAGCCTCAGCTTGAAGGTGATGACGTGATGGGAATCATCGGGTCTAATCCGTTACAGTTCAACTACGAGAAGGCTGTGTTGGTCTCCTGTGATAAGGACTTTAAGACCATCCCGGATTGTGACTTCCTGTGGTGTACGACTGGTAACATCCTAGTGCAGACTCAGGAGACAGCTGATTACTGGCATCTCTTCCAGACTATCAAGGGCGACATCACCGATGGTTACGGTGGGATTCCC
>NZ_JABANE010000307.1 GCF_012844305.1 Flammeovirga aprica JL-4
ATCATTTTTGATATGATGATTGACTTGGCAGAAAAAGAATATAAAATCGACATAAGAAAAAACTCTTCACCCAAGTAGTTGATGATTTCAGAAATGAATATTCTATAAGTATTGAATATTCAAGTCAGTTACTTGGGAAAGACCGTCAAGTGTACTACCGCTCCATTAAGCGTAAGAAGAAAGATCTGAAAATTTCTGAGCAAGTAGTAACACTAATACAAAACGAGAGGATAAAACTGCCCAATAGTGGGCATAGGATGCTGTATTCACTACTCTATCCTCAATTAAAGTCTTTAGGTGTAGGTCGTGATAAGTTGCTTCAGATTATGAAAGCGAACCACTTAGATATACAACCTAAGAGAGCTTATCATGTCACAACTGATTCAGACCATAGATTTAAAACTTATCCAGATTTGGTAGATGGACTTGAAATAAATAGACCTGAACAGGTTGTAGTAGCAGATATTACTTATGTAGGCACAAGAGACAACCCTTGGTATTTGGCATTAGTAACAGATGCCTATTCAAAGAAGATAATGGGTTATGATCTATCAAGATCTTTAGATAAAGAGGGAGCAATTAGAGCCTTGAAAATGGCGATAAAACAACGTGAATATAAAGGAGAAACATTGATACATCATTCTGACAGAGGAGTCCAATATTGTAGTAAAGCCTATCAGAAGTTACTTAGGAAATCAAAAATCATAACAAGTATGACAGAAACTTATGATCCGTATAAAAATGCTATTGCAGAGCGTATTAACAGAACAATAAAGTATGACTTTAACTTGAGTAAATATGTCGGTTATGAAATGTTATTTGAAGCCTATTTAAAAGAATGTATAAAAACATATAACTTTATAAGACCACACATGTCATGTTATATGAAAACTCCTATTCAGATGCATAAAACAAGAGGTCAGAGAAGAAGAACTTATCGGACTGTAAAAGTAACATAAATAAGCCTCGAAATTTATTGAGGTGAAATTGACAGCGAAGCGAATCAATTTTGCATCGATAAATTTGAGGAACCCGCGGTAGCGAAAAGAAAAAAACTGAAGGTTACCCA
>NZ_JABANE010000308.1 GCF_012844305.1 Flammeovirga aprica JL-4
TCTTGAGTTTGACAGTTAATTTCACCCAAACCCCTCTAACGATATCAAAAAGCCATATTTTTAGTGATTTTTGAAAAAAGTGTAGTGAGCCAACCCTCTTGACTTGCGTATTTTTTATACATATACTTGTCTCTATGGCTTTTATACGCATTGAAAAGAAAAAATCAGGAAACTATATACGTGTTATGGAGTCTTATCGTGAGCACGGTAAGAGTAAACATAAGATATTGGCTTCTTTGGGCAAGGAATCAGATTATACTCCTGATATGTTAAAACGTATGGGAGAAAAACTGTATTTGCTCGGTGGTGGAGAATTAAAAGATCTTCTTAAAAAAGAGACTAAAGAGCTAGGCCGTTATAATTATGGCTATTATCAAGCAACACTTAAAGCTCTTCAACATTTTAACCTTGACGCATATTTTCGAGCCTACCTTAAAAAAAGTAGAATAAGCTTTGACCTCTTCAATACCCTTCATTTATTGATTGCAGAGAGATTAGAAGAACCTGGTTCAAAACTTTGTAATTTTAACATACAGAAGGATTATATAGGGTTTCAAGAAGTAAATCTTCATCATATTTATCGTGCTTTAGACCACCTCTGTAAGTTAGAAGATAATCTTCAAGTCTTTCTTTATCAACAAGAAAAGAATTTATTTAATCAAAAATTGGATGTGGTCTTCTATGATGTAACCACCTTTTATTTTGACAGTGTTCATGAAGATGATTTTAGACAGAAAGGGTTTGGTAAAGACGGGAAAGTAGGGAAAACGCAGATCGTTTTTGGATTACTGATTGATAAAGAAAAAAATCCAATTGGTTATCAGGTTTATGAAGGCAAAAAGTACGAAGGGCATACATTAAAAGATGCTGTCAAAGGATTAAAATCTAAATATCAGATCGACGATGTCATTGTTGTTGCAGATCGAGGAATGTTGAGTAAGAGCAATATTGATATCGTTAAGGAAGAGAATTTTGAGTTTATTGTAGGAGAAAGGTTAAAATCTCTTCCTAATTCAGTCAAAAATGAAATTTTAGATCTGTCAAAATATCAACATGAATGG
>NZ_JABANE010000309.1 GCF_012844305.1 Flammeovirga aprica JL-4
ATGTTCACCTCCTTTCCCTTGCAGCTTGCGAATTGTGTCCTGTAGGGCCTTCTCTTTGAGGTCGGCCTTCTGGGTTATTGCGATAAGACTTCGAGCAGTTGCTTCGTGTAGTTCGACGGAACCATCAACGAGGCATCGACCGTCTGGTCCTGCGGTGACACTGGTAGGTTTGACTCTGACGCGCAGCCGCTTATTGTCGCTACGCAAATCAGCAATAACCCTATCAGTGCTGCCCTCCAGCCCCTCAAGGTCTGCTTGGTACTTAGCCGATACTTCGTCAATCGCTTTCTGAGTTTCAGCTCTAGCCGTTTGCTTCTTAACGTACTCATTCTGTACTACCTCCTTCCACTTGGTGTCCGTAGATTGTGAACCGAAGTGCCACCCGAAGGCGAACACCATGATAACCACAAGATACGGGACGATTCTCTTTGTAATTTCCAGCATAATGCCTCCCTAACCTGCACCGTCTTCATAGTGATTAGCCCTAGGGCTACTACTAGTCATGGTGACGAGTAAACCTACCGCAAACACCACGTCTACGATAATCCAGAATAACATCCAGTTCATTTTGTTCTCCTACTATTGATAATCCATAAAGGCTCCCTCAGGAACCTTGAGTATTACCATCAGTGAGTGTATTTATCGTCTTCTGTCAGACCATCCGCGCCCACCTTGGAGTTATAAGCTTCCAGACCCTCAGCCAGTCCGCCCAAGATGTTAACGTCAGGGGTCAGCTTAGAGATTTGGAACTTGTGACGCTCCAGTAGTTTACCAATGGCGTTGTACAGCTGAGGGGTTCGCTTCTCAGGATTCTTCAGGTCCATAAGCATCTGCTGAGCCATCTCAGTGTCTAACATTTCGAGGAACTTAATCAGGTCCATATGTTACTCCTTATTAGCTTTCTTCCAGTCAATGATTTTATCGACTACCTTGGCACCAATCTGAACCACTGTGTAGGCGATTGCCGCGACGTAGAACCACACGTTGAGTGAGAGGCCCCAGAAGAGCCTCGCTACACCATCGGCCCCAGCGACCCCCGCAATGGG
>NZ_JABANE010000031.1 GCF_012844305.1 Flammeovirga aprica JL-4
GAAAGGAGAGAGTATACTTGAGGCTTTTATAACGCTTGCTTCGTTGAAAATTCCTATTGCTGAGTAGTTACAAACCAGGTAAACCACCAAATGTATAAGGTCCATCTGAAAAAGGGAGTTCAGGAGTAAACCATGCTACTATAGAATAAAAACCATAGTTGGTTATTGCCTTGAAACATTTATAGCCATTTATCATTTTAGAATCTTCAGTAATATTCCATGATATATCAGACATGTCTTCTATAAACAAATTCCTTATTACAAATAGATAACCTAGTTCTACTTTTACTTCATTTGATTCATGGTCTTTTGTAACAATAATATCATTTGTTTTGGGTTCTGGCATGTTATGAATAATACCCGCTAATGACGTAAATTGACCTAATTGCGAGGTGATATCATCGTCATTTAACTTACCTTTACTTATTACAACCTCTTTATTATAGGTTTGAATAGACTGATATTCAGAATATTTCTTATTAAGTACTAAAATAAATTCACCTTCAACTCTGCTTGTATCATTTTGCCATGGTTGAAATGAATGTATGTACTTACAGGACAATTTTGCTAATCCATGATTTTTAATCTGTGAATGTAAAGAGGTTGACCAGAAAATGAGGAGAGTTGTAATGATATATTTCATAGATTTCTAAAGAATGGTAAGTAGCATAAAAAATATGACCAGTAATGAGTACATCCGATAAGAAATACTATAAAGTACATGAACATAAAATTAATAGTAATAGAAGCTTTGTTCTATTAGAATTGACCCATTTAAACATAATTAGTAATGAAAAAAGTTTGTTTTGCCTTGATTTAAAGTAGATGCAATTATGAAATTATAATTCGAATAACAAAATAAAAATTCAAAAACACTTCACACAGGACAATTAAATCTAAAAATATTAATACAAAAAAATAAGGATACCACATTGTGGTACCCCTATGAGAAAAAATTTCGTGATTGAAACTTTTACCATTCTATGTTACTGTAATTTTGTAAGCGTTGCTTACTTTTTTCTCCTTTTTAAAATTCTTACTCCTCTGAAACCATACTCGTCGTATGCTTCTTTAAGGTCAACTGTCTCAGTAGTTCCATCAGACAATGTAACATCTACTAGGTAATCACAAGTACCGTCACCGTAGTTGATTGTGATTGTTGACTCACCTTTTGTCATTACTTCCACACCTGAAACTGGTGCAAATACTGGCTTTTCACCACCGCAGTCTTTTACATATGATAATGGTTCTGTAATCTCTGTTGAGAAACTTTCACCTTCCAATGAACTTGTTACAGTCAATGATCCTGTTACTGTTTTAGTACCATCGATTTTCTCTACCTCTACATTTCTTACAATTTGCTCTGTGTAAGCTTCCGTTGTATCTGTTGCTGCAAATGACAACGATAAGTTCACTGTTTTAGAAATTTCAGATGAAACAGGAGTTGGTTTTTCATCTTCCTCAGTACCTTCTTCAAATACAATTGTTCCTTCCATTGAAGATGTACCGTTGATTACTTTTCCGTTTTCAGAGAAATCCTCAAATGTTGTTGAGTGGCTTACTTCTCCTTCTACTCTTGTATGTACTTCAGTTACTTTACCTGAAACCGTTTCTCCGTCTTTGCTTTCACAAGTGCCACCACTGAAATCAAATACTACAGTTTTTGTATCTCCTTCCTCTGTTTTTGTAACATCAGCACAATCCATATAGTGTCTAATATGGAAACGCTTGCCACACTCTCCTTTACCTTTCTTTGGTCTTTCTTCACCTCCAACTGATCTTGTATTTGAAGATGAACTGATTGAAAGTCCTCTTTCCATTGCATCGTCTGCAAGGTTGTCTGTATATTCTTGAACCTCTAAGTTAGATGATAGACCTGATGCTTCATCTGAAGCTAATTCTAAACCTGAAAACTGTGCATCTGCTGAAGTACCGTTATCCATGTCATTACAAGCCACCATTACAGATAAAAGAGCGATTCCGATTCCAATGTTTCTTACTTTCATTTCGTTAGATATTTTAAAGAGTTAAAATAGATTATCTTTGTGTTTTTTGAACTGCTTTATTGCAGTGTCATTCATAGAAAGGGAGATACTCTATTTTTGTACTCAATAAAATTTAGTTTTTTTTGAAAAAAAATTAAAAACCGCCAAAACAGCCCAGAATCGAAGATTTTTTCTTAAATTAATTTCATCTTTTTTTATCAACGTTTCCAATTCTATCTAAACTACACCAATGAAAAGAGTACATTTATTCGAATTTGAGGATCAAAAATGGCTTCCTTCTTTTTTAAGAAACTATGCCACCGACTTCCTGCAGTTTCTTTCCAATAAAACAAAAATGTATCAGCCTATTATCCCTATTATAGAAAAAGGACTTGAACATACTCCAAAAAAACAAATTGTGGATTTGGGCTCCGGTGGTGGAGGTGGATTGGTGTGGTTAAATGAAGAACTATTAAAGAAAGAGAAAGGCCTTAAAATTTTAATTACAGACCTCTATCCTAATTTACCCGCCTTCCAAAGAACAAAAGAGCAATCCCTTAATTTTGAGTTTATTGATCAATCTGTTGATGCCCGTCAAGTACCCTCGGATTTAAAGGGATTGCGAACGCAGTTTTTATCTTTCCACCATTTTAAACCAGAAGATGCCAAGCAGATATTAGAGAATGCTGTAAAGGAAAATGCTCCTATTGCCATTTTTGAAGCACAGGAAAGAAGTATTCCAAGTGTAATTGCGATGCTTTTCTCTCCACTTACCGTTTTATTGACCACCCCTTTAATCAGACCTTTTAGATTAGGCCGATTATTCTTCACTTATTTAATTCCAATTGTTCCTTTGTTAGCGTTATGGGACGGTGTGGTTTCTTCTTTCAGAACTTACTCTGTGAAGGAAATGAAAGACCTGATCCAACAAGTTGAAAACCACGAATTGTATGATTGGGAAGTCAACAAAGTCAAATCAGGCCCTGGAGTGATTTTATATTTATTGGGAACAAGAAAATAAATGATTATAACTTCCTCACCCAAATCAATATTCCTGTCACTGGCATGGAACAAGCGATCATTGTCACAATAAAGTAAAGGATGATACCACTCAAACCGAGAATTTCTCCTGTATGTAAGGGTAGAGAGACTTCCATAAATTGGTCAGCAATACTTTGATCAGAAAATAAGATGAGTTTTTTAAACTTACCATCTTTTCCATATTTCACATGATCGGGGACTACAGCCGAGAAAATGCTTTCCTGCTTGATTTTCGTGATTTGATAATGGGGGTTATCTTCAGTTGGAAGTTGAATTGTTGTGATCCCTTTATAAGGTAGTCGCTGATCGCTGTCTTCTAAAAGTACATTTAAAGAAACAGCTGCATCCTTTTTCTTTTCCTCCTGATTGTCGATTGACTCTTCCAAAAACGAAGCAAAAACATTGGACAACTCACTTTTCATATCCTCTGCATTGGAAGCATTCAGTACGGGCTGACCACCTAATGAAACCACCACTGTACTTTTTACCCAAGCATAAGAAACATACAATCCTGTGATCGAAATAAATAACAATAAAAGGAAAGTATAAAAACCAAGTGTATTATGAAGGTCATAAATCACTCTTGGCAATTTTGCAGACCACTTGACTTTAAAACCTTGTTTCCATTGTTTTTTATTTTTTGGAAACCATAATACCAATCCGGAAACAAGCAGTACTACAAAAATAAGAATGGAAATACCTACCATATGATTTCCCACTTTACCTAATAATAGGTTTTTGTGAAGGCTTTTCATTAAATCAAAAAAAGCACCGGTAGAACGGCTACTACTTCCTATAATCGCTCCTGAAGTTGGGTGTATATAATAATGTCCATCATAATCTTCTTCTTGATTATGATAGGCAACTAAAATATTTCTTGAAAAATCAGCGGGGTAAATAATGTTGGTAACTTGATGTCCTTCTTTCAAGAAATTGGTTTTAATTTGATCAGGTTGAATCCAATCTGTATTCGTTTTCTCTTGATTGAAAACCACTTTATAATTAAGCAGTTCTGAGATTTGCGTTTTAAAGGAATACATTGCTCCAGAAAAACAGACTACAAAAACTACTACACTTGACAAAAGTCCGAGCCACAAGTGTGACACGGACATAATGTATTTGAAAAGGGATTCCTTTTTTCTTCTTTTTCTGAATAAGGATTGTTTCAGACGCATTATCCTTTTTCGTTTTGACCTCTATAGCTTTCCTTTTTGATCAACTCCAAGTATTGAGCAAACTGCTCTTCAGAGAAGATTTGCTGAAGTGCTGTTTTACGGTCTTCGTTGAACTGATTCCAGTACATTGTTGCCGCTTCGCCATTACCATGGTAGTGATCGTGAGCATCTCTAAATGCTTTTGTGAAAGCTTGGTTGACAGCTTGGTACTTGATTGTTTGAGCTGAATCCAATGCTAAAGTCTGGATAATTTCCGCTTTCAACTCATCAGAATAATCAGATTGACCTGGCATATATCTTTTGATGTATTCATGAGTTGCCTCTTTTTGCTCATCATTCATGAAAGCTTTCAATTCCACTTCTTGTTTTGTGTAAGAAGTTTTCATGATTTTCATATATCCTTTACGGCTCATTTTGCCCGAAGCTTTCAACTCTACGACCTGCTTTTGTCTGTCCTCATCAAATGAAGTGACAATTGCATCATATTTTTCTACTTGGTCTGCAGTTAGGTTTAATTCCGCTTTTAGCTTTGCAAAGTCGATTCCTCTTCTCTTTTTCTCATTTCCACATGAAAACAAAACAGAGACTGTTGCTAGTAATAAAAGAAACTTTTTCATTTTGATAAAAATCTATGAAGGAGGAAAAACGAGTCTTCCTCCTGAATCGTAATTTATTTATAAATACCTTGTACGAAGATGTTACCACCGTCTAATTCTGCACCTTTTTGTGCATCTGTGCCTTGGAATTGCCAGATATAAGCATTGCTTCCTGCTGGGCTAACAGCGATATTGTAAACATCACCTTCTAAAGCACCACTTTGGTAATAGAACATGTTGGACTTTGGAACCTCTGAAAGAATTTCGACTGATTTAGATGCCACATCAAAATAAGCCATTTCGTAAGAGTTTTCTTCACCGCTTAAATCATCCAATGCAACATATCCTTTACCGCCACCAACATGATGGAAGTGAACTGATCCTACTGATTTACCTAATACCTCTCTGATATTAAATTCATAGCTTGGGTCATAGTTACCATCAGCATCTAACCTCGTGATTACAGCATCAGAACCGTCTGTTGTCATATTGATTTGATACACGTAGTTTTCATGAACAAACATTGATTTACCTCTAAAACCATACGTATCGCCAATTGATGCTACTGTTGTCACCACTTTAGGGTTAGCTAATGAAGGCCAATCCAACACTAATGTTGCTAAAGCTTCAGGACGAGGAGTATCCTCAGCGTCTGGCTCACCTACTTTTCTGTAGCCTGTACCATAATACACTTTATTACCATTGATAACAGGAGCATCTACACGGTATACATAATCATCACCAACATTAAAAGTTCCTAACTCATGCTGTACATAATCTGTTTGTGCATTAAAGACCAAACCAGGAATACCTACTTTTACTACTTGTAAAGTAACTTTAATACTTGTTTGATCTTCAGAAGTTTCACTCATAACATTATGAGCTAAAATATGATTGTCACTTACAGGAGCAAATCTTGGGTATTCACCCACCCAGTTACTTACATCTACTGTTTGAACTTTATTGTAACTTCTTCCTCCATCATATTCTAATTCATGGATATGACCTGTACCATAATTCAAATTATAGATTCTACCTCCAGCAGCTGCTACTCTTGCTGAACGAACGCCTTCCATTTGATAACCATTATTGATAAAAGTTAGGGTTGTATCAATAATATTGGTTGTAGGTTGCATAAATACTGTCGCGTCTCCTTCTGGGTCTGCAACATCTGCTGCTACGTGAAATACAGTCTTATCGTTTCCGTCACCTCCTTTAGAAGGTTCGTCATTTTTGTCACAGGCAGTAAGCCCCAATAATGCGGATGCAACAAACAATCCTGCAACTTTTGAAGTAGTTGATAGCTTCATTTATATCTATATTATGAACTTTTAAAAATTTGTTTCTTAAAAAATGGAATAGCTTACTTTGAAGTAGAAGCCTCTTCCAGGTTGTTGAATAGCGAAATTGTCGAAGACTTGCTCATTAAAAACATTTTTAATGTCTAGGCTGACCGCTAATTTATTTTGAGGGAAGCGATAAGATGCTCCAATATCATTGACAAACTGGGTTGGAATATGATCTTTGTTGTCACTACCAATATGTTCCCAGTATCTATAATATTTATGAACATACCTCATGTTCCAGTACACTTGCAATTGCCCTTTTGACTTAATCAACTCAGTCATATCATAACGCATATTGGTATTGAATTGCAGATAAGGTGCATTTTTCAAACGAGCTTGATAAAGATGGTCTTTTTCTCCTTTGGCAGTAAACTCATTGTTGTACCTTGTATCATTGTAAGAACCTGAAAAGGTGAAAAATAACTTCCTATTGTAATCGTAATCGATTTGAAGGTCTATCCCCTTGGAAATGATTTTAGGGTGGTTTTCATAAAAGAAATAATCTCCTCTATTATCCACACTTCTTTGAATCATATCTTCAACATTTCTGTAAAATAATGTTGTAGAGAAAGTTAATGCATGATCTCCCATATAAACTTCTCCATACCTGAAACCTAAATTCAAATTTTTACTGATTTCAGGTTTCAACTCCAAATTGGAAATACCATTTTCAGCACCATTACCAAAAAGCTCATCAGGCATCGGCAATCGTACCGCCTGCTCTGCAGAAAGCTGTACTGTAAATTTCTCTGTCAAATCATAACTTGATGCAATGCCGTAACCATAGTTGGTGTCACTAGACTCTTTTGGCAAAGGATGATACTCCCCACCGCTATAAGTATGATAAAGCGCATCTACAGTATATGAATATTGCTTGGCAAAAACATTTGTTCTCAACTTTCCATCCAGTGCAGTATTAGAGTAAGAAAGGCCGATTACACTTTTGAAAATATTCTGATAATCATTACTTGTGTCTTCCCCTAATTGAGCTGTTCTATTAAAACCTGTTCTTCTATAATCTGTAACAATTCCACTCATATTGAAGACATTATTATCATTCAATGCATATGAAACATTAAAGCGATTAATCAAAGTTCCTTCATCTGTTGTCGAGTGAATAGGGCTTCCTGTTTCTCCACCAGCAGGATTTTCACCCACCACATCTCCATGCCAATTGTACTTATTCTTTGTGGTATCTACCAAAGTTCTTGAATTCATGGCATAAGAAGAGAATAAGCTCACATCCAATCCTTTCGTAAACAAATCCTTCTTCTGATAAGAAATACTCGGTACCAAATTACCTTGTGTATAATGTCTTTCTCCAAAAGGAACATTCATTGTCGCTCCATGCTGCACTTCCTTGTACATATCAGAATAAACCATACTGATAAAGAATTGATCTGCCCATTTTACATCTGTAAAACCAACATCTACTTTAGTTCCGTATGCTTCATATCCGTCATTAAAACGTTTTGCTCTTACTTCAGAAACTCTACCGGTATTCGGGTCAGCCACCGTTACATCCTTTCCCCATACTTCGTAATCATTGTCGGCATAGTTATAAAACATTGATCCTCTGAAAGTGAAACCATTCTTTTTATTTCTATGCGATCCGTTCAGTGCTACTTGATGTGTATTGAAAGAGCCCATTGAATATGAAAAGTCTAATGAATTCTTCTTCGCATTTTTTGTTTTAATATTAATGGCTCCGCCCAATGCATCAGATCCTAGCGTCACAGGCACTACACCTTTGTAGACTTCCATTGATTCAATCAGGTTGACAGGAAGTGAATTAATAGAGTAAGATGCTCCGTAATATTCCATCGGCACACCATCAATAAAAATTCTTACTGCATTTCCACTTAATCCATTAATGCTGTACTTTGTTCTAGAACCTAATCCTCCTTCTTGTCTAACATTAATACCTGACGTTTGATCCAATAATGTATTTAATTCTACAGATTGAATAGCTACTTTTTCTGTATCTATTTTCTTAGAAGCAAAGCCCTGCTTCTCCATCTTCGTCTCTTCAGACTCTCCAATCACCATCACTGCATCCAGCTCCACCTCACTCTCTTTCAATGATATAACCATATTAAGTATACCATTTTCAGTAAGATTTATATTTTTTGTGAATGGCGAATACCCAGTACGCGTAACCACTAACTCATGTGCCCCTACTAGAACTTTAGGTAACTTAAATGTACCGTCTGCATCAGTATACCCTCCTTTTTTCAAGTCCTTCAATTGGACTGTACAAAATGGAATACCCTTTTTTGTATGAGCATCTATTACTTTTCCTGCAACATGTGCTCTCTCTTGAGCACTCAAAAGTGTTACCGATAAAAACAGAATATATATAGAGAGTAAGATACGACGTATCATACAGTGTGCGATTTTTATTTAGATCAATTTTAAATAACTTCACAAGGATACTATTTAGAAAAAGTCTAAACAATACTATTATCATCTATTAACAATAATTTTGAAACCCTTTTTTATTATGATGATCGTGGTCACCATTTCAGCGCTTGATTACTCCTCTTGAGGCAATGATTTTTGAATTACCTTCTTTTTTCTCTTTTCTATCAACAAGTCTTTCTCCTATCAATACATGTTTCTAAGATTTAAAACATATCAAATGAATAGATAAAAAGAGATTATTCATACCCTATTTTTTTCAGAGAAGAGGTAAGAAAAATAGTTCGTGCTGTGGTTCAGCGGACGTTGTAGTACAACATCCCTACATCCTACTTTCAATTTTTGGTAGAATATCATTTATGATGGATACCGTTCGTTGTAGGAATGTTGCATTGCAACGTCCACTGAGCCACTATAAAAAACACTTTTAGAACCACAACACGATCTACTTTTTCTTCATTCTTAACTCTTCATTCTTCATTCAAAAAGAGATTTATCTACTCTCTTACTAGTTTTATTAAGGCTAAAAAAGGGATTTATTCCCCGAATTAGAAATCATCTTTATTATTTTAGATTAAGTACTTAAAAGATTTGATTAACTTAGCTTTAAGTTCTTCAAGTGTAGAATTGATTTTTTGGTAAGCAAATAGCACTCTTACTCTATTTTATGCTTCAAGTATTTTTTACTCCATCTTAGTTCCACTTCACTCAATGTCACAGGATCTTCAATATTGGAAACAGCTTAAAGAAAAAAACGATGCTTCGGCCATCAAATACTTTTATGATCAATACATAAAACTATTGTACAAGTATGGCTATCATTTTTGTCAGGATGCGACGCTTGTAGAAGACTGCGTACAGGATCTCTTTCTTCGATTATGGGAAAAACGCTCTTCATTGGGTGATACTGACAATGTGAAGTTATATTTGATGGTTTCTTTGAAACGGAGCATTTATGAGAAACTGAAGAAAAATTCTAAAACCACCGTCACAGAAGAAGTACCCGAAGACACTTTTGATGTTACTTTCACAATGGAAGAGCAAATTATTTCTTCTGAAACGGATCAGATCACAAAAGACAAACTGCTGGAATGTTTGGAAACCCTTTCCGGAAGACAGAAGGAAGTGATCTATTTAAGATTTTACAATGGTTTTACGCCTGAAGAAGTCAGTGAAATCATGCAAATCAGTAATCAATCTGTCAGAAATGTTCAAGCCTCAGCATTGAAAAAAATGAGAAATAACATGGATGACCCTCTACTTATATTGGTGGTTGGAAAATTAATTGAAAGTTTTTTCCACGAAATATAGTACAAATCAATTTTATAGCTCTTTACTGAATATACCTCACTGATAATAAGATGTCTGCAATTGATAAATATATAGAGAACAAAGATTTCGTCACTTGGGTTTTAGGAGATGTTTCTAAAGATGAGTTTTGGAAGAACTACCTTGAAGAAAATCCTGAGGAAAAGGAAAATATTGATAAAGCGAAAGATTGGGTAAAACAGGTAAAAGTAAAAGACCCTTATTTTTCTGCTCAGAGAGAAAATGAGCTGTGGAAAATAATTGATCAGAAAATTGCCAGCTCAAATAATCCTATTAAAACAAAAACGATTTCCTTCAAAAACACTTGGTGGAAATACGGTGCCGCTGTGATTGTACTTGGGCTGATTGTGAATTTCTATTATAGGAATTTCGTCCCTCAGCATCATGTGGAGATGGCCAAAAAAGGATTTACCAATGAGGTGAAACTACCTGATGGCTCCACTGTGAACCTGAATGCGGAGAGTTCAATCTCTTATGACAAAGAAAGTTTTACAGCCGGACGTTATCTTTCACTGAAAGGTGAAGCCTTCTTTAAAGTTGAAAAAGGACAGACTTTCCAAGTCAATACTGAAATGGGTACAGTAACAGTGCTGGGTACTAGTTTTAATATTTTGGCGAGAAAGAAAACATGGGTTGTCAGCTGTTACACCGGAAAAGTGGCTGTAAAGGATAATGATGGCAATCAGGTGATCTTGACGAAAGGACAAGAAGCCGTTTATAAAAATGGAAATTTTGTGACTAATACGCATAAACTGAGTCAGCCAGACTGGCAAAGAGGATTATTTAAATACTCTAATGCTACTTTGGAAACGGTCTTTAAGGAAATACAAAGGCAGTTTGACGTCCGCATTATTTATAAAAATTCGGATATTCAGAAGTTGCGTTTTTCGGGTACTATATCGAATAAGTCCCTTGAACAAGCCCTTGATATTATATCCAAATCCATGGATATCAATTACAAGATAGACAATCAGACAAAAGAAGTTGAGATCTCTTATTAAACATAGTTATTTATTACTCTTACTGATTACCTTGTGCCCATTACTCCTTTGGGCACAAGGTCCGCTTTTTACTGCCCAATTTCACGAACAGCCCCTCAAAAAGGTACTTAAGGAAATTGAACATCATTTTGGTGTGTACTTTTCATTTAATGAGAAATTGCTGGCGGAGAAAAAAGTAAATATTGATTTTGATGAAGCTACTTTAGAAAAAGCACTGGTACAAGCACTAGCCGGAAGTGAACTGGAATACGAGGTTCTAGACGAACAGTTTATAGTCATCCGCAAAAGAACAATTCAAAAAATCAACATTAAAGGAATAGTCAGCGACACGGACAATAACACCCTGCCTTATACTACCATTGAATCATTAGGAACACAGAAATATGCGGTTTCTGATGTTGATGGAAAGTTTAGCGTTTCAGTACCTGCCAACGACACGCTTTTAATAAAATTTCTTGGGTTTGAAGACCTTGCCATTCCTGTAGCCGGATTAGATACTTCTCGTCCATTGGACATTGCACTTCGTGTAAAAAAGCAAAGCCTGCCAGAATTAGTATATGAAACGCAACTTGATTCTATCACTTCCTTAATCGATGGACAAAGTAGAGGTAAAAATGTAAAAAATGCTGGTATTGGGAACTTGCCCACTTCTGATCAGGAAGATGTTTTTTATGCCTTAAAATTATTGCCTGGCGTAAGTACAGCTGGCTTGTCATCTGCTTTGGAAGTAAGAGGCGGTGAAACGGACCAAAACCTCACTTTGATTGATAAATTTCCGATGTATCAATTGGATCATTATTTTGGTCTGCAAAGTGTAGTAAACCCTGATATTACCAACTCAGCAACCCTTTACCCTGGCGGTTATGACTGCCTTTATGGAGCAAGAGTATCCAGTATTTTAGATATAGGTCTTAAAAATCCTACGCTCTATCATACTGAAGGTAATGTAGGCGTCAGTCTTTTGGGTTATAAAGCCTACCTTTCAACCCCTATTATCCGTGGTAAACTTGCTGTATTAGGTACATTTAGAAAATATCACGGCGCAATTGAAAGATTATTGTATGACAGAGATTTAAAAACTGGCGACAGTAAAGAGTTTTCTGATGGCGAAGAAAGTGTGAGTATCTACAATCAAAGCGTTAAGCCTGATATTAATTATCATGATGCGAATGCTAAAATGATTTATCAGATTAACAAAGACCAAAATATTACATTCAGCTACCTCTATTCTCAAGATAATTATTACTCCGCTTTTGACCTTCCTTTACCATTAAGGAAACTTTCAAGAAGAAACACACAAGTTGAACCCAAAACCAACTCTGATACACGAGAATGGAGCAATAATGCAATGTCATTAGGATGGAACCTCAACACTAAGAAACTTAACTCTAGTGTATATTTCACTTATTCTGATAATACTAGAGAAAATGAAAAGGTATTCTATAGAAGAGATACTACTAATATCAAACCTCTGAAAAAAACCACTACTTTCAGTAAACAAAAAATGCAGGATATCAGCTTTCATTCTGATCAACAGATTTATCTTAAAAATGGTCGATTGGATGTTGGCGGTATTTATACTTATTATTCTGTCTACAAAGACATCAAACCCAATAGTTTTCTACTGAAACAAGTAGACAGTCTCACCTCTTCACAGTCTGTGGGACTTTATACGCAATATAATTTCTACCTCAACAAATTATCGTTGACAGTAGGAAGCCGATTATGGTACTATCAGCCCAGCAACAAAACCTATCTGGCACCAAGAATTCAAGGTACTTTACCCGTAGGCAACAGTAATTTATTCAGTTTGAAATTCTCAGCCGGACGTTACTATCAGTTTATCAGAGAACTTTCTGATGAACTTACATATGATTCTTATTGGATTATTTCTGATGATGAGAACATACCGGTCATTACTTCCAATCACTTTATAGGCGGTGGTACTTTCAGATGGCTGAATCATGCTTTTGATATAGAAGGCTACTATAAAAGAAGTACTGGAGAAATGTCAGACCTTACATTTAGAAACCCTGTTTACTTCCACAAATACATTGGTGATGGGGATTCTTATGGAGTGGATCTTATGTACGAGTACAATGCTAGGCGTTGGTATTTTTACATGAGCTACGGCTATAATCAATATAATAAACAATACACACCTAAAGAGGCTGAGAGGAAAAGAACAAGTATACTTCAGTTAGCCAGCATGTATAAAAGGAAAAAATGGAAAGCTGGCTTTACTTGGGTCATGAAAAATACGGCTTATGATTTCAATGAATTATTGCAGATACCGCAAGGTACAAACAACGAACAACCTAAAGGATCTGATGTAGAACCTTATGATATACCACTCTATCACCGCTTGGACTTTTCTTCAGAATATAATTTTAGAATAGGAAAAAGAATGAAGGGCGAAATAGTTCTTACTATTTATGACTTATACAATCAGCAGAATACAGAGGAGCGTCAAGTAACGCAAATTAGCCCTGAAATCACCAATAATTATGAGTATGTGCTGACAGACATTTCACAGCTTGGCATCACTCCAAACCTATCTTTTAACCTAATTTTTTAATAAACAGATCTTTTGTTAAAAATAATTAATATAAATAAGTGTAATTATTTGTATAAATAGTATAACATTTTAAATTTGTAATTATAAATCCAGTACGTGAATTACTTAATCTATTCAAAAATCAAATACCTGAGCAATTTATTTGTCCAATGATTGCTTAAACTTTTACACGACTATAACTACTTATTTTTACGTGTAGGTACGATTTTTTACTACTTATAAATTCTAAATTAATGATGAAAAAGCAGAGTATTAACTATCCAAAAAACTCGCCGCAGGCAGAATTAAACAAAAGAAAAGTAACATTACTAGAACAGGGATGGAATGAATCTGATCGTCTTTACATGGATCGTCTAAAGAAAATGTTGCTTGACAGTCAAGGGTACATCGACAAACTACACAAAACTGTCTATGACAAGAACAGACGCATGAATGAAATGCAAGATCACATCTACTTCCTAGAGGATGAGCTTTATGCAATTACTCAAGAAGGTAATGTACAACAAGAAAACAATGCTCAAGAATTAAATACGATGGTTTACGACGAAGCCGTTTAAATTACTCGAACAGCATTATGTAAAAAAATCTTACAATGCATTTAGGTGTTGTAAGATTTTTTTATGCCCCTAATTTTTCTCAATCGCTTCACTTTCTATATATTTAGGCTGATAATTTTATGGAGAATACGTTCGATGCTTGATCAAAAAAGTAGAGAACCTATTCTAAGCTCAATTCAAGCATTAATAATTATCTAATTTTTACTTCCATCAACAATCTTTTAATATGAAAAAACGATTATCATTATTAATCGGATTCTTGTGTGTGCTTTTCCTATCTGCACATGCGCAAAACAAACAAATATCACTTGAAGACATCTGGAGGGACTATAAGTTCTATCCTCAATCTGTCAATGCTGTTCGCTGGATGAAAGCAGGACAGTTCTACACAAAACTGAAAGACAACAAAATCATTAAAAATGATGTGACTACCGGAAAAGAAGTGGAAACTATTCTTGACGGAAGTGCATTATCACCTGAAATTAAAATCGGCGGTTATTCTTTCTCAGCAGATGAGAGTCAAATCTTACTGATGACGGAAAGAGAATCAATCTATCGTCGTTCTTTTA
The DNA here is from genome assembly GCF_012844305.1 of Flammeovirga aprica JL-4. Lineage (GTDB taxonomy): Bacteria > Bacteroidota > Bacteroidia > Cytophagales > Flammeovirgaceae > Flammeovirga > Flammeovirga aprica. The sequence goes on from NZ_JABANE010000031.1 coordinate 14,599, forward strand.
AGGCAGAATATTTCGTTTACAATTTTGAATCAAAGGTAGTTACTAAGTTATCTTCAAAGGGTAAACAATCTTATGCTACTTTCTCACCTGATGGTAAAAAGGTAGCTTTCGTAAGAGAAAATAACCTTTTTGTAGTGAATCTTTCAGACATGAAAGAAACACAATTAACCACTGACGGTAAATTCAATCATATCATCAACGGTTCAGCGGACTGGGTTTACGAAGAGGAATTCTCTTTTGCTAAAGCATTTTTCTGGTCGCCTGACAGCCGTAAAATTGCTTACCAAATCTTTAATGAAACAGAGGTACCAGAATACAATATGCAACTTTGGGGTGGCCTTTACCCTAATGATTACCGCTTCAAATATCCTAAAGCAGGAGAGAAAAACTCAGTGGTGGCTGTGGCAGTAGTTGACCTTGAAAACGGCAACAAGCACACAAAATTAGATATCGGAACGGAGACAGATATCTATATTCCTAGAGTAAAATGGACTACGGATGCTAACACAGTGTCTATTATCAGAATGAACCGCCTTCAAAATAAATTAGAAATCTTACATGCTGATGCTTCTACAGGTAACAGTAAAGTGATCTTGACAGAAGAAAGTAAGACGTATGTTGACATGGATTACTGTGACAACCTTACTTATTTGAAAGACGGAAAACACTTCATCTACACTTCAGAGATGAGTGGTTATAAGCACATTTACTTATACAATACTGATGGTACTCAAGTTCGTCAAATCACTTCTGGAGACTGGGAAGTAAGCGAGCTTGTAGGCATTGATGAAAACAGTAAAAAAGCGGTTCTTTATTATGTTTCAAATGAAGTAGCACCATTAGACAGAGACTTCTACTCTATCGATATTTATGGTAAAAAGAAAGTAAAACTTTCTACTAAAAGCGGTCAGACTCATGTTAATATGAGTAATGACTTCAGCTACTACATTGCGAAGCACAGTAACTCTGAAGAGGTTTCATCTACTTCTTTATTCAAGACAAAGAAAAATCAGTTAGTAAAAGTTTTAGAGGATAATGCTGACTTTAAAACGTTGATTGAGAGCTACGGTTTTGTGAAAAAAGAGCATTTCACTTTCACAACAGAAGACAATGTAGAGCTTTTCGGTTATATGTTGAAACCTGCTGATTTTGATGAAAACAAAAAATATCCTGTTTTAATGTTCCAATACTCAGGCCCTGGTTCAAATCAAGTGGCTAACTCTTGGGGTGGCGGTAACTTTGCTTGGCATCAAATGCTAACGCAAAAAGGATATATCGTGGCTGTGGTTGACCCTCGCGGTACAGGTTCGAGAGGTAGAGATTTCAAACATGCTACTTACGCTCAATTGGGTAAATTGGAAGCGATTGATCAAATCCAAACTGCAAAATGGTTAGGAAAACAAAACTACGTTGATGCTAATAGAATTGGTATCTGGGGATGGAGTTTTGGTGGTTATATGTCATCGTTATGTTTGTTTACAGGTGCGGATCAATTCAAAATGGCCATCGCCGTTGCTCCTGTTACAACATGGAGATACTATGACACTATTTACACAGAGCGTTTCTTGAAAACACCTCAATTAAACCCTTCTGGATACGATGATAACTCTCCTATTCAGCACGTGAACAAACTAAAAGGTAAGTTCTTCTTGATACACGGTACGGGTGATGATAACGTTCACGTTCAAAACTCATTCGACTTGTCAAATGCTTTAATTCAAGCTGGAAAACAATTCCGTGAGTTCTACTACCCGAATAGAAACCACGGTATCTATGGTGGAAATACAAGACTTCACTTATACCAACAAATGACTGAATTTGTTGAAAATAATCTATAAGTCATTCTTTGACTAAATGAAAAATCCCATTGAAATATGTTTTTTCAATGGGATTTTTTGTCATGTTGGTTTTCAATTTTAATTCAACCCCAATTCCTCCAATCGCTTCAAATCTGCTTTCAGCATCTCTTGCGTCAATTGATCAGAGTCTCCGTATTGCTTTCTTAAATCCTTCAATTTCTGATGCAATGTCTCCTTTACCTCAGCGTAAGAAGGATCAGTATACACATTTTGCATTTCATCAGGATCTTTTTCCAAATCATACAATTCCCATTCATCCACATCATAATAAAAATGAATCAGCTTGTAACGTTTTGTTTTGATACCGTAATGACGCTTTACGCCGTGAATGCCCGGATATTCATAATAATGATAATATAAAGCATCCCTCCAGTCGGTTTTCTTCTGTTCCATCAATGGAAGCAATGAAGCTCCTTGCATATCTGTTGGTATTTCCACACCTGCTGCTTCTAAGAAGCTTGGAGCGTAATCAATATTCTGTACTAAATCTTTATTGACTGACCCAGCTTTAATATGTCCTGGCCATCTTACCATCAATGGTGTTCTGAAAGACTGCTCGTACATAAACCTTTTGTCAAACCAGCCATGTTCACCTAAGTAAAAACCTTGATCTGAAGTATAAACGACAATTGTATTTTCAGCTAAACCCGTTTGATCTAAATAATCCAACAGACGGCCCACATTTTCATCTACACTCACCAATGTCCCAAGATAATCTTCCATATAACGTTGGTATTTCCAAGCCGTCAATTCTTTTCCTTTTAAATCACTGTTTTTAAAATCTTCATTAATGGGACCATACACTTCCTCCCATTTAGCCTTTTCTTCAGCTGTCATTCTTTTCAAGTTCTTGGAATAGGCGAAATCATACCATCCCATAAAAGGCTTGAAACCTTTGGCATCTCTTATTTCGGGTTCAACTTTAGTATCATTGGTCAATCCCATATGATCTGAAATTCTCATTTCAGCCTCTTGCGCCGCTTTTCCCCTGCCTTTATAATCATCAAACAAAGTGGCAGGTTGTTTTATTTTCTGATCTTTAAAAGCTTGAAGGTGCTCCATGGCCACCATCCATTCACGGTGAGGTGCTTTATGATGCACCATCAACATAAACGGCTCTTCATTCTTTTTTCTTTTGTCTAGATAAGCAATGGCTTTATCAGTGATAATATCCGTTACATAGCCTTTTTCGTTGATCATTCCATTTGGTGTTCTGAAGTCAGGCTGATAATAATCTCCTTGATCCGGCAACACTTCCCAATAATCAAAACCTGTTGGCTGAGATTTCAAATGCCATTTCCCCACAATAGCCGTTTCGTATCCCGCATTCTGTAAGATTTTCGGATAAGTGATTTGTGTAGAATCAAATACATCTAAATTATCTTTTACCGAGTTGAAATGACTCATTTTCCCTGTCAAAGTCACCGCTCTACTTGGTGAACAAATAGAGTTAGAAACATAAGCATGATCAAACCGCATCCCTTCATGGGCCAATCTGTCAATGTTGGGCGTATGAATCAATGAAGTGTCATAAGCACTGATAGCCTGATAAGCGTGATCATCAGACATTATATAAATGATATTGGGTCGTTTTGTTTTCTCTTCCACTTTCTTTTCCTGACAAGAAAACAACAGGGTACTCAATGAAAGAGTGATGATAAGGGTCGTAATATTTTTCATTTCTTATTTCGTAGTTATATGTTGAGCATGCTTGACAAAATGCCAAACATGCCCTCTCTATTCATTTCAATTCTAAAATACTGATTTTCTTAATACAGTTGCCCCTAAAGGCTTCATCATTTCACTTACCTTCTCTCCTTTATCATTCTTAAATTCCACTTCCAAAGCAACACTTTCAAAAGGGTTACTTCCCTCTTCTTGATTGACTTTAATGGATGCATTAGAAACTAATTTATAAGTGGCTTTCTCATCTTGAGTGTAAGCATATTTCTGATCTTTGAAATCACCTTTCCATACTTTCACATCTTCTGCCGTTCCTTCCAAAGGTAAAGCAAATAATAATGGTCCATAAGAAATATATTTCCCTTGTGACTCTTGATGGATTTCAGGTGAAAAGCCCATTTTTATAGTAATAGAGGACTTGTCCACACCACTAGGGATAATTACATATCCTCTATTATTAGCTGAAAATTCTTTTCCGTTTACTTCAAATCGCTCTGCCCACTGCGGTACTCTTAATGCTAAATCAAAAGCAGTATTTCCTGCTACTTTCAACTCCACCTGATCTGAAGCAGGATAGTTAGTGACTTGCTGAACTTTCACTTTCTTTCCATTGACAATTGAAGTGAAAATTGACGGACCGTATAAATCCAAGAACAACGTATTACCATCCGTCTGCCACATATTTTGAATAAAATAAGGATAGATTCTTCCGGCATTCGGAGCACAACAAACTGCTATATCTTTATGAACTGGAGAATATTTAAAACGGTTTTCTTTCGATTCTTTACATTCATGATCATTGATATGACCGCACATCGAATAAGAATTATCACTCTTACAATAAGCGATAGAAGAATGGTGCGGATGTCTTGCTCCTTGCGCCGCATTGAACAGCAACCACTCTATTTTATCGCCCCATGCACTGTTATGATCAAATTTATTCAACACTGCATAACTATCTAGTAGTTCCTGCAATGAGCAATATTCATAACCTGTGCTATCTGCATCAGCATGTCTGCCGAAAATCCATTCATCGCCAATAGGGCCACCACTTACACTGACTACATCCTTCAGCTTCTCTAAATAATGCTGTAAACCTTCTTTGTATTTTGGATCATCCGATGTATAGGCCACTAAAGTCAAACTTCTCAAGTGTTCATAAGTATGTACCCCGTGACCTTTAAATTTATAATTTTTATCCGCCAGATTTTTCAGTAAAATATCCTCTTCCGCCATTTGATGAAGGTTATAATCATCCAATAAGAATTTGGCAAAATCTAAATATTTTTGTTCTCCTGTGATATCAAATAATTGATCACAAACATCCGTAAATGTCAGTCCATGACCTACTCCAGCAAAAGGTTTTACCGTTTTAAAAGGAGTCGATTTTCCAATAGGGTACGCTTGCATTGTCACATCTACTGCTTTGACCACCGCCACTAACACTTTTTGATCATCCGTTGCTTCATAATAAGCCAACAACCCTCTGAATAATGAAGCTTGTGCCCATAATTCACCATTTTCAGTGTTATGATCATAGCGTAAATCATCTGCGTAAACACCTATATATCCATCAGAATCTTGTGTAGCCAATTTCTCATTGACATACTTCACTACTTTAGCAATTGCTTCTTTATCGCCAGTTAATAAAGCATTTCTTATATAACCGTCCCACCAATTGGATTGAGTTTCTGAGTTCCACCACAGAAACTGCACATTCCAATCACCTTCTGAGTTAACTGCTCCTACGTCTTTTGATTTTACTTTTTTGGTTAAACGATCTTTGCCGTAAATATCATCTTCTAGGATTAAATCAGGAACAAGTTCGTCTAAGTGTCCTACAAATCCATCTTTCAGGTCATACTCCATCTGCTGTTTGATCCATCCTTCAGGATGAACATCTCCAAACTGCACTGTTTTGATTGTTGAATTGGTCTTTTTCATTTCATGACATCCGTTTAAAAGAAATACTAGAATGGGAAGGGTTAAGTATAAGTTCTTCATATTGTACATCTTAGATTTTTCAATACTCAAAAGTAATGTACAAAACAGCATCAAACTTTGTATATTTTTTCAATTACTATGCATATATTGTCATTATATTATAATTCATTAATTTTCAAGGAAAATATAATCTAATATCAAAGCAAAAAGAGAATATACTGAGCAATCTTCCGCCTCTTTTAAAATCTTTAAAGTGGAACAGCAAGCCTTCACGGCCTATTGGCATTATCACCCGGAAGTGGAACTCACCTATATTACAAAAGGAAGAGGTTTACGATTTGTAGGTGATGAAGTGAGTACTTTTGAAGAGGGAGATTTTATTTGGGTGGCCCCCAATGTTCCGCATCAGTGGGTTTCTTCCAAAGAAGTAGAAAAAGTGGAAGCTTATGTTATACAAATTGACACGCAAAAGCTCAATCAAATACCTGAGATCAAAAGCCTTCTGGACTTACTTGACCAAAATGGAAGCGGTCTTAATTTTACAGCTCTCAAAACTAAACTAAAGTTGAATTGCATTTCTCTTTTTCAAGCGGGAAGCAATCCAAAACAGCTCTTGATTTTACTGGATTTAATACATCAATTAGGACAGTATAATGCTGAACTCATTCCAATGATGAAAAACAGCGAACAGCAGATCATTGGTAATGAAAGACTGGATATTATCCACCGTTTCATTTTCGAGCATTACCAACAGCAAATTGAATTAGATACTTTATCTACAAAAGTCAATATGACAAAAACCTCTTTTTGCAGATGGTTCAAACAAGCGAAAGGAATCAGTTTTGTAACCTACTTACATCAATTCAGAATTGAACAAGCTTGTCATTTGCTTAAAAACTCTACCCTTACAAAAAGTCAAATTGCCTATGAAGTGGGGTTTGACAGTATCAGTCAATTTAATCGTACTTTCAAAAAAATCAAAGGAGTTTCTCCATCAGAATTTTCTAAGAATATTTCGTTAACATAAAAACTTTTTTCTTCTCAACCTAAAACAAATCATCCTTAAACATGTTAAAATTCAGTATATTATGAAATGAACATTACAACATGCTCAGATAATATTTAACTAACTATTTTCTAATTACTGGATGAAAAATAAGTACTTTGATTTGATTGATCAGACCTATTACTTTCCTCAAGAAGGTTTTGATCTGAAACAGGATTCTTTGGCTTTTCATGGAATCAGCCTGAAACATTTAATAGATAAGTACGGCACCCCTTTCCGATTTTTCTATTTACCAAAAATTGGAGAACAGATAAAAAAAGCTCGAAACTTGTTTAACAGAGCCAGAAAAAGGCATGGGTATAACGGAAGTTATAATTACTGTTACGTGACCAAATGTAATCACTTCTCACATGTGGTGTCTGAAGCTTTAAAATTTAATGTAAATCTCGAAACTTCTTCCACATTTGACATCAACCTGATCCAAAGTTTACATGCTGAAGGGAAAGTAGACAAAGAAAGACAGATCCTTTGCAACGGCTATAAGACGGATAATTACCTCAAAAAAATCATTGAGCTCCAAGAATCAGGGTTCTCTAATATCACCATTATTCTAGATGGCAAAAATGAATTACAGCGTTTATTAAACCTCGTTAGTGAGTCTGATCAAACCTTTAATATTGGTGTTCGAATCGCCATCAACGGCGAACCGGGTTCCCCTTACAATACTTCCAGACTTGGAATTCCGAGTAATGAAATTGTTGATTTTGTACAGAATGAAGTCAATCCATTAGAGAATATTCAACTCAAAATGATGCACTTCTTTGTAGACTCCGGCGTGAAGGACACCCTCTATTATTGGAGAGAGTTTCAGAATGCTTTGTTTACGTATGTCAAACTGAAGGAGGTTTCTGAATCTTTGGATTCTTTTAATATTGGAGGTGGTCTACCCATCCGAAATAATCTTGGATTTGAGTACAATTATGATGAAATCATCAATAATATCGTTTCTACTATCAAAGAAACTTGTACTGAACATAATATTCCTGATCCACATTTATTTACGGAGTTCGGAAAATTTACTGTAGGTGAAAGTGGGGCTATTATTTTTCAAGTCCTTGACCAAAAACATCAAAATGATACGGAATGCTGGTACATTATCAATAATAGTTTGATGAATACGATCCCGGATGCCTGGTCAATTCATGAAAAATTTATCCTTCTTCCAATCAACAAATGGCAAAATCGATACAGAAAAGTCATTATTGGTGGTATTTCTTGTGATCATTCAGATTATTATAATTCGGAAGACTTAAATCAAGAAGTACTCTTGCCTGAATACAGCGAGGAAGATGAAGAACCGCTTTACTTGGGCTTCTTCCATACAGGTGCCTACCAAGATGCTATTTCTGGTTATGGTGGAATCAAACACTGCCTTATTCCTTCACCAAAACATGTGATTATTGACAGGGATGAGAAAGGAAATATTGTGGATTATGTCTATAGAAACGAGCAATCTGTGGAAGACATGTTCCATTTATTAGGGTATAAAGGAACAAACGAAACGGAATAGCTTATGCCAAATTTTGCAGGTTTAGAAGATGAATTTTGCCAAAAAGACACGGCAAAAGTATGGTTGCAATCCATTCCTTATGACGGTACAAGCACATGGGGAAAAGGGGCTGACAAATCCTTTGCTCCTTTTCTTGATGCCTTGGAAAATATGGAGCTTTATGACATAGAAACGGACTCTGAAGTCTATCATGAAGGTGTTCATATTCTTGATCCCATCACTGAAAAAAGCACTCCCGAAGCGGTTTTTAAGGCCATCTATGAAAGCACAACAGAGCTTTTAAAGGCGGATAAGTTTCTGACTTTCTTCGGTGGTGAACATTCCATTAGTATTGGAATTATAAAGGCTTTCTATGAAAAGTTTGACAACCTGACGGTATTACAATTAGATGCCCATACGGATCTACGCCCCTCTTATTTAGGTACGCCTTATAATCATGCATGTGCTGTTTATGATGCTAGTCTGAATACAAATCTGATTCAAGTGGGCATCAGAAGTATGGACATTTCTGAAATGAAATACCTTAATAAAGAGAAAACATATTTTGCTGAAGAGATTTACGGCACGACTGATTGGATGCAAAAATCTATTGATCAATTGACGGATGATGTTTTTATCACGATTGATCTTGATGCGTTTGATCCTTCGATTATGCCTTCTACCGGTACTCCTGAACCAGGAGGTTTACTTTGGAACCCTACCATTCAATATTTAAGAAAAGTTTTTGAGCAAAAAAATGTGGTGGGTTTTGATATCGTTGAATTGGCTCCAATCAAAGGCCTCAAAGGTCCTGATTTCTTGGTCGCCAAACTCTACTATAAATTGTTAAGCTATAAATTTAAATTCAATGGGAAATAAAGGACCAGTAACCGAATTCATGCTTGCCCACTACAAGCATTTCAATGCCGCTACTTTAATCGATGCTTCTGAAGCCTATGTCAAACATATCAGTGATGGGAAAAAAATGTTGGTTTCCCTCGCTGGAGCCATGTCAACTGCCGAACTCGGTCGATCTTTTGCTGAAATGATCCGACAGGATAAAGTGCAGATCATTTCTTGTACAGGTGCCAACCTAGAGGAAGATGTGATGAACCTTGTAGCACACAATCATTATGAAAGAGTGCCCAATTACAGAGATCTTACTCCAGAGGATGAGTGGAATTTACAGGAAAGAGGTTTGAACAGAGTCACAGATACTTGTATTCCTGAGGAAGAGGCATTTAGAAGAATACAAGAGCATATTTTCCAAATATGGAAAGAGGCAGAAGAAAAAGGAGAACGTTATTTCCCGCATGAATTCCTTTATAAATTATTACTGTCAGGTGTTTTGGAGCAATATTATGAGATTGATCCTAAAAATAGTTGGATGCTGGCGGCCGCCAAAAAGAACTTGCCTATTGTAGTTCCAGGATGGGAAGATTCTACCTTAGGAAATATTTTCGCCTCTTATTGTATTAAGGGTGAATTGAAAACTTCCACCATGAAATCAGGAATTGAATACATGACTTTCTTGGCGGATTGGTATACTGAAAATGCTACTGACCTTGGAATTGGTTTTTATCAAATTGGTGGTGGTATTGCCGGTGATTTCCCTATTTGCGTAGTACCAATGCTTTATCAAGATTTGGAAAGAACAGATACACCGTTCTGGAGTTATTTCTGTCAGATTTCAGATTCCACCACTTCTTATGGTTCTTACTCGGGAGCCGTTCCCAATGAAAAAATCACTTGGGGTAAACTCGATACCAAATCACCTAAATTCATTGTAGAATCAGATGCGAGTATCGTTGCTCCTCTGATGTTTGCTTACATTTTAGGTTGGTAATTTATTCTAAAACTTAATACTCCTTCATCATCTAAAATTATGATGGAGGAGTATTTTTTTAATTCACAATTTTATTCCAATTCGCATCCGCCTTCTTTTCTAATTGATTCGGTCCTTCCTCATGCCAATAGTCCTTCGTGTTTGAAAAGAACTTATTGTAGAAAAGCATCAAACGGCCATTTTGCACAACGAAGGTTTCATAATCCACACTCACTTTTTCTCCTTTATCTGCCATTGCATATGCACACCACCCACCGTAAGCTGGAACATACTTTTCAGGATTTGCTAAAAACTTATCAACATGTTTTTGTGAAATAAAACGATATTCTGCCCCATTATACTCGGCTGTGAATTCTTTTTCACCTTCTATCGCTTTTGTATCGAAATAACTCACAACATCATAACCACCAACCGCCAATTTTCCTTTTGAAAGGTTTAAATCTTGTGTAGATTGTGAATAACTCAGTTGGCTAATCGTGAAAAAACAAAAAAATACGAACAGTGCTTTACAATTCAATTTCATAGCAGTTAATTATTTTGAGCGAAATATTAGATACCAACACGAATGTTGATAACTTTTTGATTTATCTACTTATACTACAAATGAAAGTGAAAAGTTGTTCACAAAAGAATAACACTGTTGATTCATAACTCAACAATTATGGAAAATTGTCAACCTAAAACACAAAAAAGAAGAGCAAAACGAATTCTGCTCTTCTTTGAATATATATATATCAGTACTCGACTAATAAATCACTTGCTTATCAAAAGCTTCTTCTACCTCTGAAAGAATATTCATAACCTCATCGTGCGTCATCGCCTCAACAAGTTGTGTTCTGAAAGGCTTGAAATGCTGTACACCTTTGAAATAAGTAGTGTAATGTCTTCTCATTTCGAAGATACCTGTTTTGTCTCCTTTCCACTCTACTGAGAAATTAAGGTGACGTTTTACAGTATCAATTCTCTCTTGAATTGAAGGAGGAGCAAGGATTTCTCCTGTTTCCATATAATGTTTGATTTCTCTGAAAATCCAAGGATAACCGATAGAGGCTCTACCGATCATGATTCCATCGATACCATATTTCTCTTTGTATTCAACCGCTTTTTGAGGAGAGTCAATATCACCGTTTCCGAAAATTGGAATGTGAATATCCGGGTGAGCTTTCACCTCAGCAATCGGGTTCCAATCCGCTACTCCTTTGTACATCTGCTGACGAGTACGGCCGTGAATTGTCAATGCTTGCACACCCACATCTTGAAGTCTTTTCGCAACTTCTAAAATACGGATATTGTCATGATCCCAACCCAAACGTGTTTTTACAGTTACGGGCTTTTTGACTTGCTTCACTATCTCCTCCGTCATTTTTTGCATTTTGTCGATATCCAAAAGGATACCAGCACCTGCACCTCTACCTGCCACTTTTTTTACTGGACAGCCATAGTTGATATCAATAATTTCCGGATTTGCCTCTTCCGCAATGGCCGCCGCTTCTCTCATCGATTCAATTTTCTCACCGAAAATCTGAATACCAATCGGGCGTTCATAATCGTAGATGTCTAATTTCTGACGGCTTTTTACCGCATCGCGAATTAACCCCTCTGCAGAAATAAATTCTGTGTACATTAAGTCTGCACCGTTTTCCTTACAAACCGCTCTGAAAGGAGGGTCACTCACATCTTCCATTGGTGCTAACAATAATGGAAAATCTTTTATTTCTAAATCCCCTATTTTAACCACTTTTCTATAGCTTTTAATACGTTTTGCAAAGTATGAACTTCCTGATTCCAATCGTGCGATTACTACACTTATTAAAAGAAGTGTATCTTTGCTATCATTAGTGAACTCTATTAAAACACTTTAGGTTCCTAAATTCCTAATTATGAGTCAATTCATAACAACTATTAGGAATATTAGGCCTTATTTGTTTTAAAGTACAAATGTAATAAAAGAACATGACAGACCATATTCAAGCACAAAATCCTGGATATTTCTTTAAAAAATTTCTTTTACTTCTTCTTTTTGTGATCATGGCCGCATTTGTGGGGCAAGCTGTCATAGTGGGTGTCTTGTTACCTTATTATAGCTTTGACACACAAGAAGTATTTAATCAACTAGCACAACAAAATAACAGAATGGTATTACTGACCGTTCAAGGAATTTCGGCACTTTTCACCTTTATTTTAGGACCATTATTTTACGGATATTTATATGATCCGTCATTTACAAAGAAACTTCGCAGTTGTTTACCAGAAAAAAGTCAAATCCCACTCAGTGTAATCGTCATTTCTGCTTTTCTTCCATTAGGATCAGCATTACTTGTTTGGAATCAGAATATTGAATTTCCTGCCGCATTACATGAACTGGAAGCCTCATTCAAAGCCACTGAATTACATTTGGCAAAGCTGACCATCTTTCTTGTAGACTTTCAAAGTTTCCCTGAGTTTATAGTAGGCTTTTTTGTCATCGCAATTTTAGCAGGTATTGGCGAAGAACTTTTGTTCAGAGGCTATATTCAAGGGTACTTAGAAGGGATGTTTAGAAACGCTCATGTGGCAATTTGGGTGTCTGCTTTTATTTTTTCTGCCATTCACATGCAATTTTATGGTTTCTTTGTAAGAATGTTCTTGGGAGTATTGCTAGGTTACTTATTTTTGTGGTCAGGTAGAAGTTTGTACCCAGCTATGTTAGCCCATATTACCAATAATGCCATCACTGTGATCAGTGTTTATGTAAATAAAGAGGAAATATTAAAAGAAATGGCTGATCCATTTTCAACGGAAGCTCCGGAATGGTATATTGTAATACTATCTACAATTTTTGCCTTTGCTTTTTTATATTTCTATAAGAAACGAGATGATAAATTGTCTTTAAATCAAAAGTAGTAGAATAAAAAAACAGTAAATACTGTTCTAATACATAAACCTGAAATTCAATAAACAATAACATGGATAATTGGGAAAAGGTGTTTACCACTGAAAAGCTATATCAAGCAGAAATCGTGAAAGAAACACTAGAAGACAGAGGTATAAATGCCGTTATTTTAGACAAAAGAGATTCTTCTTACAATAACTTCGGTTATAGAGAAGTTTATGTTGAGAAATCTGTTGCTGAGCAGGCAACACAAATTATTAAACAAGATGTTCAATTTGAATAAGAGTTCTGAACTCACTCAACGTGTTATCGTTGGATTTTTAGGGGGCGTTGGTATGCTTGGCGCCATCTACTACGGAGTTTGGACCTATTTTATTTTATTTTTATTTATCAGTGTAGCTACCATTCTGGAGTTTTATCAACTACTACGTTTGGAAGCACACTTACCGCTTCGTACTTATGGTACTTGCTTAGGGATTCTGATTTACTGCCTTACATTTTTTATTGAATTAGATTTAATTGAAACAAAATGGCTTTATCTGGTGTTTCTCGGTTTTTCTTCCGCATACCTTATTAAGCTATACAATAAAAAAGACGACAAACCATTTAAGAACTTAGCCTATACCTTTTTGGGCGTAATGTACGTAGCCGTACCTTATTCACTGATTCATGCGTATGTATTTTTTGATACAAAATATCATTATGAAATACTTATAGGTGCCATGCTTATTTTATGGGCCAATGATTCAGGAGCCTACTTCTCTGGTAAAACATTCGGGCGCAGAAAGCTTTTTGAAAGAGTTTCTCCAAAGAAAACCTGGGAAGGTAGTATTGGCGGTGCAGCACTTGGCGTAACAGTCAGTTTGATTTTCTCTCATTTCTTCACTTCACTTGAAGCTTGGAGATGGGTGACAATCGCTATCATTATTGTTGTAACAGGTACTTACGGTGATCTTGTTGAATCCCTTTTCAAGAGATCAATGAGTATAAAAGATTCAGGAAAAACACTGCCAGGTCATGGTGGTTTCTTAGATAGATTTGATGGTTTACTTCTTTCAGCACCGTTTATTGCGGCGTTCTTGAAGTTATTCCCTCCAAATCTTTAAGATCCCAATCTAAAGGAAATAAAATCAGTATATGAAAAGGTTGTATTCTGATTCAAAGAGCATCAAATCGTTTCGGTTTGATGCTTTTTTTTGTGTATCTTTTTACTGTATTCAAGTGAAGTTCTGTTTAGTACTTACTTTTATTTTAATAACTATAGAATCTACAATATGGGATATGGAATAATGCCCTATAGAATCGACTTAGGGTACATCAAAACATGCTATGGAGTAAATGATGAGGGAGTCAAAAAAGACTTGATTCAGAAAGCTTCCTATGACCTTAAGAGGATTGATGAGAACCTCGAAATAGAAGATGGGTGGGAGAAAGCAATTAATATCTTAACCGAATTTTTAGAGGGTAAAGCATCAAAGGAAGTTTACAGCGGTGCGAAGCATTGGTACATACTCGAAAGTCTTATCAAAATACTTGGCTTTCCATGTGATAACTCCAATTGGTATCCTACCAGCATTGATCCCCTTTTCAATTTCAATGAATTTAAGATGTACACCATCGACAGCGAAAATAAAATCAACATTCCCGCTCCTGATGATTTCCCCGTTGTTTTTACTATCGAAAGAGCTCATTTCAACACCGCTCTCAATTCCATGAAAAATAGCGAATATGAGGAAGATCAAATCCTGCAATTTATAAAATGGGTAGAGTTAGCTCGAGAAAAAAATCAGGATCTGGTTTTATACTATTACTAAAAATCACAGTAAAAAAGACATTTTGAGGCTGAAAATAGAAATCACCACATTTTTAAAATACTATATTACAGCATTTTAATATTTTTATTGAAAATTTATTTCAAAAACATTTGCCAGTTTAAAAATAAACCTACATATTTGCACCCGCTATCACACAAAGATAGCACATAGAGAGTTGGCAGAGTGGTCGAATGCGGTGGTCTTGAAAACCATTGTACCGCGAGGTACCGGGGGTTCGAATCCCTCACTCTCTGCAAACACAGAGCATCAAATCGAAAGGTTTGATGCTTTTTTTATGCCCAAATTTTAATAAAAAAATACCACCTTGAATAAGTGGTATTTGATTACAAATGCTATATATAATTCTACTTTCTAGACAGAATACAAGACTTCATTTTCATTTTCTTCAACTAAAATGATAAAATCGATACATAAAGAAACTATTTCTTCGTTTTCATTGACTCCCCAAAGTGCCGGATAAGAACCATCTCCATCACCATCAGTAATAACACAGTCATTTTTATTCTCTAATGTGATCAATTGCGTTCCTCCAACTCTTGACCATTTATTAAACTCATACTCTTTTTGTGCAAAAGTGAGTTTCGTTAAATCTCCTGCATCGAAAATAGCTAAATTTCCAGCATCAACTGTATAAATACCATAGCCATTCAATGTGTTTGCCGCATACCACTTCACTGCCTTTTCATCTGAAAATAACACTCGTACGCCTATACTTTTACCAAATGCGGTTAACGATTCTACTTTGTATTGACCCGGTTTTACTTTAATATGTAAGGGTTCAAAATCTTTAAAATCATAACCAATATCTAATATCGACATGACACCTGTTTGCAGGTTCAAATTACCTACTGTATTAATTTCTGTTACACCTTCTCCAAACCTTTTGGTTTCCACTTTTCTTCCATGCTGGAAAAGTATATTCTCATTTAGGTCAAGTTGATCTATAACTTTTAGAAAGGGAGCACTCTCTGAACACTTGGAGAATATTTCTTGTTGATGTTGATCCGAAACCATCAGAGTATGAGGATGGTTTGCATGTACATCTATAGACTGAATCAACCAATTATTATCTATGAGTTTTAGCTTAAAAAAAAGAAAACTATCTGAATACCTTGTTTCATATTCCGTCTTTGTAATAACATCGGCCTCACCTTCTTTTATTTTTACATCCAATATTTCTGTAAAATCTTTATGTATACGAGGTTGTGAATGAGTAAAAGATCCCTGTGTCTCTGATCCACAGTTTTCAAGAAAATGTGATTTATCAACCTCATTGACCATTTCTCTCCAAACCTCAAAATCAAAATCTTTTTTATCATTCTTTTGATGATTATCTGAAATGGTTTTCCACTGTTTGTACCAGTGTTCCGTGAAAAGTTTCACTCTAGCTTCTGGAGAAGCTGCTATTCTCTTATCCATAATTTATGACATATAATTTGCTCAATTAATGATGTTCAAAGATAAAGCCAATACGCTTTAGCGAATAGTTTATGATGATTTTAAAGTTACCTGTTATTACTAATAAAAAAGTTCGTTATATTACTTCTGTATATTAAATAAGTACTAGGACAAAAATTTTGAATTACCACAAATGTTAAGCAAACTACTTCAATTCTTTAGTTCTTCTTCTAAAGAAACTGCACCTAGCATAAAACCTAATGGGCAAAACCTTCAAATGACTGAAGTGGATATTCCTGAAGACAGTGAGGCGGTTATAATGCCAAAAATGATGGATGATATGAAATCAGCCATTATTTCTAAATGGCATGTGAAACTTGGTGACATTGTGAAAGTGGGAGACATCCTTGCTGACGTGGAAACCGACAAAGCGACAATGGAATTAGAAAATTATGAAGCTGGTGAAGTCACTTATCTAAATCCCAAGAAAGAAGTTTTGGTCAATGATATCATTATGGTTATCTATAATCCTAATCGTAAAAAAGAGAATGAAGAAGACCTTGTCCGTATTCCTGCATTAAGTCCTGATATCGACAAAGTCACTATCACAAAATGGCATGTGAAAGAAGGTGACCATGTCAATATTAATGATGTTTTGGTAGAAGTTGAATCTGATAAAGCTACTTTTGAGATTGTGGCTGAACGTGAGGGTGTAATTAAAGCCTTAACTATCAATAAAGAGGTAAAAGTGGGAGCTCCAATATTGAAATATAAATAGAAACGTTGCCTGTTATATAACTGATCAAGAGAGATACAATATTACTGTTTGGTTTAGGTGATTGTATCAAAATCCCATCGCTGAATAGTACTTAAAAAAAACGTAGCAGGCTACGCGTCTACGGAGAGTAGAAACGTAGCCTGCTACGTAAATGCTTATTTATATTATTAGAAAAGAGGATTAGAATCCAATACCGACTAAAGTAATATCATCTCGTTGTTCTTCATTTTGCTTAAAGAACTCAAGTTCTCTTTGAATATTTTCAAACTGTGTATTAAAGTCCAATGCAGAATTACTATTGAGCATTTCTAAGAATCTCACTTTACCAAACTTCTTACGGTCTGTTCTATTTTGATCTACAAATCCATCAGAAGCTAAATAAATACTATCTTCAGGAAGTATGGTCAACATATGTTTTTCAAACTTTACATCTGCTTTTCTTGAAGATCCAATTGACTTTTTGGTTGTAGGATAGACAGTGATTTCTTTTTGGAAATTATCATAATGGTATAAAGGTGTTTTGGCTCCTGCAAATTCCAAAATGGTCAATCCACCTTGAGGCATGAATTTACAAATAATCAAGTCCATTCCTGCATCCTTGAAGGTGTCATCATCACGGAAAGCATTGTAGATTTTATCATGCAGTTTATCAAGAATACTGCTCACATCCTCCATTTTTTGCTCTCTGATCAAGTTATTCAAAATCGATGAGCCAATCATTGACATAAATCCTCCAGGTACGCCATGCCCTGTACAATCTGCCACCACAAAATAAGTGTGTGCTTTTTCTTGATGCAACCAAACAAAATCACCAGAGACCAGATCTTTCGGAAGGTATAAGCTGAAGATATTTTTGAAAGCTTTTCTTAAATCACGTTCTGATGGAAGTATGGCTTTTTGAATAGTTTTCGCATAACGAATACTATCTATCAGCTTATTATTGGTCTCTGTAATCAGATCATTCTTTTTCAGTAAAGACTCCCTCTGCATTTCTAATTCTTCATGCTGTTCTTCCAATTTGGCATTATTCGACATGATTTCATCATGAGCACTTTGAAGGTCAACCGTACGTTCTTTGACCAATGTCTGCAATAATTTCTTACTCTTTTTATAGGAATAAACTTTGTATTGATAGAAAGCTATAGCCAATATGATCAAGATAATAGCAGACATAAGTCTAAACCACGTCGTTTCCCACCATGGAGGTAAGATCTTAATCTTCATTTCCGTGATGACAGGGTTGAATTTACCGTCATTGTTTGATCCTTGCACCATAAACGTATATTCTCCAGCGTCAAGGTTGGTGTAATTTACCCATCTATTTTCAGCTGTTACTTCAAACCAATCCTTGTCAAAGCCCATTAATTTATAGGAGTACTTATTTCTAAGTGGAGAGGCATAATGTAAAGCGGCAAATTCAAGTGAGAAGTTTTTCTCATCATGATCAAGTACCAAAGAATTGGTTAGAGATATATTTTTCTCTAGAATCACTTCTCCTTTCACAGAATCTCCAACATGTACAATTTTATTGAAGAGTTTAAAATTGGTAAAAACAACAGACGGAACAAAAGTGTTTTCTTTGATTTTATCCGGTTCAAACATAGTGATACCATTCACTCCGCCAAATAGCATGAAACCGTCCTTGGTTTTCGATTTAGAGAGGTCTTGGAATTCATTGCCTTGCAATCCATCACTACGGTCGTAATTCGTTATTTCAAATGTCTCTTCATGTATTTTGGATAAACCATTGTTGGTGGAAATCCAGATGTGATTTTTGTCATCACTCAAAAGACCTTTAATTGTATTATTTGGTAATCCATTGGCGTCTGTAAACCTGACAAATTTATTTTCTTTCGCTATAAATTTATTCAAGCCTCCACCCATTGTACCCACCCAAAGGTCTCCATTTTTTGTAGGCAATAAGTCTAGGATATAATCCTGACTGATACTGTTTTTATTATTTATATCATTTTCGTAGACCACAACTTGAGGATTGTCTTCATAAATTTGATCTACTGGAATTTTATTCAAACCACTCGCTGTACCTACCCAAATATTACCAAAGCTGTCCTCTTGAATACTTCTTATGATTTCACTATTCAACTGTCCTTCTTGTTGTGTAGTGGGCAATTGTACAACAGCTGTAAGATCTAAATTATCATTCATCCTGAACAAACCTTTGCCGTAGCTTCCCACCCAAACTAAACCTCTGCTGTCTTGAAAGAGTGTCATAATCGATGAAAAATCATATTCCACTTTATGTACTCTTTCAGCCAATGGAATATTTTTATCAGCATTAAGGTCAGTCACAAATAATCCTCCACGTGAACCAATCAAGATCTTTTTCTTCCCAATACACTCCGCTTCAATGATGGCATAAACCTTATTGATTTCTTCAAAATGCTGGAATTGATCATAGTTTTGATTCGGAGGTAAATAATTTAATCCTTTCGTTCCTGTTCCTGCCCAAAGACCGCCTTTACTATCTCCCAGTAAACCACGTGTAGCATTGGCGAGTAAACTGCCTTTCGTTCCTACTTTTTTGATGTGGAAGAATGGTTTGCGGTAAACATCCAATTTATTAACACCACCTTCTACTGTACCAATCCACAACGTTCCTTGCTTGTCTTTATATAGCTTAAAAATATCACTATTATTTAGGCTATGTTCATTGTAAATGTTCTCCTTATATTTTGCTTTAAACTTTAAATTTCCTTTTTCATCATAATCCATCTCCACCAACCCTTCGCGAGTTGCTATCCACAGTACTTCTTTGTCATTGGTAAATTCTAAATCATTGACACCTCCATAAGCAAGTACAGAAAAGTAGGATTTACCTGTTTCTTTATCTTTAAACTCATAATTAAGACCCGCGTTAGTTCCCAGCAAAAGTCTTCCGTTTTTATCTTCCACTATATCACTGACCAATCCTGTTGTCTTATAAGTTTCGAAGACAAAGTCTCCATTCAGCTCGCTTTTTAAGCGATACAAGGCTGCAGCACTACCGCCAAACCATAATTCTCCAGCTTTTGACTCATAAACGCATGACACTTTCTTTGGATATTTATCACTTGCATGAAGATTAATGGACTTAAAACTTCTTTTTTCTATTGGAAGATTTAAATCCAATAAATCTATACCCTTAGAGTGAGTGACCCATAATCTATTTTTCGAATCAATCAGTAAATCTGTGATATGATCACTTGTGATACTATTTGGATCTTCAGGGTCGTTCTTATACACCACAAACTCTTGTAATGCCTTATTGAACATATTAAGTCCACCTCCTGATGTCCCCACCCAAAGGTTGCCGTCTATATCTTCATCAATCGCATAAATCAGATTACTGCTGATCGATGATTTGGAAGAGCCTTGATTGTCTTTTTTATAAACCTTAAAACTATAACCATCATATTTGTTGAGTCCATCATAAGTGCCAAACCACATAAAACCTTGGTGATCCTGAAAAATTGTAGGAATAGAGTTTTGAGAAAGGCCATTGTTGGTTGTTATCTGTTCAAAAAACTTCAATGAACTGATGGAAGGTTGTTGCTGATAAAATCCTATTCTTTTTACCCACTGATCTGCAACGGGAGTTACCGCCATATTATTGATTTCAATCGATCCGCCCTCTTCTGTAAAGGCAACAACATCAATTTCTTTGACCTCATTGTTTGTTGATTTAAAAACAAGAGCATATTGCTGGTCTTCCGATTGATCGATCTCTATATGTAAATTATCAAGTTGAGCACCTCTTAAAGAAACAAGAGCTTTTGATGCCGTATTATGATTAGTGGCATTAAAAGTAACTTGATAATATTTGTGGGGTAAAATCGGTACTTTCTTAGAGACAGATGCTTTTCCTTTCATTTTCAAATAAAAAGAACTCTCTTCTGTCTTTGTAATAACATCGCCTTCTAAATGATCCCATTTTTTTTGATCGAAAAGATTACTTTGCCTTAAGTGGAAAGGAATTTTTTTCTTCGCAATAACATACTTGCGGACTAATTTATTTTGAGCCCATTTCTTATTCGGCTCAGTATAAAAGCATTCAATGTAATACCCTTTATTTTCTTTCAGGTTATTTTTTACCTGAACAGGCACGAACGTAATATTCTTTCCTAATTGTGCGTCTTGCCTTCCGTAACCTATAGTGTTGTTATCTTTATCCTTCACAGCAATGTTGATAAATTGCTTTTTTGAGCTGTGATATTCCACTGGGATAAAAACTCTATAGCCTATCTTGACGAGGTTTGATGAAGTAAAAAAGGCGAGTGAGTCTTTACCTACATCTACTTTTTTGTAAGAAGAAAAACCAAGTGTAGTTAGAATAATAGTTACAAGAGCTAATAATTTTATTCTAGTTAATTTCATTTCCTTTAATAAGAGTATTTAAAAAATCTTTGTTAGTGTTTGTTGAACAAAGTGCGTATAATTTAATAGTGTAGTAAAAAGTTATGGTTTTAATCCTCCTTATAGGGGCGAATAAGTTTTTTTTCTTCAGATTCGAAATTATACCCCCCTTATTTCAAAATTTCCTCTCCCTTTAAATCGTGAATTGAACTGTATACAGCATGAGTAGTAAGTATTTATAAAAGAAGACAAAACGTATCTACGATTACTTCTATACTTATTATTCTCCCCTCATTCATGTACAAAAAAGCCTCTCACTGTATCAGCAAGAGGCTTTTCTCTATATCTCACTCACAAGCTTCACAACACTTGCTTTATTTGTCTTAGAATTTCTCTCCAGTTTCAATACGTGATCGTAAATCGATGGATCATTTTCGTTTGGTGAACCGAAGATCAAGCGGATATTTTTGGAGTTGGTATAGTGGATCAAATCTCTTAAGTAACGATCTGATAATTTACCAACTTCATCAATCACACAGTGTACAAAGTAATCCTCTTGTTCTTTGTAAGCGTTCTCTTGGAATACAGTTAACAGCGTAATGTAAATCATCGATTTCACCAACACGTCCGTACCTTCCGAACCTACATTAGACAACTTCTCTACCCAACCTGTATCGTTATTATTTTCGATCACTCTAAAGCGCAACATGAAAGTATCTTCCAATGTAATCTGTTTCTGAGCATTTTCTTTAATTACTCTACGAAGGTCTTTCAACAACTGAACTGAATAACGAGAATCTTTCGCTGAATTATTGACATTGACCTTAAAAATATCGCCTTGATCTGAGAAAGAAACGTTCTCATTGAGCTTGTAGATTTTCTTTAAAGTGGTCAACAATGGCGTGTTGTTCTCATTGTACTCCAATTCGATGGACTTCACTACTCCCACGAAGTTACTTTTCGCAAATCCGTTATTGATGTCCTTGACAATCTTCTTGATCAAGTCTGAAGTATCCGAAAGGTCTTTCACCTGACGAGCTACGGCACTGATGATTTCTCTATGCTGTTTCTCTAATTGATCCCTCATGTGCGACAATCGCTCTCCATCCAATAAACTCGGAAGGACTTTCTTCGCCAAGTAAATAAACTCTTGTAAAGTCGATTGAGCAAAAAGTGCAGGAATCTTCAAGTGATTGTCTCTTCTGAAGACACCTGTAAAGATTTGTCCTTTTGATTTGAAGGTAGACACCAAACGTGCTTTTTCTTTTAATGATTTTCTTAGTTCTGTCAATAAGAAAGATAAATCGCTGTCGTTGATTTCTGCTTCATTAAGGTTTTCTACACCTTCATCAAAATATTTTTGAAGACGTTCATACGCTTGTTCGTCTTCTTCTCTTGCCGCTTTGAATTGTTTTAAAAGATGATTGGAATGATCTTTCGTTCTGCGGTAAGCATCTCTTTTATCGTCCAGGTAGTTGAGTTGTTCTTCGTATTCCTCAACTGCCTTATCGTATTCTTCCTTCAGTTTTTCTAGCTCTCTGTCTTGGAATTTCTTTCTACTTCTTGTCTCCTCCGCTTTGTCCAAATAGTACGTTTTATCTTTTTCGTACCCTCTTTTTACAATTTGAGCTTCTTCAACCTGCTTCAGTTTGTGATTCAGAATTGTAATTTCTTCCTCAACCTCTGCTAACTTATCGGTATCAATACCTTTTTCCTCCAATAAACCTTTACGCTCTTCTTCAAGTGCAGTAATACGTTTATCATGATCGCCTTGATAGGCCGACCATTCTTTCTCTAACTTCGCTAGCTTTCCATCAATCTCTTCTTTTAAAGCATTGATTTTAGAGTTGAAAATATCAGAAATCTCACGTTCTTGAGCCCAACGGTCATCTTTTAAGTCCGCTAGTTTTCCTTCTAAGGTATCACAAGATTCTTGAGCAATTCTCAGCTTTCTTCTCAAATCAACCAAGGCTTCTTCTTTCAGCGTATTACCTTTTTCGATGATTGATGCTTCCTGCTCTCTTGCTTCTTTTAGTTCTTTTTCCTGATTGACAATTTCTGAAGAAAGGTCTGAAAGCGTTTGTTCCAGCTTCGTTAATTTCTTGCTATAGCTCCCTAATAGCTTTTCAACTTTCTTATCAATCACCTCATCCAATTCCGCTAAGTCACCTTCAGCTTTCGCCAATGCTTCTTTTTTAGCTTCATAAGTTGATGAAATATGATCGGTAGCCGTCACTTTTGAAGTCAGTGAAGCGATGTCCAATTTCACTCCATAGAAAGATTCACCTTCTAATAAAGATGGTTCCAAATCTTTTCTAGAAAGCAATTCTTCATCACAGACCTTACCGATATTTTCTGCCCAATCTGATTTATTTTGATCTAAGAATTCACGAAATGTACCTTCATAATTCTCTTGACGGACTTTCCATTCTTCCACCTCATCAGAAGCAATCTTCACCTGACGCTCCAATTCGATTTGCTGATTTCTCGCTTCATTACGGATAATCTGCTCTTCTAATCGCTTACGTTCTTTGGTGTTTTTGATTGTGTTTTCCGTCTCTACCAAAGTGTGTTTATTTTCTTTGATAGAAGATGAAAGTTTAAATCTTAGGGTATTGTTTTCTACTAAAAGGTTCTTTGCGAAATCTTTGTCTTGCTCCATTTCCAAAGCAACATCCGCTCTCGTTTTCGCTTCTTTTAGCTGATCTAATTCTGTTCTGTATTCTCCTTCCTGCGTAAAGAACTTAGTTCTTACTTCCTCTAACTTCTCCTGCTTTTCGCTTTGAAGTTTTTCTTTCTGAAGATGTAATTGTTCTTTGAGTAATTGTTTTTGCTCATTAAACTCCCCTTTTCTTGAAGTAAACTTTTGCTCTAGTGACGCTTTTTGATCAGAAATCAAGCGTTCAACCTCCGCCGTCTTCGCAACCAACATCTGTTTGATCTCCTGTTGATAAATCAACTGATCTTTCAAACGTGGTTCTTCTGCCACCAAATCAACTACTTGCTCAATTGAGAATGTTTCCCCACCGATATTGATGGATTCATATTCCTTCTCTCTTCTCTCAATCTCCTTCAAGGTCGCTTTAATCTCCCCTAATTCTTGATTGACTTCAGCTGTTTTCTCTTGATAGTTGGTCTCTGCTTTCTCGTACTTCGCCTTCATTTCATTTTCCTCTTTCTGCATTTCTGCTAAGAGTTTTTCACTGTCGGCTAAGTGTTTTTCTGCTAAAGCAACTCCACCACCAATCTGCTTGGCAAGACGTTGTTGGTAATCTTGCTGTTGGGTGATTTCAGCTTCTAATGAAACGATTTCCTCGGCATTACCTTTATTTCTTTCGAAGTCTTCAAAATCGGTTAACTGATCATCAAACTCATGAATGAAATTAGCAATCGTCTCCAAAGAAATAGGTTGCATTTCATAATCTGCAGAGGCCGCTTCACCAATCGCTCTTTTGATGTAATCCGACTTTAAGCCAGAACTTCTAAAGATGTTGGTAATCGCCTTCGGAATACCTTCTACGTGATGGCTTTTTACACCTGCAGACGGTTTTAATAGGCTGAATTGTGTATTGTATTTACTTACACCATAGATCACTTTTCTTAGATCCGCAAATCTTCTAATCTCGTCAGAGAAAGGAATTTCTGCTTTTTCTAAGTTCTCAATGACCTCATCATGCGTACATGCTTTTCGGTCTTTGATAAATAAATCTTTGTTGTAAGAAGCGTCTATAAATCGGAATCTCAAACGACCTCCAGATTTATATACCGTCAGTAAATGCTTTCCTCTTGGTGTCTGAATTTCATAAATCAGACGGGCATTGAGGTCTTGAAAATAATATTCAGAAAAGGACATTTGCTGTTCTTTGATCCCCAACTCTCTTTTTTCAGAAGTGGCGTGATAAAAGAATAAAACGGCTCTTAATGCTGTTGTCTTACCAAAACCATTGGATCCCACAAAGTGAACATTTCCTCCAAGATCCACTTCAGCATAATCAAAACCCGCACTTTTAATCAAGACGAGTTTATTTAAATATCTTTTAGGTGATTGTCTTGTATTCATTATTCGTGAGTTGGATCAATGTCTATTAAATCAACAATATCTTTCAGGTAGTTGTAAGATGATAAAACGATATAACCTTCGTTTTCATCATCCTCACACTCCATAAAACCCTGTCTTTTCATTTCGTCTACAAGGTCTCTTACTTTATCATGTGTAGAGATCGATTTGTCAGAACCAAAACGTTGAAGTTGATCATTCAAGTCCGTTTCAACATTGCATTTATGCACAATATCTTTGACATAAAAACGCATTCCTTCTCCAAATCCAGGAGCGAAAGTTGCAAAAAATGCTAATCGATCAATGTATTTATAGAAACGTTCGATTTTCTCTTCAATGGTCTGACGACCACCTTCGCGAGAAAAATAGAAGTAATTATTTCCTTTCTTTAGGTGAAACCCTAGCGGGGCATAGACGCTTTCGAATGCAGAAAAGTATTCTTCTACTTCATCGTATAATTTTCTGAATTCCGGTCTTATGGTATTAGCACTCAAAAATTGTCCTCGACTGAGCATCTCAAATACTCGACGGGTACTATTATGATCTAGATTCATGCTGTTTGTTATTTCTTTTCTGTTGATTTTGGACGAATAAAAGCAAACTGTTTTCCATTCAGTTCGATTTGTTTGGCATCATCAAATGGGTTTTTCGGTAATCCAAAATCCATTTCATCTTCAAAAATCAATGCCACCTGACAGTAAATTTTGATCAATTGATCTTCTGTCATTTCGTATCCATAATCATATTCTTTCACAAAGTGGAATAAGTCTTTATCCTGCAAGAAGAATGCTCTTTTCAGTTTACTGAAATCGATATGCAACATTTTCTGCTGTTGAGGATCTAATAAATCCCCATCGATATCCAACTCCGCCTGCAATTGCATCCTCATTTTGTGCTGACGACGAATCGCTACTCTTTCAATAATGTCTAACCCTTCATCACCTCTTAGGTAATCCAAGTCTAACATAGTTTGAAAACGTAGTTGCGTATCGAAGAACAAAGCACTTTCATGCGTGAAGACTTCCTCCACATTGGTACGCACTTCCAACTCATACAAATCTCTGTATTTCTTGAGTTGTAAAATCTTTTTATGTTGACGATCAAGCTCTGCAATCTGATTAATAAAGCGAACAATTTCCTGACGTAAAGCAATCAAGTTATGACGTGCCATGGTCAAGTGATTTCCTCTTAATTCGTTGACGATGGTACGAAGTCCTTCGTCTTGAACGACTCTGAAGAATGGGTTTTCCAGCAATTCCTCAGCGTTTTGAATCAATTGTAAAAGCTTTTCAGCTTGTTCGTTGTGGTCTTCAATTTTCACTTTTTTAAGTTCAATTGAAGATGCCGTTTTATATTCTTGTTTTACTAAAGCACTAAGCGTGGCTGCATTCTTACGAATTACCCTCCCAATACTGTTCAGGTTTCGCTTTACTCTATTTAAATAACGCTCTCTCTCCTTACTATCCTCATCAATTTCATAAAGGTAAATCGTCTTTTTCAAGATTCTGATACTCTCATCAATCTCAAAATTTCTGATATCCTCATTGATCTCCAGAAAATCCTCTACAAAATTGAGTAGACGTTCGTCTAAACGTGCCGGTTCACCTTCCTGCAAAGAGATGATTCCTCTTGCATTGGCCTGCAAGATTTCCTTTTCCTTACCATCAGCTATCTCCGTGAGTTCATCAAAAGAAGCACTCTTCTTTTTAAAGAGATGATTGATCACTTTCCGATGCCTGTAAAGTTCTCGTATTAATTCATCAGCTGTCTGTATATCTGCCACTTATCGTTGGTTTTGAATAATGATGAATGAACTTCATCAACTAGAACCTTATAATTAATAAAGACGGGAGAATTTATGCAAGTAATTCACAACTTTTTTCTCACGCCCTAAAGATTGATAAAGTATTTATAAAAATTATTTAAATCAACCTACCTATGGTTAAATGAATTAAAAGGATGATAACAAACAAAAACGTCTAGTGAATTCATCCGTTTAATAGTTCATTTTTATACTGCCAATTTACTAAAAATGAGGTAGCGTACACCTCATAAAAACAATTGATTTGCAAACGAATAAAAATACCTAATAAATTTATTAATACCACAATCAGAAATGAAAACAACAAAACTGTCTATGATCATCGCGGTGATTCTTTTCACTGTTGGATGTAACAAAGAAAACGATCAACTTCCCCCTCAAGAACACATCAAAAACATTGACCTAAGCTATGCTTCAAGTATCTTCATTGGTCCTAATGTGGTGGATACTGAAAACAGAAAAAGAATGTATAAAGTAACCAATGAGAATGAAATCGACACGGTGACTTATACCAATAATTTTGATGAAACCTTTATTCCTCAGTGGTTACCTACTGATCTTCATCAAATCAATAATGACCTACTCTACCTAGGGTTTCAAGGTGTTGAAAACTATATTTTAGACAATAGAAATGGCAACACAACTCCTATGCAGTCTGCTCCTCCTATCTCAGGAAAATTTTTCTTTTGTGAACAATTTATCCCTACTAGTGCAGGGTTAATTTACCTTGGCAATGATAGTAAATTGTACAGTATTGTTACAGGTGAAAGTTCAATAGTTGAAGTGCCTATTTCTACTGCTCACGATGGTGCAATCACAGGTTTCGCTGCTGACCCTAAAGGCAATATTCTTTACGCTGCCAATGTAGATAATTTTACAGAGATACATCTTCAAACAGCTAGTACGTCAAAGAAAATTGATACCATTAATAAAGTTGGACATATTGTACTTTGGGCAGGTATAAAAGAAAATGAACTGTTCTACTATAAATCCACTGATGATGAAAGCGAAACTAATGTACAATTAGTGGATACTGATCAGCAAACTTCAAGAAACTATGGAGACAACCGTTTTATACTTTCTTGTGGATTATCTAAAATCATGACTTTTGAAAACAAAGTAATGGGTATTGGTTGTAATGACATCTATGAACTTGTCAATACAGATGAGAGTGAAGAAATTTTAATTACATCGCTGAGAGATTTTAATATTATCAATAACCAAACGACTGAAAAGTCAAAAGATAAAATTGTAATTGCTGGAATCAATACTACTGGTAATCCTCAGTTGCTTAAGATCGACCCAGTTGATTATTCATCACAACATATCATGCAATTTGAAGGTCTTACTGTTTATGACATTGCTTCTAATGCTTTAGGAGAAAGTATTTTCTGGGGCACTTCCCAACAAAATGGCAAAACTGCGATTGGTCATTTACACAATGATGGCACCTATACATTCATCGAACAAAATATTGATGGGATCATTGATGGCATTGGTAAAATGAATTAATCTACTCAATATCTCTTTTCCTAAAAGCCTTCTGTAAGTCCTTCTTGCTGAAGGCTTTTTCTTTTACTGATAATAATCATTAACACTCATTGATAAGCATCATCAACAAAAGTGTATTAAATACGCATATTTGGTAGTAGTAATTAATACTTACCAATTATTTGACAAAAATGAAATCGCATAAATTATATGCTTTCTTCGTGCTTATCATTGTGGTAACACTGTTGGGGTTATCTAACCTCACCAACAACAGCAATGATCAAAAAGACACTAAGGAAGTAAAAACGGAACAAATGAGTGATGTGCAGAACACACAAGAGTAAACGCAATTAAGCTAGTATATTACACACAGTATATACGCAAAATAACTTAGCTGTAAAACCAATATTTTCGATTATTACTAAGATTTGCTCAAGCCTGAAAATTTGGATATCATAAATTCTGTCATCAGCATTTACTAACAACAAACTATCAGTGCTTGAGATCATGGAGTGAGGTTGTCTTTTTTAAGATAACCTCTTTTCTTGTTGTCTGATTTTACCGATTCTAAACCTCAATTCAGACATTAGAAATGGCATTTTTGTAGTGAAGCTGTTAGTAAAAGTTAAATTTTGTTTAGGTGCAAATGAATATCAATAATAATTCTTTTCAAGGTGTAAATTGCATATCTGAACATAGTGAGCATTTTATCAATTATGCTTGATATGTCAGTATTAAACAAAGAAAAGTTTTTGTAAGCAAATAATATGGCAGATCATAAAGTACTTCATGATAAAATCCATGAAGTGATTACGGAAGTAGGAAAAGTAGTCGTAGGTCAAGACTACATGGTTAATAGATTATTAGTTGGACTTTTTACCAACGGTCACGTACTTTTAGAAGGTGTACCCGGTTTGGCAAAGACCCTTACAGTAAACACTTTGTCTAACGTACTGGATTTGGATTTCCAACGTATTCAGTTTACGCCTGACTTATTACCTTCTGATTTGATTGGTACAATGATCTACAATCAGAGAGAAGGTAAATTTGAAGTGAAGAAAGGTCCTGTATTCTCTAACTTAGTATTAGCAGATGAGGTAAACCGTTCTCCTGCAAAAGTACAAGCCGCACTTTTGGAAGCCATGCAAGAAAAGCAAGTAACGATTGGTGAAACTACATTCAAGTTAGACCGTCCGTTCTTGGTATTGGCGACTCAAAACCCGGTAGAACAAGAAGGTACTTACCCTCTTCCTGAAGCACAGGTTGACCGTTTCATGTTGAAGGTATACATCAACTACCCTCGCAAAGAAGACGAATTAGAAGTGATGAGAAGAATGTCGAATCAGTCGTTTGATGATTCTGTTCGTTCTATCTTATCTAAAGAAGATATTTTCGCGATCCGTGATGCAATTAATGACGTGAAAGTAAGTGAAAGCTTGGAGCAATATATCATTGACCTTGTTTTTGCTACACGTTTCCCTAAAGATTACGGTTTAAATGAGGAAGCTCAATACATTCAGTTTGGTGTTTCTCCTCGTGCCTCTATCAACTTGCACAGGGCAGCAAAAGCAATCGCTTTCTTCGATGGTAGAGACTACGTTCTTCCAGAAGATATCAAAGAAATTGCTTATGATGTATTAAACCACCGTATCATCCTTAACTATGAGGCGGAAGCGGATGAAGTAACAGCAAAACAAGTTATTGATGCGATCTTGAATAAAGTGAAGATCAGCAAATAACTTTTGTATTTTCTCAAAAAAGAAAGCCAAAACATTGAGCGTTTATCATGTTTTGGCTTTTTTATTTTCTAAAACCAATAACATATTTAAGCTAAGTACTAAGTCAAAATTGTACTTATTACTTCAGAGAAATGAGATCTTGAATGAAAAAAATTATTACGCTTAAAGTAAATGCTATCTTAATCTTTATTGTATCACTATGTTGTATTGCATGCAATGAAGAAAAGAAGGAAAAGATTAGTAATGATATTTCCACCTTATCTAAAATAATAAACCTGCCCGTTGTTCCCAATAGTGCAATCTGGGAGATCAATTCTAAATCAAATGCAGATGGTTTTGCTCCTGGACCTACAGATTATCAACTCTACTGTGCCTTGGATTATGATTCTACTCAAATCCAAAAACTGACGCAGTCGCTTGAAAATCGTGATGACTTAAGTAAAGCAAAATTTCTGAATAAGAAGTTTATCAAGAAATGGTACCCTACTTCAGTGCAGGAACAGTTTTACAGCGATGGTAATTATTTGAAATTAAAGTCAAAGGTCTATCAGGGACAACCTTTTTATAAAGGTGCCTATCTCAATGGTTTTTTCTTTGTGACTGATGATCATAAGGTTTTTGTTTACTTATATACAATGTGATTTTTAATTCAACAGACATCAAAGAAAAGTTTTAGAGGCTATATCATGAATATTGATATAGCTTTTTTTATAAACTTACCTCAATAAGACATGATCGGTCACGTCATATTATTATCTTTGTTTCGATAAAAAAGAATTATGGAAGAGACATCATTATATATAGTTCCTACGCCTATCGGGAACCTTGAAGATATAACTGCAAGAGCATTGCGTATACTGAATGAAGTAGATACAATTCTTGCAGAAGACACTCGTAATACGGGTAAATTATTGAAGCATTTTGACATTAAAAGCAACTTGCAGAGTCATCATGCTTTTAATGAGCATAAGACTGTTGAGGGATTGATTCAGCGCCTTCAGAAAGGAGAGAAAATCGCCTTAGTTTCAGATGCGGGAACACCTGTTATTTCTGATCCGGGTTATATTTTAGTGAGAGCATGTGGAGAAGCTGGTATCAAAGTGGAAACGCTTCCTGGACCGACGGCTTTTGTACCTGCGTTGGTCAACTCTGGTTTGCCGGCTGACCGTTTTACGTTTGAAGGTTTTCTTCCCCACAAAAAAGGAAGACAGACTAAAATCAAAGAGCTGGAAGAGGAACAGCGCACAATGGTGTTTTATGAATCACCTCACCGCTTAGTTAAGTTTTTAGAGCAATTGGCTGAAGCTTGGGGTGGTGAAAGAAGAGCGAGTGTTTCTAGGGAATTATCTAAGTTTCATGAAGAGACTATGAGGGGAACACTCTCAGAATTAGCACAATATTATACAGAAAATCCTCCAAAAGGCGAGATTGTTGCAGTGGTGGAAGGAAAGAAAATTGAGAAGAAACCTAAGGGCAATAAGTATAAATACAAAGATCAATAATGAGGAAATTTATCTACGACTTTATAACAACAAACAGTGAGAAGAAGTGGTATCCGTGGCTTCTAGCTTTGCTTAGTGGCACCTTCTTGGGGCTTTCATGGCATGGATTCCTTCCTTTAGTTTTTATTGGGTTTGTGCCTTTATTGGAAATTGAAAGAGTGATTTCTCTTGACAGCAAGCGTTTCAAAGGATGGAGAATTTATGGTTTTGCATTCCTTGCCTTTTTTACTTTCAATTTCGTAGGGTATTGGTGGCTTTGGTACGCCTCTAAATGGGCCACTTTTGGTGCCTGGGGAGCCAATGCGGCTTTAATGGCATTGCCGTTCTTAGCTTTTTACCATACCAAGAGAATTTCTCAAGGAAAATTCCATCATATTGATTTTGTATGCTGGTGGATTGCTTTTGAATATGTGCACATGTTCTGGGAATTTTCATGGCCTTGGCTAAACCTCGGCAATGTATTGAGTTTTACTCCTTCCTTGGCACAGTGGTATGAATATACGGGTACTTTTGGCGGAACACTTTGGATTACATTGATCAATATCTATTTCTTTAGTTTTATGGTCAATGGACGAAAAATTGTTTCTATTTTCTTCTACTTATTGATTCCAATTTCTACTTCTCTGTATATGTATTATACTTATGAAGAAGTGGGTGAAGAAATTGAAGTAGCAGTAGTTCAACCCAACATTGACTGTTATTCTGAAAAGTTTAGATACAATGCCAGAACGGGAGCTCAAAATACAACAACTTATATTCCTCCTCAGGATCAGGTAAAACGTATGATGGACCTTACGGAACAGACCATCACGCCTAATACTAAGTTTGTATTCTGGCCAGAAACTTCCATCAGTAATAATATTGATGAAGACCGTACGAATAGAAGTCCTGACTTATTGGTCATCAAAAAAATGATGGCAAAATTCCCTAATACCACTTTGGTATCGGGTGCAGATACTTATAAAATCTATGGTGATACGGCGTTGACAACTACCTCAAGGCACTCTCAAAATATAGGGTACTATGATGTTTTCAATACGGCAGTAAGAGTAAAAGATAAAGAGCCTTTGTCTTTCTATCATAAATCACAATTGGTTATTGGTGTAGAAACGATTCCATTTCCAGGAATTCTAAAAGCCATTATTCTTAACTTCGGTGGTAGTTCTGGCGGATTAGGAAGGCAAGAGGAAAGAGATGTTTTTGCCAATGGCGACATCAATGTGGGGCCGATTATTTGTTATGAATCCGTGTATGGTGAATATGTGACAGAGTATGTTAAAAAAGGAGCTGATTTTCTTACAGTCGTTACCAATGACGGCTGGTGGGATGACACACCTGGACATACACAACACCTTGCTTTCTCATCATTGAGAGCCATTGAAACACGTAAAGATATTGCAAGATCTGCCAACACAGGAATTTCTTGTTTTATCAACCAAAGAGGGGATATTCTGAAGCCTATTGCGTATGGTGAGACGGGTGCTGAATTGGGCAACGTAAGAATTAACAAAGAAGAAACGTTCTATACATTATATGGTGACTATATTGCAAGAGTAGGAAGTATACTTGCTGTAACTATGCTTCTTGTAGGATGGTCACGTAGAAAAAATGCTTTACCTATTTAAGCACTAGATAAAAAATGGAAACCGTTTTTAGAGATTATATTGAAACTCCTCTAGGCCTTATGGTTGTAGAAGCTTCTCCTAGAGGAGTTTCAAAAATTCGCTTTCTTGATGAAGGCGAGGAAATATTAGATGATTTGACCAATCCACATACCATGGATGCGATCGAATGGATCGATAATTATTTTCAGGGCAATAGTAAACTGGGATTTGATTTTTCGATTGACCTATCGGGTACTACTTTTCAAAAGCAGGTTTGGAAGGAACTGTGCAAAGTGAAGTATGGTACTGTGGCTACTTATCTTGATATTTCTGAAAGAATTGGTAATCCTAAAGCCATCAGAGCAGTGGGTGCAGCCAACGGGCAAAACCCTATTGCATTGGCAATTCCTTGCCACAGAATCATAGGCAGTGATGGTACACTGACAGGTTATGCTGGCGGTTTAGGTAGAAAAAAATGGTTGCTACAGCATGAAGGGTATATCAAGTATGGCCAAGAACAGCTGAGTCTTTTTTAGCCGAAAATACTTTTGAAAAAGCCTTTTTTGTCTTCTTTCTTATCTTCACTCTGTTCTCCTACAAACGCATTTTCCATATCAAAATTTCTTACAAAAGGAATCAGCGTTTCATCAAACATACAGATCAATTCTAAATTTACTCTAGATTTAAAAGCCCCTAACTCCGCTTTCAACGCGTAGGAAACATTCATTCCTGCTTCCCTTTCATGAATAAATTTATCAAAATTATCTAAAGACATTTCCTGAATACTAGGTACATGACCATAGATCGTATTATTAAAAAGGTTGGCAAACTTTGTCACAAAAGCGGCGATCAGAATATTATCCAATTCCAATAACATTGCCTCTCTCATTTGCTTCTTTCCCCATTCTGTGGTCGGCAAAGTTTTTTCTATGATGCCTTGTTCATCTTCACCATGAACAATCAGCATCGTCTCCGCTTTCATATCGCCAATAATATCTGTAGTCAGTACAAACACATCTTCTTTATAGTCCTGACGTAATAGTTTTTCTTTGGAAAGGTCTTTTACTTCCATCACATTCCTTACTAAAATTTCATCTTTTAGAACGGTAGATAAAGCGTTAGCAACATTTCCCAATGCAATATTGGTTACATCATTTATTAAATAGGATTTCTCTATCGAAAACTGGGATTGAAACATAATGATTTCTTTCTGTTATTCTAAGTTAATTATACAGTTGCGAAAGTTGGTTTGAATAAAAATTCTGAGATGTCGTTGGCATCCAATACAAGGCAGACATTACCGTTGCCCAAAATAGTAGCACCACTGATAAAACGTGCATTTTCCACAGGTTTACCCAATGGCTTTTCTATTATTTCTTTCTGTTGCAATAATCGGTCTACTACAAAACCAATCATCTTATTATCAACAGATACAACAACAATATTAATTTTAGCTTCCGGGTCTTCTATCTTATCAAAAGAACGGTGAAGTAATTGAGGGTCTTGCAATCCGTCTATATCTTGACAGTCAAAAATATCTCTCAAAAACATCACAGTAATGGTATCATCAAGGTGTGTGGTCACCAGCCCTCCTCCTACTTTATGAATAGAAGACTTCTTTACAGAAATAACCGCCTCTGTAAATGATAACGGAATGGCGTACTCTGTATTGTTGATAATAAAAAGTAAAGCTGATTTTACCGCCATTGATGAAGGTAAACTCAAACTGAATGTTGTGCC
The DNA here is from genome assembly GCF_012844305.1 of Flammeovirga aprica JL-4. Classification (GTDB taxonomy): domain Bacteria; phylum Bacteroidota; class Bacteroidia; order Cytophagales; family Flammeovirgaceae; genus Flammeovirga; species Flammeovirga aprica. The sequence continues at coordinate 49,677 of NZ_JABANE010000031.1, forward strand.
CTGCCCTAATACAGTTTTGATATTGATTTTCCCACCAACTGCATCCACGGCTTTTTTCACCACATCCATCCCTACACCTCTGCCACTCACTGAAGTGACATTATCTACACTAGAGAATCCCGGTTCAAAGATAAACTTCACTACATCATCATCTGAAAGCGCGGCCAATGCCTCTGGTGTTGCCAGTCTTTTTTCGATGACTTTCTTTCTGATCTTATTTGCATCAATGCCATTTCCGTCATCAATGACCTCAATAATCACATACTCCTTGTCTGAAGTGGCACATAACTGAATCGTACCTTGTTCCTTTTTACCGTTTTTCTTTCTTTCCTCCGGACCTTCTATACCGTGACTTACTGCATTTCGGACCAAGTGAATCATAGAATCACTGATAATCTGCAGTACATTACGGTCAATTTCAATTTCAGTACCCTGTAAATCAAGATTTACTTTTTTGTTCTCAATCGTAGCAACGTCACGAACAATACGGTGAAATTTATGGAACAAAGCACCTACTTGTACCAGTCTTACACCCATTACAGAATACTGTAAATCAGAAGTGATTCTATACAAACGGGTATACTCATTGGTGGTTCCAAAACTAGCCCCTTGAGCAATGATTCTATCTTTTTCAATGGCCAACTCTCCAACAAGATTCAATAAAGTATCTAGCTTGGCAACGGGTACCTGTACAAAATCAGAGAAGGTAATCTTCGATTTTTTGTCCTCATCATCTGAAAATTCATCAGCCAATGGCACACCAATAGGAACGGGCTGTTCAGACGCTAAAGTTTCTTTCTGACTATCTGTCAACTCTTCTTCATTTTTTTCCTGAAGAGATGCTTCTAGTTCTTTATCCTTCTTTTCAGATGATTCTCCTCCGCCTTGGGTATGTTCATACTCTATCTCTCCTTTCAGGTTTCTAAGGATCACCTTGAGTTTCGCCCTCATTCCTTTATAAGGAACTTTTTTATCGACCTTCACTCCTTCAATCATTTCTCCAAGCTTGTCGATCGCTTTGAATAGATCATTGAAGACCATGGAGGTCAAGGCAATGTTTCCTCTTCGAATTTCACTGAAAATATCCTCCAACAGATGTCCAACGGAAGCTACATCTTCAAAACCCATTGCGGCTGCATTGCCCTTCAGTGTATGAATAATTCTAAAAATAGCCTCTGTTGCCTCTCTGTCAGCATGATTTTTTTCCAGCTGTGTAAATAATCTATTGAGCTGTTCAAAACTATCCTGAGCTTCGGCGAGAAATATCTGTTTAAGTTCTTCTTCTTTCATTCGTGTAAGTGCATGATAAGTACGAAGTCAAATTTCATGAGTCATTTTTTGGGTACGACATTACAGCCCGTTGTAATAGCAAGCACTACTCAACGTTTTCCGAAGGCGTTATATATCAAAAAATGGTGTAAAGAAATTTTGAATTGGCACTTGAGGTTAAATAATCTGACCTATTGCTTCCGTCAATTGTTCTGGCGTAAAAGGCTTCACTAAATAGCTGTCCAATCCCAGATTCATTCCCTCATCAATCACTGCTTGTTGTCCAACAGCACTGATCATTATGATTTTTGAAGTAAGGTCTTCTTCTTTTAAGGTTTTCAAAATATCAAGCCCCAACATATCAGGCAGGATATTATCCAGGGTTATCAAATCAGGTTCTGAGTCTAATGCTAAGTCTATCGCTTCTTCACCGTTTGATGCTTGTCCAATAACTTCAAACCCCGCTTCTTCTAATGCGTCCTTGATAATGGAACGCATATACAAGGAATCATCAACAATTAATACTTTTTTAGCCATGGGTAAATACACATTAAATTTTAAATCTTAGACCCTATTACAGTTTTAAGGTCGTCTTTTGTGATAATCTTAAAGATGTCTATTAAGATAATCAGTCGATCTTCTATCTTAATAATACCATTGATATAGTCCTGTTCTCCGTGCATTTCCGTCACCACGGCAGGTGTATAATCGATGTCCGTATCTGCTACAGACAAGGTATTGGGTACATCTTTTACTAAAATAGCCATATTGAATTCGTGGCTTTCCACTACAAGCGTGTAGCCACTCGTTTCATTGATTGTATTATTAAGCGAAAACTTATCTTCCAGATCAATAATGGCCAGTATATTTCCTCTGATATTTGCCACTCCTCTCACATAAGAGGGAGTAAGAGGTATTTTTGTAATCCGTGGAGTAATCACAACTTCTTTTATCTGATCTATCCGAAGTCCGTACTCTTCTTCTCCTAATCGGAATACAATAATATTGCTTTTCTGCTCCTGCTCATCATCAATTGTCACTTTAGCCATATCTATAGCCTCAGCAATTCTCTCTTCTTTTGATCGGGATGCATTGTTTGGTTCTTCAACAGTCATAATAGTGAGGTCTTTTGAAATCATTATTTTGGGTAGGGATGCTGTAAAACAACACCCCTACTTTCCATTATTTTAATTTAAACTTACCAACTCCCTCTTTCAATTGAGAGGCCACTTGGTTCAGTTCTTCCGATGTTTCACCCATCTCTTTCACTGATCCAGACATTTCATCGGCAACACCTGCCACGTTCTTGGTTCCAGCTGCTGTATCTTCTGATACCACCACAATCTTCTCAATGTTTTGTACAACTGAGTCAATTGAACCTTTCTGTGTATCTGTTGCTTCCAATACATCTTTCGACAGTTTCAGGGTTTCCTCACTAGAGTCTAAAATGGTTTTGAATACCTCTGATACGTCTTTCGTTGCATCATTACCTACTTTTACCGACTCTTCCATTTTGTCGATGGCTTTGGTCGCTAACCCAACGTCCTTCTGAACGTCTTGAATCACTTTCTCAATACCACCTGCAGACTGTCTTGAATCTTCTGCCAGTTTACGAATCTCTTCGGCAACGACTGCGAAACCTCTACCTGCTTCACCTGCTCTAGCGGCCTCAATTGCGGCGTTAAGGGCGAGTAGGTTGGTTTGTGAGGCAATATCTGTGATCACTGTCAGTGCTCTTGAGATTTCCTCCGATCGTTTGGCAAGAATTTCAATCGATTCTGAAGTAGATCCGGCGGAGTTTTCAATGGCATTCATGTTTTCCACCAAGTGCTTGATGATCATCATACCATTCTGACAAGACTCCATACCAGATTCAGCAGATCGGTTAATGACATGTGCCTTATTACCGGTGTCTTCCGCTGCGGAAAGGATTTCATCTACCAGTGTCGAAGATTCATCCGTTCTTGCTACCTGCTCCAACATACCTGATGATATATCTTGAATGGCTGATACCACCGTGTCTGTTGATTTATCCATGATACCGAACTTCTGTTTCATCTGATCCGAAGACCCTGCCACCGTATTCGACATCTGTTCAATTTCAAGAAGCAAGCTTTGTAATCCATCCAAGGCTTCATTTAGACCTTGAGCCATTTGCCCAATATCACCAGTGGCTTTCCCTGTGAATCGTTTTGATAAATCACCTTGTGCCATTGATTTGGTTAGTCCTTGGAATTCTAGAATTGGTTGTGATATGGATACAAGCAAGTTGTTGAAGGCATCGGCTAATTCTTTCCATGCACCTTGAGCACTTTCAATTTCAAGTCGCTCACTCAACTTACCTTGATCTCCTGCTATTTGTACTACTCGGTTAATCTCCGTAATGAAGTTTTTCAGGTTATCTCTCAGTGATCTGTTGTTTTCGATCATTCTACCGATATCTGAATCGAGGTTGATATTTCCGAGGTCAATCTTGGCATCAAAATTACCCTTGGCCAGTTCATCTAAGAAATCAGACAGTGCGTTGTAGGCTGTTTTAAACTCGGTCACATCTGAAGCGTATTTCACTACTTTAAAGATATTTCCTTCCGCATCTTCAATCGGGTTATAAGTGGCCTGCAGCCATATTTCTTGTCCTGATTTATTGATACGTTTATATTCACCACTGTCAAATACTCCGTTTCTCAGTTTCTCCCAGAAGTTCTTATACTCAAAACTTGTGGCATACTCCGGTTCTACGAAAATACTGTGATGTTTACCGAGAATCTCTTCTTTTCTATAACCTGTTGTGGTCAGGAAGTTATCATTACAATCCAGAATATGTCCTTGAAGATCAAATTCCACAGAAGCTTGCGCTTTCAGAATCGCATTGATTTTACCTCGGTTTTCAGCGTTGGCTAATCGTCTTTGAGTTACATCCTCTGCAATTTGTACTACTTTATAATAGTTACCCTCATGATCCTGCACTGGGTTATAAGTAGCTTGTAGCCAAATCTCCTCTCCTGCTTTATTCAATTGTTTGTAGACATCTCTATCAAACTCGCCTACACTTAGTTTCTGCCAGAAGGTCTTGTACTCTTGGGATTGAGAATATTCTGCTGTTACTAATTTACTGTGGTGTGCTCCCACAATTTCCTCTTTGGTATATTGTGTATTCTGACAGAAGATATCATTGCAGTCAAGTACATTACCTGTAAGATCAAATTCCATACGCATGTAACTTGCATCAATCGCCGCAATCTTACCACGGTTATCCGCATTGGCAATTCTTCTTGCTGTAATGTCATTCAAGTAAGCTACAACCTTCACATAGTTACCATCGTAATCCTGAATCGGGTTGTAAGAACCTTCCAGCCAAATCTCTCTTCCATCTTTTGTGATACGTTTGAAGGAATCTACCACGTACTGCCCTTTCTGCAGTTTGGCCCACAGTTCTTTATTTCTCAGCACTGTATCTTGATCAACACCTACAATCACATCATGCGGACTGTTGATAATTTCACCCTCATTATAACCCATCACTTCAAGCAACGTGTCGTTCATGGCTGAAATTTCACCTTCCATAGAAAGCTCCATTACACCTGATGATTTCGAGATCGCTTCATCCAAACCATCTTTCTCTACTTGCTGATCCATTTGAGCTGTGATATCAAAACGAATCGCAATGTACTTCACTGGTTTCCCATCGTTGTCCAATACCGGGGCAATAGTAGCATCAACCCAATAATAACCGCCGTTTTTCTTCAAGTTACGATACTTCACTTTGAAGATTCTACCCGCTTGAATAGTGTCCCAGAATTCTTTGAAAATTTCCTTAGGAGTAGAAGGGTGACGCACAATATTGTGAGGTTTGCCTAGTAACTCTTGTCTGGTATATCCGGAAAGTTCAGCGAAGGTGTCATTGACAAAAGTAATGTTACCATGTAAATCTGTTTCAGACATCAGCGCGGCAGAGTTGAAGGCGTTTACTCTTGATTCTAATTCGTTCTTTAAGGCTTCCGCTCTTCGTTGTGTCTCAATCTGTTCAGTAATGTCAGTAGCATATTTTACTACTTTCATTGCCTTGTTATTCAGGTCGAAAATTGGACTATAAGTAGCTTGCAACCACATGATACTACCATCTTTTCTCACCCTTCTATAAACACCTTCATCATGGACACCTTGATTCAGCTTATCCCAGAAGCGTTCATATTCAATTGAACTTGCATGACTGTCTTCTACCAGCATTCTGTGATGTTTACCCATCAGCTCATTTTTAGAATAACCGGTCGTTTGTACAAACAGATCATTACATTCAATCATAAGACCATCCATGTCAAACTCCACAACAGCTTGCACCTCACCAATGGCTTTGATTTTGGCTCTGTTTTCTGAGTTATTCAAACGACGTTGGGTGATATCCTGTAAGTAGACTACGATTTTCACATAGTTGCCATCATAATCTTGAATTGGGTTGTAAGAACCCTCTAGCCACACATCACTTCCATCTTGTCTCTTTCTTTTAAAGGAGTCTACATGGAATTGGCCTTGTGATAATTTATTCCAAAGTTCTTTATTCTTATTAATGGTCTCATGGTCTGAAGTCAAGAGTGCATCATGACTCTTTCCTAATAATTCACCTTCATTGTACCCTAAGGCCTCAAGGATTGTGTCATTGGCCGACATGATTTCACCGTCCATTGTCAATTCAAGTACACCTGTAGATTTCGATAATGCTTCATCTACACCATCTTTCTCTACTTGTTGGTCCATTTGAGCTGTAATATCAAATCGGATCGCAATGTATTTCACTGGTTTGCCATCATTGTCCAATACCGGTGCAATTGTAGCATCAACCCAGTAATAACCACCGTTTTTCTTCAGGTTACGATATTTCACTTTGAAGATTCTACCGTCTTGGATCGTTTCCCAGAATTCTTTGAAGACTGACTTAGGAGTAGAAGGGTGACGTACAATATTGTGCGGTTTCCCTAATAATTCGTCTTTCGTATAACCTGATAGTTCGGCGAAAGCATCATTGATAAAAGTAATATTACCATGTAAATCGGTCTCTGACATCAGAGCAGCAGAGTTGAAGGCATTTACTCTTGATTCTAATTCGTTTTTAAGTGCTTCCGCTCTACGTTGTGTCTCAATCTGCTCTGTGATATCCGTAGCATATTTCACTACTTTAAACACCTTATTATTAAGGTCAAAAATTGGATTATAAGTAGCTTGCAACCACATTATACTTCCATCTTTCTTCACTCTTCTATAGACACCTTCATCGTGTACACCTTGCTTCAGTTTATCCCAGAAACGTTCGTATTCTACCGAATTACCGTAACTTTCTTCTACCAGCATTCTATGATGATTACCCATCAATTCAGCTTTCGAATAACCTGTAGTTTCTTCAAACAGATCGTTACAATCCTGCATCACCCTGTTCAAGTCAAACTCCACGACTGCTTGTACATTACCAATCGCTTCAATTTTGGCTCTAGTTTCTGAGTTTCTTAAGCGTCGTTCTGTAACATCCTCAGCAATTTTTACAATCTTATAAACATTACCTTCAAGATCTCTAACAGGGTTATAAGTAGCCTGCAACCAAACTTCTCTTCCGCCTGCTACTTTTCTTTTATAAACATCTTTATCAAAGTTACCTTGTCTCAGTTTGTCCCAGAAGTTTTTGTATTCTTGAGATTTGCCATAAGACTCTTCTACTAAATTGATATGGTCCAGCCCCATTAATTCATCTTTGCTGAAACCTACACCTTCAGAGAAAAGGTCATTACAATCAATAATACAACGATTCAGGTCAAACTCCACACGCATGTAACTTGCATCAATCGCTGAAATTTTACCTCGATTATCTGAGTTGGCCAATCGACGTGCTGTTACATCTTCCGCAATTTTAATGATCTTGTAAATGTTGCCATCCTGATCTCTCACCGGGTTGTAAGTAGCTTGCAACCAAACTTCTCTTCCGCCTGCTACTTTTCTTTTATAGACATTTTTATCCGATTCACCATTTCTCAGTTTATCCCAGAAATTTCTATACTCCTGTGATCTTCCATAAGCTTCATCTACTAAGTTGATATGATCTAAACCTATAAGTTCATCTTTAGAATAGCCTACACCAATGGAGAAAAGCTCATTACAATCAATAATGCAACGGTTCAAGTCAAACTCTACACGCATATAGCTGGAGTCAATCGCCGCTACTTTACCTCTGTTATCCGCATTGGCCAATCGTCTTGCTGTTACATCTTGAAGGTGAGCAATTACTTTAGCTACATTACCATCATAATCTTTCACAGTGTTATAGGTACCCTCAAGCCATTTTATATTTCCATTGGCATCTACTCTTTTGAAGGTATCTTTCACTGCCAGACCTTGAGACAGTTTATCTTTTCTGTTCTTATCAATTCTGATATGGTCATTTTCCTGAGGAATCAGTAAATCATGGCTTTTGCCCAACAACTCCTCTTCTCTATAGCCCACAAAATCAAGGAACTTCTGGTTTACCGTTTTAATGTTACCATCCAAGTCCATTTCTAGAATACCATTTGAATCAGAAATTACCTCTTGTACAGCTTCTCTTTCCTTCTCATTGTCCATTTGATCCGTCACATTAAAACGGACCCCAATGTACTTGATCGGTTTTCCATCCGCACCCATTACCGGGGCAATTGTTGCCTGCACCCAATAGTGGCTTCCATCTCTAGCCTGATTTCTATAAATTCCCTGGAAAATCTGTCCGTTTTGAACTTTATCCCAGAGCTCTTTGAACAATGACTTAGGATTGGCGGGGTGCCTTACTATACTGTGGGGTTTTCCTACTAACTCTTCCGGTGTATATCCAGAAAGCTTTGCGAAAGTTTCGTTTGCAAAAGTAATGGTTCCATAAAGGTCAGTTTCTGATACAAGCGCTGCAGTGTGGAAGATGTTAACGGTAGACTCTAACTCACTTTTAATATTAGAGAACTCTTGCTCTTTAGTAGCAATATCTGTTACATCCAGCCCAAGCAACAAGTATTTATAGAGTTTGTTATCCTCATTATAAATAGGTGAAATCGTCACTTCCATCCACGCTGTACCTCCTTCTTTTGTGAGGTTTTTGGTAGTACCTGTGTACGTTTCTCCTTTCTTTACGATATTGAGTACACTTTCAGAAAAGTTCTTTGGAGTGTCTTCAGAAAGGATTTTGGATAAAGGCTCATTGAATAATTCTTTGGCTTTATAACCCAAAAGCTGTGCAAACCTGTCATTGCAAGAAATGATGGTTCCGTCCAATTCGGTCTCAGCTACCAGAATTGTTTTATTTAAAGCTTTGGATTTTTCACGAAGCTGAAGGACTTCTTTTTTCAAGTCACTGCAATCTTCATTTTGAATCTTTTTGGGTCTTTCATTTCCAGCTGAGGAATCGTCACGGCTTAACAAACGATCCTTTTTGATATTATCTCCTAGTGCCATATTATAGCTAATTTTGAAAACGGGTAATTTTATGGGTTATAAAGAAAGGCCAGTGTCCTTTCATTAATCGGTTTTAGAAACTATAGATTAACTTCTTTTTTTAAATTACGACTTTTTCAAAACAATATTATGGTACAGTTTGTTTGGCTAGGAATATTTATATAGATACTTCAAAAATCCTATTTAGAGATTAATTTTTTGGTAAAACAGAGATCAATTCTCTCGCCACTCGCATATAAGCCATCGCACCTACTGAAAGCGGAGAATAACCAAATATAGACTGCCCAAATGAAGGGGCTTCTACCAATTTCACATCAATTCCTATATGATTTTCGAAAACTCTGATTCCAAAATTCTCTTTAATATGCTTATGGATTTCATGCGTGACGGTTCTTCTTGTATCAAACATGACAGGAAGAATACCTAGTATAGTAAGCTTGTTATTTAATGATTCTTTGATCTGGAATACAGTTTCCAAGATCTGTGAGAGCCCTTGCATACTTAAAACTTCCATCTGCAACGGTACAAAAATATGATCAGAAGCCGTCAGTGCATTAATACTTAAGATAGATAAGGCCGGAGCACAATCAATCAAAATAAAGTCAAATTTATCTTTCACCTTATCAATAGCATTTTTTAAAAGAAACTCTCTTTGATCTGCATTGACCATATTTACTTCAGCATCTGCCAATGAAACATCAGAAGGTGCTATGTAAACTCTTTCTTTTTTAAGTGCAATTTCTTTCAAGTTCGCGTCCTCAGTCAGTACGTGTGTCACTGACTTTTTATAGTCATTCTGCAAACCGAAATGAAAAGTCATATTGCCTTGGGCGTCCATATCAATCAATAACACCTTGTTGCCTAGTTTGCCTAGCGCCACACCAAGGTTAGTAGTAGTGGTGGTTTTTCCTGTTCCTCCTTTTTGATTTACAATAGCTATAACTTTTGCTTGACGCCCCATATTAGTGAAAAAGTGTTTCTTACTTTGATTGATATTTTAAAATTTCAAATGATCCATTATTCAAATGGATACGAAGTACAAAGACTAAATTAAATATCAACAATTTTAAGCTCAGTACTTTCTTTTTGATGAAGTTCGAAAAAAATCTTAAATAATTAAAGTTCAAACTATTTTATTTTCAAAAATAAAGAGGCTGCCCATTGCTGAACAGCCTCTTCTGAATTTATTTATGAATTACCTAATACTTAGATTAAGCAATCACCTGTCATCTCTTCTGGTTGATCAACACCAACAATTTTCAATACTGTTGGAGCGATATCACCTAACTTACCGTCTTTGATTTCACCGTCAAAATCAGGATCAACAAAGATACATGGTACCAAGTTAGTAGTATGTGCTGTGTTTGGAGAACCGTCAGGGTTTCTCATTACATCTGAGTTACCGTGGTCAGCAATAACGATTGATGAATAACCGTTATCTAAACCAGCTTCAACTACAGCTTTAGCACATTGGTCAACAGCTTCACATGCCGCTACTGCTGCTTCGAATACACCTGTGTGACCTACCATATCAGCGTTAGCGAAGTTCAAGCAAACAAAGTCAGCTTCACCTTTTTGTAATTCAGGAACAATTTTGTCTCTGATATCACCTGCACTCATTTCAGGTTGCAAATCGTAAGTAGCTACTTTTGGAGAAGGAGCTAATAAACGCGTTTCACCTTCAAATTCTTTCTCACGTCCACCTGAGAAGAAGAAAGTTACGTGAGGGTACTTTTCAGTTTCAGCAATTCTGATTTGCTTTTTACCCGCACCTTCTAATACTTCACCTAATGTTTGTGATAAGTTATCTTTATGGAATAATACATCAACACCTTCAAATGTCTCGTCGTACATTGTCATTGTAAGGTATTTGATGTCTAATTTCTTAGTTCCACCCTCAGCAATATCTCTTTGTGATAACGCTTGAGAGATTTCACGACCACGGTCAGTACGGAAGTTGAAGCAAAGCACTACATCACCTTCTTCAATTTTCGCTACTGGCTCACCGTCTACTGTGTTCACTAATGGTTTAACGAATTCATCCGTTACGTCAGCATCATAAGAAGCTTGGATAGCGTCTTGGATGTTTGTTACTTTTTCACCTTCAGCGTTAACCATTACGTTGTAAGCTAAAGCAACTCTTTCCCAACGGTTATCTCTATCCATTGCATAGTAACGACCTACTACTGAAGCAATTTGACCAGTAGTTTTAGCCATGTGTTCCTCAACGTCAGCAATAAAACCTTTACCTGACTTAGGGTCACAGTCACGACCGTCAGTGAAAGCATGAACGAAAACTTGATCTTTATCAAAACCTGCTGCGCTTGCTGCAGTTAATAATCCTTTTAAATGTCCAACGTGTGAGTGAACACCACCGTCAGAAACAAGACCCATGAAGTGGACTTTTTTGTTGTTCTCTTTCGCGTAAGCAAATGCGTCTTGTAATTCTTTAATATCAGCAATAGAACCATCTTGAACAGCTTGGTTGATTCTTACCAACATTTGGTATACCACACGGCCAGCTCCAAGGTTCATATGACCTACTTCAGAGTTACCCATCTGACCTTCAGGAAGACCTACTGCCAAACCAGAAGCTTCTAATTTACTGTGCTTATATTTTTCATATAATGAATCTACGAAAGGTGTATTAGCTTGTGCAATAGCAGACACTTTTGGATCAGGACCAATTCCCCATCCGTCTAAGATCATTAAGATTGTTTTCTTGTTCATGATGATAATTTTATCGTCTTCTTTTTATAAATAAAATGAATGTCGCAAATATACAGTTTGTTAGCACTTTTATAAATGATATTCATCACAATGTAGGTGCAAGATCGGGACTTTTTAAAGTGTCAAAAAAACCTTTATGAGTATCAGATTGTTAATATGAAAAGCTAATATCAGACACTGAGTTAAATAGAATAGTAATTCTTGAAATAGTCCTATAAAATCCGGATGATTTAGCGTATATTAGACGTATCAACTACACTTATATTTTAAACCCATATCACACTTATGAATAGCATACCCAAAGCACTTATTGTCGTCTTCTCTATTTTCTGTTTTTTCTCTTGTGAGCCAGCAGATATTGCAAACACTGCATCTGCTGTAGAAGGGAACTATCTTGTGACCTCTATCTCTGCAAAAACAGGTCAAGGACAATCCTCTTTACAATCCCTTACTGATAAGGACATTGTTGTATTAAGCAAAACAGGTGACCGCTCAGTCAATCTTCAAATTTTTGTGGAGAATGTGGCTGTAAAATTAGGTTCGTCACAAGAGGATTTTGTAAAAAAAACCTACAGTGATGTACTTGTGGAAGGAAATAGAGAAAACAACTCTTTTCAATTGTCGAAGATTACAAATTATGAGACCAACGCCTCATTATCAGGATCAATTAACGAAGATGGACGCCTGACACTCTCTTACCGTATTTCTGGAACAGAGTTTTTCTCCATAACCGCCATCAGAAGATAAAAATTGCATAATATTTGTCTAACATCTTTTAACGTTTGTCTTAATTCAAACCTTGACCAGTTTAGGTTTATTATTTTTTATTATATACACAACTAATATGAAAAAGCTTTTTATTCTATTCGTATTACCCTTAGCCATTTTCACTTCTTGTGGCAGTTCAGTAGATGATGCTGTAAATGATCTTACAGATACTTTGTTCCAATTTGGAGAAACAACAGCTACAATTGATGGTAATACCAAAGATTTCAATAACTACTCTGGATACCAAACTGTAGGCAATACGACTGTACTATATTTTGCAGATATCAAACTTTCAACTACTTCAGCAGACGCAAAAGGTGAAGCAATTGTTTGTATCTTAAATAACGATGAGTTTACTGCAGGTAATTCTATTGATATTAGTCTTACAGGAATTCTTACAGGTGGTCTTTCTGCAACAAAATTACAAACTGCATTTTTATATTTAAATGATGTTTCTGCTCAAGATGTTGTTTCATTAGTAAGCCTTTATACTCAAAAAGATGCTAATTTAGAAACAACTTTAGAACAAGCTGAGTCATTTGATTATACAATCAGACAAGCGTCTTTATTGAATTTCCAAGAAATTTTAACAGGAGATACTCCTAATCTTAAAATCAGCATAGATAAATCAGACGGTAAAACTGTAGATGGTACTTTCAGTTTTACTGCTTTTGGAACTGATGGATCAAAAACTAATGTAACTGCAGGATCATTCAAAGATATTCCTAATGACAACAAATAGTTAATCATTAGTTTTCATAAAAAGAGATCAAGGCCACGAGCTTTGATCTCTTTTTTATATGCCTAATTTTCACTATATTATAGAGCACCCAATTAACAATAAAAACCTTCATGCTATGCTCTATTTACTCTATCTCACTCTGCCAATTATCACTTTTTTCTCACCCAATGAAAAAGTAAAAAAAAACACCTCAAAAGTACTTTTTGAAGTCATCAATTATGACGCCCAGCAACTCAACGGACTTGAACTTGAAATTTATGACAACAAACGGCTTATTGCACGCCTAAACACCAGAAATATTACTTCCATTTCACTCCCTAAAGAAAAATATGAATTTATCCTTTATTACTGTGATGAAACTTTTAAGGTGAAAAAAGAAATTATTGCTCAAAGACATCACTTGGTCTTTGTGGTGGGAGAGAAAAATTGTAAAGAAAACTTACTATTCAGTAAATAATCACAAGTAATGGCATTTAATGCTACAAAAGAAAGGAAGTATTCATTCTAAACCTTAATTTCGCATTCTACAATCTAGATTCGAGGATAAAAAATTAGTAATTAGAATGGAATCAAATACTGAAACAAAACTTACCTTATCAAACCGATTTGATAATATTACAGAGTCAGCTACTTTAGTGATGGCTGTAAAAGCCAGAGAACTCCAAGCTAAAGGTGTCAATGTAATCAAACTGAACCTTGGCGAACCTGACTTTGCCACTCCACAATATATTCAAGACGCAGCCAAAGAGGCTATCGACGACGGTAAGTATTTTTCATATCCTCCAGTACCAGGCTACCCTGAATTAAGAACAGCAATCGCCGAAAAATTACAGACTGAAAACGGTTTGGATTACAAGATGGAAAATGTAGTTGTATCTGCAGGTGCAAAACACTCCATCGCCAATGTGATGCTTAGTATTCTTAATGAAGGCGATGAAGTGATTGTCTTCTCTCCTTATTGGGTATCTTATACAGATCAGATTGTATTGGCAGGTGGTAAGCCTGTGATCTTGAAAGGCGAAATTGAAAACGACTTTAAAGTTTCTGCAGAGCAATTGAGAGCGGCCATCACTCCTAAAACAAAGGCCATCTTATTCTCTTCACCTTGTAACCCTACTGGTACTGTCTTCACAAAAGACGAACTGAGAGAGATTGCAGATGAAGTGAAAAAACACGATGATCTTTATATCGTTTCTGACGAAATTTATGAGTACATCAACTTTGGCGGTCCTCACGTAAGTATTGCTTCTTTTGATGATGTAAAAGACCGCACTGTAGTAGTCAACGGTTTCTCAAAAGGTTTTGCAATGACAGGCTGGAGAATTGGCTATATCGCCGCTCCTGTACATGTGGCAAAAGCGTGTATCGTTATCCAAGGTCAAGTGACTTCGGGTATCAATACGATTACGCAACGTGCGGCTTTGGCGGCATTAAAAGGTGACCGTTCGGTAATTGAAGAAATGAGAGCGGCTTATTTGAGAAGAAGAGACTTACTGAAAGGCCTTTTAGATGATATTGAAGGGGTAAAAACAAACCTTCCTCAAGGAGCATTTTATATTTTCCCTGACTTCAGTTCTTACTTCGGTAAATCTTTTAACGGTCAGGTGATCAAAGATTCTTCAGATTTAGCGTTATATTTCTTGAATGAAGCTCATGTTTCTACAGTAGCAGGTGCAGCATTTGGTGCGCCTAACTGCATCCGTATTTCTTATGCGGCATCTGATGAAGAACTTGTAGCGGCTTGCGAGAAAATAAAAGTGGCTCTAGCAGATTTGAAATAATTTGAAGAGGCAGTTCATCATAATGGACTGCCTCTTATCCTAAAATATTTGATATAAATGGCACTAAGTATTAAAGAGGCCTTAGAGAAATTTAATGGTCTGAAAGCTTTGGTTATTGGAGACGTGATGATTGACTCTTATATATGGGGTTCTGTAGACAGAATTTCTCCTGAAGCTCCTGTACCTATTGTTAACGTCAACAAAATGGAATCAAGAATGGGAGGTGCTGCCAACGTGGCTAAAAACCTTCATTCTCTCGGTGCTCAACCCATTTTATGTGCTGTTATTGGCAAAGACAACGAAGCTGATACTTTTTTAGATCTCTGTGACGAATTGGGTGTTTCAAAAGAAGGCCTTATTCAAAGTGCACAAAGACAGACAACGGTGAAACACCGTGTGATTGCAAGTGCACAGCATGTATTGAGAGTAGACCATGAAAACAGTGCTCCTATCAATGCTGATGATACTGATTTGTTATTACAACGAATTGAAAAGTTATCGGATGATGCAGATGTAATCATTTTCGAAGATTATGACAAGGGTGTATTGACACCTGAACTGATTCAGAAAGTAGTGGGAATTGCCCATAAAAAAGGTATCCCAACTACTGTTGACCCTAAGAAAAGAAACTTCCTGGCTTATGAAGGTGTAACGCTCTTCAAACCGAATCTTAAAGAAATGAGAGAAGGGCTGAAGTTTGATTTTAGTGGTGATGTGATTGATGAAGTGAAAGCAGCAACAAAACTGTTGAAAGAAAAAATGGACAACGAACACACTATGGTAACACTCTCTGAACATGGTGTATTTATCTCTAATCATTCTGAAGACGTTCATATTACTGCTCATAAAAGAGAAATTGCAGATGTTTCTGGTGCGGGCGATACCGTAATCAGTATTGCATCTTTAGCTTTAGCCGTAGGTTTGCCAATGGATAAAGTTGCGGGGTTAGCCAACCTTGGAGGTGGATTGGTGTGTGAACATGTGGGGGTGGTGCCAATCAACAAGGCGGCCTTATTAACTGAAGCTGAAAAGAAACTTTAATTTATGATTTCAAAAGAAGAAAAAAAGGCCGCATTCAAGACGACTTGGCTGAGTATTTTTGGAAATATCATTCTGACCATCACTAAAGGCACAGTGGGAATTCTAGGAAACTCACAGGCTATGATTGCCGATGCTATTGAGTCATGTGCTGATATTATTTCTTCTTTTGTTGTTTTAGCTGGTTTGAATTTTTCTACCAAAGCCCCGGATAAGAATCATCCCTACGGCCATGGAAAATTTGAGCCTATAGCCACCTTTATCACGGTAGGCTTTCTTATTACCTCTGCGCTGATCATAGCAGAACAAAGTATAGAGCGGATCTTATCAGGCGATGCCGTCACACCTTCGTCTTATACTTTAATAGTACTGGGGGTAATTATTTTAATAAAATACTTTCTGTACCGCTTTGTAAAGTACAGAGGAAAAATTCTCAATAGCTCTTCATTAGAAGCTGATGCCGGACATCATAAAAGCGATGCTTTAATTTCTTTGTCGGCCTTTATTGGCATAGGTATTTCCATTTTTGGAGGTGAAGGCTATGAAGCAGCAGACTCTTGGGCAGCACTTTTTGCCGTTGGAATTATTCTTTTCAACAGCTACTTGCTCTTCAGACCTGCTTTTGGGGAAATAATGGACGAAAATTTATATGATGATCTCATTGATAAAGTAAAACAGGAAACCGTAAAGGTGGAAGGTGTAATTGACACGGAAAAATGCTTTATTCGTAAAATGGGTTTTAAATTCTATGTAGATCTTCATATTATTGTCAACGGTGAAATGTCAGTGAGAGAAGGGCATGATATTGCCCACAATGTCAAGGATTCGCTGAAAGCTGATTTTAATGAAATTGCTGACATTCTCATTCACGTAGAACCCAGTCCAAAAAAAGACAAACATTAGACTTAAGACTTCCTCTTATTATGGGATTTAAATCTTTTTTAAGTAAGCCATTAGCGGCTTACATCGTAAAGCAACAAAACGAATGGGCCAACAACCCTAGCCGTTCTCAAGATAAAGTTTTTCAATCCTTGATTCAGGGTGCGAAAAATACAGCCTTCGGAAAGGATCATAATTTTGGAGACATTAGAAATTATGACGATTTCAAGAAGAATGTGCCAATTGTAGACTATGAAGCTTTACGTCCTTATATTGATAGAATTATAAAAGGTGAAAGCGATGTGCTTTGGAAAGGACTTCCTGCTTACTTCGCCAAAACCTCTGGTACCACTTCAGGTGCTAAATATATTCCTTTGACCAAAGACTCTATCCCCAATCATATCAATTCGGCAAGAAACGCTATGCTGAACTACATTCATGAAACGGGAAATGCTAAGTTTCTGGATAAAAAATTAATCTTCCTTTCAGGCAGTCCTGTACTAGGAAAATCTGGCGAAATTCTTTCGGGCAGACTTTCAGGTATTGTCAATCATCACGTACCGGGGTATCTGAGAAGAAACCAAATGCCGAGCTATGAAACCAACTGTATTGAAGATTGGGAGATTAAACTAGAACGTATCATCGATGAAACGCTTGCACAAGATATGTCGCTGATCTCTGGCATTCCGCCATGGGTGCAGATGTACTTTGACCGTATCATCGAAAGAACAGGAAAATCAATCCAAGAGGTTTTCCCTAATTTTGAATTATTCATTTACGGAGGTGTAAATTTTGAGCCTTACCGTAATAAATTATATGACTCAATCGGCAAGAATTTACCTTCCATTGAGCTTTTTCCTGCCTCAGAAGGCTTCTTTGCCTTTCAGGACTCTCAGCATGAAGAAGGAATGCTTTTACAATTGGATTCAGGCATTTTCTATGAGTTTATCCCTTCTGAAGAATACTTTGATGAAAATCCTACCCGTCTGATGATAGACGAGGTGGAAGTAGGTAAAAACTACGCCTTAATCATTAATTCTAATGCAGGACTTTGGGGATATTCTATCGGAGATACTGTAAAGTTTGTTTCTACAGACCCTTACAGAGTCATTGTTTCAGGCAGAATCAAACATTACATCTCTGCTTTCGGTGAACACGTTATTGGTGAGGAAGTAGAGAAAACAATGAAATACGCTTTGGAACAACATCCTGAAGTAAAGATTACAGAGTTTTCAGTTGCACCTCAAGTAAGCCCTTCAGACGGACTGCCGTATCATGAGTGGCTGATTTCTTTTGAAGAAGAACCTAATGATCAAGATGCATTTGCCTTGACTTTAGACAATAAATTAAGAGAACTGAATACGTATTACGATGACCTGATTACGGGCAGTATCACAAGAACCATCGTCATTACACCATTACAAAGAGATGCTTTCCAACAATATATGAAATCAATTGGCAAACTAGGAGGTCAAAACAAGGTCCCTAGACTGGCAAATGACAGAAAAATTGCGGATAAGATCATTGAATGGAAGAAATAAATGCAATCTCTCAATAAAAGGTAATATTTATTGGGAGATTTTTTTTATTTTCGGTTTAAGAACATATAAAATGCACAATTTTTGAAATCTTTTAAATAATAAAAGAGCAAATAGTATTATATCAAGAATTTGATAATGCAGTTTCCGTAATTTTGTATTTTGGTATAAAATTGAATTTTTTTATATAACCAAGCTAGTTAAAAAATCAAACTACTATCAGGGGTCCAATTATGAGTAAAAAAATAAAAACTATATTACTTGTTGATGATAATGACACTGACAATTTCATCAACAACAGAATAATAGAGCTAACCGATTTCGCAGAGGAAATCGTCATTAAGAACTCTGGTAAAAAAGCATTAGAGTTTCTACAAGAACGTTTTGATTATAAAGGTACTTTACCAAGTTTAATCTTATTGGATATCAACATGCCAATAGTGGATGGTTTTGTATTTTTATATGAATTTGAGGCTTTCCCTGAAGAACTTAGAAATCAATGTAAAATCGCTATCCTTTCAAGTTCTGACAACGAATCTGACATAGAACGAATCGTCAATAATGAATATGTAATTAAGTTTATCACAAAACCTCTGACCGAAGAAGGGTTATTGGAAGTAGGTGATTTACTGTAAATATCAATCGAAAGTATTATAACAGAAAAGGTACTTGTTTTTGAAAAGCAAGTACCTTTTTGTTTTATGTAATGTAAATCGACTGTCTGAATAAAATATTTAACCGGCTACAAAGTTGCTCAATCCTACTTTTTTGAGGTATCATTCTAATACTATAAATTTGTGATGCTAAGTACTCTAGTCGACATCAACTGACTTAATTGATAAAAATAAAAAGCAAACCTATAACAATATCACTAATCACTGCTTTCTTCTTAATCTCCTGTGGGAAAAACCTATCGAAAATAGAAAGCGATAATTACTCAGGATATATACATGGAGATCCTTCTATAAAACTAGAAGTTCCAGTTCGATTGGGAGAATTTGGAAGAGGTTTTATCAGCGAGATTCCCTCAGTGCATTATTCTTTAAGGAATAACGAATCTTTAAGTAAAAGAAATTACCTTATCCAAAATTTAGGATTAAAATTCCACTCTATTGACGCTGATGATTATACTTCTAGTTTTTATTTACAAAACGAGATTGTATATAATGGATTTATGCCTATCTCTAATGACAGAGTCGTTGAGTTAATTGGGTTTGGTGAAATGCCATTAGACAGAATGGGTGAAGAAAAATTAGATTTCCACTACATGTTAGTACTATCTAATAGTCAAGGAGAGATATTAGATAAAGATACCCTAGCAATTTTTTCAAATTATGACGATGGTAATGTTGTTTTCCGTGAAGGAATTATTTTGAGTAAAGAGCAATATATGACTATCGATTACGAATATAATACTACAACTAAAACACCTACAGAAATCATCCTTCACCGTAAATTATTTTCGATACAAAAGGATAATTTCGTTTTCAAAGAAATGCTACCCGATGTAACTGTACCTTGTAGTTCTCGTGCATTGTTATTTGTTGGTCAAATTGAAGAGGACGTACAAAATTATTGGGAAATAAATTCTAATCCTGAAAAAAAGGAATTCCTATAAAAATCACCTAGTAAGCTGATAATAGTAATTGCCCTTGAGTATAAAATACTTTTAAAAAACATCCACTACAATTTAGGTTGTATATCTAAATTATAGTGGATTGTACATTATATTATAGGGAGATTATTAATGATGAATAGCCACAAAAACAGTGATATCATCTCTTTGTGTAAAACCATACGTTTCATTATTCAAAACAACCTCCAGTTCCTCAACACAGTCTTTTGTAAACTTCAAATAATACTTCTCTAAGATATTTCTGAAGCGTAAAGAACCGATTTTTCCATTTATACCATTCTGATCGACAAATCCATCAGTGTACAAACAGATTAGAGTATCGGGTTGAATTTGTATTTCAGTGACTTCAAAAGCCTTACTCTTCTTTATATTTCCACCAATAGACCTGTTTGTCGCTTTCAATGGAACAACTCCTGTATTATCAACAAGCAAACCTTTACCTTTTGCTCCGGCATATTGGAAACGGTAATCATAATCTATATAAGCTACTGAAATGTCCATGCCGTCTTTATTACCATCAACGTTGGATTGGCGTAACTTTTCAAAGAAGTAAGTGTCTAAGGCTTCCAATAAATCTGCTGGTGATTCCGGCAGTTCCTCCAAACGGTCTAATGCTTCTAACGCAACCATGGACAATAATGCACCTGGTACACCATGCCCTGTACAATCCCCTACCACCATCAATGTACGGTTGTCAAATTTTCTTGAAAAGTAGAAATCTCCAGAGACGTGATCTTTAGGTTTGAATAGAATACTGACTTCTTTAAATATCTTATTCAATTCTTCTTGTGAAGTAAGCAGGGCCATCTGAATCGTTTTTGCATAACGAATAGAATCTGTCACATGATCAAGGGACTTTCTCAATTTCAAGTGACTTTTTTCTATGTCATCTCTTTGTGATTCTATCTCCTCTTTTTGTGCATTAATTTCTTCGTTGGTCTGCGATAGTTCTTCACCGAACTGAATCAATTCATCACTATTTTTTTGAAGTTTATTCTGAAAAATGGTAGTCTGTAAATCCATTGCTCTTACATCATTACTGATATTCAGAAGTAATGCTAAATCTAACAGCCAATTGAATAGAACTTGATTTGTAGAGGACAAAGGATCAAATAAAGGACCGTCATTGACCAGTTCTATCACAAACAATAAAGTCAGCAGCACCGCACTGTACACTAAAATAAACCGGCTTCTCTTTTTCCCTAAAAACCAATAAGCAGTCACAATCGTAGTCGCTATCCATGCGGATGAATGCGCTTTCATTCCTCCTGCGGCTAAAGACAGGAAAAACAACATGGTTGTCAGAAAGTACAAATAAACAGTACAGAGTGTTTTCCATTTTACTCTTTTCCTCAGCATATAAATCGTAAAGAGGACTAGCATACCTGAAAAAGCAAGTAATCCACTTTGGAAAAATTGCAATTTGAAAAATCCTGCTAAAGTAAAGAAGATGAAAAACAAGAAGCTATACTTCGCTTTTCTCCAAAAACTTTTTTCTTTGTTAAGCTCAATTCTATTGCCATACAACAGTTGAGCATTTAGGGTCGAATTCATAATAAATACCTAAGTAAAGTAATCATGAAACCTGCTGCAATCAATTATAATAGGAGTTGAAAAAGTGCATTAGGTTCTTTTTGTTGTCAGATGCCAGATCATTTCAGATGTAATATTGGCATTCATAATAGATAAAAAAGTACATACAATAAACATGACATTCAGTATCCTAATACACGATGTTACAGGAAGTTTTTTACTAATAAATGTTTATATGGAAATTCAACCTTTCAACAAGAGAAAGTTAATTTTATTTAGAGCATGTTTGAGTAGCGTATTTTTCAAGAATCAAAAAAAGGATGCCTCTCAGCATCCTCTGTATTTATTTCAAGCCATACGTTTTTCGTATCATCTTTTCTGCCACTTTATCCGGCAAGAATCGCTTTGCAAATGCCAACAGTCCTGCATTTCCTCCCGACACATAAATTGGTGATGGTGCATTTTTATCTATCGCGTTCATTACCGTATCAGCGATCACCTTAGAAGATTCTGCTTCAGACATACTTCCTTTCACACTCTGACGAATATTATCAGCATAAGGGAAATACTCTGATCCTTCCGGACAATTGAAATCAGGAACAATGTTAGAAGCAATGTGATTTGGCTCTACTAAAGCTACTGTCACATTAAATTCCTTCATCTCACTTCTAAGTGACTGCGTAAAACCTGAAACAGCAAATTTTGTTGCCACGTAAGCAGAGTAATAGGGTGCAGCAAAACGTCCGTTTAATGAACCAATGTTGATAATGGTTCCTGCACGTCTTTCTCTCATCTGAGGAAGAATCTTTCTTGTCAAATCAATCAGGCCAAAGAAATTTACTTCAAACAAATACCTGTATTTCTCCATAGTGGTCTCCTCTACTGGGCCAATCTGAGATTGTCCGGCATTGTTGATCAATACATCAATTTTCTCATCTTTAATTTCTTCCCAACACTGTGCTATACTTTCCGGATTGGAAACATCCAACGCCACATAACGAACACCTTCTAATTTATCTTTTGTTCTTTCTGGGTTTCGGGAAGTACCAATCACTCGATATCCTTTCTCTACTGCTGCCTGTGCAATAGATCTTCCAATTCCTGAAGAAGCTCCAGTAATGAATAAGGTCTGCTGATTTTTCATAGTTTATTTATTTTCCACAAAGTTAAGAAGTTGTGGGTGTACTCAAAATACTTCTCACAAGGATGTTTTTTTTAATTATTTTTCTAGCTTTTTTTGAACACTTTGAGTAATTAGTTGTTTGAACATATGAACCGCTTAATAATACATATTTGTAATGAAAAATTTTGAACTTTGGAACCCTACACGCCTCGTTTTTGGAGAGAACAGAATTGAGGAAGTCAATAAACATATTCCTGCTGATGCTAAAAATATCCTTTTAGTGTACGGTGGTGGTAGTATCAAGAAAAATGGTATCTATGATGATGTTAAGAAATCGCTACTAGTAGATAGAAATGTCGTTGATTTTAGCGGTATTGAGCCAAACCCTCGTTATGAAACGATCATGAAGGCGAGAGAATTAGCGATCAAGGAGAATATTGATTTTATTCTTGCTGTTGGTGGTGGTTCTGTGATTGATGCTACTAAATTCCTTTGCGTAGCAATTCCATTTACAGAAAGTGACCCTTGGGATATCATCAAAAAAGGATTGGGCAAGAAAGTGAAAGAAGCTGTTCCTTTTGGTACAGTGCTTACGCTTCCTGCTACGGGATCTGAAATGAACTCAGGGTCTGTTGTGACAAGAGAAGAAACAAAAGAGAAGTTACCTTTCGGCGGACCACTTTGCTTCCCTAAATTCTCTGTTCTTGATCCAAGAGTTGTTGCTTCTCTTCCAGAAAGACAATTAGTCAACGGTATTACAGATGCTTTCACTCACGTATTGGAACAATATCTGACTTACCCTGCTCAGGCGCCACTTCAAGACCGTTTTGCGGAAGGTATTTTACAGACTTTAGTTGAAATTGCTCCTCAAGTGATTGCCAATCCTGGCGACAGTACTTTGGCGGGTAACTTTATGTGGTGCTGTACAATGGCATTGAACGGTTTGATCCAGCAAGGTGTACCTACTGACTGGGCAACGCACATGATCGGCCATGAGTTGACAGCATTATATGAAATTGATCATGCTCGTACATTGGCTATTATTGGCCCTAACTTGTACAGAGTAATGTTCAATAACAAGAAAGACAAGCTGGTACAATACGGTGAAAGAGTTTGGAGTATTACTGAAGGTTCTGAGGAAGATAGAGCACAAGCAACTATCGAAAGAACTGTAGAATTCTTCCATTCTATGGGTATCAAAACTAGAATTTCTGATTATACTGAAGATCACGCTGAGGTAGTAAAAACAATTACTTCTCGCTTTGAAGAAAGAAAGTGGGTGGGTCTTGGCGAAAGAGGTGATATCACTTTAGAAAAAGTACAAGAGATTGTAGAGATGAGTATTTAATTTGTAATGCTCTGAGAGTATAAAAAATAGCTTACAGAACTTTTTAATTTTCTGTAAGCTATTTTTTTATTCAGATTTACTCTAACCCCTTCTTCTCTGGATTCCAAAAGGGTTTCGTTTTAATTTGAGAGGATTCCCAATTTAATTCCTTTCTGAAAAATTGAGTAAGGGCCACACATAATCGGCTATCTCCTGCAATATAAACCATCTTTTTCCCTTCTAAATCTGGTAATATTTCTTTTATTTTCTCAATGATTTCTTGAGAGGGATTTTGAGGTAATTTGTAGAAGTCGAAAGGAGTATTCCCATCCAAATCTTCAAACAAATCGCTTTGATTTTGACTATACACTATCCCTTTGACATTCTTATTTGCACCTAGACTTTTTTGGATCATATAAAGGTGTGAAAGTGCCGAAAGATCTCCAATCATCAAATAACTCTCTGCTGAATCATCGGCTAAGAACTTCCCTTTTTTCAACTTAAAATAAAGTTTTTCTCCCACTTCACAATTCGTCACCCAATGTGATCCAATACCATTACTATGTGTAGCAATCGCAATATCAATAAAGCCTTCGTGATGATTTATATCCCAAATACTGTAGCTTCTGACTTTGTCTTTCATGGAAAGTTCTTCCTTTCCAATACCGATACCCATTCTCAGAAATGCACCAGGGTGAAATTCTAATCCTTTTATTTTTTCACTTTGAATACGAATTCTGTAAGCAGATTTTGATAGTTGTTCTTTTTCTGAAATCACAGCTTCGTCCAAAACGACAGATTTCAATATATTTTCTATGATTTTCATTTTTTCCTCTTCAATCTGAACCCTATGATGCGTTCCTTCACCGCAGGTATTCTAATGATGAAACCTACTCCCACTACCACAGCATAGATGGTCCATGTTTTTTCTAAAAGTGCTACATGCACTAAACTTAAAATGATAGCGACATAAGCATATTTCTGAAGTTTCTTCCATTTGCTTTTTAAACGCTTCATTGATTTTCTATTCGATGTAAATAGTAATGGTATTAATATCAATACAGCAATAAAACCAGCTACATAATTCACCTCCGTAAACGTTTCCAGAAAGCCTTCCATCGCTATAAAAATGACGAAATGAAGAATACTCCAAACGGCAGCCGCAATACCCATCGCTTGACGAACAAAAAGATTTGTGACTCCAAACAGTATAAAAAATGGAGTACAAGTCAGAACGGCTGTCAACCATCGGATGGCAAATTCACCAGAGATATGATACAGCATATCCAATGTAGTGCGGTCACCTTTTCCTGTACTTTCTACCAATGACATTGATAGGTCATTTGCCCAGTCAATGTGAATCATTTTACTCAAAATAATCAACGGTAATACTGCAAGGATCGTGACGATGATCCACCCATAGTTTCGCTTTAAAAATACCATTCTGTCTTTTTGTTTGTTAGATTTTTTATTACTGTATTTGTGTTTCTTGAGGTGGTTTGTAAGAACACAAAGTATTGTTTCTATCGAACCACCACAAAATCACTAAAATTTATTCGTTATTGTCTTCTTTCTCTTCAGCACATTTCGATTCTCTCGCCTTAAATTTCTGCATAAACTTCTCTCTATGCATCATGGCTCTACTACCACCACGACCTTTGAAGCGTGGTCTTCCACCCCTGCCAAATAAGATTTTAGACATTGCTAATAACCCTAATGATTGAAGGAATGAAATTGTGGTCAATCCGAATATCACAGGCATTAACCAATTCCATAACTGCATAAAAATAAAGGTAATGGCAGTAATGATGACTGCTCCAAAAACGATCTTTTTAGCTATAAACTTTTTCTTTGAAAACTTTTCCATGTCTTTTTATCAATTTTGACCACCCTTTGGTGATCTGTTGTACCATTAATTTTGAACAATTAGGACTTCATCAATTTGAATAGACTTTCCAATTGTTCTCTTAGATACAATACCGCATATCGCTTTCTGCTGATTAATGTATTGACCGTTTCCCCTGTCATTTCTGAAATCTGTTTGAAGCTATAACCTTCTAATTCATGCCACTCAAAAACTTCTTTTTGTTCTTTGGGCAACTCTTCCAACCTTAATTGAATTTCTTCCCAAATCATGTCTTTCATCAACTGATCATCAGGCATAGTTTCTAGTGAAGGCAATAAATCCATTAGGTTCAATCCTTCCTCTTCATCATTTACTTTTTGATCTTCAATAGAGAGCGGTTTCTTTTTCCTACGGTAATCCACAATCTTATTTTTCGCGACAGTATAGAGCCAGGAGATTGATTTGCGCAAATCAGAGATCTCATCAAATCCCCCTACAAAACTCAAAAACACATCCTGAGCAATGTCTTCAGCATCTTCCAAAGAACCAACCTTTCCTTTGATGTAATTCTTCAAACGGCCTTGTTCCTGTTGGAATGTGTTTTCTATATTTTGATTTTTCTCTGCCATAATTATTGTATCTATCTCTTAAGTCGGATAAGGGCAGATTATATTTTAAGAAAAGTGATATTTTTTTGATTTTTTTTCATGAGAAACAAAAAATGTGTGTTTTTGGGCTTAAAAAGACGGTTTTATGAAGAATAAAAAAGATGGTTATTTTTTCTAGTGAATACAAATAACCCCAACTTATTATTAACAAGATGGGGCTTCATATAAGTACTAAGTCAAAAATAAATCATAGTAAATTCTAATTTATTTTTTGTGAGTACAACGCTAAAAAACGTATTAATAGTGGTTCTATTAAGAGTTTTTTGAAGGAAGTAATCGCAAAACAATAAATAGAATTAGTATGAGATAATTTTGACTTTGTACTTATAAACCTAAAATACTATTTCAATCTTATAAAAAAGGGAATGGCGTAGCAGTTGTAAAATGTTCAGAAACTTCTCCTCCATAAACTGCATCTGTATCACAATCTAATGCTTTAATTTCCGCACCTTCTGAGAAATCTACTTTATCCAAATCCACCCAGAAAATGGAAGGCTTTAATGCCGACTCAAAATAATATCTGTTGGTTTGGTTGTCAGAAATTGTTCTCCAAAGCGTAGCAGAAATATTCGGACGGTCAGGATCTTCCATTCCTAAAGGCACACCAATTGCTCTCATTTGAGACATCACTGAGGCCGTTGCCATATTTTTATCTGTATATTTTGGAGAAGATTCCAAAGCATAACTTAATCGCACAAAACGATCAGCCGCATTGATAGTTCCAGGCAACATTTTGCTACCACCAATCAATTTCCAATATTTATCGATGGCAATCTGCTCCGAGTAAATCGGTGAATTGGTCATCACTCTATATTCTCTACTATGATTAATGACTAATTCTCCATCCAAGAACTCTAAAATGGCAGAATCACCTGTTTTATCTGAAATAGATAAGTGAACTGTTGCTCCTCTACCATTAGGAAGAATTGGTGCAACAATAATGAAAGGTACATCTTCCATCGCCTCTACGGCTTCCTCTACAGTTGCATAATTATCTAAGAAATATTGTGCCCAAGCTCCTACAGAAAGTGTTGGCTTATTGCTTGTTGCCACATCTCCATAATTTGATTCTGCTAAGTAAAGAAGATTTGTTGTCAAACCTGCTTCATTCATTCCATCCGCAGTACCGGCATTATAAAAACTAGCTCCTATTGATCCATATTTTGAAGTCCATTCGATAGGGTTGTTATTCGTTCCTCCATCTTTTTGCATTCCTCTAGGGTAAATCCATAATGACGTTTGAGCAGTGGGATCATTCCAATCCATACCACGACCTACAATAAATTCTTGATTTCCTGTTTCATAAATAATTCTTGAACACATAATAGCAATATTTTGATTGATAAATAATTAATTTCTGTAATCGAATAAGTTGATTATAAATAGATTGACTCCTTATTGATCACATTACAAATGTCGCTGGTTCAAAAGCGAATGATATACAAGATTTGAGTAAGTGGTTACAAGATTTCGGCAACTCTTTATTTTTGGACAAAAAAATCCCCATCAATGAAAAATTCATCAATGGGGTAAAAGTTAAAAGTCTAATCAAATTAATTTATTCTCACCACTATAAGAAAGGAAATGCTTCTTGAGGAGTAAATTCTTTTGATACTTCACCTGAGTAAATAGCATCTGAACAGCAGTCCAATGTTTTTACTTCTGTATTCTCAAAATCAATATTATCAAGGTCTACCCAGAAAATAGCAGGTTTTACTGCTGACTCAAAGTAGTATCTGTTGGTTTGGTTATCAGCGATTGTTCTCCAAAGAGTAGCTGAGATATTTGGGTGCTCAGGATCTTCCATCCCTAGAGGTACACCAATTGCTCTCATTTGAGAAATCACTGAGGCTGTAGCCATTTCTTTATCTGTATATTTTGGTGATGACTCTAATGAATAGTTCAATCTCACAAATCGGTCTGCCGCACTGATTGTACCTGGCAACATTTTACTACCACCAATCAATTCCCAGTACTTATTGATAGCGATTTGCTCAGAATAAACCGGTGAGTTGGTCATCACTTTATAGTCTCTGCTGTGGTGAATTACTAATTCTCCATCATTTAAGTATTCCAAAATTGTGGAATCTCCTGTTGAATCAGATAGCGATAAATGTACAGTAGCACCTCTACCGTTGGGTAATAATGGAGCTGAAATAATAAATGGTGCATCTTGCATTGCTTCTACAGCTTCTTCAACTGATGCGTAATTATCTAAGAAATATTGTACCCAAGCACCAACTGACAACGTAGGTTTATCGCTTTGAGCAACATCACCATATTCTGATTCCGCTAAGTAAAGTGCGTTGACCACTAAACCTCTTTCATTCATTCCGTCTGCAGATGAGATATCATAAAAACTTGCCACAACAGAACCATATTTTGAAGTCCATTGGATGGATTTGTCTCCTGCTCCTCCATCTCTTTTCATGTTCTTAGGGAAAATCCATAATGAAGTTTGAGCGTTAGGATCGTTCCAGTCCATACCACGTCCTGTAATAAATTCTTGGTTGCCTGTTTCATAAATAATTCTTGAACACATAGTTGTAATATTTTTTCGATTGATAAATAATTAATTTTTTGTAACCGTTGAAGGTGAATAGATTGATTTCCCTTTTGATTACATTACAAAGGTAGGGGGTTGGTATTCCAATTACTTTCACGAATTAGGCATCAGGTTGTACGTTTTCGTTAAAGTCAAAAACAGTTATTTTATCAACGCGCACCACGACTGAAGTCATGGGCAGGTGATATTAACTCCAACAACACTAAAGTGTTGCTTACGTGACCAACCTTCAAGACTTCAGTCTTGATTAGGTTGGACTATCACCTGCCCATAGTTTTAACTATGGTGCCTGAAACATTCGTAATTTTTCTACCCTAGTACATATAAAAAAAGACCAAAGTGGGTTTCACCTTGGCCTTATTGCGGATAATACTAATAGACTATTATTAGTGTCTTTATGAAAGTTTTAGCTGACTGAACTGATGGAAGCTATCATATTTACTTTCCTTTGTCTCCACTTCCAATAACTTTGAAAGGTCTTCAAATTGTTGAGCTCTTACAGGGCTTTTTAACCACTCCACATAATCTTCTTCTGAGTGCCATCCACATAATATCATAAATGAGTTGTCATCTTCTGATGACAACATCAACTCACCATATTGGAAACCATCAATTGTAGCCGCACATTCTTCAATGGCTCTTCTTTGTGTATGATAATCGGCCGCTTCTTTTGCTGTCCCGTTTAATACTTTTACCTCTAGCTTCGACCAGAAATTAATTGCTTTTTCGTTTAACATAATTCTTTGATTTGATTTTTGATAAGACAAAATTAGAGGTTAGGTGAAGGAATTATTGTCACAGTTTGGTTAAGTATTTATATGATTTGAGCATTTTACCATAAGTTTATTTTCCTACTTTTTTGACAAAATAACCTGTAATTCATTAGATTAGTATATTGCTATTTATAGTGTTTTTAATGATCCAATAGCTCAAAATCAATCATAATGCTAGAAAAAGATAAATACACCATAGATCCTAAAGGAGCACATCCACACGATGCCTACCAACAGTTTGCTGATGACTTAGGGGGCACTTGGGATGGTGAAGAGCTTAGAATCAAAACAGATTGGTGTGATATAAAAGGATATTCTTTTGAGTTTTTAGACAAGTTTATTGTAGCTGTTTTTGAAATGGACTCCGATCGCCCAGTCATCACTAAACATACCGTACTTCCGGATGATCATTACATTACCGTCCGATTGGGTTTAGGTGCTACTTATAAGAGAGATGGTACTGTCAAAAAATTTAATAATGCAGGTATCTTGATCTTAAACTCTACTCAAGTACATGATTTCGAGTTTCCTCAGGGTAAAGGTAATCAATGGGTTTCTATTCGCTTTTCATTGAGTTTCTTTCAGCAATTTGCCAAACGGACTAATTTCAAAATGAAGGAGCTTTTTGAAAATGACAGCCCATGGATCAATTATTATTCACAAAACGCAGAAATTGAAAGTAGAGTAAGAGCGATTATTAAGAATTTGGATAAAGAAAAAAGACAGCACGCCTTCTTTTTTACAAAGGGCATTGAAATCATTGAGCTATTAAAAACAAAAATTGAAAAAGACGCTGAAAAGCATAAAAGAAATATTCACCCCGAAGATCTAAAACTGATGATTGATTTAAGGGATAATCATCTTTCAGATTTCACAGAAATTCCCAATCTTACTGAATTAAGTGATAAGTACGGCATGAGTGTTTCTAAATTAAATCGTCTTTTTAAATCCATTTTTGATAAACCTATTCTTCAGTTTTATAATCAGCAAAAAATAGAAGAAGCTCACCGACAAATTATTTATACCAATAAAAGCTTAACCGAAATATCCATGGACTTAAATTTTAGTCATGTTGGACATTTGAGTCAAGCTTTTAAAAATCATTTTGGCTATGCTCCTTCTGCTTTGAAAGGGAAGAATATTGATTATTTTAATTAGAACAGAACCAATTACTACACTGTAAACTGAGTTTCCGTTAACTTCCAATTGATCGTTCGCCAAGCATTTATAGGAGCTACTTTCAAGCTTCCTTTTCTTCATTTTTGTCTTAACACAAAAACGAAGCAAAAAAGTCAAGGCTTAGAAGTCAAAAGCTAAATTCCATTACTCTCGCCTAAATGATTTTAAACTCGCTTTGCTCAAACAGGAAAATCATTTTTAACGGCTCAATACATGAAATTCTTAACGCTTTTCTCTTCAAGGCCGGGGGAGCACTACTAAACAAATTAGATAGAAAGCCAATACATTTATTTTTCATAGAGTTCAATCGGCAATTCATCTGGATCATCAAAGAAACAGAACTTTTTACCCGTATGAGGATCTATCATAATATCACCGACAGGGACTTCATTTTCTTTTAGAAAAATGATACTGTCTTCTATACTATCTACCTCAAAAGCAATATGTCTTAGACCTCTCGCTTCAGGCCATGAAACTCTTGGTGGATTATTGGGGAAGGAGAATAATTCAATTAGGTATTGTCCATTAAATGACAAATCTAGTTTCCATGAATCTCTTTCTTCTCGGTACACTTCCTGAAGAATTTCAAAACCCATAATTTCTGTATAAAACTTTTTTGATTTGGGATAATCTGAGCAGATAATGGCGATGTGGTGTAATTTATTTAGCTTGAGCATTTTTATTTATATACTTAATAATCTTTTAAAAGCGACACTTTGTCTTTCACTGACTTCTACTTCACTACCACAACTTAATGTAAGCTGTAGTTTCCCTTTGAACCATGTGTCTATGTCTTTGATATGATTGACATTGACCAACTGCTGTCTGTTCACTCTGAAGAAAAAGGTCTTATTTAAACGGCTTTCTATTTGATTCAAAGACTTATGAAGTAGTGGGGATTGATCATTAAAATAAACTTTAGTATAATTTCCTTCCGTCTCAAATAATGATACATCAGACAGTTTTGTGACATAACATTGGTCTGAATCTTTGATAAAGATACTGTTTTCTAAACTTAATTCTTGAATATCTTCTTCTTCAATTCTGATTTTTTGAATGGCAGTACTTAAACGCTCTTGTGTGATGGGTTTTAGTAAATAGTCGATCGTATTATAATCAAACGATTTGATGGCATATTGATCATAAGCAGTAGTGAAAATGACATGGGGAATATGATTAATAGTATTCAAAACTTTAAAACCATCCATATCCGGTAAGTGGATATCAAGAAAAATCAGATCGGGATTCAATTCATCAATCAACTTGATGGCCTCTTCTCCTGTATCCGCTTCGGCTAGAACTTCTATTTCTTTATGTTTTTTGAGTAAGTGCTTTAGTTCTAGTCTCGCTAAATGTGAGTCTTCTACGATTAAAGTTTTCATGTTAGTTTGTATTTAAAGTGATTTGAGAAGTGACAATATTTTGAGTTTGAAAAATGGCAAAGTTTACATTTACTGATAGCTCTGATTTTAGTCTTTGCACTAAGTTTTTCAGACCAATTCCACTATTTAAATCTCCCTTCAACTCTCCCGCATTTTTTACAGTGATTACGGCTTTACCTTTCTCTTCAAAAACATTGACTTCAATCTTATTGCCTTTTTTAATTTCTCCATGCTTAATCGCATTTTCAAGTAACAACTGAATTGAAAGTGGTGGAATATCTACATTTTCTAAACGTTCATCTACATTCAAAATAAAATCTACCTTATTCCCGAAGTGCAATTGATTGAGTTGGATATAGTTTTTCACTACCTCTACTTCCTCCCCAATACTTACTAACGTTTTATTCTGATAAGTACTGAGACAAATTAAAATATAAGCTATATTTATACCCTAATTATGGGTCGTAAAACAAAAGTTATAG